>CAZUPI010000008.1:29248-72592 GCA_964621755.1 uncultured Ruminococcus sp. | reverse complement strand
CTTCGAACTGCTTAAAGAGCTGGGCCACACCAATAAGCCGATTCTCTTAAAGCGCGGTCTTGCTAACACACTCAAGGAACTGCTGATGAGCGCAGAATACATCATGGCTGGCGGAAACGAAAATGTCATCCTCTGCGAACGCGGCATTCGTACCTTCGAAACCTACACAAGAAATACTCTTGACCTGTCGGCAGTCCCGATGCTTCGTGAATTGTCTCACCTTCCGGTCATCGTCGACCCGAGCCATGCAACCGGACTTTCCCGTCTTGTAAAGCCGATGGCACTCGCTGCAATCGCTTCTGGCGCAAACGGCATTATGATTGAGGTACACAACAATCCGCCGGCAGCACTCTGCGACGGTCCGCAGTCTCTCACCCCCGCGCAGTTTGACGATGTTATGCAGTCTGCAAAGCGCGTAATCGACGCAATTAAATAATGTGAATTCTTTCGATTCGCGGGGAAAACTTTTACTTTAAAAGTTTTCCCCGCTCTTTTTTAAAATAAAATGCCGTGTACCTTTTTTGATGCAGTAGCTCATGTTATAATGCATTCATATAGAACACACTGTCGAAATATTGCTCAACAAATTCTACCTTCATGCGTATGGTAAAAAAGCTGTTTTTTTTCGTATTATCTGCCGGAACAACGACGAGCTTGTCTTCATTGTCATTTTGGCGGCATATCACTGCAGAAACATAGCCGGTATACGTTTCCACAGGATCCTCAACTTCCAGAAGATACGCGTCAATTGGTTCGCCGTCTGGCATTTCAATTCCGTCTTTCACATAACCATAGTTTATCGGATAAATCATATCGGGATGCTTGGGGTGTGCTGTTCCCATTTTTCGGTCGATTTGTAGGCTTACCGTACGGCACAGGTAGTCCATTGGTTCGTGGATTTGGATATCGTCCGCGCCGTGCAGCTTCACAGTCTCCTTTATTTCACCGGTTATCCCGCGTCTAACGAATGTCATTCCGATTTTTTCGTATCCACGTGCTGTCAGTTCCTCTGCTGCCGGTTCGATTTGCTGAATCGTAACCGAAATTTTCAGCGGCGGTGTCATCTTCCCCGGCTTTGGAAATTCCGGCACCGCACAGTAGTCGATTTTGGCGGAATACGGGTTCAGGATGTCTTCGAGGAACCTGCGTCGTTCCCTGCCGATAGTTGCCAGCGCCTGCTGTTTGCCTAATCCTTCAAGATTGAAGCGGTTTTCCGTTCCCATCTCACCAAAGCAGTCGAAGTCGAGTCCACAGTAACGCATAATGATGGCTGCGGATTCATCTGGCATGGTTGTCATCACGTCGATATTGATGTCGCATGGGAATTCTTTCGTCATTACTTCAAGCTGCTCGTCAGATTGGCGTACACCGCGATTACCACGGGAAATATTTCGTCTTCTCAGCTCATCGGGTGGGCATGTCATATTCACCATTGTGAAGTCGCACCCTGCAAAAATGTCGCGGACCAATTCAATATTGCGTTTCCCGAAACGCTCGACGTATTCGGGTAAATCTAGAAGCATACCGTCAATCACCACGGTAAAGCCAGCGTCAGCGGCACCGCGTGCGGCATAATACTGCGCAGTTATCGAGTCAGCAATCAGGTGCGAGTATCCCTGCTCATGTTTTTCGAAGGCTCTATCTGACACCATTTCATGAAAAATATCATTTGAAAAGACATAAATGATGCTTCTGCACATCTCCTTCATACACGACGCAATCGACGTTTTTCCACAGCTTGTCACACCATTTAAAAAAATAACCTTTCCCGTCATATCAACCTCACTTAAAACTTTTATACTCATTGGATTTATGATTATTATATCAAATGGCAAAAGCAGCGTCAAGGTGATTTACAGCAAAAAATCCACCCATGAAAGAATGGTTTCGGCAACCGCTATGCGGGCGTTTCTTTTGTTATCTGCGGGAATGACATGCCATGGAGCGTACATGGTATTGGTCATGGTCAGCATATCGTCGCGCGCGGCGTCGTATTCCCTGCGCTTTGCACGATTGCGCCAATCCTCGTCAGTCAGCTTATGCTCCTTACCGGGCGTCTCCATGCGGCTTTTGAAGCGTTTCAATTGTTCTGCTTCGCTTACTTCAAGCCACAATTTTATCACGATGCTTCCGTCGTCAAAAAGCTGCTTTTCAAATGTGTTTATCTCATGATACGCCCTTCCCCATTCGTCGGGACGACACAACCCCTCAATCCGTTCGACAAGGACTCGCCCGTACCAGCTTCGGTCGAATATCGCGATGCTTCCGTAGGAAGGAATGCTTCTCCAAAAGCGCCAAAGGTAGTGGTGCGCATACTCCTCCTCGCTGGGCTTTGCAACCGGATATACGTCGTACTGCTTCATGTCAAGTTCACGGATGAGCCTTTTGATGCACCCGCTCTTGCCAGACGCATCAAGTCCCTCGAATACGATGGTGAGTGATTTTTTAGTCTCCTGCAGCAGGCCAGCACACTCTGACATCATGTTTTGCAGTTCGGACATACGTTTTTTATATTTTTCCTCGGGTTTATCCGATGGGAGTTCGATTTGCAGAGTTTCGTTCATAAAAGAATACCGCCATTATCTTTTTTTATAGTATTCTCGTTTTAAGCACAAAATTATACTTGAAATATGGACAGATTTATGCTAACATATTGCTATAATTGATAATGATAGCTATAAGTGTATTATGACTTCCGATAAAGATAAATTAGACAGACAGAAGCTCGACACCCCGGTCACAGAGTTCCGCGGGGTTGGAGCAGTACGGGCGGCAGCTCTTTCCAAAATGGGGATTTTCACCGCGTACGACCTGCTGCGGTGCTATCCGCGCGCATACCAGAATCGGGGAGATATCGTGACCTTATCCGATATCAAAGCTAAGCTGCAAAACGGAGAGGACGGACCCTTTTCCGCCGTGCTGACTATCGCGACAGAACCCACCATCAGTATAGTAAAACGCGGCATGACGCTGTTGAAGGCGCGTGCGTTTGACGAGACAGACGCGGTTGAAATCACCTATTTCAATCAAACATATCTGCGCGATAAAATGACGACAGGTGCGACCTTCCGTTTTTTTGGTAAATTTGTGCTCGATAGCTCTCACAAAAAAGTGCAGCTCAAACTGACAAATCCAATAAGTGAAGGATATGTCGAGGAGGTACCACTGCCGGATATTGTTCCGGTATATCCACTGTCCTCTGGTTTGACACAAAAAATGATGGCGTCGCTGGTTGGGGATGCTATGCGTATTGCGGGAAACGAAATCGTGGAATTTCTGCCGTCCGACGCGCTGGTCGAGCTTGGACTGCCGACGCTGTCCTATACACTATCGAATATTCACCGCCCCGAGTCCATGTCCGCACTGGAATCTGCGAAACGGCGGCTCGTTTTCGATGAGCTGTATCTTATGTTTCTCTCGATTGCCATATCGGGTGCGAAAATGAAGCGTGAAAACACGCTTGTTATGAAGCTTTCTCCAAAGGATGCGGACGCGTTCAAAAATGTTCTTTCCTTTGAATTAACAGGTGCGCAAAGGCGGTCAATCAATGAAATCGCCGCGGATATGGCGGGAGAATTTCTCATGAACCGCATTTTGACCGGAGACGTCGGAAGCGGGAAAACAATCGTTGCGGCGGCGGCGATATATATTGCCGTGAAGAATGGGTACCGTGCCGCGCTGATGGTGCCGACCGAAATTCTGGCGAATCAGCATTATGAAGATTTATCGACGCTATTTGGCAAGCTCGGGATAACGTGCGCGCTGCTGACCGGGTCGATAAAAAAGAAAGAGCGTGAGCAAGTTTTATCAGGGCTGTCTGACGAGGGGCTGATGGTCAATAAAATCGACGTAGTCATCGGTACACATGCGCTGATATCAGAAGGAACTGTGATAGACCGGCTCGGGCTGGCAGTCATTGACGAGCAGCACCGATTCGGCGTGACACAGCGTGCGGCGTTGTTTGATAAGGCGAAGGATATACATTGTCTCGTCATGAGCGCGACCCCGATTCCGCGGACTCTGACTCTCGCGACCTACGGGAGCATTGACGTATCGCGCATTGACGAGCTTCCAAAGGGCAGACAGAAAATCGATACGTTTATCGTGAATGAAGGGTATCGTACGCGGCTGAACGGATTTATAAAAAAACAAGTGGCCGAGGGACACCAGGTATACGTAGTCTGTCCGGCTGTAGATGAGGTCGAGGAAGACGCATATACAAAAAAATACGACGAAAATGACACAGATGAGATGGCGGATATACCGCTTGTGGAAAACTGGCGGGACACATCTGTTCCACTGAAAACCGCGACGGCCTTTGCTGACTATCTTGCAGACGCGCTCCCGGAGCTTAAAATTGGGTATATACATGGCAAGCTGAAAGCGGCGCAGCGAGAAGCCGTAATGAGTGAGTTTGCTACGGGAAATCTTGACGTTCTGGTTTCCACAACGGTTATTGAGGTTGGCGTCAATGTGCCGAACGCAACGTTGATGATTGTAGAAAATGCGGAGCGATTCGGTCTGTCACAACTGCATCAGCTACGCGGACGCGTGGGACGCGGAACTGCAAAATCGTACTTTATTTTGGTATCAGATTCCAAAAGCGAGACCGCGATTGACCGACTGCGCGCAATAAAAAGCACCTCGGACGGCTTCCAAATCGCGGAATACGACCTTGAAATGCGCGGTCCGGGCGACTTCATCGGAGAAGGCGGCATCATACGGCAGCACGGACAGATGAACTTCACCCTTGCCGCTTCCTGCCGGGATACCACAATGATGGAACGGGCGTCATACTATGCAAAGCGCACGGCGTCAAGCGACCCGGAACTTATGGAAGAACAAAACAAGCGGGCGGCACGTCAGCTTGAAAGACTGATAAAATCTGTAGGAAATACACAGAACTAAACGACACGTGATGTGGAGGGACAACATCATGAATCAAAAGACAGAACGTGCAGACATGGAGCTGATGCCCAAACTGTTCGTACATAACACTGGGGCGATATACGATAAAATCCCACTGAAATTTAAAATCGACGGAAATGAATTTCACGGAATTCCCTCTCATTTCGAGCGCAGCTTCCGACGCGAACGGGTAGACGCGAACATCACCCGCTATACATACACCGGGACATGCGCCTGCGGACTGACGGTCACGGCGGCTCATCTCGAATACCGCGACTTTCCGGTATCTGAGTGGGCTGTGGAATTTACGAATAACGGTGATAAAGAAACGCCGGTGATATCTGACGTGATGCTTGGCGGTGATATTGCAGGGAATTTTAAGGCGTTTGTTCACGGGAACGGAGACACATGCGACGAGGATGGATATGAGTGGTTCACCGATACCCTTGAAAATAGTGAAATGCAGACTCAGCCAAACGACGCCACCTCCTGCAACGGGGCATTTCCCTACATGAAATTTGTTTTCGAAGAATTTGTGGTGCGTGCGGCGGTTGGTTGGCCACATATGTGGAAGGCAGTCGTTGGGCGTTTTGATGGCGGAATTTCGTATTTTTGCGGGCAGATGCGGTGTCACATGAAAATTTTGCCCGGCGAAACAATGATAACACCGCGTCTTACGCTCATGGCAACAACGGGCAGTGAAAGCAGGAGCTGCAACCTCTGGCGCAGGTGGTATTTGAAGCACATTCTTCCTCGTGAATACGGACAGCCAATAGCCCCGTCTCTCTGTCTGCATCACTGGAATTGTGAAGGAAAACCGGAGCATACCGCTGCGACGGAGGAAAATCAAGTAGGTGCAATTGAAGAATACGTGCGTCGCGGAATGAAGCCGGACATCTGGTGGATTGACGCCGGATGGTACAAATGCGACTATAACTGGCCGCACATCGGCACGTGGGCGCCGGATGCGGAGCGGTTTCCGCGTGGGCTTGGTCCGATTGGAGAAACGTGCGACAAGTATGGGATTAAATTTTTACTCTGGTTTGAGCCGGAGAGGGTGATGCCCGGTACGGAGCTGCATGAAGAGCACCATGAATGGCTCTACCCGATTGCGGATGAGTCGGATAGCGTGCATCGCGGAGATCATCTTCTTGACCTTGGGAATCCCGAGGCGTGCGACTGGCTTATCGAACGAGTGGATTCACTCATCAAGGAAAGCCACATTCGTGTGTACCGGCAGGATTTCAACTTCAACCCAAAGCCGATTTGGGAGCGTGAAGAGGTTTGTGACCGGATTGGCGCAATGGAAAATCGTCATGTGCAAGGATATCTCCGCTATTGGGATGAACTGATTCATCGGAATCCGGGATTATGGATAGACTCCTGTGCGTCCGGAGGACGGAGAAACGACCTTGAAACCATGCGTCGTGCGGTTCCGCTTCATTATACAGACGTGGGATACGGAAATCTTCCGGTGAAGCAAAAGCAGTTTTATCAGATGCATGAGTGGATACCGTATTTCCGTTCGCACAATATGACGTGGGACAGCAGTCTTTGTGAGGAGGGCGTATATGCGCCGAACGACGAGTTCTCGTTCCAGAATGCGATGGTTCCGGCAGTGACCTCGATGATTTGGTACAACGCGTCCGACGCGGAATTCAAGATCGGAATCCGCATGGGCAAAATCTGGAGAAAAGCAGCTGATATCATGCTCTCCGGCGACTACTATCCGCTTACCGAATGCCGTAAGGATTACCATGACTGGTATGCAGTACAGTTTGACGATACGGACAACCGAAGGG
Source organism: uncultured Ruminococcus sp. (assembly GCA_964621755.1). GTDB lineage: Bacteria > Bacillota > Clostridia > Oscillospirales > CAG-272 > UMGS1696. The sequence continues at coordinate 65,882 of CAZUPI010000008.1, read as the reverse complement.
GATATGTGCAGTTTATCCGGAACACGCTTGCCGAGGAGGAATCCTATACTGCGAAAATTTATCTGACGGATGGCGCTGTTTATCATTTTACAGATGCTGTAACCGGTGAAACGTTCACGAAGACCGCGGAAGAATTAAAATGCGGGCTTACTGTGGAGCTTCCAAAGAGGTGTGGTACGGTACTGTTCTATGAAATGGGATAATCCATAGAGGAGAGTGGCTGGGGGATGACTTTTTGAGGAAAAGTCACCCCCAGACCCCTTCAAAACCTTTTTACATATTATAATATATTTTAAATGGAGTGGAATGAGATGAAGATTCAGGCGAAAAGTTATGAAATTGTAATTGACAAAGGAGCGATCGCAAAAGCTGGGGAGTATGCTGCGGAAGCGCTTGGAAAAGTCGGGCGCGCGGTAATAGTCTCTGATGACAATGTTTATGCGATATATGGTGAGGCTTTACGCGACAGCTTGGTGCGCGGTGGATTTGAAGTGTGTCCGGAGTTTGTTTTTGCACATGGCGAGCAGGCAAAGAATATGCGAACGCTTGAATCTCTGCTGAATCACATGGCGGAATGCAAGCTGACGAGAACGGATGTGATATTCGCACTCGGCGGCGGCGTCGTTGGGGACCTCAGCGGATTTGCGGCGGCGGTTTATCTGCGCGGGATTAAGTATGTGCAGGTTCCGACATCTTTGATTGCCGCGACGGACTCGTCGGTTGGAGGAAAGACAGCGGTAGATTTGGCCTCCGGTAAAAATCAGGCAGGCGCCTTCCACGAACCCGCACTGGTGGTATGTGATACAAACACGATTTCGACTCTTTCCGATGTCTATTTCAGCGACGGTATGGCAGAAGTAATAAAATATGGATTTATCAGCGACAAACCTCTTCTCGATTTGCTTGAAGAGAAAAAGGCAGGCGATGTGATCGACGAAGTTATCGCGATGTGTGTACGCGACAAGATTGATGTGGTATCGCGCGACCTTTACGACAATGGTATCCGTCAGACGCTGAATCTTGGCCACACAGTCGGACACGCAGTTGAAGCTTTATCAGAATACACCATTCCGCACGGACATGCGGTTGCTATAGGGATGGCAGTTATCACCCGTGCAGCGGTGAAGCGCGGGATGTGTGATGCAGGAGTACTTCCCGTATTGCTCGGTTTGCTGGAAAAGTATGGCCTTTCCTTTGACATGCCGGAAGGATATACTGCAGAACGGCTGTATGAAGTAACGCTGCACGACAAAAAAATGCGCGGCAGTATGATAACGCTTGTTATTCCGACTTCCCTTGGCAAGTCGGAGCTGTTCAAATATCCGTCGGAAGAATTACTCCAGATAATTGAGGATGGTTTAAAATGAAAATAACACTGAATAGTCCTGCGCCGTACGGCGTTCTTGACGCGATTCCGTCAAAGTCTCATGCACACCGACTGTTCATCTGTGCCGCGTTTGCGGATGGTCCGACTAAAATTATATGCCGGACAACAAATGAGGATATTCGCGCCACGATACGGTGTTTAAATGCCCTTGGTGCGGACATTCGTGAGACAGACAGTGGTGTATATATGGTTCAGCCGATTTCTGGGAACAGACCGCAGGAAGCGGAGCTTGACTGCGGAGAATCCGGCTCGACCCTTCGATTTATGCTTCCCGTTGTCCTTGCGGCGAGTGTTGATTCGCGGTTTATCTGCCACGGACGGCTTCCTGACAGACCTTTGTCTCCGTTATATGAACAACTCGTCGAACATGGTGCGGAATTGTCCGCAAAGGGGTCCAATCCGTTTCTGACGCGCGGCAGGATATCGGGTGGTGAATATCAGCTTGACGGCGGGGTGTCGTCTCAGTTTGTAACTGGACTTCTCCTCGCGCTTCCGCTGACCGGAGAGAATTCTCGGATAACGCTCACCGGAAAAATCGAATCGCGGCCGTATATTGACATCACGCTGCATGCGCTGCAGGATTTTGGGATAGCGGTACGGGAGTGCGGCGGTGTATTTGAAATTCCAGCCCAAAGATATGCTTCTCCTCAGGAGATAGCAGTTGAGGGAGACTGGTCGAACGCAGCATTTTTCCTAGTCGGCGGTGCGTTTTCTAAAGAAGGGGTAACGGTTCGCGGGCTTAATTTGCAATCTCCACAAGGGGACCGTGCGATTGTCCGCATTTTGTCTGACTTTGGAGCAAATGTCTCTGTATCAGGGAACTGTGTTCGTGTGTGCGGTGAACAGCTTCACGCGCCGGATAACGCAATCGATGCTTCGGACGTCCCGGATTTGATTCCGATTGTGTCGGTTCTGGCATCCGCGGCTGAGGGAACGACGACTATCGAAAACTGCGGCAGATTACGGCTGAAAGAAAGTGACAGACTCGCGACCATCCGTGAAACCTTATGCAGTCTTGGCGCTGATGTAGAAATTTCCGGTGATTCGTTGGTAATTGCGGGCAAACCCAAGCTTCACGGCGGCACAGTGTCCTCATATAACGACCACAGAATCGCGATGTCGGCAGCAATTGCATCAATCATTTCGGAAAATCCGGTGACAATCGAACAAGCCGAAACGGTAGCAAAGTCCTATCCGGCATTTTTCGAGGATTTCGAAAAAATATGTGAGGAAAAGCTATGACAGAATACGGTAAAAATATAAGAATCAGAATTTTTGGCGGGTCGCACAGTGAGGAAATCGGGGTTATCGCAGAGGGAATCCCCGCCGGAATCAAAATTGACCGTGAATCTTTGCAAAAATTCATGGAACGCCGCGCGCCCGGCCGGAATCAATATTCCACCCAAAGGCGCGAGCCGGATATTCCGGAATTTCTCTCCGGTGTTGTCGACGACAAGACAAATGGAGACGTTTTCCGCGCGGTGATACGCAACACCAACCAGCGTTCCGGCGATTACAGCAAGCTTGCCGACATTCCGCGTCCCTCTCATGCCGATTATACCGCGCGCGTAAAGTACAGCAATCGCGGCGAGGTAGTTGACCTGCGAGGCGGCGGTCACTTCTCCGGCAGACTCACGGCTCCGCTTTGCATCATCGGCGGGATTCTGAAGGACGAGCTTGCGCGGCGCGGCATTTTTGTCGGAGCACACATCGCCAGCGTCGCCGGCATCCGTGACGTTCCGTTCGACCCGGTTCATGTTGCAAAATCGGATTTTGATGTTGTTTTGTCCCACAGCTTTCCGGTGCTTGACGAAGCCGCCGGCACACAGATGATGAACGCCATCGAAGCCGCGCGGATGGACCTAGATTCGGTCGGCGGTGTTATCGAATGCGCGGTCTGTGGACTTCCTGTGGGACTGGGTGAGCATATGTTTGGCGGTATGGAAAGCCGGATTTCCAGTATTGTTTTCAGCATTCCGGCGGTTAAAGGAGTGGAATTCGGGAACGGATTTGCATCAACTACGCTCAGAGGCTCGGAAAACAACGACCCCTTTATAACCGATGGGGTGACGATTTCAACCAAAACCAACAACAGCGGCGGCATACAGGGTGGTATGACAAACGGAATGCCAATCCTTTTCCGTGCTGCAATCAAGCCTACGCCGTCAATCAGCCGCGAGCAGGACAGCGTAAACCTGCAAACGATGGAAAACGTCAAGCTCGTAATCGGCGGCCGCCACGACCCGTGTATTGTTCTGCGCGCGGTTCCGGTGATGGAAGCCGCAGCGGCGATAGCGGTATTTGACACCCTATATGATGAAGGAGAATTGGAAAAATGAGTGAAAAACGGAAATACGGATTAATCGGTAAGACCCTCGGTCACAGCTATTCGCCGGAAATTCACGCGATGCTCGGCGATTATGAATATAAATTGTACGAAATGGCGGAAGAGGAAGTCGGACCGTTTCTCAAGTCCGCCGACTATACTGCGCTGAATGTAACGATACCCTACAAAAAGACGGTCATGCCCTTTCTCGATGAAATATCGGACGAAGCGATACGGATCGGTTCGGTCAATACCATTACACGTACGAAAAACGGCGGCCTGCGGGGAGACAACACGGATTACTACGGTTTTTCCTATCTGCTCGATCACGCCGGAATCGATATACGCGGCAAAAAAGTGCTGATTCTGGGAAGCGGTGGTGCTTCGATGACCGCACGTACCGTTGCTGCCGACCGGATGGCACGTGAAGTCGTGATTATTTCGCATAAGGAAAACACACCGGAAACTCTTTCTCATCACAGCGACGGTGAGATTCTCATCAATACAAGTCCCGTGGGGATGTACCCGAATGCCGGCAAATCTCCGGCATCGCTTGATGCTTTTCCACATCTTTCCGGTGTCTGCGACATGATTTACAATCCTGCTGAAACCGCGCTGGTGCATGAAGCAAGGGTGCGCGGCGTTCGTGCAGTTACTGGACTTACGATGCTCGTCGCACAGGCCAAAATGGCGTCCGAGCTGTTCACCGGCAAAAAAATCGATGACAGTGAAATCGTGCGTGTGACGGAAGCAATATCGCGCGGAAAAAAGAACCTCATGCTCGTCGGGATGCCCGGAAGCGGTAAGAGCACGATTGGCGGCGCACTGGCTGAAGCGACCGGACGTGAATTTATCGATACGGATGAACTTATTGTACAGCGTGCCGGTGTGACAATTCCAGAAATATTCGCGGCACACGGTGAGGAATATTTCCGCAAAATGGAACATGAAGTGCTCGCGGAGGTCTCACAGGAATCGTCTCTTGTGATTGCGACAGGAGGTGGAATTGTCACACGTCCAGAAAACCATCCCCTGCTCGTGCAGAACAGCACCGTAGTCTTTCTGAACCGTGATGTGTCAATTTTGCCGACGGATGGACGTCCGATATCACAGTCGAGAGATATACGCGAACTTTTCGCGGAGCGTTTGCCTCTTTATCGTGCGGTATGCGATTTTGAAATTGCGGTCGATACGGTAGACGTAGCGGTAAACGCTCAAAAAATACTGGACAAGGTGGGACTATAAGATGAAATTTCTCATAATCAACGGGCCGAATTTAAACATGCTTGGTATTCGGGAACCAAAAATTTACGGAAAAGAAAATTACGAATTTCTGACACAGACTGTACAGCAGGCATGCGCAGACGCCGGTGTAGAGTGTGAGATTTATCAATCGAACCACGAGGGCGCAATTGTGGATAAAATTCAGGAGTCGTACGGGGTAGTCGATGGAATTGTGATAAATCCGGCAGCATATACGCACACCAGCGTGGCGATTCTTGACGCACTCAAGGCGGTTGCAATTCCGACCGTGGAAGTTCATATTTCAGATGTGAGCAGCCGCGAGGAATTCCGCAAGCATTCGTATGTGTCATACGTTGCGGTAAAAACGATAGTCGGACATGGCATCGCAGGCTACCGCGAAGCTGTCCTGTGGCTGGCAGAAGAGTTAAAAAAACGCCAGTAAGTGATAATTTTTGATTTTATGATACTATGCCTCAACGATATATAGGCAAAGGGGGAAACTTTTTCAAAAGTTCCCCCCCTTTATTTTTTGGGACTCACATCCGTTCGCATCAGCCGTACTGTTGCCGTTTACATCGGTGTAAGCTGCCTCAATGAGAGGATTGAGCTGATCGTATGTCCATTTTCCGTCGCTCACTAACTTATATCTATCGTCCGGATCACCAAAGACATCGCGGTAAAAATCACGGTTGTATAACAGCGCATGAGATATGTAAAAGTCTCAGTCATTGACACACCTCTGGGTTGTTTTCGATATATTTTTTGAAAAAGGTCAGAATTTCCATCGTGCAATCGACTACACGGTTCACTTTATACTTTCGTGTAGTCGAAAAATACCCGAAATAACCCCATGGGTCCTTGGTTTGGGTACCCCAGTCCCACAGCCCGTCGTGATTTACATTTGAAAGAAGCCATTCCACCGATTCCGCGAGATACAGAGACGAGCCATGAAAGCTGTTAATATAATTGAACAATTTGAACCAGCGTCTGGTCTTTTCATATACAAAAGAATCGGGCAGCTTCACCGGGCAATTGTTCCAGAAGTAACCATGGTAATAGGCTTCCGCACCGTGATGCCTCAGCATCGCATTCTCAAGCGAAGCCGGCACCTCCTCATGTCGACAGAAAAGCAGACCAAATTGCATGGGTATCAAGCGGTCTTCGCGGGTCAAAAAGATGTCGTGCTGTGCCGCGCGGTCCCGTTCGTACGAATATTCACCCGATTCATATGCCCGTCCCGCTATGTACATCCACTTAGCATAGGTGTCGTCGCACAGCTCATTGTATGGTTTGATACTCTCGATGAGGCCGCATATCGACGCGGTTTTCCACGGTATCGCACGTTCATTTTTATTGTACAATTTTTCACGGCTTTGCCCTGTCAAAAAATCCTCAAGATAGCCGTATGCGTTTAATAAAATATCGCGGTCATCGTACTTTAGCCCAATATACAGACAACGTTCGATTCCGGTGGCAGAAGTCGGAATTTTCGCTTTTACTGAGTAATCTTTGGAAGTCAGGCGCCCCCACCCGCCGTATTTATCCTGTGTCTCGAACATTTCCTCAACGATATCGCTGTATAAAAACTTCGGATACAGCTCGCTTACCCGTTGGTCGGTCAACGGAACATCAAGCAGGGAGGTCAATATTTTATAACGTACCGCCGGATAGTCGCAAAAATCGTACAGCCGAAGCGCATACGTTTTGAGATTCGATGAATTCATAAAACCTCCCCAAGCAATCTTTTTTTCTCAAAGTCAAGCTCCTCATTGAGCTTTTGGAGGTAGTCCTCTTCGGAAAGCACGCGCACCTTTGCGGTTCGTCCGTTTTTCTCGATCATTTCCGGTCTTTCCTCGTGCACCGCTTTATCATATTTCATCGCTGTCTCCACGTAACTCCTTTCCATAATAAAGCACCAGAGAACCGTCCTCCCCAGCCCAAGTTACAAGCTTTGTATATCCCCAATGGAGGTATATCGCGATATTCCGCGTTTCCGCCGCTTCAACTCCTATTGTTTATGTAATCGCTCATATGCGTACACCGCTCTCCAAAAATTCAAACTTACCGTCATCCGCGTCAAATCTGGCGGATATGCCAATCGGAAATACCGCATTGTTTGCTCCGTGACCAAAGTCCTCGCACCGCACGACGGGAATGCCGAAACGTTCACCGAATCTGCGCAGAATCTCATCAACCTCCGGCGTTTCTTCCTCGGCATAATGCCCAAAAATCAGGCCGGTGACTCTATCCATCAAGCCGCTTTGTGCGATGTGCGAAAAATATTTTGAGAGTACAGCCGGAGTCGAAAACATTTTGTGGTCTTCAAGAAACAAAATATGGTTTTTATCTTTGTCGATTGCAAAATATTCACCGTTCTGCATTACAGCATAATTGACCAAATATCCGCCTGTAAGAATTCCCTCCGCTTTGCCGCTGCAAATAGTCCGCCACGTACTGTTTCTCTCATATGCGGTACCGCCATACAATATCCTGCTTTCGAAGGATGCGAGGTTATAATCGGTCAGGTTGCAGAAGGTCCGGGGAGATGCACCATAGAATGTGACAAGTCCGGTAAGGGAGGTCACAGCGTTCAGTACAGTTGTGCTGTCGCTGAAGCTGCACAAAATTTTTGGATTGCGGCGAATGGCTTCCCAATCGATAAGAGGCAGGATTTCGTTTCCGACCTCACCGCCGCCGAACAACAGCATAGCTACCTCTGTATCCGCTATCATTTCGTTAAAATCGTCAGCGCGTTCGATATCGGAGCCCGCAAACCCCCATGCTGTTGAAAAGAGATTTTTGCCGTATTTTACACGGAATCCAAGGTCAGTGAGCTTGTCTGCTGCCGGTTTGATATTCTCCGGAGACATTGCATAGGATGGTGCGATAATCCCAATGGTATCGCCAAATTTGAGCGCACGCGGCTTGATTTTGTTCATTTCATTCCCTCCAATTTAGAAATCATCTCATCCCATTCATGGATATGCAAATATTCACAGGTTGGTACGGGCTCGCTTGTCTTGTCGCGGTAGAGGCATTCGAGGTCGTTATCGTACCACACCGGATAAATCCCGACTCCCGCCGAGCCCATTACGTCTGCCTGCGGATTGTCACCGCAATACCACACATCAGACGCAGGCAGACCGGCTTTGCGCAACGCCAGTTCAAACAGGAGCGGATTTGGCTTGCGAAAAATATATTCGCTTGAGGTGATGATAAACTCAAAGCGATTCTCAGGGAAAAATCGGTTGAGCCGCTCGGTAAGAGCATTCTCAGTAAACATGATGTTGCTGATGACTCCCGTCCGTATCCCGTTTTCGTTTAAATACGAAAGCAGCTCATGTGTTCCCGGCATGACCGCTCCACCAGACATTCCATCCCAAAAAATTTGTTCAGCTTTGTTGAACGACAGGCTTAGCTCGATTCCGCAGTACTCGTACAGAAAACGATGAAACTGACTCTCGTTCAGTTCATATCCAGCTTGGCGAACGACACGGATTTCCTCCGTCAGTTTCCGGGAAATTTCGCTTACTTCATCGGCGGTAAGGTTGTATTTGTTGGTTTTGACATATTCAAACAGCTTTCGCTCCCCGTTTTTGGGATCATAATCCGGCTCGCACATGAGTGTGTGACCGTAGTCAAACAGAATCATTTTGGGATATTCCATAGTTCACCTCTTTCTCACATAAATAGATGCAGAATATTGACACTCACAGTTGATATCCATCTCCACCCTCATATGCAGTATAGTATGGTTTATCACGCATCTATTTTACCTCTGCCTTATCCAATTTCATCTTCATTATATCATGTGTTCCATGAATTTGCAACTCAATTGTTCATTTTTCATATCTCATAATGTGGGGTTAAAGAGGACTCGCGCGTTTTCTTCATCAAATACAAAGAGAGACACGTACCCAATGCAGGCAAGTGTCTCTCTTTGTATTTGAAAGCCAAATGGCTGTTTTTTCCCCCTTTGCGGGTCTTCCTTGATTCTTTATGTTTGAATCAGTTCGATCAACGAATGAATTTTTCAAATTCAAAGTAGCAGTCGCAGTCAGATTCTACATAAATTTCATCCCATGACATTTTTGCAAGCATTACACCTAAATAGCTTTTCGCATTCAGTCTGTGTTTGCCGTTTACTACAGCGACATTGTACGGGCATTTCGAAGCGATATGGGTAAACTCAAGAATGTCGGATGCGGTTACAAGCTCAATTTTGTAGAGATACTTGCTGTTACAAATCATAATAGTGCCTCCGAAAGTTTCATTCAATTGAAGTTTGAAGATTCTTTTCTGATGTCCTCTTCATTCTTCGGCTGTTATTATACACCTTTTTTTCTCAATGTCAATAGGTAAAATCAATGTTCTCCCTATTGCCTTTATTTGCCCCTTCCAGCCATTGGAAAATCGTCATTTTGCACAATTTAAATGTAATCAATTTGTGCATGATAAATATTGCAGAAGCATATTTCTGCCAGTCTACGCGAATAAACGTTTTCCTACGGGCATAATTTACCTCAACGTGCGAGGAATAATCGGACAGATTTACAGAATAATAAAGAATGAAAAGGAGCATAAAACAAAGGAGTAATGATTTTGAAAACAAAGCCTTATGTTCCCTCGAAACCGGTTTATATCATTTCATCAGGGTCAGTCACAGGTCAGAAGGAAAAGCGCGGTCCGCTCGGCAAGTTGTTTGATTTGTCCGGAGACGACCGCTTTGGAAAAGATACATGGGAAAAAGCGGAAGCGGAAATGCAGCGTCTCGCTGTCAGTGTTGCGCTCCGGAAATGCGGGCTCGGGGACGACGACATCGACGCGATATTCGCAGGAGACCTCATCAATCAGTGCATTTCGTCCAGTTACGGACTGATATCATACCGCACGCCGTTTCTCGGATTGTTCGGCGCGTGTTCGACCTGCGCGGAAGGACTGCTTATGTCGGCTGTGTACTTAACGAGTGCTTTCGACCGCACGATTGCTGTAACCTCGTCGCATTACTGTTCAGCCGAAAGGCAGTTCCGCTACCCTCTTGAGTATGGTGGGCAGCGTGCGCCGACTGCACAATGGACAGTCACTGGGTCCGGCGCGTTTATCCTGTCGTCGCTGACACGAGATGTCGTTCGGTGCGATGGGGAGTTTGTGCCAGTCATTGCCGATGTCATGCCCGGATGCCTGCTTGACCGCGGCATCTCAGATGCAAACAATATGGGGGCAGCTATGGCGCCAGCCGCGGCGGACACACTGGAGCGGTATTTCAGCAGCGGTGCGTCACCGGAGCAGTTCGACATGATTGCAACGGGAGACCTTGGACGGGAGGGTACGGGAATCCTCCGCGACCTCCTGTCTGTGAAAAAGATTGATATTACGAAAAATCACACCGACTGTGGGTGTATGATTTACTCGGAAACCGAATCGGACACCCATGCAGGCGGCTCGGGATGTGGATGCAGCGCGGTGGTACTTGCGTCGGATATCCTCGAAAATATCAAACGCGGCGTTTTATCGGATGTACTGTTCATTGGGACGGGCGCGCTGATGAATACGCTTTCAGTCAACCAAAAGCAAAATATCCCGGGGATTGCACATCTTGTGCATATCAAGGGAGTTCAAAAAAACAAAATAGATAGAAGCAATCGTGAAGCTGGAGGGGAATCAGATGGATATTCTTCTTAATTATGTGCGCGCGTTTATCGTGGGCGGCTTGTTTTGTGTAGTTGCACAAATTTTGATTGACCGCACAAAGCTGACCCCCGCGCGAATTCTGGTAGGATATGTGGTCAGCGGTGTGATATTGGGCGCCATTGGGGTCTATCAGCCGATTCTGGATTATGCAGGCGGCGGCGCGTCGGTTCCGCTGACCGGGTTCGGCTATACCATCAGCAGAGGGGTCAGGGAAGCGGTCAATCGCGACGGTTTGATTGGTGCTTTAACCGGCGGACTTACAGCGTCGGCCGGCGGTATTACCGCGGCACTGATATTCGGACTTCTCGCGGCGCTGATATTTAAAGATAAAGTGAAAAATTAGACGAGCGTAATATGGGGAAAACTTTTTGTAGAAAAAGTTTTCCCCATACTTTTATTAACTTTGTGCTGGATAAAATGGTGTAAACTCTACTTTTTTTCTGTGATTTTAAATTAAAAAAGAAATATCTATTGACAAATCAAAAAAAATAAGTATAATTAAATAGTAATAAATTGGTTTTCTCAATATCATTTTCGCAATACATTTACAATGAAAGGCGGATATTATGAAAAAAAAGCTCCTTGCTTGTGCCCTGCTTGTTGCTCTTCTACTTTCTACCATCGTTTCCTGTGCTGAAGGAAGCGAAAGTTCTTCTGACTCTTCCAATACCTCGACTGTAACAGGAGATAACACTCTCACAGAAACTGCTGCCGAAGAAACGGAAATCACCCTCGATACAGCGAAACAGCAGTATGAAGACCGTGATTACGGTGGCTATGCCTACCGCATTGCAGACCGCGGTGACCCTGGTACCTACAGCGACTGGACTACATTTGACGTTTACGCAGCCGAACTCACCGGTGAAGTTATCAACGACGCCGTTTACAGTCGGAATACAGTCCTGGAAGATACCATGAACATCAAAATTGTGGAATGCGCCTTTACGCATGGCGCCGTGACCTCCACTGTAAAGGCCTCTATTCTTGCCAATACAGACGACTATGACATCATGACAGACGGTCTTTCCACAATGTCCGGTCTTATTTCCCAAAACTATCTTCTTGACTTCAGACAGATCGACACCATTCACCCCGAAAACGAGTGGTGGGATCAAGCAATTTATAACGACCTTTCCATTTTAGGACATTCCTTCTATATGACCGGCGATATCTCCGTTATGGACAACTATGGCACATGGTGTTATTTATTTAATAAAACCATGATTGAAGACTTTGGTCTCGATAATCCGTATGAGCTTGTTGATTCTGGAAAGTGGACTATCGATAAGCATAATGAAATGGCCGCCGCTGTAACGCTCGACGTGGACGGTGACGGTAAATGGACAATGAACGACTACTACGGATACATCACAGAAACATACAACAACGCTGCTATGTGGAATTGCTTCGGCTTTAAAATCGTAAGCAAGGATTCAGATGACCTTCCAGTTTTTACATACAATGGCGATGAGCAAGTGACCGCTCTTATGAAGGTCATTGAAACACAGTATTCACCGTTCACCAATTTGGGTTCTAATTCCACCGTAACAGGCGGCGGTTCCTTCCAAGCCAACACCCGTGAAAATCAGTTTGCCATCGGTAATGCCCTGTTCTACTATGCCGGCATGAGAAACATCACACTGTTCCGTGAGAGCGAGACAGATTTTGGTATCATTCCCGCGCCTAAGTACAACGAAGAGCAAAGTCAGTACTATTCTTCCTATAGCTACGCTAACCTGACCGCATATGCAATTCCGGTAACTTGCCAGGACGTGTCCAAAATCGGTGACATCACCGAAGCGATGGCTCACCTCAGTGTCTACACGCTGACGCCCGCATATTTTGACAAAACCCTCATCGGCAAATCTACACGTGACGTTGAATCTGAACCTATGATTGAACTGATTCTCGCAACTCGTAACTACGACCTTGGAAACATCTTCGACTGGGGCGGCGTCTTCAGTTCCATCACCTCCATGACCTCCTCCGACACTGTCGCGTCCAAATTTGCCTCCACACAAAAGGCAGCTAACAAAGTGCTTGAAAAATTCTTGGAAAGCCTTGTCATGGCATATTAAATATAAATCATACGTAAAACAGTCCGGTATAGGGTGTACCGGACTGTTTTATTCTTTACCTTGTAACTTCGTATTATTTCGCACAAACTCTATCCGCAAATGTGCGTCCTACTGTATAAAGCATCTTTGCAGCGGCTCTGGCTACGGGTTCGCCGTATATTTCGTCGTGCCACTGGTGATAGAAGTTATCAGCTTCAAAATTAAAAGTTCCTGAATAACCGATGTCTCGAAGGGCGTCAAGAAAGTTAGCCCAATTAATTTTGCCGCGTCCCGGAATCTGATGCATGTCAACCAAACCATCGTTGTCCTGTACATGCAGTATTTTTACGCGGTCACCAAGCTCGCGGAGCATGTGCGTCGCGCCTGAACCGGAGATAATCGCATGCCCCGTATCAAGGCAGGCCGCAAACATCTTTCCACCGTGAATGTCGTTCAGAGAATCGATAAAGTCTATCATCCATTCCACGCGCGAGCAAGTCGTCGGAATATGCTTCTTCGTTTCCGGGTCACCGCCGAACATGTTCTCGATGCACATGACTACGCCAGTTTCGCGGAGTGCAGGAACCATCGCCGCATAGAATTCAAAATTGGTTCTGCGACACTCCTCGTAATTTCTTCCATAAATGAAAGACGGGTGCATCGCCGGATGAATAACGATGTATGGGCAGTCCAGGTGCGCCGCCCCGTAAATCGATTTGATTGCACAGTTCAGGAGCATCGGGTCCCGATCGTCGCTGTAAACTTTGAGTGGAAACGGTGCATGACATTGGTAAATCTCAAGCCCGTTTCGCGCCGCCATGTTCTTCACATTTTTAAAGTACTCCGCAAACTGTGCGTCATCATACTTTGTGAAGACCTCGCCGTCCGGCGGCAGGTGAAACATGCCGTAATCCAGCGCTTCAAATCCGGCTTCACTGAAAATGTTCATCGCCGTTTCGTGACCAAATCGCGTAACAAAGTTTGATGTGGATGTGCTAACTTTCATTTTTTAATCCTCCTATCGTTGTTTCGAGTTTTAATGATAACAAATTATACCATATATTCATCGATTTCGCAACGCTATTATAATTTTTTATACTTTTTGCCATATTTCACAAAATTAGTGAGATTTAGTCGCAATTTTATTGACTTTTTTCAAAGAGTATAGTATAATATGGCCACCGGAAGGAAAAAATAACTCACACACATAAAAATTCAAACTTTTGGAGGAAAATTTATGGAACTCAAGGGTTCAAAGACAGAACAAAATCTCATGACCGCATTCTCGGGCGAATGTCAGGCGCGCAGCAAGTACACTTATTTTGCATCTGTAGCAAAAAAGGAAGGTTACGAACAGATTGCTGCTATTTTCACCGAAACCGCTGAAAACGAGAAAGAACATGCAAAAATATGGTTCATGGAACTGAACGGCATCGGCAACACCGCAGAAAACCTGGTTCACGCTGCTGAAGGCGAAAACTACGAGTGGACTGACATGTATGCTAAATTTGCAGAGGAAGCAGAAGAAGAAGGCTTCAAGACGCTTGCTATCAAGTTCCGCATGGTTGCTGCTATTGAAAAGTCCCATGAGGAGCGCTATCGCAAGCTGATTGATAACGTTGAAATGCAGAAGGTATTCGAAAAATCCGAAGAAGTAATGTGGGTCTGCCGCAACTGCGGTCACCTTGTAATCGGCAAGAAAGCGCCGAAGGTATGTCCCGTTTGTGCACATCCGCAGAGCTTCTTCGAAGTCAAAGCTGAAAATTATTGATTGGAAGGTCAACGAAAATGGCAGATAAGAACTTTGAAAACGCTCCTGCGGAGGTTTCGCAGATGATTGACAAGACAGCGCTGTTCAAACTCTCATATGGTCTTTTCGTACTGACAGCAATTGAATTTGGGAAAGACAACGGCTGTATCATCAATACTGTCACCCAGATTACCGACAATCCAAAACGTATCGCGATTGCCGTCAATAAGGCCAATCGTACGCATGATATGATACTGGCCACCGGAATGTGCAATGTATCCATTCTCACAGAGGAAGCCCCCTTCTCGATTTTTGAAAAGTTTGGTTTCCAAAGCGGGCGCGATGTCGACAAATTTGCAGACTGCGAATCGGTCGACCGTATGTCAAACTGGATTCGCTATATTCCGAAGTACACAAACGCAGTTCTGTCCGGCAACGTGATAAACACCGTCGACTGCGGCACGCATACGCTGTTTCTCGCAGACGTCACCGAAGCGAAAACATTGTCCGATGCGCCGAGCATGACCTATGACTACTACTTCAAGCATGTCAAGCCGAAGCCTGCCGCGCCACAGGCCTCCACATCCAAGAAAAAACGCTGGGTATGTAAAATCTGCGGATACGTGTACGAAGGCGATGAACTTCCCGCTGATTACGTATGTCCGTTATGCAAGCACGGTGCGGATGATTTTGAATTGATTGAAGAATAAGTTTTAAGAATTCTATTCTTTAGGAAAGCGTTTAAATCTATCACCAATAAAGAAAACGAGGGCAAAGTATTCCCCATATTTTGGAAAAATACTTTGCCCTCGTTTAGCGGAAGTGGCAAAATATTTGTCATATTTGATGCGCTTAATGGAAACACAAGAATTCATCGGTAAAGCGTTAAACTATGTCCTCTATGACTTTGACGAGACGCTCAGCCTTGCGGGAGGTGTATCCGATTTTCTCCGCACAATGCCCCGCTGCGGATTCCCGTACCCACTGTACAAGCTGCGGAATACTCTCGTCGTATTTGAGGAGAATGTTCAACGTTTCCCAAACCTGTTCGGTTCCGAGTTTTTGTTCTTCTTCGTCCGCACATTCGATACCGAGAGAACGTTTCAGACTGTATTCAAGCCAATCAAGTAAAACAAACCCACAATCCGCAATCGCTTTCCAGTCAGTTTGGAAAAAGGGACCTGCTGTTTTGAAGTATGCATAAAGGAAGGCTTTAAATCGTTCTTTGTTCACAGTTCCATCCGGCTGCTTTGAAAAGTAGACTGCAGTTTCAAATAAATCACACCGTGGGTCAACTCGTCCGGCCGCCTCCCAATCGATAAGGAGCGGGGCGTCGCCGCACCACATGACGTTTTTGGGGTCAAGGTCGCGGTGGCTGACCGCATTTTTCATCAGAGCCGCAGACGCTGCAAAATACCGCCTGTTCCAATCATACAGACGGTCGATGTTTTTTACAAAAATATCATACCATGCCGCAGCCGGAGATATGTACTCCCTCCAGTTGCGGCTTTCTCCATCGCCGGGCTTTTCCGCCGCTATTTCGACCTCTGAAAAATCTATCCCGTGAAGTTTTGCCAGAATTTCTCCCAATTTCCCAGCGTGCAGCGGCGTAATTTGCTCATTGGTCAGGCACTCCCCGTTTATAAAATCATAAATCAGGTAATACTGCTCCCCATATTGCTGCACGGCATGGCCATGATATCGGTTCGCCGCAACTGCAGGTATTTTCTGCGATGCCACGCGCGCAATTTCTTCGGATGTCACAAAATTGCGCATGGCCGTCGGACGAACCATCACGCCGGGGTTGAGCGCCTTAACCGCGTATCTTCTGTCTTCCGTTAAGACCGCGTACATTCGGTGCAGATGTCCTCCTTTGAGCGGCACGATATCGACAATTGGGGAAGCAATTCCAAGGGAACGAAACAGTTCCGGGATGTTCACATGATAGGAATAGTCTTGTACCTCCATCATGCTTCAGATTCGTCTGCTTTATGGCGTGCTTTGGCTCGTGCAGCTTCCAACTCGTCAAGTTCAAACGTAAACTTTTTTCCGCAGAAACGGCAGTTTGTCTCGATAGGCTCGTTTGCACGGCGAAGCTCATCCATATCGGCTTCGTTCAAGCTAATCAGCGCACGCAGGTATTTGTCACGGTTACAAGAACAGCGGTACTCAATATCAAATTCATCGAACATTTCATAGCCGATGCCATTGAGAACCATCGCGATAATCTCTTCTCCGGTTTTTCCGTCAGCGATAAGCTTCGACACAGAGTTCATCATGTTGACGTTCGTTTCAATCTTGGGAATATCTGCTTCATCGTATCCGGGCATAAGCTGGACAAGGTATCCGCCGGCGGCAAAGCACATATTGTCGTTATCCACCCGCACGCCGAGAGCGCAAACAGTCGGCGTCTGTTCGCTCGACGCGAAATATTCGGTAATATCGTCTGCAATCTCGCCCGATACAATAGGCGCCACGCCGACATACGGTTCGCTCATCCCGAGGTCCTTGATGATATACAGCGACCCGCGCCCCACAGCGCCGCCAACATCGAGCTTTCCCAGTTTATTCGGCGGGAGCTCAACAGTTGGGTCATCAGCATAACCGCGCACGTTCCCCATATAGTCGCCGACGCAAATGACCGTTCCACACGGACCATCTCCGCGCAGCTGAAACGTCAGTGTGTTGTCCTTATCTTTGAGCAAACTCGACATCAGCGACGTTCCGGTCAACGCACGCCCGAGTACGGCGGTCATGGTCTTTGAGGTGTGGTGTATTTCACATGCGCGGCGTACAATGGCGGTACTGTCGCAAAAAATCACTCTGATGCCGCCATCGGAAGAAATAGCGCGCATAATAACACTTTTTTCTGTAGGCATATTTTGCTCCTTTGGTTGTTTGATGTTTTGCGAGAAAACTTTTAAAGTTTCCCACCCCTATCCCAAACCTTTTGGATAGGAGACTGCATAAATAGGAAGAATTATTCCTGATTGGCCAAGCGGTCGAAATTTCTGCATAAATCGAGAAATTCTACAGCCGCCGCAATAAGATGCTTATTTTTATGATAGACGATTTTATACTTTCGCCGGAATTCGATTCCTTCTACGTATATCTGCGCCACTTGTCCGCTCGCAAGCTTTTCAACAGCCATTCTCTTCGGGATAATCGCAACGCCAAGTCCGGCGCACGCGGCGTTCATCAAGGCAGCTGTGCTAAGGCTTTCCCACACGGGTTCGGGAAGTGGATATTCCAGCGCAGCGAGCGTGGAGTCGAAAACTTCACGAGTTCCACTGCCATGCTCGCGCAGGAGAAAATTCATTCTCAAGAACTCATCCGGCGTGACCGTATCGCCGTTTTGAAACTGCGTTGATGACGCGATAACAGCAAGACTGTCCTCCATAAAATCCTCTGAAATGAGGTTTTCATCATGAACAATTCCCTCCATCATCGCAAAATCAAGCTCGTTATCGATGGTTGCATGCTCCAGTCTGTCGGAACGGTCGACTTTGACCTGAACCATTGTGTCGGGATGCGTGATTTTAAATCGTGAAACGTATTCCGGTAAGAGCATCGACCCAATCGATATACTGGCCCCTACACGGATGGTTCCGCTTTTTTCCCATTCGCGCAGTGTCTTTTCCATATCGTCAAAAGTGAGCGAAATGCTGCGTGCGTAATCCCGGAATCGACGTCCGGCTTCGCTGAGGTACAGCCTGCGTGAAATTCGGTCAAACAGGCGGACACCGTAATAATTTTCAAGCTCGGATATCGCCAAACTCACCGCCGGCTGCGTCATGTGAAGCTGTTCCGCGGCTTTTGTGGTATTGCATCCGCAGTCGCACAATGCTTCGAAAATTTTGATATGCCGTATGGTTATCTTCCTTCATCTCCAGTCTGTCTATTATAAGTATTCACTTATCTTTTCAATAAAATTATATCATTTTACATATTTGACGTCAAGGTGTATAATAGTAGTGCAAACAAAATGTGCGGGATAAATCATGTTTTGATGGATTCCGATTTTGGCAGAGGGGGAAGCTGTCATGAAAAAAAAGAAACTTCTTATGATATTCTTATATTCGTTTCGACTGTCCGCGTCCGCATTTGGCGGCGGGTACGTTCTGATTTCACTCATGCGCCGGATTTATGCGGAAAAGCTCGGCTGGCTGACGGAGGAAGAAATGCTCGACGTGACCGCAATTTCCCAAAGTGCGCCGGGAGCGTCCGCAGTCAACGCCGCAGTGCTGGTTGGTTACAAGCTAAACGGCGCCGCAGGAGCAGCGCTTGCCGTAGCCGGAACGATTCTTCCGCCCCTGATTATTATGTCGGTCATTGCGGCGCTGTACACGAGTTTCAGCGAAAACGAATTCATCTCGAAGCTCATGACCGGAATGCAGTGCGGCGTGGCGGCAGTAATTCTTGAAGCGGTACTTGGCATGACAAAATCCGCTCTTAAATCCCGAACTCCGCTTTATTCTGTCATTTTTGTGGCTGCTTTAGCGCTCACACTGATAGGAAAAGTCAGCGCGGTATATGTGATTCTGCTTGCCGCAATTGTCGGAGCGATGGATTCTGCCATTCGTTCCCAAACGCTGCTGCACCGTCAAAGGGGGCACGTTAAATAGTGAGGCGCGTATGATTTATCTCTTGTTGTTCGTCAAATTCTTCCTCATAGGGGCGCTGTCGTTCGGTGGAGGATATGGCGCACTCCCTCTCATCGAAAATACTGTCGTTGCGGAACAGGGATGGCTCACTTATGAGGAATTTGCCGATATTATCACGTTATCGGAGGTCACGCCCGGCCCGATTGCGCTGAACGCCGCCTCTTTTGCCGGATTCCGCACTGCAGGACTTCTCGGAAGCATCGCGTCCACGCTCGGCTGTACCGCACCGTCGTGCATCATCGTGTCAATACTCGCTGTACTCTACATGAAGTACCGCAGCGGAACTGTATTTTCTTCCATCCTCGGCAGCATCAGACCAGCGGTATGCGCAATGATTTTTTCCTCATTTGCCACCGTCGCCTCCCTTGCCCTGTTCGGTGCGTCTTCAATCGCGAGCATAACATTAGCCTCGGTCAATGTTGCGTCAGTCCTCCTCTTTACCGGTTCCCTCATCCTATTGGCAACCCATAAAGTCCCGCCAGTCGCCGTCATTCTCCTCGCGGGAGTCTGCGGCATCTTGCTGATGTAACGTTTAACGCCCGTTTTTCTCACATAAGGGTCTGATTGTTGATAATAAGGCGAAATTGGATTCCCAAACGATTGGCAGCTTTGCGGCACAAGACCATACGTTGATGGAAAATTTCAAAATAGTCAGTCACAAAGCTGTACTCTGTGTCAATGTGCAGGACAAGGCTGATTTCGGTCTTGTCCTCATTGATTATAAGAGAAGACGACGATACCGAATAATTCACACGGTCGTGGATGTCAAAGGTGCTGATGTCGCGGTTGCGGACGCGGCTTCTGCGCACGTCTGACTTATCCGCGAGGAATAGAGCAGCCGAAATGGCGTTCACCGGCGTTCCGGTCCCTTCATCGTGATTTCCGATAGCCGTTACCACATCTGCAATATCTTCCGCCGCCATTCCAAGTTTATCCAAAATGCGAAATGCCATGACCGCGCCGCTTTGCGAATGCTCGATGCGGTTCACAAGATTCCCAATATCGTGAAGAAAACCGGATATTTTCACGAGCTCGACTTCGTGTTCGGAATATCCGGGAGTTTCGAGAATATAGCCGGCGGTTTCCGCGACTTTTGTCACATGTGCAAAGCTGTGCTCGGTATACCCAAGCGCGATGAGCGACTCATCTGCTTTCGTAATATATGTGCGAATATTGGGATTGTTTTTGATATCGTTGTATGTTATCATATTTTTCCTTTTGTTTTTTCATCTTGTTTTATTTATGATACCACAAATATGTTAAATCTTCAACTGCGTTTTTATCGAAGTCTGTAAATCGTGTGTAAAACAGGAATTTTTTTAAATAGTTACAATATCTTTACACTTCGTACACAACTTTTTTTTCGAATAAAACGTCATATTAGCGTGCATAATAAAGCCGAAATCGCACAAAACGAAAGGTGTATATTCCAATGAAGGTACAAAAAATTTTTCTCACACTCCTCGCACTCTCCCTTCTCATAAGTTCCTGCAGAAACAACAACGAAAACACAGATAACAACACAAATAACGGGAACAACACCAATATGACAGAAAATGACAATGGCAACAATGCAAACAGCAACGAGAACATGAACGATAACAATACAAACGACAATATCGATAACAACGATAATAACAACGCAACGGTTGACGATAATGCCGGAGTCAATGACGACACCGGTGCAAACCCGGTCGATAAGGTAGAATCCGCAGATGATGCGGTAAAATTCATCGACGCCAACGTGTATAGCCGCTGCGGCGATGTTCTTCCGATGATGGTGGAAACCCGCATTCTCCCCGGCGATGACATGGATTCCATCACTTACAATACCGGACTTACCGATACCTCCGGCATTGACGACATCATTCTGTCCGAATCCATGGTCGGCTCGTTCGCATATTCGCTTGTATATCTCCGCACCGATGGTACCAATATCGCCGATTTGCAGACCGCTCTCGGAAACAGCATCAATCCGGCAAAGTGGGTATGTGTAAGCGCGGAATCCATTTCCTCCATCACGCTCGACGATGATATCCTTCTCGTGATGGGCGATAAAGACCAGGTCGACACCATCATGGATTCTGTACTTGCGGCAGCGGAAAATGTTTATGATAACATCGGGTCGGTAGTAACCATCGTATAAAAATGGTATTTTCCGGT
The DNA here is from genome assembly GCA_964621755.1 of uncultured Ruminococcus sp. GTDB lineage: Bacteria > Bacillota > Clostridia > Oscillospirales > CAG-272 > UMGS1696. Next base: position 44,599 of record CAZUPI010000008.1, on the reverse strand, counting down.
CTTCCCTTTTTATATTTTTTCCTCCCGCTTCTGCTTCCCTGTTATTTTCTCGTCCCCGCACGCGTAAAAAATATCGTCCTGCTGGCGTTTTCTCTGATATTTTACGCAGTCGGGGAACCTACTTATCTTTTATTGATGCTGTTTTCCATCACGCAGGCGTATTTCTTGACAAACCTTTTCGATAGGGACCGGAAATGGCGAAAACTGTGGTTCTGCTGCACCGTTCTCCTTTCGGTAATCCCCCTCGTCTGGTGCAAATATGCGGGTTTTCTCGCGGTGAATCTGAACCGTCTTCCCGGCGTCTCCCTTCCGATACCACACATAGCCCTTCCGGTGGGGATTTCGTTTTATACCTTCCAGCTCATCGGATATTCCGCCGACGTCTATCTTGGAAAATGTCCGGCGCAAAAAAGCTTTCTGAAACTCGCCCTATATGTCGCTCTTTTTCCACAGCTTATCGCCGGCCCCATTGTTCGTTATACAGATATAGAAGGGCAGCTGACCAGCCGAACGCATACGGCCGAAGGATTTTCGCGGGGAGTACTCCGCTTTTCGGTAGGACTTTCCAAAAAAGTACTCATAGCGAATACGCTTGGTGAACTATGCGGTTCCCTTGGCAGTTCCATGATTGGAGTATGGGGATACGCCATCGCGTCATCCTTACAAATTTACTATGATTTTTCAGGATATTCCGATATGGCAATAGGGCTTGGGCGGATGTTCGGGTTTGAATTTCCCGAAAATTTCAATTACCCCTATATTTCAAAAACCATTGCGGAGTTTTGGCACAGGTGGCATATGACGCTCGGGTCATGGTTCCGGGATTATGTATATATTCCGCTTGGCGGCAACCGGGTGTCAAAGCCGCGGTGGGCGTTCAACATTCTCACCGTGTGGATGCTTACCGGACTCTGGCACGGTGCAGAATGGACTTTTGTCCTGTGGGGATTGTACTTTGCGGTCCTACTTGTACTTGAAAAGGCTCTGTCCGGCGTAGTATCCCAAATTCCATCAGTACTCAAGCACATTGCGATTCTGTTTCTCGTCATGGTCAGTTTTCTTCTCTTCGACTCCGCGACAGTCTCGGATGCTCTGGTGAGAATCCGCACCTTGTTTAATTTTGCTAATCCTATAGACACGGTGTCCGTTTATTATCTGCGCAGTTACGCTGTCACTCTGCTTGCGGCGGCAATCGGCGCTACACCACTCATTAAAAATCTCGCGCTGCGCCTCGATAAATCCAAATCTATAGCAGCCGACTGGGCAATCCCGGCAGTCGTATGCGTCGTGCTCATCCTCTCAACCGCATACATCGTCGACGGCTCCTACAACCCGTTCCTATATTTCAGGTTCTGATATGAAAAAACACGCACGTATCATCATAATTACTGCTTTTTGCAGCATCCTCCTCTCACTGGGCGCACTATCCATCATACTTCCCGACAAGGATATCTCCAAAAGTGAGCGAAGATATCTCACGCAGTTTCCAACACTGACATGGCAGACCGTGACAGACGGCGCTTTTATGCAAAATATCGAAAAATACCTGCCTGACCAATTTCCGTTTCGGGAAGGCTTCCGCAGCGTAAAAGCGATATTTGAGCGGCTGACTCTGCGTCTCGACACTAGCGACGTTTACGAATACAACGGTTATCTCACATCACTTGATTTCACTCTGCATGAAAGCCTCGTAAAAAAAGCCGGAGAAAAGCTGACAAAGGTCAAAAATGAGCTCTTGTCGGATGGAAATACAGCGTATATCGCCCTCATTCCTCCGAAAAATTATTATATCGCCCAATCCGAGACTTGCCACCCGACTATAGATTATGAGAATTTGCAATCCATTCTGTATGAATCCTGCGGTGATTTTAAAACCATCGACCTTTTCGACACCCTCACGTTGGAGGATTATTATAAAACCGATTCTCACTGGCGTCAGGAGCAACTTGGAAAAGCGGTCGAAAAGCTGACGAGTGCCATGGGAGTGGGCCAATACCTTACCGAAACGTACGAGACACACGAAATCCACGGCTTTCGCGGCGTGTATTCCGGGCAGTCCGCCCTTCCAGTCGACGATGAGGTAATGTATTATCTCACAAACGACGCTATAAGCACAGCAACCGTCACCTACAAAGCGTCGGACATTGCTGAAAGTACCGTATACACACTTTCTAAATCCGACGGTACTGATATGTATGACATTTTTTTAGGCGGGGCCGTCCCGGTCGTAGAAATTGTAAACCCCAATGCCCAATCAGATGCTGCCCTCGTCATATTCCGTGACTCCTACGGAAGCAGCATCGCCCCCCTGCTCATCGAATGCTATCGAAAAATCACCCTCGTTGACCTTCGCTACATCGCTCTTGACTATCTGCCACAATTTGCTGAAACAGACAATGCGGATTTCCTATTTCTATATAGCACCGGCGTCATCAACAACAGTGAGATGCTGCGTGTATGAGAGTGGGGACGCCAAGGAGAACATTTGAAAAAGTTCCCCTCAAACTCTCCTCAAAATTTATTAACCTTTAGGAAAGCGCTCCAATTCATCACCAAAGCATGAGGGGAACTTCTTTAGAAGTTCCCCTCATCAATATTAATTATCAATCATTAGATCTCGTGGAATTCGATTTCAACTTCGCGTCCGAGTTCGGAGGACTTGTTGATACCGTCGATGATAGCCTGGTTGTAGAGAATCTGGGATGTCGGAACAGGAGCCGGACCGTTTGTCTTAACGGCATCAAGGAAGGAACGAATCTTCTTGTCGAACAGACCGCCCTTACCGGTGTTCTGGAGAATCGGAATAACTGTCTCAGTCTGAGCACCGCATACATCGTGGTAAATGGTCATAGGACCACCAACGGAACCGTTCCAGCAGTCTGTGGAAGGAATACGGAGTGCGCCCTCTGTACCAAAGATGATGGTGTCACCCGGTGTGTTTACGTGCATAGCCCATGCGATTCTGAAGTCGAGGATGATGCCGCCTTCAAGACGAATGAATGCTGCGCCAAAATCGTCTACGCTGAAGCGAGCTGCGTCTGCGCCGTTGTACTTCGGATTCTTTCCAAAGTAGTCGGAAACGTAACCGGAAACGGTCAGCGGCTTCGGATAACCGATAGCGTTCAGCACCATATCGAGGGAGTAGCATCCGATATCACCGAGAGCACCGATACCACCAGTGGACTTTTCGATGAATGTGGATCCCGGAATACCACGACGACGGCCGCCACCGGTCTGGATGTAGTAAATCTTGCCGAGCACGCCGGAGTCAACGATCTTCTTAATCATCTGCATGTTGACATCGAATCTGGGCTGGAAGCCAACGGATACAAACGCTTTGCTTTCCTTTTCAGCCTTGCAAACTGCTTCAGCTTCCTCAAGCGTTACAGTGAACGGCTTTTCAAGAAGAACCGGAATGTTGTGCTGGAGTGCGTAGATGGTCGGAATCGCGTGCTGTGTGTTGTATGTACAGATAGAAACTGCATCAAGTTCCTCGTTGTCGATCATTTCCTTGTGGGAAGGATAGAAATGAACACCGGAAACGCCGAATCTTTCCATAAACTTTTCAGCCTTGCCGGGAATGAGGTCGGCAGCAGCAACGATTTCTACGTCGGGCTGAATCTTATAGCTCTGGATGTGGGATTCTGCAATCCAACCTGTACCGATGATACCAATCTTGAGCTTACGGTTTGAATCAATTTTCTTTTCTTCTGTTGTAGCCTGCTTAAACTGGCTGAGAACTGCGTCTGACATAAATTTGTCCGCCTTTCTTTGATGTTCTTGATTTAACGTGCATTCAACGAGGAGAAAAATTTTAGAGGTTCCTCAAAGTTCGTTGAACCTACGTCAGTTTATATCAGAACCGTGTCCGTGTATAACGGACGCCGGAATTCTTACATTTTTGAAAATGCCAATCAGGAAAATTCTTCCTTTTACCATCCGAGGGACTTCAGATACTCGCGGCTTGCCTTAATGGAATCCATTCTGGAAAGACCCATCGACGGCTCGTCCTGCTCCACAACCACCCACTGGGCGCCGGACTTAACCGATGCTTCAAGAATTGCGGGCATATCCTGCATTCCGTGACCAACCGGACGGAATTCGAATGTGGAAGGTTCTTCTTCCTTTTCTTCTTCTTCAATGCCGATGAGAGCATACAGATGCTTCGGAAGCTTGCCGCTCATGTAGAAATCCTTGAGGTGAACGACCGGTGTTCTTCCGTTGTATTTTGCTATGTATTCAGCGGGAACCTCACCGCCTACGTTTACCCAGCAGGTGTCAAGCTCTGTCTGAAGAAATTCAGCCGGAACTTTTCTGTAGAGAATATCAAGACCGTATTCGCCGTCAACCTTTGTGAATTCGAAGTCGTGATTGTGATATAGAAGGGTGATACCGTATTTCTTTGCAATTTCGCCAAGTTTTGCGATTGTTTCGATGGTTTCCTCGAATTTTTCCGCACCGGGACGGCGTTCCGGTGTTACATATGGAACAGCTGCAAACGGACACCCGATTGTCTGATATGCCGCGAAGGTCTTATCCGGGTCCGCAATCATCTCGTCAAGCGGAATATGTGCGGAAATCGGAACAAGGCCGATGCCCTCCACAAGTCCCTTTACATATTCGGGTGCGTATCCATAAAGTCCGGCGAATTCTACGCCGTCGTAACCCATATCCTTAATTTTGCGAAGTGTGCCCGCAAGGTTTGCTTCTGCGTCGTCCCGTACAGAATATACCTGCACAGCTACCGGTAATGCCATATTAAAATCCTCCAATTAATATCGTTTAATATCGTTCACACATGCGCAGCTTCTCATGAGTGATACGCATGCACATAACTGTCATTTATACTATTATAACGTATGTAATGGCTAAAATCAATAGTTTTTTGTGATTTTTGAAAAAAGTTTCAAATTTTACTTATAAAGATGGCGGATAGGAAACATAAAATAAAGTAACTGCATGCAATCCCCTTCTCCATATCTTGACAAACAGGTGAAAATTTACTACAATAATATTGGTCTCAAGCGGACACTACCTTTCGTCGCACCGCATATCCGTTGCGGAAAGTGTGTATAATCACTTTTCTGCTGACCGCGCTTTGTCTGCCGCGGTATGTGCGTCTTACCGTAAGGTATAGACTCACCTCTGCCGCATCGCCATCGAGCTTCACTTCACTTCGGCATACGTATCCAATCTGCCGCGCTTCTACGTCACAAATTGACGCGGCAGACGAATAGAGCATTCCTGCCGCATAGGCGTAAAATTCATTGAGTCGTGCAGCAGCATAGAATTCGCTGCCCTCTCCGGTAAAGCATGGCAGAACAATGTTCACTGTCACTTTTCTTCCATCCGGATTAAGTATATTTCCCTGTGCGACGATATATTCGCTATATTCCATCATTTGAAACCTCGTTTTTTAAATTGAAAGGGCTTTTTTATGTCAATCCTACAACCTCTTGCCGACCGTGTGCGTCCTGAATCCTTCGACGATATCGCGGGGCAGCCTCATTTGTTCGGTCCCAACGGAATCCTCCGCAAAATGGTCGGACGCGGCGTCATTCCCTCCATGATATTTTTTGGTCCGCCCGGTTGCGGTAAAACCACAGCTGCCAACGTCATCGCCAAAGCATCCGGAAACGCCATGTATAAACTCAATGCGACCACTGCTTCCCTGTCAGACATTCGCGATGTGGCAAAGGATACCGGAGGAATTATGGGAGCCGGCGGCATTCTCCTCTATCTCGATGAAATCCAGTATTTCAACAAGAAGCAACAGCAGTCCCTGCTTGAGTATCTGGAGGATGGACGAATTACACTGATTGCCTCCACGACGGAAAATCCCTACTATTATATATATGACGCACTTCTGTCAAGATGTTCGGTTTTTGAATTCAAACACGTTTCCCCAGCCGATATTTCCGCACGACTTAGAACGGTCATCGCAAAGTGCTATCCCAATCTAAAAATAGACGACAGCGTACTTGACGAGATTGCTCACGTCTCAGGTGGAGATGTCAGACGTGCGCTGACAATGCTCGAGGTTGCCGAGGGTGCCGCGGATGTGGATGAAAACGGACTGCGCCATATCCAATCTGTGGAAGCCCTCATTCCGTCAGTCACGCAGAGTGGATTCGACCGCGACGGCGACGTCCACTATGACCTGCTCTCCGGCCTGCAAAAGTCCATCCGCGGTTCGGATCCCGATGCGGCGGTATTTTATCTTGCAAGACTGCTTCAGGGCGGCGATCTTCTCTCACCGTGCCGAAGATTGATGGTAATTGCAAGCGAAGATATCGGTGCGGCCTATCCGATGGCTGCAGTCATTGTCCGTGCCTGTGTGGAGTCTGCCAAAGAGCTTGGTCTTCCGGAAGCGCGGATTCCCCTTGCCAACGCAGCCGTCATGCTGGCAACAGCTCCAAAGTCAAACACGGCATACGCAGCCATCAACGCCGCTGAAGAGGATATCAAGCGCGGACTCGGTTCGGAGCTTCCGCCGCATCTGCAAAGCCCTCTTTTTAAAGGATACAAATATCCCCACGACTACCCAAACCGCTGGGTCAAGCAGCAATATCTTCCCGACGACCTTGCAGGACGCAAATACTATCACTTTGGCGATAACAAAACCGAACAAGCTGCCAAAGCATACATGGAGCGGATCAAGAACGAAAGTGAGAATAAATAGCCGTGATTTACATAAAAAAGATAGAAATTGACAAAGCCGGATTGGAAGCGTGCGGCTCCTATGTCGCGGGACTTCCCTTTCTGCGCAATTTCGAGCCGCTTGTGCTGGATTCTCCCGTAACTTTCTTTGTGGGCGAAAACGGGAGCGGAAAATCCACCTTAATCGAGGGAATCGCTGTGGCGGCGGGCTTTAATCCTGAAGGTGGAAGCAAAAATTTTGCGTTTCACACGCGAACTTCACATTCCGAGTTGTGCGACTATATCCGATTGGTACGTGGTGCAGATGGAAAGTGGCGGGATGGCTATTTTCTGCGTGCAGAATCGTTTTATAACGTCGCCACAAACATCGAACAGCTCGACGAAGTCCCCGCTCTATCCCCTAAAATTTCTTCATACTATGGCAATCGCGGGCTACATGAGCAGTCGCATGGCGAGAGCTTTATGACGCTCATGCGCGAACGTTTTTACGGTCATGGATTATACCTTCTTGACGAGCCGGAAGCCGCGCTCTCTCCCGCACGTCTTCTCGCGATGCTGGGAATCATTCAAAACTTAGTCTCCCTTGATTCGCAGTTCATCATCTCGACACACTCGCCGATTCTTTCCGCTTACCCAGGTGCAGCAATATTTGAGATAAGTGACAGGGATATCCGACGTACCCAATGGAACCAAACGGATAATTATGTTCTCACGAAGCGATTTTTATCTTCCCCGGAGACCTTTCTCGCTCAATTATTTGACCAAACATAAGGAGGAACGATATGACCATCGACCGAAACATCAAGCTCCCTCAAAAATTTTGGAATCAGTATAAACTTCATGTTGCTCTCCGTCTTATTGGAAGCGCGGCATTCTTACTCCTCTGCTGTATTCTTTGTTTCATGCTCGACTTATCGCACATCAAATATCCTGTCATGGCCGTAATCATGGTTTTTGCCGTAGGCATCGCGCTAGCGTGTATCCTTTTCCGGCTGCACACGATTCTCTTCCAAAAAAGTTGGACAGGAAAAATTACAAATATAGAAGCCAAAAACAAAATCAAAACGGGCAATAAAGCAAGGCCAACCAGAAAATTTGTCGTAACACTCACCATTGACCGCGGCGACGGTATTCCGTTTTTCTTTGAATTGATGCACGAGGACCAGCATGGTGAAAACAAATATTATACCGAAGCCCCTTATAAGCTCGACGATACAGTCATATATCTGCGTGGGTTAAAATATCCGATGCGCTACCATGTCGGTGACACCCCCGAGTTTTTTGACCCTCTGTTTGTCTGTCCCTACTGCGGCGAGATAAACAAAGCAGATAGAGAAACCTGTTATCGATGTGGAAAATTAATCGTAAAATAAAAAAACTTTCGAAAATCTATTGACAAATAAAATTCTCTATGCTATAATGTTTCTGTTGTTGAACCAAAGACAGCAGGTTACAGTAAAAGCTGAAAGCTATCCTGCCGAGGAGAGACCTTATATAAAAAATGTAAGTCTTTTTTCGCGCGGATGGCGGAAAGAGACTTTTTTGTTACCGCTTACCTTATAAGGAGGAAATAAAATGCCCAGCGAGAAAGTATTGGAGCAGAAGAAAGCCATCGTTGATGCGCTTGCTGATAATCTTGGCAAGGCTGCATCCGCTGTACTTGTAAAATACGAAGGCATTACGGTTGAAGACGATACAAAAATGCGTGCCGCTCTTCGTGCAGCTAACGTAAAGTATTCCGTAATCAAGAATACGCTCATCAGCAAAGCATGCGACAAGACCGGTTTTGAAGCACTCAAGCCCCAGCTTGAAGGCATGAATGCTATCGCCATCAGCTTTGATGACCCGATTGCTCCCGCAAAAATTCTGAAGGAGTACGCCGAAAAGATTGAAACCTTTGAAATCCGCGGCGGTATTCTTGATGGTACGGTAGTTGATACCGCTACCGTAAACGAGCTCGCAGACATCCCGCCGAAGGAAGTTCTTATTGCAAAGCTCCTTGGCAGCATCCAGAGCCCGCTTTACAAATTCGCATATGTTCTTCAGGCTATCGTTGATAAAGAAAACGAAGGCGGCGAAGAAGCACCGGCAGCGGATTCCGCTGAATAATCGGTCAAAATTGATTTAAGTTAAAAATTACTAACATATAATTGGAGGAAATTAAAATGGCATCCGAAAAGTCACTTCAGATTCTTGAATCCATCAAGTCTCTTACCATTCTCGAACTTGCAGACCTCGTTAAGGCAGTTGAAGAAGAATTCGGCGTATCTGCAGCAGCTCCCGTTGCAGTAGCAGGCGCAGGTGCAGCAGCAGCTCCGGCAGCAGAAGAAAAGACAGAATTCGACGTAGTTCTCAAGTCCTTCGGCGCAAAGAAGCTCGACGTTATCAAAGTTGTTCGTGAACTCACAGGTCTCGGCCTCAAGGAAGCAAAGGAACTCGTTGAAAGTGCTCCGAAGACTGTTAAGGAAGGCGCATCCAAGGAAGACGCTGAAGCTATCAAGACAAAACTCACCGCTGCTGGCGCAGAGGTTGAGATTAAGTAATTCTGATTCATTCGTTTTTCTCAAAAGTTCAATAACGGAAAACAGGCGCTACTTTCAGCGTCTGTTTTTTGATTTTGTAGAAAATATATTATATTTCCCTGCTCATAATCTATTGGAATTATATATTTTGCTGATTGATTTTTTGTCCGCATCAGGGTATACTAATGCCATTCTAAGTACTTTGAACTTATTTCATGAGAACGGGAGAAAAAATATGAAACGTGCAGTCACAATACAAGATATTTCATGCTTCGGCAAGTGCTCCATTACTGTCGCGCTTCCTTTGATATCCGCCATGGGAATCGAATGCGCGGTGATTCCTACTGCTGTTTTATCCACTCACACCGGTGGATTCACCGGATACACATTCCGCGACCTGAGCGATGACATCGCTCGAATTGCGGCACACTGGAAGAAGGAAAATCTCTCGTTCGACGGTGTGTACACCGGATACCTCGGTTCCCCCGCACAGGCGGCCATCATTGAACGTTTTATCGATGATTTTGCTCCACCACTTGTTTTTATTGACCCAGTTATGGCAGATAATGGAAAACTATACCCCGGCTTTACTGAGGAAATTATCACAGCGATGAAACGCCTATGCCAAAAAGCCGACATCATCGTCCCCAACCTGACGGAAGCCACCCTCCTGCTGGGAGAACCGTTCGTCCGTTCTGGCGAATACGATGAAGCGTACATCCATGGTTTGCTCGTCCGTTTATCGAAGCTCGGTGCCAAAATGACCGCCGTAACGGGCGTCAAATACAACGACCGTGAGCAAGGCGTAGTCGGATATGACAGCACAAGCGGCGAATTCACCGAATATTTTGCCGAAAACCTCCCTGTCCAATGTCACGGTACAGGCGACGTCTTCTCGTCAACTATGTTTGCTGCTCTTCTGCTGGACAAGCCGCTGTATGAATCCCTGAAAATCGCAGTTGAAAATACCGTAAATTGCATCCGCCACTCGATGAACGACAAAAATCACTGGTATGGTGTAAAGTTTGAAGAGTGTATTCCGGAGCTTTTGAAAATGCTATAACAAAAAAACAATGGGGGGAAACTTCTTTAAAGTTTCCCCTTAAATTTTTCAATCTGGAACATAGGATGTGATTTACTCCACCTTAATTAGCCCATCGGTTTGATGAATCCCGCACATGCCAGCGTAGATTCCACATTTTTCGAGCAGCTCCCCGTGTGTTCCCTGCTCGGCTATTCTGCCGTCCTTAAGCACAATGATGTTGTCTGCCTTCATGACTGTCGACAGTCTGTGCGCAATCACTATCAACGTGTGACGTCCCGTGAGGTTTTCGATGGCACGCTGGATTTCCGCTTCGGTTTCGTTGTCCACTGCAGATGTTGCTTCATCCAGAATCAGTACCGGCGTGTTGCGGAGTACTGCTCTGGCAATGGCGAGTCTCTGTTTCTGTCCACCTGACAAGCGTACGCCGCGTTCCCCGATGAGTGTGCGATACCCATCCGGCATCGCGCGAATGAACTCATCCGCACACGCAATGCGCGCCGCCTCGTATACCTTTTCTTCACTGGCATTTTCAATCCCATACGCGATGTTGTCGTAAATCGTCCCGTTAAACAGGAACACGTCCTGCAAAACAATTGACACATTGTCACGCAGAGAGCTGAGGGTCGCATGACGTGTATCGTAACCATCAAGAAGAATTTGCCCTGAAGTAGGGTCATAGAAGCGTTCGAGAAGGGACACAATTGTCGTTTTTCCAACACCGGTAGCACCAACAAGTGCAATCATTTGCCCGGGCTTTGCAGTAAACGAAATATCACTAATCACGATATGTTCGCTGTCGTAACCAAACTTCACCTTATCGAACACAACCTCTCCCGCACCGTGCGGAATTGTGACCGCGTTTTCGTCCTCTTTAATTTCACTTTCGGTGTCCAGCAGCTCCAGCACACGTCCGGAACAAGCGTTTGCAACCTGAATATCCTCCGCAAGGCGCGCGACCACGGACAACGGGCTGTAGAAAAGGGACAGATACATAAAAAATCCAACAATGTCCGCTGTCGACATGCTCCCTTTCATCGCGTAAACGCCGCCGATACCCATGACGATAACCGTTCCAATAGAAGTCATGAACTCAACCGCCGGGTGATACATCGCACTGTAGAAATTGGCGCGAACATTTACAAAGGAATACTTTTTGCAGTAGTCCTTCATTCGTAAAGACTCCGCTTTTTCCTTACCAAAGGACTGGATTTCCTTCATTCCCACAATTCTGTCCTGCGACACGGCATTCAATTCCGCGAAAACTTCCTGGTTTATTTTAAACAGCGGTGAAACCTTCGTGACAAACAGGCGCGACAGGATAATAATAAAAGGAACGGGAATCATCGTATATAGCGCAAGCCACGGCTCAATCATAAAAATCATGATACATACGCCCACAATCATCATGACATTCGTGAGCATATCCGGTACCGAGTGCGCGATTAGCGTTTCAAGCTGGCGTGTATCATTAAGCATGCGAGACATGATTTCGCCGGTCTGCTTGTTAGAATAGTATCGCATGGAGAGAGATTCTAGCTTATCGAAACAGCGCGCCGTAAGATTTCCAACAAAATTCCAAGCGGCAACATGTGCCTGCCACATTGAAAGAAAGCGGAACAGGGCGCGAAGCAGATATGCAGCAGTCATAACCACAACATAAGTGATAAGGATTTTTCCGCTCAGCTTTTCCGGCTCGCTGAGAAGCGCAGTCAAACGCCGCACAGCTTCCGGCGTAACAAAGCTCAAGGCAGATGCGATAACGAGTGAAATAATCGTAATTGCCATGGACCCATACCATGGTCGCGCCAGCTTCAATATTCGTCTAATCATAAAAAACTCCTACAAAGTCAAATGTTATACTAATTTTTGTTCATCCCAGTTGATAAAATAGAATCCACACCATGGATTAAAAAGTTATAAAGAGAGTTAGGGGGACACTTTTTCCCAAAGTGTCCCCCTAAAACTAACCTCACTCATTTATCGGTACACTTTCGCTAATCCGCCGGCTGAGGTTTCGCGGTAACGGAAATTGATGTCTCGTCCGGTTTCGTACATCGTGCGTACTACCATGTCAAATGAAATTTTTCGCGTCTCTGATAGGAAATTTGCAAGACTGAGCGCATTTATTGCACGCATTGCCGCGACTGCGTTTCGCTCAATACATGGTATCTGCACAAGTCCGCAAATCGGGTCGCAGGTCAGCCCAAGGTGATGCTCGAGCGCAACCTCCGCCGCATATTCAATCTGGTCAAGCGACATCTCATGAAGCTCACATAACGCCGCTGCCGCCATCGAACAAGCTGTTCCGATTTCCGCCTGACAGCCGCATTCCGCTCCCGATATCGAAGCGTTTTCCTTGACGATGTTTCCGATAAGCCCCCCTGCCGCCAGAGCTTTGACTATCTGCTCATCCGAAAATCCCTTCTGTTCCTGCATATACCGCAGAACAGACGGGAGGACGCTACACGCACCGCACGTTGGAGCCGTCACAATGACTCCACAGTCGGCGTTCTGCTCGCTTGCGGCAAAAGCGTACGCACACACAATCCGATTTTCCCGCGTACTCGCGGACTCATCAATGTGGCGCTGGTTGTAAAGATACTGTGCCTTTCGCTCAACCTCCAAACCGCCCGGTAAAATTCCACGCTTTGTAAGCCCCTCGCGGATAGATGCGTTCATGGCATTCCAAATATCAAGCAGGAATGCCTTTATTTCGTCTCCCTCATGCTCAAAAACGTAGTCAGACAGACGGATGTTCCGGTCTTTGCAATACTCGGCAATCTCACTGTAAGTCGACTCAGCGTAAACCTCGGGTAAATCATATTCCGACCGTCCCTCGATTTTGATATCTCCGCCGCCGACCGACATCACACGCATCTTCGCCGTCTCTGCCCCCTGGTCGTCGTAAGCAAATAACTCAAGCGTGTTCTCATGCGGGAGTGGTATTGTGCGGTCAGTGTTGAATACCACCTCACACTGCTTTGGCTCAAATGTTTCGATTATCGCGGTGTCCGTCCGGTGCCCGCGACCGGTTTCGGCAAGCGAACCGTATAAAATTGCTTTATACCTTGCAGCGTCCGGATTCTCATTTTTAAAAATCGCTGCGGCTTTCTGCGGTCCCATAGTGTGAGAACTGGACGGTCCATGTCCGATTTTGTATATATCACGTATCGATTTCATAGCTATTCATTAATCCTGTGGTACGTCGTATCCTTCCCGCGCAAGACGCTCATAAAGCTCTTTTCTCTTCTTTTTGCGCACCATTGCCGGTCCAAAAATTCCGGCTGCAACCCCGACAATTAAAACGCCAAGGCAGATATAGTCCACAAATCCGGGAACGCTTTCACCGAATATAACGCTGTTTCTCGTATTTTTCGCGGTCGATTTTCCAACAACGGACGTTTCCCCGTTATACTCTTCGATCGCCGCACCGTTTGCGGTCAGCGCAACATCTTTTATCGTCAGGATTTTCGCTGCAAACGCAGGATTGACAGAAGCAATGTTAAGGTTCACGCCCTCAACTATCAGCTCATGCGTTGCTTCCACTGACGAATTTGCGGTAAACGTACCGCCCATAAGGTTCACACGGCGTCCGAGAATGGCGGGCGCGTCCCCTGTCATTTCAATATTCATTGTCTTGCCGACAAATGAAAAATCCGCATATTCGCTGTACACACCGTAAGTCCCCGCCTTAATCTCGTATGTACCGTCGATAAGGCGTATTTTATGGGTGGCATCCTGCGAAATCAGGTAAAAGCCAATCTCTCCCGCTTCAATGGTAAGGGTTCCGCTTCCTTTGATAACAACTGTACCGGCACAAGAAACACCGTACTTTGCCGCTTTGATATAGTTATTCCCTTGAAGGACAACCGTACAATTGTCGGGGAGCCTCAAACCATAAGAGTCTTCAGTATCAATATACAGACCGGACAGTGTGAGCGTGTCGGTACGGTTAGCCCAGTCATATCCTGCCCCGCGTTCGTTTTTATTGGCAATAGCGATATTCACAGTGTTCTTAATCACGTCAGCTGCACCAGCGTGATGCGGTAAAATAACGGCGCACACTGTAAAAACTGTGCTAAGAATCAGGAGGAACGAGGTTAATTTGCGTCGCACTTGTTTCATTTTTATTTATAGCCTTTCTGATGGGTTGGGAATCAATAAAATAAACACACTCTCTTTGGATATTTTATCACAAAAAAAGCATCTTTTCAATAGAAAAACTGGCGGTATCGCATCTTTCATCTTGATAATAGATATTTATCACACGCTCGTCACATGGAATTCATGTTTCTGTGCCGCAACTCTCATCCCATATTCGATGAGAACCGGCGCGCGCATGAGGAAAGCCTCCCCCACTCCGGTCGCGAGAACGTACACGTCAATCGGCACGTTGTCGTTGACGGTCATAAATGAGTACATCGGGGCAAGCATGAGCATCACGACAGAAAACACAATGGTCACAGATAGGCGCAGCTTCATCGGCATACCGGCACGCTGTTTGGGGTCAAATACCGCGACCAGAAACGACACTGCGGCAATCACAACAAGCACGGCGAGCACGGGAAGCGAGATTTGGAAATAGACAGCGAACATATCCCACGCCCATTCCGTAAACGCCTCGTCAAAACTGCCGCCGTAAATCTGCGACCGTGCAATTAAGTATGTGATACAAACGGTAAGCAGACCGCCTACAGCGAAGGCAAAATTGACGCCAAACAGTACCCGAGGCCGCACTTTTAAGCGTTTGGTTTCTCCGGCAACGGTCAAGCAAATGAAAACTGCCGTCAGCAGTAAGGATAGAAAAACGTACATCACTCAATAATGACGTCTTCAAGTGCGCGCTTGGGAACAAAGTGGACGTTAGCCTTATCGCGGAAATATGTGGTATTTCCCGAAGCGTCGGTATTACAAATGAGGACCGTTTCGTCCGGAACTCCCAGCGCAATGAGGAGAACAGGCACATTTTTTTTGGAAAGGCGCAGCTTTTCCGCAATGGTATCGGGATTAAACGCACCGATCATACATCCACCGTATCCAGCTTCCGCTGCCTGAAGCAGGATGGTCTGTGCGGCAATGCCAACGTCAATCTTACAAAAGTCTGGGTTTTCGCATATTTTGGTG
>CAZUPI010000008.1:0-29238 GCA_964621755.1 uncultured Ruminococcus sp. | reverse complement strand
ACGATAAAGGCGGAAGGATGGTGACCGTCCGGCGGGAATTTTCTATCTTTGAGCGCACCTGCCCACGCGGTATTCTCCACCACAGTTTCCACTTCATCCGGCTCAAATACAAGACGGTACTTCAGCGGCTGACGGTTTACAGCGCTTGGACAAAGGCGAGCGGTATCAATTAAGTCTTGCAGATCCGGTTCGCCGATTTTCCTTGATTCATCAAAGCTGCGATAGCTTCTGGATTCGATTACTATATCACGTATCATACCTTTTTCCTTTTCATAAATGAATTGATGTACGAACGAAGAGAGTCACACGTGAATCTCATTTCTTTTATGCATAAAGTTTTTCCGAAGAGAACTTCAAACACTCGTTTTCTACATTATTATATAGCCGTACGCAATATATTTCAACACTTTATTTTAAATATTTCATATTTTTCTTAAAAAAATAAAAATCCCACATGCACACGCATGCAGGATTTTATTTGTTCTCGTATGAACTTAGTCAGAAATATAGGGGAGAAGAGCGACGATGCGAGCGCGCTTGATAGCTGTGGTGAGCTGTCTCTGGTGCTTTGCGCAAGTGCCGGAGATTCTTCTGGGAAGGATTTTTGCTCTTTCGGACACAAACTTTCTCAGTCCCTGAACATCCTTGTAGTCGATATAATCAATATTGTCTGCGCAGAACGCACATACTTTTTTTCTTCTATTTCTATTGGGACGCTGAGCCATTCTCTGGGGAGCAGCTTCTGTTCTCTCTGTATTGGCGGCTGCAGTTTTTTCTGCAACAACTTCCGTTTTTTCTGTATCCATGCTTATGAAAGCCTCCTGTTAAATTATACGAATTACATTAGAACGGTAATTCTTCGTCGTCTGAAATATCTTCAAATTTAGGTGCGGACTGGTTCTGGAAGGAACCGTTCGAAGCTTGGGGCGCATTACCAAATGAACCGTACCCTTCGGGCATATACGAAGACGCCTGTCCGCCTGTACCATATCCTGCATTAGCAGCATAGGATGCTGCTGCTTGCTGTACGGCAATCGGGCTCTCGCTCTTTGCATCTACAAAGTACGCTTCATCCGCTACGATTTCGGTGGCAAACCGCTTCTGACCATTTTGGTCAATCCATGTTCTGGTCTGAATTGAACCCACTACGCAAATAGAACTTGCCTTGCGGAAGTATCGCGTGATGAATTCAGCAGTTTGTCTCCATGCTGTTACGTTGAAAAAGTCTGCCTGTGCTTCTTCACCGTTCTTGCTGCCAAAACGTCTGTTTACAGCAACAGTGAAGGAGGTCACAGAAATACCGGACGGGGTTGTCTTCAACTCAGGGTCAGCTGTAAGGCGGCCGCCAAGTATGACTTTATTGAAGTTGAAGTTTGCCATATTTTTTCTCCTCTTAAAAAAGGCCAATCGGTTATGCTTCAGCCTTTTCGGACTTAGCAGGAGTGGATGCCTTCTTTTCTTCGTGACGAATTACGATAGAACGAAGAATTCCTTCAGTAATGCCGAAAATTCTCTCGAGTTCAATCGGCAGTTTGCTTTCGCTCTTGAAGTTAATCAGAACGTAATAACCCTCGGTCTTATCATTGATGGGATATGCAAGCTTACGCTTTCCCCATTCGTTTACTTCGCTAACTTCCCCGTTGTCTGTGATGAGTTTCTTGAACTTCTCAACAAGCGCCTTGTTAGCTTCTTCGGTAAGGTCGGGGTCAATAACAAAAAGGGTTTCGTAAGAATTAACAATCTTTTCCATGTTGTTTTATACCTCCCTATGGACTTTGTAGGCCGTCGACTATTATATTTTCGACAGCAGAGAGACGGGCAGAATTTTTACCCGTTCAATGAAGTATTATATCACATTATGGGAGTTTTGTCAATATGTTTATAAAATTTTGTCACGGCAATATTCATAATTCATACGTTCCCCTTGCGAAAATAGGGTGTACAAAAGAGTCCATGGAATTCATGGGCTCTTTTGTAGATTCTTTTGTAATTAATGTTTCTTAGATGCTGTGAAGCCAGCGAGGAAAACAACCGCTGCGATTACGCTCAAGTCGAAGGTCTGAGCTGCTACTGTAACAGGATATGTTTATAATATTTTGCGCTTGGTTTTTGTATGTTAATAGAATCCCATATTGTTTTAGTTAAAATGCTTGAAATTCGGCAGCCAGTCGCGGTTTGCCTCAAACAGCTTCCGCACCATTTCTTCCACCTCTGCCATGGAACAAGCAGTTGCAGTCAGCGGGTCGTACAAACAGGACCAGTAAATTTTGCGTGGATCTCCTTCAAGTGCGCCCTCGACCGCAAGTTCCTCACAGTTTGCCGACAGCGTGTTGAGCGTTGCGAGCTGCGCTGGAAGTGCGCCGACATGGATAGGCTCAAGCCCGCGTTTGGACGCGAGAACCGGAACCTCCACACAGCATCCGTACGGCAGGTTGTCGATAAGTCCGAAGTTGCGCACGTTGCCATTGAAATGAAACATTTCGTTGTCGCCGAACACAGCGTTGAAAATGTACGCCGCATATTCGTGTCCGCGGTCGAGCGGGAATTTTTCAGCATCAAAGTTGCCGAACTCGCGAATGTGGCGTTCCTCAGTCGTCTCGTTGCGCGACGCTTTTTTCCACATAAGGCAGTCCACGCCTGGATTCCAGCCTGTGCCGTGTGTGCAGTATTTTTCGAGGAGGTCAGGTCTCTT
Source organism: uncultured Ruminococcus sp. (assembly GCA_964621755.1). Taxonomy (GTDB): domain Bacteria; phylum Bacillota; class Clostridia; order Oscillospirales; family CAG-272; genus UMGS1696. The sequence continues at coordinate 26,546 of CAZUPI010000008.1, read as the reverse complement.
CCGGAACCACCATACATACTCGCTGTTGTGTCCGCTGGATTCGGTCACATAATATCCGAGATGCAGGAACATCTCGTTTCTGACCTGTTCTTCATTGTAAACCTCTGGACGTTCCAGTATCGCCTTACGGATGAGCGGGATGGCGTCCTCGCCGTTCCATTCGAATTTGATGTAGTGTGCCTGATGGTTGATTCCGGCGCAGACATAGTTGACCTCGTTTTCCGGAGCCCCAATGAATCGGCACAGCATGGATGCAGTCCCCTGCACCGAGTGACAGAGACCGCTGATTGTGACTTTATCCGTACTTCCCTGCAGCGCACGGCAAATCATCGCCATTGGGTTCGTATAGTTGAGCCACAGCGCGCGTGGGCACAGTTCTTCCATATCGTGCAGAATATCAAGCATCGGAGGCAGCGTGCGGAGGAAACGGAACACCGCGGACGGCCCGCGCGTATCTCCGACATTGATTGACAGACCATAAGAAGATGGAATAGCAACATCGTTGTAAAAATCCTGGTTTTCTCCAACCGCGATGGTGGTGACAACACCGTCGGCGCCCTCAAGCGCCTCGCGGCGATTGGTGGTTGCGATAACCTTTGCGGGGTATTTTCCGGCGGACACAATTCCGTCGACCGCCTTTTTTGACAGTGCAAGATTGGTTTCGTTGATGTCGACGAGGGCGATTTCTGCATCGCGGAAGGCCTCAAATGTCAGGAGGTCACGCACAAGATTGCGCGTAAATACAAGACTTCCGGAGCCGATAAATACAATTTTCTTTGGCATAATTTTGTCCTTTCTTTTGTTTTTGGGTTGACTTGGGATTGATTGGCTTGGCTGTAGTATAACATCCATTCGTCAAGAAGTCAACATATTTCATTAAAATCAAGTTTTTCTTGGCGAGAAATTTATGCAGTATGTATCCTCTGATGATTTTAATGAAATGCAATTTGCACACAGAAACGTCTTGTTTTTTCTCCTGCAATATTGTATAATAAGGAGACTCACAATATTCCAAAAATTGTTTTGCCATTTCCAATCCCAAAATCCCCATGGAGGTTAAAAATGAACAGAATACATCTTGTCAATGTAAAGCAAGGCACAAAATCCAGCCCGCGCTTCTCCGCTGGAAACACCCTGCCGCTTATTCAGCGCCCGTTCGGTATGGCAGCATTCGCACCCCAGACCGAGCGCCGCGGAAGCTGGTACTATCATCCGGATGCACACAGTATCGAGGGCATCCGTCTCACTCACCAGCCCAGCCCGTGGATTAACGATTACGGCACCTTTCTCATGACCCCCCAGAACGATATCATCGCCGACAACGCGGGCGGAGCATGGGGTGGATTCCGCCCGAAAGAAACCGTCATGACTCCTTCCTACCTCAAGCTGACCTTCCTGCGCTCGATGTGTACGTTTGAGCTTACTCCGACCGAACGCGGCGGCGTAGTTCGTCTGACCTTCGCGACCGATCGCAAGTCATGTCTCTCCTTTCTCCCGGTCATGGGCAGCTATACCTACACCGTATATCCCGAGAAAAACATGATTATCGGCGAAACTACCGGACATTCCGGCGACATCGCGGAGAATTTCCGCATGTACTATGCTGTAAAATTCGCTGATGGAGACGTAGATTTTGACAGTACCAGAATCGCAGGCGAAAACGGCACCGACAAATGTGCGCTTCACGTATTCCTCAATCAAAAGACCGTCGAATACAAAATCGGCACGTCGTACATCTCCGCCGATATGGCCGTCTCAGCACTCGAACGCGAATGCGGCGGATTTGACGATATTCTCGCAGAAAACAACGAAATCTGGGAGGAACGCTTATCCCGCATTGATGTAAAGTTCGACGAAAACGACGATAAGATGCTGCGTACCTTCTACACCTGCCTATGGCGCACCTTTCTGTTCCCGCACAAGTGTTACGAAATCGCGGATGACGGCAGATACGTCCACTACACACCAATTGACGGAAGCGTGCACGACGGCGTACGCTATACAGACAACGGCTTCTGGGACACCTATCGCACGGTATATCCGCTGTTCACCCTCATCGCACGGAAGGAATATGCGGAAATGCTCGAAGGCTTCGTCACCGACTACCGTGAATGCGGATGGCTGCCGCGCTGGACTTCCATCGGCGAAGTCGGATGTATGCCTAGCACCCTGATCGATGCGGTTATCGCCTGCGCCGTTGTCAACGGCATCGGCGAACGTAAAACTTGGGAAGACGCCCTCGAGGGCATGATAAAACACGCCAACCACAACGGACCGCTCCCGCGGTTTGGCAGAAACGGTGTGGAATCCTACGTGAAGTATGGATATGTTCCACGCGACGAACACCATGAATCTGTGAACCTCACCCTCGACGCGGCATACGGCGACTGGTGCATTGCAGTCGTAGCGGAAGCGCTCGGCAAAACTGACATCGTGCCGGAATATCTGCGCCGCGCGAAAAATTACGCGAACATCTTCGATAAGGAAACCGGATTCATGCGCGGACGCGACACAAGGGGCGAAATGGCAGGGGATTTTGACCCTGTCAAATGGGGTGGCGAGTACACTGAAGGCTCTGCATGGCAGTCGACCTTCGCGGTGCCGCACGATATTGAAGGGCTGGCGGATTTGTTCGGCGGACGTGACAAGCTGTCCGCAAAACTGGACGAACTGTTCGCGACACCTCCGGTGTATCGCTGCTTCGGATACGGCGGAGAAATTCACGAAATGACCGAAATGGCAGCAGTTGACTACGGTCAGTGCGCCATCTCCAACCAACCGAGCTTCCACCTGCCGTACATTTACGCCGCCATCGGCGAACCTGAAAAAGCAACATACTGGGTTCACAGACTCGCCAAAGAAACAATGTCCTATGCTGACGACGGTTTCCCGGGAGACGAGGATAACGGTACCATGGCTGCATGGTACGTATTCGCCTGCCTTGGCATGTACCCACTCTGCCCTGGCAAACGCGATATGGTAAAGATAAAGCCTATTGCAAAGGAATGGAAGATTAACATTTAAAAAAGGGAGACATAAGGGGGAACTTTTAAAAAGTTCCCCCTTATGTCTCCCTTAAGTATGTTTTACCCTGTCGCGCTCTTCTGCACGCTTCGCATTGTTGAAGCTCTCAAGTGTCCCCACAAGGTATCCTGTAATTCTGCGGATTCTTTCGAATGACACATTTCCTTCTTCGCGTCCGCAGCCCGGGCATTTGTTGCCGATGATTCCTGTGTAGCCGCACACCGGGTCGTGGTCTACCGGATGGTTTATCGCGCCGTAACCGATGCCGCAGTCGTGCATCATGCGGACAATGTTTTCAAATGCAGCGAGGTTTGTTGTTGGGTCGCCGTCGACTTCAACGTATGTAATGTGACCTCCGTTTGTCAGGTTGTGATATGGCGCTTCGATTTTGATTTTCTCCGCTGCCGAAATATTGAAGTATACCGGAACGTGGAACGAGTTAGTATAATATTCGCGGTCGGTGACTCCTTGAATGATGCCGTATTTCTTTTTGTCTATGCGGACAAATCTTCCAGACAGCCCCTCGGCAGGTGTGCCGATAAGTGAGAAATTCAGCCCGTACTTCACGGTAGCCTCGTCGGTCAGCTTGCGCATGAAGCCTACGATTTCAAGACCAAGCGCCTGCGAGCTTGCGGATTCGCCGTGATGCTTGCCCGTCAGTGCGACAAGCGCCTCCGCAAGTCCAATGAAGCCGACGGCCAGAGTGCCGTGCTTGAGCACCTCACCTACCGTATCGTCAATGCTGAGCTTGTCCGAATCCAGCCATACGCCCTCTCCCATCAGAAATGGGAAATTGCGAACCGCCTTCTCGCTCTGTATCTTGAATCTCGCGAGAAGCTGGTCGATGACAAGGGTCACACATCTCTCAAGTTCCTCAAAGAACCAGTCAACATTCCCCTTTGCGTTGATCGCAATTCTCGGGAGATTGACCGACGTAAAGCTGAGGTTTCCGCGACCGGTGACGATTTCGCGATCCTTATCGTAGTAGTTGCCGATGACGCGGGTCCTGCACCCCATATACGCGATCTCAGTCTCAGGTCTTCCCTCTTTGTAATACTGAATGTTGAACGGCGCGTCAATGAAGCTGTAGTTCGGGAACAAACGCTTTGCAGACACACGGAACGACATCTTGAAAAGGTCGTAGTTCGGGTCCTCGGGATTGTAGTTCACACCTTCCTTAACTTTGAAAATCTGAATTGGGAATATCGGCGTTTCGCCGTTGCCGAGCCCGGCTTCGGTTGCCTGAAGAATACTCTTGATGACTAGACGTCCCTCCGGAGACGTATCAGTCCCGTAGTTAAGGGATGAGAACGGAATCTGTGCGCCAGCTCTCGAGTGCATGGTGTTGAGATTGTGAATGAGCGCCTCCATGGCTTGATATGTACTGCGCGTAATTTCCTTCTTCGTATACTTGATAATAATCGCGGCCTCATGCGCAGCTTTTGCACCGTCGTGATAATATCCGGTGAGGATTTCCGTCAGCGCATATTCAAGCTCTTTTTCGAATCCGAGAGAGAGGGATATTTTGTACTCTTCTACTATCTTTTTGCATATCGCTTCGGTTTCGGCCTCAAAGTCAGCGTCTGCGGGAAGCACTTCTGTCATTTCAAGTGTCTTTGTAATGTTGCGCTTCAAGTGACGAGTATATGTCTTTTTGACGCCGGGCGCCATACCGTAGTCGAACATCGGAATAGACTGCCCGCCATGCTGGTCGTTCTGATTCGCCTGAATGGCAATGCAGCAAAGCGCAGCATAGCTCATAATGTCGTTTGGTTCACGGAGGTAGCCGTGACCTGTGCAAAAGCCGCCTTCAAATAATTTATTGATATCTATTTGGCAGCATGTAGTGGTAAGAGTCAGGAAGTCGAGGTCGTGAATGTGGATATCGCCATCCTTATGCGCCTTTGAATGACGCGGGTCGAGAACATACAGCTCATAGAACTTTTTCGCACCCTCGGAGCCGTATTTGAGCATCGTCCCCATCGCCGTATCGCCATTGATATTTGCGTTTTCCCGTTTGATGTCGTTGTCGATTGCGCTCTTGAAGGTGAGGCCCTCGTAGGTTTTCATAAGACTTGTGTTCATCTCACGGATTTTGGTACGCTCCGCGCGGTACAGGATGTACTCCTTTGCCGTACGGGCATGTCCGTGCTTGACGAGAACACGCTCGACCATATCCTGAATGCCTTCAACAGTCGGAAACTCGCCGGATGCCTTGGATTCTTCTTCTATTTTTTCTGAGACTTCACACGCAAGCGCCATCGCTTCGTCATAGTCGCTTCCGCCGACAGCCTGAGCCGCCCGGAAGATTGCGTTGGCTATCTTTTCCAGATTGAATGTCACTTCGCGCCCGTCTCTTTTTACAATTTTGGTTATCATGTAACTACCGCCTTAGACTATATATAGTAAATAAATATTGCATTTGCCACAATATATAGTGGTATCTGACAATTTGAAATCACGATTATAATTATAAACGATTGACGCGGCAAAGTCAATAGACCGTCATGGCAAATATGCGCCAAAATTTTCTCTGCAATTTTATATAATATGCCGTATTGACTTTCTGACGTTTTTGGTGTATGGAGAAGGCGGTGCGCAAGGGGAAACTTTTGAAAAAAGTCCTCTTTGCCCCTATTCAAAACTTTTAAATTGAGTTTACAAATTCTTAGGGGAGGTTTTGGGCTTTAGCAGATGCTTGGTTTAGGTTAGATTTTTTCTAATTTAATTAAAATTGAATAAAAAGTAAAATGTTTTCAATTTATACAAGACTAACATGGAAATATGAGGTATAATTTAAAAGATATATTTTTATCTTTGCGGAAGTTTAAAAAATGAAAAACAGCGTGCCTAAAAAAAGTATGACGGCGTATGAGGTGTGGGTTTATGCACTCGTATGCTTTTTGCTTTTGATAAAATCGTATCTTTTTTATTCTCACATCAACCTCGCTGGATTTGATGTGTTGTTCTCTTTTCTCACGGTTGCAATATTTTTATTTGTATATACACTGCTAAGTTTGGTTTCGCCAAAGGTGGCGAAGGCCGTGACGTTTGCGTTGTATACCGTTGCTTCTGTGTTAATGACAGTGGATGCAGTGTATTATTCGTACGTATCGAAGCTCCCATCCGCAGCGCAGCTCGATATGGTCGGGCAGTTGGGAGATATTTCGGCGACAATCCTCAATCTCATCAAGCCGTATCATATGGCGATGCTCATCGACCTGCCTTTGTGGTGTCTGCATGCTACAAACCGCTCGGAGGATAAGCTGCATTTTTCTCCTCTTGAACGATTGGAACGCTGGCTGAAATCTATCCCGATCCACCGCGTCATCACATATGGGGTGAATCTTGGACTGTGCGTAGTCGTGCTGCTGTCCGCCGTTTTTTGGAAGGATTTTGAAGCGCGGTACATGGTGAACGAGCTGTTCTGCTATCACGTGTATGATTTTTACACAACTGCTGCAAACAGCCGCATAGAGCGAGTGGTGGACAAATCTCTGTATACTGCTGAAAATCAAGCTGACAGCGAGTACTACGGCATCGCGAAAGACCGGAACGTCATTATCATTCAAGTAGAAGCGATGCAGAATTTTGTCATCGGTGCGGAATACGAGGGGCAGGAGATTATGCCGAATCTGAACCGGTTGATTGCGAACGACTCGTTGTACTTCAACAATTATTACTATCAAATCGGGGGAGGAAACACCGCAGACGCAGAATTTGCGGTCAACAACTCGCTATTTGCGCCGGATAGTGAAGCGGCTTATGTCAAATATCCTGACAATGATTATTACGGTTTGCCGTATCTGTTAAAAGATAACGGTTACAGCGGCGCGTATGCGTTCCACAACTACATCGGCTCGTTCTGGGGGCGTGAGACTGCTTATCCGAATCAGGGATTTGATGATTTTATATCTCTGGAAGACCTCGAACAGACCGATATGTTTCCGATGGGTCTGTCAGACAAAGAGATGTTTGCGCAGGCAATGGATTGGCTTGTAACGTATGAAGAGCCGTTCTATGCGTTCTTTGTAACGGTATCGTCGCATCACCCGTATGCGATACCGCTCAAGGACCGTGAAATCACGTTGAAGCCGGAAGATGAAGGTACGCTGTTTGGTCTGTATATTCAAGCGATGAACTATGCAGACCGCGCTATTGGCTCCTTTATCGAGCAGCTTAAGGAAGCGGGATTGTATGACAACACCATCATCGCGATATACGGCGACCATTACGCCCTCTCCAATACAGACCCTGCAAATTCCACGCGCGTCGCCGCAATGACAGATGGTGAATATTCTATATTTGATGTATTTAACGTACCTCTCATTATCAACGTTCCGGGAATGGGGCGCGCCGAGACAAAATCGGTGGCCGGCGGTCACATTGACGTGATGCCTACGCTGCTATGTCTGCTGGGCATTGACAATGACAAAGCGGTGATGTTCGGGCAGAATCTTCTCGAAGCGGAAACGGGATTTGTATGTGAACAGACTCACGTTGCAATCGGCTCATTTATTTCGGATGACGTATACTTCAAAAAGCCATACAACAACATCAAAGCGAACTATGATGCATACGCCCGCGCCGACATGACACGTCTGAATCCAGATCTATTTGAAGAGCAGTCAAATTATGCTGCAAACCGCATTTACGATTGTCAGGAACTTCTTGCTGATAATGATGTTTTGCTGAATTGAAATAGAGAGGGGATGGGGTACTTTTGAAAAAGCACCCCATCCCCTCTCAAAACTTTTCAGTCTACGGTATAGGATTTAGTATGTGCATATAATAAAGTTTACTCAAAATTATTTTTTTTGAGCTGTTCGTTGATTTTTTTTAACGTAGCGCGTGTGGTATTCCCATCAGCAATCAGATAAATGACAAACACTACAAACTCCACAACAATCATTGACATGACAAAATACCGGAGATATCGTCCCTTACTGACGCAGTCAAACAAAATAAAAATAACCGGCGTAACAATTCCCATTTCCCCAATCCACAAGATACGCCTTATCCACAGTTCAAGCAGCGGCACATCTTTTTTCAAAAGATAGGTACAAGTCAGCAGATTTACAAAGATACTGGTCGCTGTCGCAAACATAACATTGGGGTCAAATACACTTGGCTTCACATACCGCAAAAACAAAAAGCAAAAACTCACAGCACCAAACGAAGTAAAATAGCTTATCAAAAAAATCCCCCACTTTTTCATTTTTCACACCCCCAGTTTATTCTTGGATTTCTGCAATATACTGTCTCGACACCATCAGCTTCTCGCCATTCACGAGAGTTGCCAAAAGCCGACTGTTCTTCTCAGGCTTGATGCTCCGCATTTTCTTCAAATTTGCGATTGTGGACTTTGAAATTCTCGCAAACGTGGTATTGGCGAGCTTTTCTTCAAGTTGATACAGTTTCATCGACATCTCGTACAGGTTTTCTTCGGTATAAAAGAACACCTTGTTTTCCACTGACTCAAAATAAAGCACATCCCGAAGCGGAATAAAACAAGTCTCCTCTCCCAGCCTTCCCGTGACCGTATTGTCCGTAAGACCGATATACGAAAGTACCTCCTCAATCTGCGCATCGATTCTTCGGCACGTGACAGTAATTTCAGTTTCCTTCGCATTTTCATCCTGTATAATCACAATTTTCATCGCGCACCTCCCTTTGTAAAAAGTATACCATACACGTCATACAACATCAAGCACCTTTCTGCAAGGTGCAAATTTTCCGCAGTAAAATACAGCCTGAAAAAGTGAATTTGGCGAATCATTTTTTTACAAGCGCTTCCCTTTTTTGGAGCAAAAAAACCGTACTTGAGTAGTACGGTTTTTTCTCAGATTTTAAAATGCGTATGATAGGTGTATTCACACTCGTCGTCTGCGAAGATGTGCGACATATCTGATAAGCACAGGCACTTTGGCACGGTGTATCCATTCTTGAAGTTTTTGAATTCCAAGACGGTCACGCCGGTGTGCGTAATGTCAAATTCCGCCCAGAAAATGTTCGGTGGAATACGAAGAAGATGCGACAGCCACGACAGACCAAATCCTTGGTGACAGAACACCGCAATCCGTTCGCTGCTGGGGACCTCAATCCGGTACTCGTTTCCTTCCCTGACGTAACCTTGGCGTGCCAAAAATGCGTCGGACTCCGCCTGAAGCGCAGCATAACCGTCTTTTCCGTTCAGAATGTCCTTCATCGCCTCAAGCTCATACCACTTTTCGCCAATATCGTGATTTTCTCCTCTCACAAACGCGCCGATATCGTCTGTGTTCCAGACCCACGTTGTTCCCCCATCCGGAAGCCGTTTGGCAAACCTCGACCATGCGATATTTTCACTCGTCCACGGCTCAATGTTGATATCAAGCCCCAAAGCTTGCGCGGTCGGGAGTGCAGTCTCATACGCCCGCCGCATGGGTGAAGCATAAATCTTTGTGATTCCGCTCTGTACCATCCGCGGTGCGATGGCACGAGCCTGTTTCCATCCGATTTCGGTAAGCTTCTCCACGGGAGAATAGAACGGCTGCCCGTGTCTGACGATATATAAGAACATAGCTTTCTCCTGAATTTATGGCTATTGTGATTTTTCCTTTGTTTCCGCTGCTTTTTTGCCGCGCTCTAAACTTGCCTGATACTCCGGACTGTTCTTCAGTTCAGCAATTTCGCGCATAAAAGTATCGATATCCTTAAACTCACGATGCACTGACGCAAAGCGCACGTATGCCACCGCGTCGCACTGTCTCAGCTTCTCCATGGCAATCTCGCCGATTTTGGTCGAGGTAACCTCCGTTTGCATGAGTCCCTGTATCGCAAGCTCGATTTCCTCAGCAATCATGTTGGCGTCAACGGGCCTTTTGTGGCAGGCCTTCAGCAGACCGCTCAGCAGCTTGTTTCTGTCAAACAGCTCGCGCGATCCGTCCTTTTTGATGACAATAGGATTCAGTACATCAACAATTTCATAGGTTGTAAAACGAAGATGACAGGAAAGACATTCTCGTCTTCTGCGGATGCTGTTGTTCTCATCCACCGGACGCGAGTCAACTACCCTGCTCTCTGTAGACGCGCAAAAAGGACACCTCATTGCTCCCTCCGCATACCGTACTAAATTTCAAGATATGCGCAGACCGGATAGTGGTCGGAAAGATATACTCCGTCGCGCTCATCTGTTGCTGTGAATGATTTTGTGGTATCGCACGGCATATTGGTAAAGATATAGTCAATCTTTGTACCAACCTTGTCCGGGCAATAAGCGTGGAAGGTCGGTCCCACATCCGCGGTAACATCAATGAGAGGGCTTCCGCATCCCTTGAATCCGATTACAGACTGATATACCACACTGTCGGGTGTTACGTTAAAGTCGCCGGTAAGAATAACGGGAAGCTGCCATGTGTCGTAGTCAGACGCGATGCGGTTGAGAATCAGCGAGATTCCCTGTGCCTGAGCGAACGCGCCTACATGGTCGAGGTGTGTGTTGTAATGACGGAACGCCTTGCCGGACGCACGGTCATACAAAGTAGTACAGGTACAAATTCTCGGACAAGAGCTCTGGTCTGTCGAAAAACGGGAGCCGGGCTGGCGCGGCATGTCAGACAGCCAGAAAGTGTCAAGAGAGACGAGGTCAAACTTATCCTTTTTGAACGCCACGACATTACTTTCGCCGAGAAGGTTGCGCTCGCGGCCGATACCGCAGACTTGATAATCGGTAAAATTATCGATGAGCCACTGTCTCATATGCGGTTGCGTCTCCTGAAAACCGATGAGGTCAGCCTCATACTTTGGAAAAGTCTCTTTTACAAACTCCTTGCGGTTTGTGAAAGCGTTGATTCCATCCCCCGCTGCTTCGGTACGGATGTTATAAGTAAAAACTTTAAGAATGCTCATATATTCTGTATTACACCTTTCCATAAGTCATAATATACAAATTTTTACTTGAAAATTATACCATATCCATTTGCAAAAAGCAAGAGAATATAAAAATTTGTCAGGACAACAGCATTTAAAATACCAAACGGCTCCGCAGAGTCCCCATCCCATAAATCCAAAAGGGTTGGAAAGGGTCTGGGAAAACCTTTTCTCAAAAGGGTTCCCATCACTTTCCTCTTCTCAAATTCTCGTTCGTTACATATGCAGCCACCGGTGCAGCTCGGACGCAAACAGTTTTCCGCGAAAAACAATCTGCGCAATAAGAAGAGACAGCCCTACAACGAGCGATACAGCTGCGATGTACTGTGCCACCCCTTCAAACATCTCCAAAAACATCATGATTCCGGTAATCACTATGCCAATCATGCTAATCATGAAATAAGCAGCATATGCAGTCAACCTGCGCCGGTCCGCAATCCCCATGATAAAGTAGAACACCGCCAGCGACGCCGATGTGACAGGAAGCACAAAGTCAACGCTCCACCCTCTCCATCCGGTGAGCTTGTCCCAAATAATACACAGCAAAATAGACAGCACCGCTTCGTACATGATGTTTTTTGGTATATTCTTTCGCTTCACCACTCCAACGTTAATAATAATCCACGCGCACACAACGCCCAGCGACAACGGAACATATATCGCCAGATGAGGAATGAAGACATAATTTATAACATTGATGACAATTATCGCTATAATGCCAATAAATGTCGAAACCTTAAAAATAAAATCGTATGTGAACTTCACGGGAATCTGTGGAAAAATGTCGTAGGATTCCTCCGCCGCGTCCCCGTCCAGCTTTCGTCCGCAAAGAGGACATGCCCGCCGCTCTCCCGTAACGTTCACCCCGCATGAACTGCATTTCTGCATAGGTTCTCCTTTTTCTATCCGTAACTTTTTCTAACCTGACGCTTTCAGTCAAACTCCTTTGCTGAATAATTTGTCGATATCTCAATGGTTTCGTCATATTTTGCAAGACTGCGAAAAAAAGCGCGCTCAACATCATGCTCCGCAAGCACGCCCGAAAAGGTAATGACCATCTTATCCCCATAGGAACACATGCAGACCTGACGCGACGAGTTGCTGTTGAAAACATCAAAACAATCAATGTATCCTGCAAGCTCCGGCTGTATGGTTATCTTTCCTACATTTGACAAACAGATCGTACGCCGCTTCATAGAAACGCTCTGCATGATGTTCATTATCAAATCCTTCAGCACCAGCGGACATACACGGACGATGGGATGGCGTTCCATTTTGACCTGCGAAGCAATTTTCTGCTCCATATTTTCCAGAGTCAGCTCCCGCTCAAACGAGTTCCGCACCGACTTTATCACGTCGGACAGCTCGTGCGGTCCCTCCGATGCAAAGTTGTAGCGCACCTCAATCATACCGAAAAAATTCCGCAGGGTATTCGACGAAAAATAATTGCGCAGATTTACTGGAAGCGCCACACTTATCGTTTTGCCGTGATCATGCCGTCCCATCGCGGAATAAATGCTCATAATCAGCAATGCGCAGATAAATTCCGTTATCGTCGCGCCTTCCGCTTTCGCCGCCCGCTTGATTCTCTCAACGGAGCTCTTTCCCTCCGTCACAAGCTGCCTGCAATCCGGCGCGCGCTGTTCACTGAAACGGTATATCTTTGTCTTATCCGAACGCGAGCCGAGAAATTCAAAATTTGTACTGCTTCCCTTCGCAGGTTCAAAGTATTCTGTAAAACCGTCCGACTCCTTTTCCCGCGTGGTGGAGTCAAAATTTTCTATATGAACATTCTTTAACTCCTCCGGATGCGCAAGAAAAAGATAATTCGCGACGATAGCCTTGAAGAAAACAAACGCGCCTGTACCATCCGCTATCGAGTGGAAAACTTCCAAATTAATACGTTTTTTGTAATACGACACATCAATAAGCAGCTTATAGCGGTCATCATACAGCGGTTGAAGCGGCGATTCGGTTTCTTCATGCACCGTAGGTTTTAATCCGGTGTCCTCAAGGTAGTACCAAAACACCCCGCGCCGGATGGTTTCCGTAAATGACGGGTGCTCCTCAACTGCCGCGTCGAGGGCAGATTGAAGAAGTTCCGGCTGAATCTCCTCGTTCAGTGCACATGAGATTCTGAAAACCTCGCTGTCCTCCCGCCCCGCTATGGCAGGAAAAATTTTTCCGGCATTGTCAAGTCGCTTCCACTTTGCTTCTTTTGTTTTCCACATATTCGGCGCCCCCGATAAATTCTATGATATGTTTATAAATCTCCCTCGTAAGAGGCGCGGACGGCGGCAGAGATATGATACCGTGTATTCCGTTTTTCACCCTGCTGCACACCACGCGGTTTCCACCCGCCGCCAGCTTTCTTGCGAGTGCTTCCCCCTCGTCGCGCAGCGGGTCATACTCCATTGTAATAACGAGGGTTTCGGGGAGGTTTGTAAAGTCAGTGTGTCTGAGCGGGGCGAAATACGGATTTCTATAGTCCTCCACCGTATTTGCATAAAGCTCCATATAATCGATAAGCTGCTTTTGAGTCAGGAGGTAATCGGTTCCATTTTCGATAACCGACGGGAATGGAGTGTTCTCCGTAAAATCGCACCACGCGGCGGGATAGATGAGAATCTGTTTTTTCGGGACAATCGTACCACGGTCCCGTGCCATCATGGAGACGACGCAGGACAGAGTGGCGCCCGCACTGTCGCCGATGAGTACAGCGTCATTCGGGTCTGCCTGATACCAATCTTCGCAGTGAGACAGAATTTCCTGAGTTGCGGCATAGCAGTCCTCAGGACCAGCGGGAAACTTATGCTCGGGAGCCAAGCGGTAATTTACTGAAATGACCTTTCGTCCGCAAAGTTTGGAGAGACTCGCGCACACGTTGCTGTAGCTGTCAAAATCCCCTGTGACAAAACCGCCGCCGTGGAAGAAAATCATAATTGGCTCGACATGTCCGGTATGCGAGAACGCGCGGACGAGGATATCGCGATCCCCAAGATGTAGGACGCGTTCCATCATATTGCATGAGATTTTTTTGACGTATGGTCTGGTGGCATGCTGAATCTGGCGGGTCTGCTCGTAATGATTTTTGAGATCAATGTCGTGCTTTGACATTGCCGCGAGTGCGGAACGAATAATCTTATTCACTTATTCACCTTTACTTCCATATGGTTAATGAGTCTCGTCATTTTTATGTAGAGTCTGCATTATTATTTACCTAATATTATATCATATTATGCTAAAAATATCAATAGTTTGGATAAGCAGCGTCAGCGGATGCTTCTAACTCTCTGTAAAAAAATTTTGCCATAGCTTTTACGAAAAACAGGCTTCTTCTCTTTATAATTTGGAGAATTTATCAAGTTAATCACGCAGCCTTACGATATTTTTATGGGATATCACAGTCAATTCCGTATTGACAAATTGTATCGAAACGTGGTATACTTAATCGAATTTTGAGCGAGCTTTAATCCGGTACCGCGATACTGGCAAGGTCGGAATACAATATACGCGCTTTCTGGCTAACAGAATTGTTGCGGAAAATTTGTGCGTCAGTATGAATTTTCAGTTGCTCTTGCCTTGCGGCAGGGCTTTTTTTATGCGTTATGGAGAAAGGCACACCCAAAAATCACATTATATATAGATAACTTGGAGGATTTATGAAACTCGTTTATCAGCCCAGTGACAAACCGAAGTTTGGTCAGCTTATCGTTTTCGCGATACAGCAGCTTCTTGCAATCATGGCGGCGACCCTCGTTGTTCCGGTCATCATCGGCAACGGTATGAGTCCGGCGGCCGCGCTTTTCGGAGCGGGCATCGGTACGCTTGTTTATGTTCTTTTCACTAAGGCGAAAAGCCCGGTGTTCCTCGGTTCTTCTTTCGCATTCATTAACTCCATGTTCGCGGCTTTTGCGGGCGGCGTTTCTATGTCCCTCGGTTATCTCGGTTTGATAATCGGCGCCATTTTCGCGGGTCTTGTTTATGTAGTCATCGCACTTATTGTTAAGGCTGCAGGTGTGCGCTGGATTAACAAGCTCATGCCGGCAGTCGTTATCGGTCCAACCGTTGCGATTATCGGTCTTTCCCTTGCCGCAAGTGCAATCAGCGATGTGCAGGCCGGTGAATATTACGTTGACGGCGTAGCTACCGCGCATCCGCTTGTGTGCATTCTCTGTGCGCTTGTAACACTGTTCGTAACAATTCTCTGCTCTACCTTCGGTAAGAAATCAGTGAAACTCATCCCGTTTATTATTGGTATCTGCGCAGGCTATGTAGTAGCTGCAATCTTCACCATAATCGGATTTGTTTCCGGCAGCGATGCGCTCAAGGTCATCAATTTCGCGTACTTCTCCGACCTTCTTGTAGACGGAAAAGTTGCGTTCACCACATTCCTCTCGGTGCCTGATTTCACCTTTATCAAAGCATTCGGCGGCTTCAGTGAGCTCTCCGGTCAGTACATCGGTACCATCGCTGTTGCGTACATTCCGGTTGCATTTGTTGTATTCGCTGAGCACATTGCGGACCACAAGAACATCTCCTCCATCATTGAAAAGGACCTTCTGGAAGATCCCGGACTTGCACGTACCCTTCTCGGTGACGGCGTAGGTTCTATGGCAGGTGCGTTCTTCGGTGGTTGCCCGAACACTACATATGGCGAATCTGTAGCCTGTGTTGCTATTACAGGAAACGCTTCTGTTGTAACCATCATTACGGCGGCAATCGGCGCGCTTCTTATCTCATTCCTTTCTCCCTTTGTGGCAATCGTTGACTCTATTCCCCCGTGCGTCATGGGCGGTATCTGCATTGCGCTGTACGGCTTCATTTCCGTATCGGGTCTGAAAATGATAAAGAACGTTGACCTTGAGCAGAACAAAAACCTGTTCGTTGTGTCCACCATCCTCGTTTGCGGCATCGGCGGCCTGACGCTCAACTTTGGTCAGGTAACAATCACAAGTATCGCAACCGCCCTCATCCTTGGTATCATTGTAAATGCAATGCTCGGTAAGGCGGAAGAAAAGTAAGTAATGATGAGGGGAACTTTTGAAAAAGTTCCCCTCAAACTCCCCTTAAAGCTTTCAATAAAAAAGAAGGATGAAGGATTCCCTGCATTTTGTGTGAATACTTCACCCTTCTTTTTTTGCATATATCAAACCTTTTCCAAAATTCAAAGAACCACTCCCGTCTCGAACAGTTTTCCCTCGTATGTTTTCAAATAGTCTTCCTTTGTGCCGCAGAAGCGCGGTTCGGCAGAAAGGTGGAGAATGTGCGTTGCTAACCTGAGTACGGCGGGAATGTCGTCCGATACCATAACTACGGTCATGCCGGACATACATATTGTTTCGATTAAGTCGTACATTTCATCTGCGGAATTTTTGTCAAGTCCGTGCGCGGGGTCGTCGAGCAGAAGCAATTTTTTTGCAGCGCACAAGGCCCGGGCGAGAAGTACTTTCTGCTGCATACCGCCAGACAGATCAGAAAAGCGCCTTTTGGCGATATCCGCAATTCCGACAAGGTGGAGGCGCTCCAACATGATTTGCTTATCGGCTTTTGTAAAAAATGGAAGCCATCCCCTCCGCAGGCAGCCGGACAGCACAACATCGCGCACAGTGGAATTCATGCGGGTGTCTCTCACTTGTGGCAGGCAGCCGATATCGTTTTTAGTCACGGCGTCCCCATAGCGAATCGTGCCCTCCAGGGGCTGTTCGGTCCCGAGCATCACGCGCAGGAGTGTGCTTCTCCCGCTTCCGCTGCCGCCGATCACACATAGACACTCACCGGGTGCGAGAGAAAAGTTGATATTTCTGCATACAGCTTGTCCACCAGGACCGAGTGCCACGCCGGAACAAGATAGAATAGCTTCGGACATATCTTCCTCCAAGATGATTTTCTGTATCCTTCCGCCATAATTTCCGTATCATCACTTGACATGCATGCAATTTTATGATATTCTTGTGGCAGAGTCTTGTGGCAGAAATTATGAGACAAGGGGTAATTTATTTTGGGAACGAAATCGCAGATTCGTCAGACTGCTTTGGAGTATTTGATTTTGACTGTTGCAACGCTTGTTATGGCTGCAGGAATTTATATTTTCCGTTTTCCGAACAACTTTTCCTTTGGGGGTGTCACCGGCATCGCAGTCATACTTGCCGCATTTCTCCCGGTTTCCGCATCAACAGTGACATTTATACTCAACATTGCCCTTCTCCTGCTTGGATTGACAGTGCTCGGCAAAAGCTTTGGAATCAAAACAGTTTACGTGACGCTGCTGTTGTCAGCATCGCTCAGCGGGGCGGAATATCTGTTTCCAATGGCTGCCCCGCTTACAGAGGAACCGCTTCTTGAATTAATATTTGCAATTGTGGTGCCGGCAATTTCATCGGCGTTGTTCTTTAACATGAACGCGTCGAGCGGGGGAACAGACATCATCGCAATGATTTTGACGAAGTACACAACAATGAACATCGGTACAACGCTAATGCTTGCGGACATGGCGGTAGCCCTGTCGTCGTTCTTTATCTTCGGTGCGGAGACGGGATTATTCTCGCTGTGCGGTTTACTGGCAAAGTCACTTGTCATTGACGGGGTTATCGAAAACATCAATCTATGCAAAGTTTTCACCATCATCTGTGATGACCCAGAGCCGATATGCGATTACATCATGAACACACTCCACAGGGGCGCGACGACGTATAAGGCGATGGGGACATACCGACATGAGGAAAAAACAGTCATCGTTACCATCATGCGGCGCAATCAGGCGATAGAACTGCGGAATTTCATCAAGAGACGAGAACCAAGCGCGTTTATCGCTATCACCAACTCCAGCGAAATCATCGGGAAAGGGTTCCATGCGCCGATAAACTAGGATTTGTGGAAATCCAAGGGGGTACTTTTTTGAAAAAAGTCCCCCCTTTAAATCCCTCCAAAACTCTGATATCGGAGATTGTAAGTGTAAATTAGTTTTGCTCGAATCTGTCCTTTGATGTGACGGCGGGAGTTTCAGCCACGTATATTCCACTGAAGCAGGACGTGCAGTACTCATGCGCGCGGTCATCAGACGGAAGTATTGGCAGGTATTTTTCTTCGAGATAACCAAGAGAATCCGCGCCGATGATTTTGCAGATTTCGTTAATCGAATGCTTGCAAGCAATGAGATTTTCGCAGGAGTCGATATCCGTCCCATACCAGCATGGGTGTCTGAATGGCGGTGCAGCGATGCGGACGTGTACCTCAGATGCGCCGGCTTCGCGGAGCAGGCTGACGATTCTCGCACAAGTAGTTCCGCGGACTATGGAATCATCCACCAGAACGACGCGTTTTCCTCGCACAGTTTCAGTCACGGGATTGAGTTTAATTTTTACCTTATCCTCACGCGACGCTTGGCCAGGGGAAATAAAAGTTCGTCCTATATATTTATTTTTCACAAAGCCGCTTCCGTAAGGAATGCCAGACTGCTTAGAAAAGCCGATAGCAGCGTCAGTTCCGGAGTCGGGGACGCTGATAACAATATCCGCCTGCGCGGGATGCTCAATGGAGAGAAATCTGCCTGCGCGCAGTCTAGCCTCGTGGACAGAATAGCCGTCGATGATGGAATCTGGACGAGCGAAATAAATGTATTCGAAGATACACATCTGCTCACGCGCTTTGCCGCAGTGACTTTCATCGGAATGTACGCCATCTTTATCGAACGTAACCATTTCACCGGGTTTGATATTGCGTACAAGCTCCGCACCGCACGCGTCGAGTGCGCAAGTTTCAGATGCGATGATATAACGTCCGTCGTGGGTGATGCCATAGCAGAGGGGTCTGAAACCGTGCTCGTCGCGCAAAGCAATGAGTTTATCGGCAAACATTAAGATACATGAGTATGCGCCCTTGAGGTGGGTCATCGCCTCTGATACCGCTTCTTCCTCCGACTCGTGGGTAATTCTCTCCGCCGTGATGACGTAGGAAATAATTTCCGTATCAGCGGTTGTGTGGAAAATCGCGCCGTTCATTTCGAGAATATGGCGAAGCTCTGCGGCGTTGGTGAGGTTTCCGTTATGGACAGTGGACAAACGTCCCTTTTCGTGATTCACTGTAATCGGCTGAGCGTTGGTTCTGCTGGAATTGCCAGTCGTGCCGTACCGGACGTGCCCAATAGCCATATTGCCGATACCGAGGCGCTCCATGGCATCCGTCGTAAAGACCTCGCTGACGAGTCCGACATCCTTATGCTCGACAAAAGTGCCATTATGGGAAACGGCGATGCCGCAGCTTTCCTGACCGCGGTGCTGGAGAGCATAGAGACCATAATAAACGTCATTCACCACGTCGCAATCAAAATTGGAATAGACGCCGAACACGCCGCATTCTTCGTGGATGGTATCTGATTTAATATCGTTTTCCTTCATAATTATTTTTCAATAAATTAGCGCTTTATTCGCCGAGAAGTCTGCGGAGGATTTCATTATAGGCATCCTCTACGCCGCCGAGGTCGCGTCTGAATCTGTCCTTATCGAGCTTTTCATGCGTTTTAGAATCCCAGAAACGGCAGGTATCGGGAGAAATCTCGTCCGCCAGGATAATGGTACCGTCAGATGTGCGGCCGAATTCGATTTTGAAGTCGACAAGGTCGATACCAACGTTCGCAAGGAAGCGGCAGAGGAAGTCGTTAACCTTGAAGGAATAGTCCGCGATGGTTGCAAGTTCTTCCTTCGTGGCGATATCCATTGCATAAATGTGATATTCATTTACCATAGGGTCGCCGAGCGCGTCATCCTTGTAGCAGTACTCAAGAACGGTAGATTTCATCTTGGTGCCTTCCGGCAGACCGAGGCGCTTTGAGAGAGAACCGGCGGCGATATTACGTACGATGACCTCAAGAGGAACGATGGAAACCTTTTTCACGATGGTTTCACGGTCATTGATTTCCTTGACAACATGAGTCGGCACACCTTCCTTTTCAAGCAGAGACATCAAATAGTTGCTCACACGATTGTTGATAGAGCCCTTTCCTTCGATGGTACCCTTTTTGAGTCCATTGAAAGCGGTAGCGTCGTCCTTGTAAGAAACGATGTAGAGATTTTCGTCGTTGGTTTTATATACTTTTTTCGCCTTACCTTCGTAAAGCTGTTCCGTCTTAACAATATTTTCCACGTCTTCTTCTCCTTAAACTTAAATAATTATTGTTTTTATCGGGGAGGTACTTTTTTCAAAAAGTACTTCACACCCGGGACTCATATACGAGTCTCACCCCCTCCTCAGAAACTTTTAAGTTAAAAGAACAAAGTTTATTTTGAGGATAGGGGGCGTGAAATTTTCTTTATTTATCTGATAAAATACTGGTCACGTTCTGCACCGACGGATACGTATTTGATGGGGCATTCGATGACTTTTTCGATGTATTCGATGTATTTCTTTGCGTTTTCCGGGAGTTCGTCAAAGGAACGGCAGTCAGATATATCACACATCCAACCATCAAGGTATTCGTACACCGGCTTTGCGGAGTTAAGTGCGGTTTCAGCGGTGGTGAACTTATCGGTTTCGACGCCATCTATGTTGTAGCGGACACATACCGGAATCTTTTCGAACGAGGAAAGAATATCGAGTTTGGTGAGTGCAAGGACGGTCGGAGCCTGCATTAAGACGCCGTATTTGGAAGCGGGTACGTCAAATCCACCAACACGTCTCGGTCTGCCTGTAGCTGCACCGAATTCATGTCCGATTTCGCGGATTTTTTTGCCAGTCTCGTCAAACAACTCACAAGTGAACGGTCCTGCGCCTACACAGCTGGAGTACGCCTTCATAATGCCGACTGTCTGGTCGAGCTTGGCAAACGGAATGCCCGCGCCGACCGGAGCATAGGCGGCTATTGTAGAAGAGGAGGAGGTGAAGGGATAGATACCGAAGTCAATGTCGCGAAGCGCGCCGAGCTGTGCTTCAAACATAATGGACTTGCCCGCGTCGATAGCGGATTTGAGGTATTCTGTGGTATCGCAAACGTAATTGCGGAGAAATGTGCCGTATTTGTTCAGCCACTCCTTGATATTTTCGATGGTAATAGCTTCTTTTCCATAACCGTTTACAACGGTGAGGTTCTTCCACTCGATGATGCCCGCGAGTCTCTGTTCGATGGCAGCAGGATCGAGGAGGTCGCCCATTTTGAGAGCTTTCTTCATGTATTTATCTGAGTAAACGGGAGCGATCCCGCGTCTGGTTGAGCCGTATGCGTTCTTTCCGAGTCTGTCCTCCTCGTACTGGTCGAGTGCGGAATGATACGGCATGCAGATTACCGCCTTATCGCTGATTTTCAGTCTGGACGGATTAATGGTAAGACCCTTTTTGACATTGTTATCGATTTCTTCGACAAGGTGCTTGAGGTCGATAACCATACCGGGACCCATCACGCAGACAGTTTCGTCGCGGATAATGCCGGAGGGCAAAAGATTCAGGATAAACTCTCCCTTTTCGTTCACGACGGTATGTCCGGCGTTGTTACCGCCTTGGTATCTCACAACAACATCGTATTCGGAGGCGAGCAGGTCGACCATACGACCTTTTCCCTCGTCACCCCAGTTAATCCCGACAACAGCAGTCAGCATAAAATCTTCCTCCGAAATTTAAATTTATTTATTTTCGTGGAAAACGGGAACCTAAAAAGTTTTCCACGAGAATTTTCTAAAACTCACGCTCGTCTGAGTGGATCAGACTGTGATTTTCACGTCTACGCCAAGTTCATTCTTGTGCGCTTCCATAAGCGGTTTTACTACGTTTTCGAGGTATTCCTCGGTCTGCATCGTGGCGCATCCGATGAAGGTTTCCGGCTTCGTCAACTCCGAGAGCTCGTCCGCTGTGAGGTGGAAGCGCTCGTCTGCGAGGATTCTGTCGAGAAGGTCATTTTCTGCGCCGTAAAGCTTGATTTGCTTTGCGCAGGCAACAGAATGCTCGCGGATCGCTTCGTGGAGCTCCTGACGGTCGCCCCCTCGTTTGGTACAGTACATAAGGATATTTTCCGTAGCCATAAACGGAAGCTCTTCGTTGAGATGGCGCGCGATGACGTTCGGATAAACCGTACCGTTGGAAACGATATTGATAAACAGCGCGAGAATAGCATCGACTGCGAGGAACGCCTCCGGAATGGATATCCGGCGGTTCGCGGAGTCGTCAAGAGTCCGCTCAAACCACTGTGTGGCAGCGGTAATCGACGGATTCATGACGTCAGCCATTACGTAACGGGCCAGTGATGCGATGCGCTCACTTCTCATCGGGTTGCGCTTATAAGCCATCGCGGACGAACCGATTTGCTTATCTTCGAACGGTTCGTCAAATTCCTTGAGGTGTGACATCAGACGGGTATCGTTCGAGAATTTTGCAGCCGTCTGCGCGATGCCGGAGAGAACCGCGAGAACATTGAAGTCCACCTTACGTGAATAAGTCTGACCGGATACGGTGTAACAAGCGTCAAAGCCCATTTTTTCAGCGATTTTCCGGTCAAGCGCTTTGACCTTTTCGTAGTCGCCGCCGAACAGTTCGAGGAACGACGCGCCGGTACCTGTTGTTCCCTTGCAGCCGAGAAGCTTTAATTTTGAAAGAGTGTATTCCACATTTTCGAGGTCGAATACGAGGTCCTGAAGCCAAAGTGTGGCGCGTTTCCCAATTGTAGTGGGCTGTGCCGCTTGAAAATGCGTGTAGGCGAGGGTCGGCAGTGCCTTATAGCGCTCCGCAAATTCGGCCACCGCCTCAATGCAGTTGACGAGCAGCTTTCTGATTTGCAGAAGGCCGTCGCGCATTTGGATGATATCGGTATTATCGCCGACATAACAGGAAGTTGCACCGAGGTGGATGATTCCCTTGGCATTCGGGCAGCAGTCCCCGTAGGTTTTGACATGAGCCATCACATCGTGTCTGACTTCCGATTCGTACTTTGCGGCAAGGTCATAATCGATATTTTCGATATTCGCACGCAATTCCGCGATTTGTTCATCGGCGATATCAATGCCGAGCTCCTGTTCCGCTTCCGCAAGAGCCACCCACAAACGTCTCCACGTCTGAAATTTCGTATCGGCAGAAAAAATTTTCTTCATCGTCCGGCTTGCATATCTGGTGCAAAGCGGATTCTCGTATACGTCAGTCATAAACACTCCATCTTAAGTAAGTATCAAAAATTTACGTTTCTATAAGAGCGAACAATAATATTATACCACAGCTGCGGCGCAGTTTCCACAAAAAACAACTGGGATATCTGACGTCGCTAAAATTTCTGCGAAATCACTAACAGCAAATCGAATACAGGTCAGTTTTTGTTAATTTTTGTAGTTGAATTTACATAAGGCATAACAGTGCTGCGCAGGGCTTCAGAGAGGAGGGAAGCCGCGATGATTTTCACAGTGTCACCCGCGATAAACGGAAGCACACATACGGCAAGTCCCTGAGTGAATGTCTGTCCAGTAAGGGTAACATACCATATCAGACCGCATGCATAACATGCAACAGTACCCAGAACCATACCGATTACATTCCACGCGAGGTGCCAGCGCTTTGCAAGGTCGGAAAAAACTCCGCAAATCACGGCACAGGGGATATAACCAAGTAAAAATCCGCCTGTAGGACCGACAAGTTTTTCAATACCGCCGGCAAAACCGGAGAAAACAGGCAGTCCGCAGAATCCTAATACGAGATAACAAACAACAGAGGCGGTTCCCCACTTCCATCCGAGAGTAGAAGCGGCAAGATATACAGTAAATGTAGCGAGAGAAATCGGAATAGTTCCTATTGGCACAGAAAACGGTGCTGTAATGCAAAGTAACGCCGCAAAAACGGCTGCAGCCGTAAGTCCAGTAAACTTGTTCTTGTTCATGAAAAAGACTCCTTATTGTAAGACATTCTAAAGTTAAGAAGCATGGGGAAAATAACGTGAAAATAACGGGATTCAGTCGTCAAAGCCGCGCAGAAAAATACGCAGATGCAGCCTAAATCCAGAGCAAGTGAAATTATTCAGAGGTTCCTTAAGTTAAGGAAAAATATTTTTGTCAAAAACATCTTTCCAAACTTACTTCTTATTATATCATACACCAATACGATAGATTTGTCAAACCGTGATTTGTTAAGATTTTAGCCCAAAATGGAGTTTTTCCGTTTTTCACAATACTTGACGAATTTTGATTTTAATGCTTGTGCTGTTCTCCAAAACCATATTTTTCGACAAAATATTAGTAAAAAATGATTGACAATGAAAAAATCCAAGTGTATAATAATTCGGTGATAGCGACCAAGGCGTGGGAGAAGTCCGATGTCTCTGTCGCTTTTCTTTTCCGCACAGCTCCACCCAATCCACTTGTTCAATATATATAAATTTATATTCACGTTAAATTTAAGGAGAATTCATTATGCCTATTGTTTCTGACTATTTTGGATGCCTCGCATTTGATGACAGCATCATGAAGGAACGTTTGCCGAAAGAAATTTACAAATCTTTGAAAAAAACGATTGATGAAAACAGTTCTCTTGACATTAACGTGGCAAATATTGTTGCCAACGCGATGAAGGACTGGGCTATCGAGATGGGCTGCACGCACTACACACACTGGTTTCAGCCGCTGACCGGCGTTACTGCCGAAAAGCACGACAGCTTCATTTCTCCAGTCGGCGACGGCAAAGTTATTATGGAGTTCTCCGGCAAAGAGCTTGTCCGCGGCGAACCGGACGCTTCGAGTTTTCCGTCCGGCGGCCTTCGCGCCACCTTCGAAGCCAGAGGATACACTGCGTGGGACCCGACCTCCTATGCCTTCATCAAGGGAAAAACTCTCTGCATTCCCACCGCGTTCTGCTCCTACGGTGGTGAAGCACTCGACAAAAAGACCCCCCTGCTCCGCTCTATGGAAGCGATAAATGTGCAGGCTCTCCGCATTCTCAAATTGTTCGACCCTCATACCAATGTGGCATGCGTCCGTGCGAGCGTCGGTCCGGAGCAGGAATATTTCCTTATCCCCAAAGAAATGTATGAAGCACGCCGGGACCTCATCTTCACCGGACGCACCCTGTTCGGCGCAAAGCCACCGAAAGGACAGGAGTTGGATGACCATTACTTCGGTGCAATCAAGCCGCGCGTAGAAGCGTATATGCAAGAGCTTGATGAAGAACTCTGGAAACTCGGTGTTCTCGCAAAGACCGAGCACAACGAAGCAGCCCCCGCACAACACGAACTTGCACCGATATATACGCAGGCAAACATCGCGACCGACCACAACCAGCTCACGATGGAAATCATGCAGAAGGTGGCGAAAAGGCACGACCTCGTATGCCTGCTGCACGAGAAGCCGTTCGCGGGGGTAAACGGCTCCGGTAAGCACAACAACTGGTCGATTGCCACCAATACCGGCGTCAACTTGCTCACCCCTGGAGAAACTCCGTATGAAAACGCGCAATTTCTTCTGTTCCTTTGTGCAGTCATCAAAGCGGTCGATGACTATCAGGATTTGCTCCGCATCAGCGCAGCAACTGCCGGAAACGACCATCGTCTCGGCGCGCTTGAGGCCCCGCCGGCGGTAATTTCCATCTTTCTCGGGGACGAACTCTCCGCCATTCTCGACGCGCTTGAAACAGATTCTCACTATGACCCGAAGGAACCAACCCAGCTGCAGCTCGGCGTTGATGTTCTGCCGCAGCTGCCCAAGGACAATACCGACCGCAACCGCACTTCTCCCTTTGCTTTTACGGGAAACAAGTTCGAGTTTCGCATGGTCGGCTCATCAAATTCCATTGCAGGATGCAACACGGTCATTAACACAGCTGTTGCGGAATCCCTCCGACAGTTCGCGGATATTCTCGAGTCGGCAGACGACTTCCGCGCAGAATTGAACCATCTCATCCGCGATACAATAAGAAAACACAAGCGCATCATCTTCAACGGAAACGGCTACGACGAAGCGTGGATAAAGGAGGCGACCGAGGTCCGCGGACTGCTGAATCTCCATGCGACACCGGATGCCATGCTGCACTTCCTCGCGGCAAAAAACATTCATCTATTCACAACGCACCATGTCTACACAGAAACCGAAATGTATTCGCGGTATGAAATCATGCTTGAGAACTACTGCAAAACGATAAGCATCGAAGCGTCGACGATGGTTGACATGGTGTACAAGCAGATTCTGCCAGCGGTTACGGCATATGAGAAGGACATCTGCGATACTGGCATTGCTAAAAAGCAGTTGCTCGCATCCGTTGACGTCTCCTATGAAGCCGAAACTGTTGCGAATCTGTCTGGACTGACCGCTTCGATTTCCAAAGCAGTCCGCGAGCTGGAAAGCGAGCTGCACGCAGTCTCCAAAATCACGGATATCACAAATCTGTCGTTCACGTTCAAGGACAAGGTCCTGACAAAAATGCAGGAGCTTCGCTCGTATGTCGACGAGACGGAGCATCTCACTGCTGAAAAGTACTGGCCTTACCCAACCTACAGCGAGCTGCTGTTTGGAGTCAGGTAAAATGATGCTCGCTGGCCAAAAATAGAATTGCTTTGTTTTATAAATAAGTTTTTTAAAAAAAGTACGTCATCTAAAAATCATCATTTTAAATCTTCTTAAAAGCCTGTATAACCACGTTATATGGGCTTTTTTCTATGCTAA
>CAZUPI010000007.1:0-74339 GCA_964621755.1 uncultured Ruminococcus sp. | reverse complement strand
CCATGCTTTGGAAAGTGTGAAACGAAATTCCAATTGGCAATACCACTTCAGGGAGTACGACAGTGCGCATATCAATGATTCGCCCGAAGAAATTGATGGTATCCTCAAGCAGGCCGAGATATTTGAAAAATACAAGAAGTCCTACGTTCAGCAATACAGCGGTTATAAAGACCGCCTTGCTCAATCGTTTTCGTCCGTTCAGACGGAGCTTTTCCGCACCGATTGCTCCAAAATAGTCTACGAGTGTCGTGAACAGAAGAATGAAAATATACTTCGGTATGAAGGACATATAGAAATAGCAGCTTGCGGCGAGGAGGAAATATCGTCTAAATCTATGCGGTAGAATGAAAAAGACGGCAATCACGATGGGAAAGAAAATCAAGAACTCAATGGAATTAAAAAGCATAAAAAACTCCACGTCGTAGAATGTGAATTTGTTTTATTATAACATAAAATAGTTTGTTTTTCAAGATTTATTTACAAAATCACTAAAAAATACTTTGTTATACATCAGAAATTATCAATAAAATGTGCATGCTTTCGGAAACTCGTATTCGAGTCTCAGTCTTCTCCGCATAAAAGGCGCGTAGGGGATTTACGTTTATTCAATCGGCTGAAAGCTGAGTACACCGTCAGCATTTTGCAGGGCTTCTACCGACATCATGTCGCCTGCGTACTCACCATTTGATGTAAATCCGGTGAAGATACGTCTGTCTCCGAGCATTGCGGATTTCGGGACCCTGCCGCATGGGATTTTATCTGCCTCCGGTTTTATCTATCCGTCAAATGGAGATTTTGAGTAGACGTATCTCGCCCTTCCATAAATTGTCCATCTCTTACCCCCCCCGCAGCAGCTTATCATAAATTCTTGCGCATTGTATGGTTGATTCCGCCGGCATGATATCCGACTGGATTTTTCCCTCGTTTATGCAGCGTACCACTTCTTCAACCTCATAGGTAAAGCCATTCTCAAACGGTTGTCTGTAATGCTCGATAAGGGTCTTGCGGCCGTCGTATAAAAAGGCGTCATATCCGCTGCTTACAAAGGGAAGTTCGATATATCCGTTTGTACCATTCACAATCATATATTCCTTCGCGTTGGCGTTCAACATACACTGAATTGCCGCATCGCACGACGGATAGCGCAAAATAAATGCGGCTGATTCGTCAACTCCGGTCACCTTGTGAGGTCTGTATCCCCCAACACAATCCGTAATGGGTTCGCCCACCAGATAGGACACAATTTCCGCAGGATATACGCCGATATCGTACAGCGAACCTCCGGCAAGGGCGGGATTATAAAGTCTACTCTCAGGATTTCCACCGCCGTTGAAACCAATCACCGCACTGACTGCTGCAATAGCGCCGATTTTTCCCGAGGTTATCCATTCCTTGGCCTTTTGTATCTGCGGAAGGAAGCACGACCACATTGCTTCCATGCAGAACAAATTCTTCTCACGTGCGAGACGGAACACCTCTTTCGCATCGGCTGACGTCAATACCATCGCCTTTTCGCACAGGACATGCTTACCGTGCTCAAGACACAGGAGAATGTTTTCCATATGGAAGTTATGCGTTGTGGCGATGTAAACAGCGTCGATATCCGTTTCCACCATTGTTTCATAGGAACCGTAATATGCCGGAATCTCATTTGCCTCCGCGAACGCCTTTGCGCGCTCTATGGATTTACTGGAAACTGCGGCAACCGATGCACCGTCGACCCTTTTGGCAGCATCGGCAAATTTTACTGCGATGTTTCCAGCGCCGATGATTCCAAACCGAATGTTTTTCATAACAGACTCCTTTGTTATCGGAATTTTTTATTCAGTATAACTGATTTTGGCGGATTTGTAAAGAGCTAAGATAAAAATCAAAGACAACAGCATAAAAAAATTGAAATAAAATCGTATGTTTTCTGTATTGCTGTGGTGAATAGGGTCTTGGCGGCCACGACAAGCTCGCTCACGATTAGCTGATAATAATTGTATCCCGAAACGGTCATGCCTTAAATAAAGCCCATCTCATAGTTTGAAAAGATTTTCCTCGCAAAAGGAAAGCCTGCCGTCGTGGATTTTATCGCCTATGCTCTTTCATTTTTTCAGAAGATGTGATATAATGAGGGAAAATGAAGAATGCAAGGGGGATTTCATACATGACCATCGAAGAAAAGATTGCCAATTCCCGCACCTATCTCGGAATGGAGTTCGGCTCAACCAGAATAAAAGGGGTATTGATTGACGATACCTTCACGCCGATTGCAACCGGCAGCCACGACTGGGAAAACCGGTTTGAAAACGGCTACTGGACGTACGCGCTTGAGGATATCATAACCGGCATGCAGTCCTGCTACAAATCGCTCGCGGCAGACGTGTCCGAAAAATACGGAATCACACTGACCTCGGTCGGTGCAATCGG
Organism: uncultured Ruminococcus sp.; assembly: GCA_964621755.1. Classification (GTDB taxonomy): domain Bacteria; phylum Bacillota; class Clostridia; order Oscillospirales; family CAG-272; genus UMGS1696. Next base: position 71,924 of record CAZUPI010000007.1, on the reverse strand, counting down.
TATTTCCGCCATGATGCACGGGTATATGCCGTTTGACTCTGATGATAATCTGCTCGTTCCCTTCCGTACATGGCGCAATACCACCACTGAGACTGCCGCCGACGAGTTGTCCGCATTGTTTGGATTCAATATTCCACAGCGGTGGAGCATCGCGCATCTCTATCAGGCCATTTTGAACGGCGAATCGCATATCAGCAAAATTGCGCACATCACCACCCTCGCCGGATACATACACTATCTGCTGACCGGACGCCGCGAGGTCGGAGTCGGCGAGGCATCCGGCATTTTCCCGATAGACTCCGCGACAAACGACTACGACACCGGTATGATAAAACTGCTCCGCGAGCGGCTCGCAGATAAGGGATTTTCCGGAGATATCCTTAAAATTCTGCCGAAGGTCAAAAACGCCGGAGACAGCGGCGCGGTTCTGACTGAGGATGGCGCGGCTCTGCTTGACCCGTCTGAAAATCTTTGCGCGGGTATCCCGCTTTGTCCTCCTGAAGGGGATGCGGGAACCGGTATGGCTGCGACAAACAGCGTACGTCCGAAAACCGGAAACGTATCCGCCGGCACCTCGATTTTCTCCATGCTCGTCCTCGATGGACCATTGAGTGCGGCATATCCTGAGATTGATATGGTAACCACGCCCGACGGTTCTCCTGTCGCAATGGTACACTGCAACAACTGCTGTGCGGAAATCGACGCGTGGGCAAAAATATTCGGTGAATTCGCGTCGCTCACCGGTCATCCGATGAAGAAGGCAGAGGTATATGACGCGCTCTACTACAACGCGCTGAACGGAGACGCGGACTGCGGCGGCGTAGTGTCGTACAATTTTCTATCGAGCGAACCTGTGATGAAAATATCGGGCGGCAAGCCAATGTATTTCAGAAGCGTCGACAGCAGTATGAATCTCGCGAATTTCTTCCGCGCACAAATTGTGTCCGCAGTAGCCGCACTGAAAATCGGCATGGATCTGTTGTTTGACAATGAAAAGGTCACGGCGGACAAATTCACCGGTCACGGCGGATTGTTTAAGACAAAGGGCGTGGCACAGCAGATTCTTGCAGATGGGCTCAATACTCCCGTATCGGTCATGAAAACTGCGGGCGAAGGCGGTGCGTGGGGGATGGCCCTCCTTGCGGCGTATATGGTATTGAAGAACGGCAAAACCCTGCCTGACTTCCTTGACAAATGCGTATTCAGTTCCATGGAGGTCACAACACTCCAGCCGACCGCAGATGGTAAAGCAGGATTCGACAAATATATCGAAAACTACAAATCCGGAATCACCGCCGCGGCAGCGTTTGATAAGTGATAAAAATTAAGAAATATGAAAAGATGGAGTACCCTTTAAAAGTACCCCATCTTTTTTATTAAGTTTACATCCCATCAATCATAATACTCACGCGCAGTATCAATCAGTGCGATCAGATTTTCAAACGGTACATCCGGCATGATTTCCTGCGAAGGAGCGGTGATGTATCCGTTTACGCTCATCATCTCGATGATTCGGCGCGTTTCACGACGCACCTCGTCCAGTGATCCGTTCGGGAGAGGCTGCTGTTTACTGATACCGCCAAAGAATGTGAGTTTATCGCCATATGTGCGCTTCAGCTCTGCGATATCCATACACTCCGGCTGTACAGGATTGAGCGCATCCACTCCGATTTCACACAAATCAAAAATGATGGCGTCGATTTTGCCGCATGAATGGACAAAAACATCTTTTTTCATATTGTGTATTAGTCATATTCGCGCCGTTCTCCGTCACGTATCAGTTCTGTCCACGCTTTGGGAGACATAAGCATACCGCGCTGTGTTCCCCAGTCCGACCCTAGCAGAATGCCGTCAATGTGCGGGGACACAAGAAAGTTTTCGAGCATTACCATATTTTTGCGGATAATCATATTCAGCAGATCGGCTGCGAATTCCGGTGCTCCCGCAATATCTGCAAGGAAATTTTCAAGTCCGCGTGCAAAATAAGCTTTTTCAAAGCGGCTGCCCCAAATCGTGACAAGAAGGTATGCGTCATAGGTTTCACGGAGGTATTTCCAATGTTCGAACGCGCCTTCATAGCCTTCCATAACCATACGTATAGGGCAAGCGAGACGGCGCCTCCTCGGCGGAATAGTCCTCGGAGAAGGAGTGCCATCCCCACCACGGACAATTGACATAAAGCATGCAATTTCCAATATCGAGCGAATAAGCTTCAATTAAATTGAGTTTTTCCGCTTCTAAGTCGGCTTTGATTTTGTCGTTTGCATACCGTTCAATCAGCTTTGGCGCATACGGCTCTACACTTTCCGGCGCTAATATGATAGTATATGGAACTTTGCCGCTCTCTTTATGCGCGAGAGCTTGTTTTATTGTTTCACGTTTCATATTCATTTTTTTCTCATATACGTACTGCATTCCGGTGCGGTATATGGGTGGGTTTTATTCTGCATCATAGTAAGGCTCGCTTTCCCGCTTATGCTGTGGAAAAGTGCGGTTACACCGGACGGCGGGCATATATAGTCGCCAAGTCCTGCATAAAGATAGGTGTCACAGGTGACGCGGCGGCCCTGAAAGACCGTATCGTAATAATCGAGCCCCTTATCGCATGCGGGACGCCATCCGCCGAGCCTGCCAGTTTCTATGCCGTGCAAATCGCACATCCACGGAATCTGGATTTCGAGGCATGTGACGTCCTTATCCCATGCCGCAGCTGAAGTGGCCTGAAATGCTCCCATGCTTCCCCCGCGTGCTGCGATATTTTGTCCGTCCCATTCCGGCAAAGTCTTGCAGTAGCGAATCGCCTGCAAAGCGCGAAGAACCATGTATTTGAAGTATACGGTGTCGGGATTCTTATTTTCTTCTCGATTGAAGCCGAAGTCGCGGTACGTCGTTCCAAAAAGCTGCTGATAATATTCGAATGTTTCTCCATTTACAATACCGTGCTGATTGATATTAAGCTGGATGGCTTCGGATTTTGTGGGAATATTGGCGCTCGATACATTATAACCCATATAACCGACCACGATGGGCAGGGACTTTTCTCCCGCATTTCGCGGCATACGCAGATATCCCGAGACCGGATTGGGGCCAGGGCACGCAATTTTCACATCGTACACGATATCTCCCGGGTCGCCGCAGTGGAATTCGTGCTTTTCTATCGTCACGGGAGCAACTGGGTCAAGCTCGTCATGGATGACGCGATTCCAGAATGTGTCAAAATCGTCTGGTTCTTTTTGAGAAGTCTTGATTTCGTCAAATCCGGCACATGCACCGCCTTCAAACACGTCGTATCCCCGCAGTGGTTTGCCGTTTTCGTCGCATGCAGTTACAATCAAGTGGACATAACCCGGCACATCGACTGAGGTATGAAGCTCAAATCTGCCGCTGGTACCGTCCACAACACCTTCGCTGTGTTTGCCGTCATCGCCGCGGCAGACATACTTGAAGTTCGGACAAGTCACCGGGGTTCCCTCCTCTGTCAATGTGAGACGGAACCACATGTCCTCGCCGACCGCATATGACAGTGCGTCCTTTTCCGTAGAGCCGACAAAATACCGCTGGGGCGGAAGCTTATCTGTGAACAGCTTTGCGCCGTATCTGCCGCATCCAGTTTCCTTGAACCACTGTTCAACCTCGGCGGCGATGTCGAGACTTTGGTATTTTGCACCCGCTTCGCCGTATTCGGAAAGATATGTATCAAAATCATCAGGAGAGTAACTCTTTCCACGAATATGAGTCAGCAGCGTTTTGTTTGAAGTATAATATCGGTTGTCATGCAAGTACATCTGTGCGTCCGCTTCGGGAGAGATGATGGCGTACATTGCGGCGCCCGTGGCCTCATAGAAGAGGTTTCCGGCAACCTCAAGACAGCCGTTCTCAGTCGGCTTGGGGATTCTCCACATAAACAAATGATGTCCCATGGGCTGCGGATAGATTTCAGAATTTCTCGGCAAAGTGTCCCCGAAGGCGGAAAAGCCGCCGCCCGCATACAGGCAGATGTTGTCGTTAAACGCGGAAGCAATTGACATGCGGTCTCGTCCTTCATACGCGCCCATACCATAATTGACAAACAGGTTGTGGCGCATGACCAGATTTTTCGCAGGTTCACAATCTCCGGCTCCCTGATGTGTGATGCAGGAATCGTAAATATTGTTGAAATAACAGTCCTCGATTCGGATATCCTCACCATGGTTCCAGAATTCGATGGCGTTGCCAAAGCGGATTTTCAACTGACGGTTCCAGACTGCGCCGCCGATAAAGCAGAACGAGCACCGTCTGACTGTGATGTGGTCGCCGCCGCCCGACAGTGCGTGAACGCCGCTGCCGAAGAAGCACAAGTCTTCGCAGGTCGTGCAGTTTGTGTTTTGCGACAGGTTACGCTGCCCCCAGACTGCGCATTCGATATGAGAATAAACCTTTCCGGGATTCCCCTCAGAGTACAGTAGAACTTTTTCCTCCACAGGCTTTTTTCCGTTCTCCCGTAAACCCATGCGGCTATCGTACCAATCCCCCTGTGCGGATAGCAGATTTTCCTCCCAACGCAGGGTCGCGCCCATTCTGCCGTTATCGTAAATAAAATTACATGCTTCGCTTGGCAAAGAGTCGGTGTACTTCCACACATTCGGACGGATTTCCGTCCATTTTTCAGGAGCGCTCACATCAATTGAGCCGCAGAACACCGGATTTTCGCCCTCTCCATATGCACCGTAAGTAATTGGCTTTTCAGGCGTACCACTCTTGCGGTACAGACAGTCACGGATGAAGCTGCCGCGCTTAAACAGAACCGTGTCACCGGGCTGCAGTGCTATATCCGTATAGCTGCGCCGCGCCTTTTCAGGGAATGTCCCATCCGCCGAATCCATACCGTGTATTGGGTCTATGTAGTAAATCATGCTGCCTCCATTTGGTATATTATTTGATAAATTTTTGCAGAACACATCTTCTGCCGCTATTATAGCATGGATTTCATAAATTTGCAATGGTTCCTTCCTTTTTATGGAAATCAAACAATATTGTATTTCTCTTCTTCGATATTCTGAACTCCTACAATTCCCGTCAGAATATTCGGTCAATATTTTATAGAAATCTTCACGCATTTACATTTTTATCGTAGAAATTACAGCATGTCCGTGATATAATAATATAATTATGTTTAAAGTGAGTTCGATAAGTTTTCGGAATAACTTTAATTTATTGTTTGAATGTTTTTTATAAAAGGGTTCGGGGAGGTGCTTTTCAAAAGCATCTTTCAATCGAATTTACGTTTTGTTTGAATAAGGACGAATATGAAAAAACAGGTTATCGGAATTTTGGCGCATGTGGACGCGGGTAAAACGACTCTGTCTGAGGCGCTTTTATATACAACCGGAAAAATAAAAAAGCCCGGTAGAGTCGACTGGCGAAATACGTACCTCGACACACATGAGCTCGAGCGTGAACGTGGTATCACCATTTTCTCCAAGCAGGCAATCATCACAACTGGGAATTTGCAGATAACGCTCCTTGATACTCCTGGGCATGTCGACTTTTCTGCGGAAACAGAACGAACCTTGTCGGTTCTGGATTATGCGATACTTGTTATCAGCGGATCAGAAGGTGTGCAAGCGCATACGGAAACACTTTGGCATTTGCTGGAACGCTACCGCGTGCCAACCTTTATTTTTGTGACAAAAATGGACCTTGCAGGGTGCGATGAACGCGAAATCATGCGAGGACTCTCCGCCGGACTTGACCACAGATGTATCGATTTCCGTGATGCGGCAGACCGTGATGAGCAAATCGCAATGACCGATGAAGATATCCTTGAAAAATATATGAATAGCGGCACAGTTGAAGATAAGGATATTGCCAGTCTGATACGGAAACGCAGGCTGTTTCCCTGTTTCTTCGGCAGCGGTTTAAAGCTCGAAGGGATTGAGCAGCTTCTCGACGCTTTGGATCGGTATACTGTTGAACAGGAATATTCTACTGCTTCGGAATCGTTTGCAGCACGGGTGTACAAAATCGCACATGATAAAAACGGGGCACGGCTCACATATATGAAGTTGACTGGTGGGACACTGTCGGTCAGGCAGCCTCTCTCTTATCTTCCCCTTGGGGCAAGCGAACCGATTGAAGAAAAAATCACCTCTATACGCATGTACTCCGGTGCCAAATTCGATAGTCTCGAAACCGCTCAGGCGGGAGATGTATGTGCAGTTGTCGGATTGAGCAAAACCTATGCTGGTCAGGGGCTTGGAGAAGCGGAATCATCCGGAAGACCGTACCTTGAGCCCGTGCTGAACTACCGCATCACCCTGCCAAAAGAGGTGGACGCCCGGACGATTCTTCCGAAGCTGCAAATGCTTGAAGAGGAGGAGCCGCTTCTGCATATCGTATGGAACGAACGTTTTGGGGAAATCCACGCTCAGGTTATGGGGCAGGTGCAGACAGAGGTACTTGTCAGCCTGATATCCGAACGGTATGGTGTAGATGTCAGCTTTGACGACGGACGAATTATGTATAAAGAGACCATCACAGAGCCAGTCGAGGGGGTAGGGCATTTTGAGCCGCTGCGTCATTATGCGGAAGTGCATCTTCTTTTGGAACCTCTTGAACGGGGGAGCGGACTTGTATTTGATACGGTCTGCAACGAGAGCTTTCTTGAGAGAAACTGGCAAAGACTGATTCTCACCCATCTTGAGGAGAAACAGCACCTTGGCGTCATGACCGGTTCTCCGATTACGGATATGAAAATCACTCTGGTTTCCGGTCGTGCGCACCTCAAGCATACGCAAGGCGGCGATTTTCGGGAGTCCACTTACCGCGCAGTCAGACAGGGCTTGATGACCGCCTCGTCACATGGGAAAACGGTTCTTCTGGAGCCGTATTATTCCTTCCGATTGGAACTCCCCGGCGAATATGTTGGACGCGCGATATCGGATATTCTCGCGCGATTTGGAACGTTTGACGAACATGAAGCGGATGTCGGCACCTCCGTTCTTGTGGGAAGAGCGCCCGTTGCGGCCATTGGTGGACATGCACGCGAAGTGGCAGCCTATACTCATGGGAAAGGAAAATTTTCATGCAGGGTTGAGGGATATTTTCCCTGCCATAACACCGATGAAGTTCTTAGCGAATTCCGATATAATCCCGAAGCGGATATTGACAATACGCCGGATTCGGTTTTCTGCTCGCACGGCGCGGGGTTTATTGTCCCGTGGGCGATGGTTCCGCAGTACATGCATCTTGAGGGGCTGAATCTGGAATCTGCTACGGAAGAAGACAAAATACAGCTTGCGGAGCCGCAGGTTATCCAAAAGAACCTTAACATTGACGAAAAAGAACTTGAGTCTATCATGGAACGCGAATTTGGCCCCATTAAGAGAAAGGTCTACGGTGGCCCGAAGAAGCCGCAGATAGCAAATGCTGGAAATGTAAAATACAAAAAATCTTTATATATTGTAGACGGATACAATGTAATTTTCGCCTGGGACGAGCTTGCCGCCATCGCCGAAAACGACCTGGAACATGCACGGCAAAGTCTGTGTGACATACTGGCAAATTATCAGGCATATACCGGCCGCGATATGATTGTGGTATTTGACGCATACAACGTAAAATGTTCTGTAGAGCGAAAGTTTGACTATCACGGACTTCACATTGTTTACACCAAAGAGGGCGAGCTGGGAGACATCTACATTGAAAAACTGATCCGTGAGATTGGTAAGGATTTCTCGGTGCGTGTAGTTACCTCAGATGGACTTATCCAGCTGCAGGCGCTGCGTTCAGGCGTTTTGCGGTTGTCTGCACGCGAATTCCGCGAAGAAATACTCGCGGTAGATGAGGAAATCAGAGCGATACTGAAAAAACTCAGTCGGGAGGGGAAAGCTTTACCGTAAGCTTCAAGCCCGTGGATACCACAAAGTCCCTACTCGCTGAATTCCTATAGAGAACGTGTGATTTTATGCTGCTGCCGAGCTTCCTCAACATTTGTGTATTGACTTTTTCGACAGGATATGCTATAATGACAAAACTAAAATAATATGCAATATGGTTCCGTATACCATACGGATTAGAGGGAAGTTCGGTGAAATTCCGTCGCAACCGTCATTACCGTGATTGTGGATGGACCGCATAAGTCGGAATACTTACCATATTGCACTGGCATACCGAATCATTCGGTACATTTTGGACATGAAAAGTGCAGCCATTTTAAGTCATACGTGAGCGCTCGTTCCGTATGGCTTTGAATTGTTGCGCTTTTGTTGTCTTTTATCGGCAATGAAAGCGCTTTTTTTGTTCCGCGAAGGAGGCGACTGGTACATGGCGAAATTCACCCGCGAGACTTGCATTGACATCCTGTGCAAAAAGCATAAATTTCTCCGCGAGCATGGAGATACACGCTATCCGCAGCGTTCGGATTTTGCCAATGACGAAGTGAGCGCAATCAAAGCCTTCCTCGGACCGTGGCCGCGCGCCCTTGAAGCTGCGGGAATCAAGCCCCCGCGCCAAGACGACCGCATCAAGTTGAATCGTGAAAAGCGAATCCGTTCCAAACGGCGGCGGAATGAAATGAAAAAAGCACAAAAGAGAGAAACAAAAGATACCTCCAATACAGAAACCAACGCAGATATGGATATAGCATGTAAGAATAACGAAGAAAAACTCACACAAATCCTTTCATCCATCACTTTTCTTAATTCCGATACCATGGATGCGGCACGCAAACGGCAGGCTCAGCTTGCCAAGCCCCCAGGCAGCCTTGGAACGCTTGAGGAACTTTCCATTCAGCTCGCCGGAATCACCGGACGAATTCACAACGCCATCGACAAAAGACTCCTGCTTGTTTTTGCGGCGGACAACGGCGTAGTGGAAGAAGGGGTCGCCTGCACGCCACAGTCTGTGACGCTGGCGCAGACCATAAATCTGGTGCGCGGCAAAACCGGGGCCGCAGTTTTGGCACATCACTTCGGGTGCGAACTTTGGGTCTGTGATGTAGGCGTCAATGCTGATATTCATGAGCCTGCTGTCATCCACAAAAAAATCTCCTACGGCACGCAAAACATCGCAAAGGTCCCCGCTATGACGCGCAAACAGGCGGTTGAAGCTATGGTAATCGGTGCGGAACTGGCGATTCGCGCAGCAAATGAGGGATACAACATTGTTGGTGTAGGAGAAATGGGGATAGGTAATACGACTACTTCTGCAGCAGTACTTGCCGTTTTTTCCGGCGAACCGGTTCGCATGGTAACGGGACGAGGCGGCGGTATGACAGATGAAGGTTATTTACATAAAATTCAGGTAATTGAGCGGGCAATTGCGGTCAACGCACCCAATCCGGAAGACCCGCTGGATGTCGTGTCAAAAGTCGGAGGACTGGATATTGCGGCAATGGCGGGTGCATTTCTTGGCGCCGCTTCCGCGAAAATTCCGGCTGTGATGGATGGATTTATCTCTGTCACAGCTGCGCTGCTTGCGGTAAAGCTGTGTCCGACGGTTCGAGAGTATTTGATTCCCTCCCACGCGTCATATGAAATCGGCTATCGCGTTGCCATGCGGGAATTGGGACTTTCTCCCATGCTGAACTTGGGAATGCGTCTCGGCGAGGGAAGCGGATGCCCAATTGCCTTTCAAGTTATCGACGCAGCCTGTGCCGTGATGAACGATATGGCAACATTTGACGAAGCTGGAATCGACGACAGCTATCTTGAGGAAATCCGAAAAAAAGACTCTTTTACAGTCAAAGAGGACGGTGCAGAATGAAAATACTAATTTCCGGCGGGTGCAAAAATGGAAAGTCGAATTTTGCGCAGACTGCCGCTGTGAAACTGGCCGGTTCCGGCAATCTTTACTATGTCGCCACGATGATTCCCTCTGATGAAGAAGACAGGCAAAGAATCGCGCGTCATGTTGAAAACCGCCGTGGAATGGGTTTTCAGACGCTCGAATGCGGACGGAATCTTCCGACCGTGGTAACGGATGAAGTTGACAAAAACGGCGTTTTTCTCGTTGATAGCATAACCGCCCTTTTGATGAACGAGATGTATCCTGCGGAAAACAACTGGGAGCTTGATAAAAGTGCTCTTGAAAAAGTAAAGGCGGACCTTCTTGCATTCTCAGCGAAAGTGGAAAATGCGGTCTTTGTTTCGGATTATCTTTATTCTGACGCCGCACGCTATGACGAATATACCGAAGCCTACCGCCGTGGATTGGCGTCGCTTGACCGCGCACTTGCTGAGGTCTGTGACGTTGTACTTGAGTTGTGCGCCGGAAATGTCATATCTTATAAGGGGGAATTTGACCTGTGAAAAAATATCTGCGCGGCTGTATGATGGCATTTTCCATGTTTTGTGCAATTCCGTCTCCGTATCATGGCTGGGATGAGGAGGCTCGTCCGTTGATGACGCTGTTTCTCCCGATTGTGGGCGCGTGGATTGGCGCTATATGGGCAGTTTTGGCGTATCTGCTGAAGCTGCTGCCAGTCCCTTACCTGCTTGCGGCGGCAGTTTTATGTGCTTATCCCTTTCTTGTAACCGGATTCATGCACTTTGACGGCTTTCTCGACACGACCGATGCTGTGAAATCGTGGCGCGACCTCGAAGAACGGAGGCGTATTTTAAAGGACCCCACCTCCGGATCCTTTGCTGTAATTGCCTGCGCTTTGATCGTAATGATACAGTTTGCGGCATTTGCCTCCTTTCATGAAGGAACCCGCCTGCTCGCGTTGATTTTTATTCCCATCGCCTCCCGTGCTGTGGCCGGATTGGCAGTCACGCTGCTGCGCCCCATTTCGACAAGCGAATATGCAGGCGCTTACCGCAAAGGGATAAAAAAATCACACATCATATGGTTTGCAGCAGTGATGTTGGCAACAGCTGTTCTTGGATTTCTGATTCTCGGGATAGGTGGGCTGGTGGTTCCGGCGGTTTATCTCGGGTATGGTTTGGCGCTGCACCGTGCTTTTAAGTCACTGGATGGGATGTCCGGGGATATTTCCGGCTACGCGCTGACAATCGGCGAGCTTTGCGGCATTGTTGTACTTGCTTTTTTATGAGGTATACTTACTATGAATCTGATTCTCGGCGGTGCGTATCAGGGAAAGTTGGAATACGCACAAAATCATTATAAACTCGCCAAGGAGGATATCTGCACTTGTACGGAAAGCGGGCACATTGACTTTGGCAAGCCATGTATCTATCGAATTGAGGAGTACACCTTATTCTGTGTACGGAACGGAATCCACGCGCTTACGGCGTTTCAAAACCATGCAGAGGTGTGGCGGAATTCAGTTTTGATTTGCTGCGACATCTTCTGTGGAGTCGTTCCACTGGGTGCGGACATGCGCGCATGGCGTGAGGAAACGGGAAGGTTGTGCATCTATCTCTCGCGTGAAGCTGAGGAGGTAACAAGAATATTTTGCGGACTCCCACAGAGGTTAAAATAAGATGAAAATTATTTTAATACGACATGGCAAAACAAATGCCAACGAACGACATCTCTATTGCGGTGCGACCGATGAGGAGCTTTCAGAAAACGGAATTGCCGAATTGAACGCGCTAAAAGAGTCGGTCTCCTATCCCAGCGTGGAAGGTTTTCGGATTGTTTCCAGCGGCATGAAGCGCTGCGAGCAAACATTATTCATTCTGTACGGTAAGAGGGAGCATGAAGTTCTCCCTGCCCTCGCAGAAATGGACTTTGGTGTGTTCGAGATGCATTCTTATGAGGAATTGAAAGAAGCCCCCGATTATATAAAGTGGATTACAGGTGATAACGAAGAAAACGTCGCACCGGGCGGTGAAAGCGGCAATCTTATGAAAGCGCGTGTGCTGAATGCCGTTGAGCAAATCATGCAAACGGGACGTGACACACTGATTCTCACGCATGGCGGTGTCATTGCCGCAGTTATGGCAAAGCTATTTCCTCAGAAAAATAAAAACCGCTATGAATGGCAGCCCAAGCCCGGTCGAGGATACAGCGTGGATTTGGAAAAGATGACGTATGAAGAAATTGGGTAAAAAATAGGGGAGATGTTTTTCAAATCGTCTCCCCTATTTTTTCTTTCAGTATTCGATTCCCCGTCGAGCAGTGATGCCGTGGTCATAAGGATGCTTGATTTTTTTCATTTCCGTGACATAATCGGCAAGATCCAACATCGCTTGAGCGGGATTCCGTCCGGTCAGCACAATTTCATGAGTATCCCTAAAATCATGCAGGAAGGAAAGCACCTCTTGACTGTCCAGCACACCATAGTTATAGGCCAAAATCACCTCATCCAGCACTATCATATCGTAGTTTCCGGCAATTTCGTATATTTGTTCCATCATTTCGCAGTACGCGTCACTGGTTTCTGTTTTCCCTTTTTCATCGGCATTCTTATTCCGGCCGAGATGCTTGTTGAAATGGAGAGTATCAATGCGGTCGAGCTTTTCCATTTGCAGGATTTCCGATGAATTCCCGCATTTGAAAAACTGCGCAAACAGTACCTTCATCCCACATCCTGAAGCTCTAACGGCCAATCCGCAAGCGGCGGTGGTCTTTCCCTTTCCGTCGCCACAATAAATATGAATCATATACCCTCCTCAAAATTTCAATAAATCAATTCCATATCAAGTGCACGTCTGGCGTCGTCCGCCAATTATCATGCTGCAATTTTCAAATAAGAAAGCTATCCTGCGGCATTCATCGCAACATATGGAAGCTGCTGTCCCTCTAAGGGGATATTTTTACTTATAAGCATAACGTTATCGCAGCAATTCGCATTATCAACAGAAGAAGAAGCACCAAAACGGTAGCCGCATACATAAGCCGCCCGGCACGCGTGATATCCTCATATTCGATTTCACGCAAGGGGTCGCCGATGAACTCTTTTTTATGCCACACGCCGCCGTAACGCGCATCTCCCGCAAGCCGTACCCGAAGCGCACCCGCACAGGCTGATTCTGTTTGTGCAGAGTTTGGACTTGCGTGTTTATACCGATCGCGTCGAAAGATTTTCCAGGCATTTTTCCGGTCACATCCGCAAAATGGACAGGCGAGGACCATAGCGACGCCCGAAATCCGCGCGGGAAGATAGTTGACAAAATCATCAAGTTTGGCAGCCGCGCGTCCGAAGTAGAGGTACTTCTCGTTTTTATAGCCAAGCATAGAATCCATGGTATTGACAGATTTATAGAAAAATCCGCCTACCGCCCCCAAAAGAGCCATCCAGAAAAGAGGGGCGATAACGCCGTCGGAAGTGTTTTCCGCTACGGTTTCAACTGCGGCGCGGCAGATTCCGTTGGCGTCCAAAACATCCGTATCACGTCCAACAATCATGGAAACGTTGTGTCGCGCTCCTTCCACGTCGCCTGCCTTCAGCGATTTTTCCACAAGGCGGCTTTCGCGGCAAAGCTGACGTGCGGCGAGAATCTGTGCACACATCATGCTGTCGATCGTCAGATAAAGGAGTGGATGGAGAAGCCATGCGGCCAGTAAAATCAACGCGGGAACGACGGAAGAAAGGAACGTTACGATGACGGCAGTCAGAATACCGCGTCGAAAATCGCTCTTTTCGCTGATTTTTTTCCGCAATTTATGATCCAGAGCGGTGATAAGATTGCCAATCAGGCAGACCGGATGAAGGATACAGTGCGGGTCGCCGACAAAAAAGTCGATCATAAATCCGATAAGTATCGCAACAGTTTGATATTTCAGCAAAGTCAGCATGATGTACCTCCCATAGAAAAGATATAAGCCGAGTTCTGTGCCATTATCATGGTGTATCGCCCCTTCTTCTTGGAGCGCAAAATGTTGACAAGCACTTTTTCGTGATGGCAAATCCGAATTTACGGATGCAGTAATCGGTTCATAATCGAGTTTCTTGTAGCTGCCAATATACCACATATGCAGTGAGTGAAATCGCGTCAAGCGCGCCGATTCCGCTAATCAAAAAAGCAGTCGCATGTCCATATTTTTCCCGGAACGATACGCAGCAAGGCATTCATTTTCCAAAAAAGAAAGAGTGCTAAACCATATTACCGCTTCTTATTAAAAAACGATAAGCATGGCTGCACTCCTCAAATACCCAGAAATGTATAAAACCAATGAGAATCAGGACGTTTTCTGACTTATAACCGACAGTACAAAAGAACGGTTAATTACAGTAATGGCAGTTGTGCCGGACTCGAACCGGCTTTTCGTTTATTCTACTCAGTCTACAACCTTTCAAACCGTAATTCCCATATAATATTCATATTTAATTGTCATCTACATCAAGTATTATAAAACTTCATCCTTTATTTGTCAATAGAGTCGTCTCCAAAAAACAGGGGTTACTCAAACAAACTTTATCTTCTAAGAAACAAAATATTATATACAAATTGTCAATATTTTTTTCTTTTGTCGAAAATTGATTATTAACCCATAAATATTGACTTTTTTTAGGCATTTGTGATATAATTACGCTATTGTATTATGTTTATCAGATATGTCATCAATGTCTTTCAACGAAAGCATGGCCGATTATCGGGTGCTGGTCAACTGCCTACGGGAAATTGGCGGCAAGTTCAGTATATACGAAAGACGTATTACTGTAAATAAATTTTTTAGCAAGAGACTCCAAAGACATTGGGGAATGAAAACGGTGAAAATGAAAAAACAAAAAAAATGGATTAAGATCATATTGATTGTTGTCGCTGTGCTGCTTTTGTTTTTTATCGGCGTTGTGGCCGCGTTTATTATAAAACAGTACAACGCTACATACGAGCCGGTCGATATTGTGAAAAGGCCGGATACATATATTATGCCCGACTACCCACAGCTCGATGATGAACCGGGTGACGATGCGGAATCAATTGAAACGGAGCCGGTCGATACAGAACCGGTCGACACAGAACCGGTCGACGCAGAACCGGTCGATACGGAGCCGGTCGACGCAGAACCGGTCGACACAGAACCGGTCGACACAGAACCGGTCGATACGGAGCCGGTCGATACGGAGCCGGTCGATACACCCACCACAGACACTCAACCGTCCGCGACTTTGCCGACTACGACATACAGCAATTCATCGAACAAACTATCCGTTTATAAAGGTATACCCATTTACGAGGTAAAGCAGAAAAGTACCGATATAGTAAATATTCTTCTGCTCGGCACAGATTCGCGTGACGTCACGGTCGACCGCGGGCGAAGTGATACCATGATAGTGGTATCTTACAATAAGAAAAGCGGTGAGGTGAAGTTAGTCTCGCTCCTGCGAGATTCGCTTGTACCGATTGAGGGATATGATTGGAACCGTCTGAATACCGCATATATTTTTGGCGGAGTAGGGTTGGCCATCAACACCATTAACCAACTGTTCGATCTTGATATTCAGAGATTTATCGTGGTTGACATGGATGGTGTGTGCGAATTTATCGATCACATCGGCGGCGTCGATGTAACGCTTACGCAGGAAGAGGTTGATTATTACAATAGCACTTATGGCAAGACCTTCACTGCAGGTGTATGCCATCTCAATGCCGACGAGGTGATGAAACATATACGTAACCGGGCTATCGGCAACGACTTCGGCAGAACAAAGCGGCAGCGTGACGTGATAACTACAATCGTATCGACGATACTAAAGGAAAAGTCTCTGTCCGAGATACTCGAATTGGTCGAATACACCACGTCTATTGTCAGCACCAACATTGATATGATTACCATGACGTCGCTTGTTACGTCGGTCGTGTCTCAGAAAAACACGCTTACAATCGAGACGCATGTCGTTCCGTTTACCGATGCATATAAATTTGCTTGGTACAATAAGATGTCGATTGTCTCGTTTGACATTGCCGATGCCGCAACGAGGCTAAATGCTCTGCTATACGAAGAATAAAGACTTACAAATGACATCAGCGCATTTCTTGTGGTTTTTTATCTGCTGTACAGCGTGCATCAAGGCCTGTCAATTTCTGCAAAGGGCAATTTCATATGCCTGCTCGCGTTTTCTTTTAATAGCATTCATCCTCTTGATAATATTAGATGTTTTAATATAATTTGTTGGAGAGCAATGATTGAAAGGAGAATATCATGCCGAAGAAAAAGCAAAAGAAAAACACTCCCGCCAAAGCCATCTTAGCCGTGGCTGGAGTGTTCGTTGCCGGATCAATTTTCGGAACCGCACTCAGCAATTCAGCCGATTCCGATACGTCCGAAACAACAGACGAAACAACACAGCTGCCGTCGGCTGAAATCGAGGAAATCACATACAATGAAGAAACATATAAACCGGACGAGACGAAATCCATAGAAACCCTGCTCGCCCCCGAAATGGACGAAAGCGACGCAGAAAATGTTACAATAACCGTTCTGGAAACGGAATCTGCACCAGATCCGATTGTCGAATCGGAAGCCACTTTCTCCGAAGAACCGACATGGGATTGGGGAGAATGGGACACCGTTTCCGATACAATCCCGCAGGAAGACTTCATCACATACGATGAACCGATTGTAGAAAAAATCGAAGAAGACTGGATGGAGCCGGAAGTCCCGGAACCGAAAATCATCGAACCGGATCCGGAAGAAGAAGACTGGATGAAACCTGAACTGGAGTATACAGAAGCGTCCGCATCCACAGACATATCATGGAATCTCGAAACAGCCACCGAACCTGAGCAAATTCTTCAATTGGTGAGCGTGACATCTCCAGTCGGTCGGAACGACACTGCTACTCTTACCGCAATTGGAAAGCCATATACCGAGTACAGTATCAGCGTCTATTATGCAACCACCGCAAGTTCGGCAGCCGGTTTGGAAGACAAAACCTCCGATGAATCCGGCAATATCTCCTGGTCATGGAAAATTGGCAGCAGAACCAACAGCGGCGACCACCGTATTGTCGTCACAGGAGGCGGAGAACAAATGGAAACATACTTTACGACAACAGAATAAAGGATGGTCACCAAATTGTATGGAAAAATAGTGTAATAGAGACGCGATGGGGGACACTTTTTGAAAAAGTGTCCCCCATCCGCATATTCTCTTCTTATTATTACACCGGACAGACCTCACGCGTGTGTTCCTGCAGAATGTTTTTCAGCGCAGCTGCTGAACTTGTGTGACTGCGCGCAATCCGAATGTCTCGTCCCTTCGTCTCGCTCAGAACAAAGCGGAGCATCTTGTGCGACATCGTGTTGGTGAATAGGACGAGCAAGTCAGGCTTGCCAAGGTTCTTTAGGCCCGCGTTCATCTTCGGATATACCTTTGCCTTGCACTTGTATTCCGCGCATAACTCCACATACCTCCGGGTCATGCACTCGTTTCCTCCAATAATGACTACGCTCATGTGTTCCTCCTTGATTTGATGAGTTAGCTTTAGCTAACTCATGTGTATAAGATAAGGGTGCAAGGGTAACTTTTGTGCGTCCCCTTGCATCCTTTCTTTTTGACGCTGTGGTTAATGTTTCTTGTGAGATGAGCTGCACGAGCCGCTCATGGGACAACTTGCGCATCCGCAACCGCAAGCGGATTTTCCTTTTTTCTTTCCCTTAACTATACTTACGATAATCGCCGCTACAATTCCAATCAGAACAAGGCAAATGAGAATAGTAGCAAGGTTAGCTGCAACCCATGTGAGCATCCGGGCATCTCCTTTCACTTATTTCGCTGTTACTTTTACGTTTGCTGTGAGCTTGGTAGCTTCCTTGTAAGGCTTAACAAGCATATATACCATAGCTGCCAAAAGCAGAATAGCTACAATCAGACCGATTATGTTTACGTTTCCTGTAAAAGCAGAGCCAATCTGATAAATCATCAGCGATACGACATAAGCGAAACCGCACTGATAACCAATTGCAAACCACGTCCACTTTGCGCTGTTCATTTCACGTTTGATAGCGCCGATAGCCGCAAAGCACGGTGCGCAGAGGAGGTTGAATACGAGGAACGAATAAGCCCCGAGCTTGCTCAAGCCCTCGAAATCGAGAACGCCGAACACGCCGACCACTTCTTCCTTCGCAACAAGACCCATAATCGTGGCGATAGTCGCCTTGATGTTGCCAAAGCCAAGAGGAGAGAAAATCCAGCATATCGCACCGCCGATGATGCCGAGAACGCTGTCTTCCAGTTCCATTTCTGTGCTGAAGGTGAACGAACCGTCCATCATGCCGAAGCAAGAACCTGCCCAGATAATGATGGAGGACAGAAGGATAATCGTACCAGCCTTCTTAATAAAGGAGGACGCACGCTCCCACATGGAACGCATGATGTTTCCGAAGGTCGGCCAGTGGTAAGCGGGAAGCTCCATAACAAACGGCGCAGGGTCTCCGGCAAACACCTTTGTTTTCTTGAGCATGATACCGGATATTACGATTGCCGCGATACCGACAAAGTAAGCGGAGGGCGCAACCCACCAAGCACCGTGAAACAAAGCAGAGGCAATAAGTGCAATAATCGGGAGCTTTGCGCCGCACGGGATAAACGTGGTCGTCATAATGGTCATTCTGCGGTCACGTTCATTTTCAATGGTACGGGACGCCATGACGCCAGGAACGCCGCATCCGGTTCCGATGAGCATCGGAATGAAGGATTTACCGGACAAACCGAATTTACGGAAGATTCTGTCCATCACGAACGCGATACGGGCCATATATCCGCACGCTTCCAAGAAAGCCAACAGGATAAAGAGAACTACCATCTGCGGAACGAAGCCGAGAACCGCACCAACACCGCCGATGATACCGTCAAGCAGGAGGCTGTTCAGCCATTCCGGTGTACCGACAGCTTCCAGACCGCTTTCAACCAGCACCGGAATACCAGGAACCCAAACGCCGTAGTCAGCAGAGTCCGGAACATTTTCCGCGTCATCGCCAAGAGCCGCATCGTAGATTTCCGAAATATCGTACCCTCTTTCTGCGAGAGAATCTGCAAACGAGCCATAAGCCTCGTCAAACGCGCCGAAGTCTTTCTCTTCAATCGCGCCCTGAATATCTTCGGCACCGATTACATCTGCAGCAGCAGCGGCGTCCACGATAGACTTCATTTCATCCGTCCAAACGTTATCAATCGCATACTCTGTCATTGCGTCGTCATAAGCGGAGCTGCCAATCGAGAACAAATGCCAACCGTCGCCGAACACGCCGTCGTTTGCCCAATCTGTGAAGATGGTACCGACAGTGGAGACGGAAATATAGTATACAAGGAACATAATTACCGCGAAAATCGGAAGAGCTGCCCATCTATTGGTGACAACTTTATCGATTTTATCGGAGGTCGAAAGTGTTCCGGCGGATTTTTTCTTGTAGCAAGCCTTCATTAAAGAGGCAATATATACGTAACGCTCGTTGGTAATGATAGATTCTGCGTCGTCGTCAAGCTCTTCTTCCGCTGCCTTGATATCCCTTTCGATATGTTCAAGGATGGTCTTATCCAGCTTCAGCTGTTCAAGGACCTTATCGTCGCGCTCGAAAATCTTGATGGCGTACCATCTCTGCTGTTCATCAGGCATAGTATGTACAGCTGCTTCCTCAATGTGGGCGATAGCATGCTCGACTACTCCTGTAAAGGTGTGCTGCGGAACAGTCTTGGTATTTTTCGCGGCGTTAATTGCTTCCTCAGCCGCCGCCATGATGCCGTCCCCTTTGAGGGCGGAGATTTCAACTACCTTGCAGCCCAGCTGACGGGAAAGCTCTTCCGTGTTGATTTTGTCGCCGTTTTTGCGGATAACGTCCATCATGTTGATGGCAACCACCGTCGGGATTCCAAGTTCCGTAAGCTGTGTAGTGAGGTACAAGTTTCTCTCAAGGTTTGTACCGTCGATGATGTTGAGTATCGCATCCGGACGCTCGCCGATCAAGTAGTTTCTCGCCACAACCTCCTCAAGGGTGTAGGGAGAAAGGGAGTAAATGCCTGGCAGGTCGGTAATGACAACGCCGTCATGCTTTTTCAATTTTCCTTCTTTTTTCTCAACCGTAACGCCCGGCCAGTTTCCGACGAACTGGTTCGAACCGGTGAGCGCGTTAAACAATGTGGTCTTACCACAGTTTGGATTCCCCGCAAGCGCGATTCTTAAATCCATGTCAAATCCTTCTTTCTGTTGATGGGGTGTTTAAGCGAAAAACGCTTTTTCCCAAAAGTTCACCAAATTCACCATGCAGTTAGCATTTCCTAACCGCATGCCATAGAAAACAATAGAAATAGACAGTAAAATGGACTGCCAGTCCAGATTATTCGACTTCAATCATTTCCGCGTCTCCCTTGCGGATAGACAACTCGTAGCCGCGCACGGTCACTTCAATGGGGTCGCCAAGGGGCGCTACCTTACGAATATGTACCTCTACGCCTTTTGTAATTCCCATGTCCATGATACGGCGTTTTACGGCACCTTCACCGTGAAGCTTTACGACCTTCACTGTATCGCCGATTTTTGCCTCTCTTAGTGTGTTCATCTGTAGGTCCTCCTCAAAATTTATCCTTATGTAAAATCAAATCATGATTTTCTGCGCCATTTCACGGCTGATTGCAATCCGCGCTTCCTTGACGTTCACAATAATGTTCCCGCCAAGTTCGTTAATCACGGTCACATTTCCGCCCGTAACAAATCCAAGATTTTCAAGATGCTTTTTGACTTCAGGACTTCCGCCGACTTTTTTAATGATGTTTTCTTCTCCAACAGTGGCAAATGTCAATGGCATCATAGCTTCGCCTTCTCTCTTTTGTATCTGCCAGAATCAGCATAGGCTAACCATAAGTTAGCATCATCTAACTATGCATATTATAAAACGCCGAGGGATTTTTGTCAAGAGCTTTTCGTACAAAAAATTTAACGCAATCAATTTTCGTCACTTTTTCACCTATCCAGTAGGGTATAATTATTGAATTTGTATAAATTCGCGCAAAACAGATTGTGTACGTTTCACGTACAAGGATTTCATAACGTCTCCCTGGCAGTTGCCCTGCGACGGATAAAGCGAGATAACTTGAAACCTTCACAATTATATGATATAATGGAAAACATCATGAATCAAAAATGATAGCTGCATTTCAAAGGAGCAGATAGGATGAATGACACATTAAAAATTATAATTGGCTTACTGCTCCCGCTTGCCGGAACGGTTTTGGGAGCATCGATGGTGTTCTTTTTGAAGCGGGAAATGAAGCCTCTTCTTCAGAAAGTACTGCTTGGTTTTGCATCGGGAGTTATGATTGCTGCATCAGTTTGGTCTCTTCTGATTCCGGCAATCGAAATGACAGAGGATAGCGGAAACATCGCATGGATACCGGCAGTTGTAGGATTTTTACTAGGCATTGGATTTCTTTTATTTTTGGACTCTGTCATTCCACATCTTCATATAGATTCTGACGAGCCGGAAGGTGCGAAATCAAAATTCGGGAAATCCGTCATGCTGGTTCTTGCGGTCACGCTGCACAATATTCCGGAAGGAATGGCGGTAGGAGTTGTTTTCGCCGGCATGCTAGCGGGCGGCGCGACCATTTCCACGGCGGGTGCGTTTGCCCTTGCAATTGGCATTGCCATCCAGAACTTCCCTGAGGGCGCCATCATCTCTATGCCCCTTATAGGGACGGGAATTTCGAAGGGAAAGGCCTTCTCCTACGGTCTTCTCTCCGGCGTTGTCGAGCCCATAGGAGCGCTTCTTACCATTCTTTTGACCTCGCTCATTACCCCTGTTCTTCCCTACATTCTCTCTTTCGCCGCCGGCGCTATGATATACGTAGTAATAGAAGAACTCATTCCCGAATCACAGAACGGCGCACACAGCAACATGGGTACCATCGGCGCCGCAGCCGGCTTCGCCCTCATGATGGTCCTTGACGTGGCGTTAGGGTAAAATTTTTACAAAAGACACGGGACTCGTTTATAAATCTCAAAGGGGAGACACTTTTTTTAAAAAGTGTCTCCCTCTATATAGGCTTTAATTTTCTTAAAATCGCGCAAGGTATCTTCTTTTTTAGACGCATCCCGAAGGAGTGCCGCCGGATGATATATCGCAGTCATGGCGAAATTTCCCTTCTGCACGATTTCCCCATGCTCTCGCGTAATTTTGTAATCCTGATGAATCAGCCGGGCAGCCGCGATTCGGCCAAGACATACGATCATCCGCGGGCGCACCAGTTTCACCTGTCCCCGCAGAAATCCAATGCACGCATCCCCCTCTTCCGGAAGCGGGTCGCGGTTGTGCGGCGGTCTGCACTTGAGAATATTGGCAATATACACACTCTCCCGCTCAATCCCAACTGCGGCGAGATATTTGTCAAGCAGCATCCCCGCCGCTCCGACAAACGGGATACCCGTTGCATCCTCCCGTTCCCCGGGTCCCTCTCCAACAAACATCAGGTCAGCTTCCCGATTGCCGCATCCGAAAACAAGATTTGTCCTTGTTTTATACAGACTGCATCCGGTACACGCCGCACACGCGGCTTCAAGTTCATTCCAATCCACGATTTTTCTCCTGCACCGTCGTTATGAATTCAGATAACAATATTATATAGGAAAGAAAAAACGAAGTCAAGATATTGTCCGAAATTCTATGAAAAACCAACAAAATGTTATTCATGTTATTCGAAACAAATTTTAGGACAAATTTAGTAAAAACTCTTGACAAACCAAAAACCATATAGTATAATAAACAGGCTAAACTTTGCGGCGCTGGTGTGGCTCAGGGGTAGAGCAGCTGATTCGTAATCAGCAGGTCGAGGGTCCGAATCCCTCCACCAGCTTATAAAACGACACAATATAGGGTACGTAAATGATTGTAATAGTACTTATATTGTGCTTTTTATTTTCAGAAGGAGACGACATTACAATGGCTCATAGACTTGAAAACAATGTCAATCAGCTTGTACAGGAAATAATGGCGGACTATGAAAACGAAAGAGACATCGATACTGTAGATACTTTCTTGCCGCCTAACAAGGATGACATTATTAAAATCATAGAGCAACTCCGGAGTATCATATTCCCAGGTTACTTTAAAAACAAAAATTACCGTACTTATACGGTACGAAATCATCTTTCTATGTTGCTTGAGGATGTACTGTACAACCTCAGCAAACAAATATCGATTGTCCTTAAATACTTGCCGGAATACGCCGGAAAGGACGAAAAGGAGCTGTTATACGAAGGAGAAACTCTGTCCCTTCGTTTTCTTGAAAAATTAACCCACATCCGCGCCTTGATCCAGACCGACCTGCAGGCTACATATGACGGCGACCCTGCTGCGTTCAATAAGCCGGAAATCATATTTTCTTATCCGGGATTGTATGCTATTATGGTAAACAGAATCGCACATGAACTCTATTTGCTCGGCGTGCCGCTTATACCGAGAATCATGACCGAGTATGCCCATGCCCAAACCGGTATCGACATTCATCCAGGCGTTCAACTCGGAAAATACTTCTTTATCGACCACGGTACCGGAATTGTAATCGGCGAAACCGCAGTTATCGGAGATTATGTGAAAATCTATCAGGGAGTAACAATAGGAGCACTGTCAACCAGAGGTGGTCAAAAGCTGCACGGCAAAAAGAGACATCCGACCATAGAGGATAATGTAACCATATACGCCGGTGCATCTATCCTCGGTGGCGAAACCGTAATCGGTCATGATTCTGTTATCGGCGGAAACGCCTTCATCACAGCATCTATCCCGAGCGATACAAAAGTCAGCATCAAAAATCAAGAACTGGAGTATAAGCAGGGGCACAATGGAGCCCGCAATATCGAAGAAGTCGTTCAAAGCGATGAGTGGTATTATATGATATAAACCTGAGACCCTAAATCAGGCAAAAAAAGTTTTGATGGGGAATTGGGGGGTACTTTTAAAAAAGTACCCCCCAATTTGTTTTTCAGAAACATTGCCATCCCCGTTTATAGAAGAATTCCGGTCGGCTCGCCATGCTCAGTCAGCATCTCGACCCCGTGCATTCCAAGCTCATCGCAGATTTTCTTCCATCTGTCAAACATTCCTTCATCATACTCCACCGGTTGGAATCCGCCCTTCAAGTACCCCACAATCGCTGGAATCCGCCAGTCGTCTGTCGTCAGTCTGGTCATACGCGGGCGCCAGGTCATTTCCCCCTCGAGTTTCTCCATCGCGTGAGAGAGCATCACACGCCCGACGTTATTCCCGCGAATCGACGGAGCGGCCGCCACCATGTGGATATGCCCCACCCCCTTCGGATTCGAATAAACGGTTATCGTTGCCTCAGGCGCGCCGTCTCCGCGGCATACAAAAAAGACGTCCCTCTCCGGCACAAGGTCTTCATCAAGAATGCAATTCTTCCACGCCCCACCATCGGTATCTGGTCCTATAAGCCCATTTTCGCATATTCTCGTCCAAAAATCGATTTCTCCCTCGCGCCAGTTGCGTATCACCCAACCCTCCGGTACGGGATAGCGCTCCATTTTCTCCATCCGGTGTATCATCATAAGCTGCTCCATTCTCAAGCCCGCCTTTCCGCATTTTTCTTTCATTATAGCACAAAGAAAGCCTTCGCACAATATAAAATTGCACGTTTCACTTACGAAATTTATTGACTACACCAAATTTATATGGTATCATTGACTCACAAAAATCCCCACAAAGGAAGGTTATTCATGAACAATAGAGAATGGTTCAAAAACGCAAAATATGGTATGATGGTTCACTTCGGCCTGTATTCCCTCCTTGGCGGCGAATACCGCGGCGCACGTACCCCGTCATACGGCGAGTGGGCGCAGTCTTATTTCGGCATCCCGAACGCAGAATACGGCGCCCTCGCGAAGGCGTTCAATCCCGTCTTCTTCAATGCGGACGAGTGGATTTCCCTTGCCCGTGACTGCGGCATGCAGTACTTCGTCATCACCTCCAAGCACCACGACGGTTTCGCGCTGTTTAAATCGGAAGCAGACCCGTTCAATGTGGTCGACGCCACCCCATTCGGACGCGACATCATCGCGGAACTGGCGGAAGCATGTTACAAATACGGTCTCCGTTTCGGTCTGTACTACTCGCAGGAGCTCGACTGGCACGACCCCGATGGCGGCGGATATACGAACAAAACCCACTGCGCCGGCCGCTCATGGCACAACTCGTGGGACTTCCCCGATACCGCCGAAAAGAACTTCACCCGCTGCTTCGAGAATAAAATTAAACCGCAGGTCAAGGAAATCCTCACAAAATACGGTGAGCTGTGCCTGATATGGTTCGACACCCCATACGTCATTTCCCCCTCCCAAAGCATAGAGCTGTATAACATGATAAAGGAGTATCAGCCCGAATGTCTCATCAACTCCCGCCTCGGCAACGGTGCGTATGACTATGTCTCCCTCGGCGATAACGAAATTCCAGCCAAGCTTCCCGACAAACTGCCGGATTCCCCGGAAGGAAATATGAACAACCTCGATGGCTTTAAGTACTCCCCTTATGGCCTGTACGAAACCGCTGCAACCCTCAACAACACGTGGGGATTCAAATATTTCGACCATCACTGGAAGAGCGCAGACCAAATCTATCGCAATAAAAAACACCTGAACTCCATGGGTATTAATTACCTTTTGAACGTAGGTCCCGACGCTCTCGGCCGCATTCCCTCCTTCTCCGTCGATATTCTGAAGGGCGCAGCCCGGCTCGAATCGGAGGACCCCAACCCCTAAATGTTAATAATTAAAGCAAAAATTCCTCTATAATTAATATTTCAGACTTGATTTTGTTACTTATATATGATACTCTGTATACGACGGAATGTGAGTTTTTTTTAATACGTTTCGCACCGGAACCTCCAAACTCACAGCAAATTTTAAATTATAAGGAGTACTACATATGAGACTTAGGCCTCCGTCTGTACCGCTGATTACGGTTGACCCGTATTTTTCCGTGTGGTCACCGGCTGACAGACTGACCGATACAACTACCGTTCACTGGACCGGCAAGCCGAACACCATCATCGGCACCGCTGAAGTGGATGGAACAGCATACCGCTTTATGGGTAAGCTGAATCGCAACGACAATTCTCCCGCTCTCACCCAGACTGCAAGAAACTGCGATACTTTCTCGACCTACTATACCTTCGAGGGTGCAGGCATTGTTCTGAATCTTACCTTCTCAACACCTCTTCTGATGGACAACCTCGACATAATGACACGCCCTGTAAGCTATCTCAAGACCGAAGTGAAATCTGCAGACGGCGCACATCATACTGTCAAAATCAAAATCGCTGTGTCGGAGGAAATCTGCCTCAACTACCGCGGGGAAGACACCGTAGTCTGCGAGACCATCGAAAACGATACGTATTCCGCAGTAAAAATCGGCAGCGAAAAGCAGCCCGTTCTCGCAGTTTCCGGCGACGATATCCGTATCAACTGGGGTTACTTCTACCTCGCCACGCAGGACGGCAAAGTTTATACCGAAACGGTAAAGGTTCCTTTCGTGCCGAGTCACGGACATGATACCGCTCCCGAAAGCTTCAAGGAAGAAATGGTATTCGCATGTGCCGAGACCGAACTCAAGACCTGCTGCAAGCCGTCTTCCCTCTTCACCTTCGCTTATGATGATGTAAAATCCATTGAATATTTCGGCGACCACCTCACCTCCTATTGGAACAAAGACGGCAAGACCATTCTCACGGCAATCAGCGAAGCATACGCGGATTATGACTGCGTAATGAAAAAGTGTGCTGCTTTCGCGGACCGTCTTTTCCTCGACGCAACGCGCGCCGGCGGCGAAAAGTATGCGGAAATCTGCGAGCTTTCTTACCGTCAGGCAATCGCCGCGCATAAGGTCGCAGTCGATACCGAAGGAAACATTCTCTTCATTTCAAAGGAATGCTTCTCCAACGGCTGCGCCGCTACGGTTGACGTAAGCTATCCGTCCATTCCGCTGTTCTTGCTTTACAATCCCGAGCTGGTATGCGGCATGATGCGTCCGATTTACAAGTACGCCCGCACCGAAGGCTGGATTTTCGACTTCGCGCCTCACGACTGCGGTCAGTACCCGCTCGTACACGGACAGGTTTATGCGAACAATCGTCTCGACGGTCAGATGCCTGTTGAGGAATGCGGCAACATGCTCGTCATGGCATCCACAGTTGCTATCGCATCGGGCAGCACCAAATTTGCGGAAGAAAATCTCGACCTGCTCGAAACATGGGTCAAATATCTCGAATTGCATGGCGACGACCCGGAAAACCAGCTCTGCACCGACGACTTCGCCGGCCACCTCGCACATAACTGCAACCTTTCCCTGAAGGCAGTCATGGGTATCGCGGGACTGGGCATCATCTACAAACTCCTCGGCAGAACAGACGACTACAACACCATGACAGAAAAGGCGAAGAAGATGGCAGAAGGCTGGGCAAAGCGCGCAGCAAATGGCGATGGAAGCTATCGTCTCGCCTTCGACCGCCCCGGCACATGGTCGATGAAGTACAACATCGTGTGGGACAAGCTGTTTGATACAAACATCATGGACAAAGCGGTCCTTGCAACAGAATTTGCATCCTACAAGCATCACATCAACCACTACGGTATGCCTCTTGACAACCGTGAAACCTACACCAAATCTGACTGGCTCATCTGGACCGCAACTCTCGCAGAAGACCGCGGCGACTTCGAAGAATACGTCGCGCCTCTTTGGGAAAACTACAACTGCACTCTGTCACGCGTTCCCATGACCGACTGGTATTTCACTGTAACTTCCAACCAGCGCGGATTCCAGCACCGCACCGTAGTTGGCGGCCACTTCATCAAGCTGCTTGAGTATTCCGGCAAAATGAGAAAATGGTAAAAATATAATTTTTCGAAAACTTAGGGGGATTTTTAAGAATCCCCCTAATGTTCTTTCATCACCTTGCTACAAGTCGGACGACTTTGCCGGTATCCCGCTTTACAGCGATTTTGATAGTCTTATTGCGGCACTGATATATCAGCTCGTATACGCCTGTTGCTTTGTCAGGTTGTGCCCCGACGAGGTAGGCGGAGGAAGCAATATCACTGGGGAAATACTGATGAATAAAAGAATCTGCATATGCTACACATGCGGATTCCGACAGTCGTTCCTCTCCGGGAGCCAAGCTGATTCCGGCTTCGACAGGTGAAGTCGAGCGCGCGTCAATCACAGCGTACGCGTTGCGGCAGGTGAAGACAAACTCTCCGCCGTTGCTCTTTTCCACAGGCTTCATGAGTTTGTTCACTCCAATAATAGCTGCTGCGCACTCCATTGCTGCCGTTCTACGGTAATTCGAAACCGACGAAGGTTCTTCTTTCTGTTCTGCATCGTCCCTATTTTCTGTGGTATCATAACTTACTGCAAACTGTGACGGAATCGTCCCAGTCTCCACGTATTTCTCTACAGCTTCCGCAATTTCAACCATATTGCTCGCACCATCCGAAATTCCTGCGGATATTTTTCGGAAAAATAGCGCCGCTTCCTGCCGTCCGCCTGACGCTGCGTTGTCCGCCGCCGTCTCCGCAAAATGGTACGCCGTCACTTGATTTTCTTCCTCCAATGCCACTACAAGCCGCCGTACATTTGTCTTGAACATTGTATCTGCCAGATGCGTTTGCGCCTCAGCCGCCTCCGCATCTTTCACAAAATCCAAATAAATATAGCATCCCAATCCAACAATTACCAAGCTTAGCGCCACGCATGCGCAAACCATCCCACGTATTTTCATATTTTTCTCCGTTTTTGATTGTTTAAAATAATTTTATTTAAAGTTTTCCCCAATCCTTTGCCGAACACACATCAAATACAAAAATTTTTGTACATTTCACGCAGAGGAGGATATTCAAAAAGCACACGTGCCTTTCATATATTTGATTTGACAAACTCTATGCTTTATGCTATAATAATTTATAGTTTTTGATATTTTGAGATGGGGGTGCAGAAAATGAAAACGCGTGAGGTTTTTGGCGGATTAATTGGAAACGCCAACTTGAAAGAAACGCTCTCGTTTGACTTCGCTTCCGGAAAGTGCGCACACGCGTATATCATAGACGGCCCTGCCGGTTCCGGCAAACACACGATTGCAAAATACATCTGCCAAGCCTTGCTGTGCGAGAACCGCGAAGATGACGGCCGCCCTCTCCCCTGCGGTACATGTGCAACATGCCGCAAAATCGCCGACAACCTCTCCGTCGACGTCATGACCGTTACAAACGGCGACCGTGCGTCCATCGGCGTAGAATCGATTCGCCAGATACGCCAGAGCCTCTACATCGCGCCAAACGACGGCGACCGAAAAATATATATCATCGAAAACGCACACCTCATGACCGCGCAGGCACAAAATGCGCTTCTCCTCTCCCTTGAGGAGCCGCCGTCGTACGTCATGTTCCTTCTTCTCACCGAGGATGCAACCTTGCTCCTCGAAACCGTCCGCAGCCGCGCGCCTGTCATCAAAACAGAGCTTTTTTCCCCTGCCTTTGTGGCGGAATATCTCAATAGTCAGAAAAACCTCACTCCGGTGCAGCGTGAACGTATATCCGCAGCCTCCCACCTTTGCGGCGGCTCGCTCGGTTCCGCGCTTGCTCTCCTGAAAAACGGAGACGCCGAGCTCTCCCTATACAAAATGTCCGAGGATTTCACCGGACTCCTCCTGAACGGCAGAAAGTCCGACGCCCTCGCCTATATTGCCGCGAATACCCCAAAGGAACGCGAAAAAACACGCGAGCTGCTCACCCTTGTACGGTTTGCACTGCGCGATATCCTCTCCGCCAAGCGCGGCGGAGACCTGCTCTTTTTCACCGCGCCCCCCGCGTACGTCAAAAAGCTGTCCGTCAAACGAATAATCGACCTCTCGGAAGCAGTCGGACGCGCGGAATCCGATATCGCTGCAAACGGCTCGCAAAATACCATCATGACCGCCCTCGTCTGCGGCAGCTGAAAATAAATCTGAAACCGAAATAAACGGAGAAAATAATAGATGAACAACGAAACCATACCCGAAATTACCAACGATACGACTGAAATCGTCAGCGTCCGCTTCCGCAACGCAGGCAAAGTCTACTACTTCGACCCAGTTGGATTCCACGTCGATTCCGGCGATAACGTCATCGTCGAAACCGCACGCGGCATCGAATTCGGCTTTGTCGCATCCGGAAATCAATACGTACCGACCTCCAAAATCGTGCCGCCCCTCCGCCCTGTGATTCGCGTGGCAACCGACGAGGATAAGGCGCATTATGAGCATAACAAGCAGCTCGAAGCGGAAGCCTTTGCAGTTTGGCATACAAAGACCGCCGAACATAACCTCGACATGAAGCTGATTGAAGCAGAATACACCTTCGATAACAGCAAGCTCCTGTTCTACTTCGCCTCTGAAAACCGTGTGGACTTCCGCGACCTCGTCAAAGACCTCGCGTCCGTGTTCCGCACCAGAATCGAACTCCGCCAGATCGGTATCCGCGATGAGGCAAAAATGATGGGCGGACTCGGTGTCTGCGGCAGACCGTTCTGCTGCTGCAGCTTCTTATCGGATTTTGTACAAGTGTCCATAAAAATGGCAAAAGAACAGAACCTCTCCCTGAACTCATCCAAAATCTCGGGGACATGCGGTAGACTCATGTGCTGCCTGCGGTACGAGCACGAAACCTATGAGGAGGAAATCGCGAAAACCCCGCCGGTCGATTCCACGGTTAAGACAGCAGACGGAATCGGCGTAGTAACGGAAATCAGCCCGCTGACAGGCTTTATTAAAGTAAAGCTGGAGGACGGCGTTAAGCCGTATCACCGCGATGACGTCACGGTATTAAAAGTGGGGAAGCACGAATCGTAAGTTGAATTATAAAAAATAGTTGTATTTACAATAAATTTTTTTAAATTTTTTTCGAAAACCTATTTAATTTACGTCAAAGATATGATAGAATAAGGTATCTTGAAACGGAGGTGTTTTCAGAATGGCTTACAAAATTGGTGATGACTGCATCGGCTGCGGTTCCTGCGCTGCTGAATGTCCTGTAGAATGTATTACCGAAAAGGACGGTAAGTACGTTATCAATCCCGACGAATGTCTCGAATGCGGTGCCTGCGCGGGTGTATGTCCCGTTGACGCTCCCCAACCTGAAGAATAATTCAGATACGGACATAATCGGCAATTCATAACATAACACAAGGGGAGACGTCAGTCTCCCCTTTGCCGTTCCCAGAGAAGGACACATCAACCCCGAAAACGGCCAATATTCCCATGACAAACCCAATCTTTCATGAATGGGACGGCGCGGGCGGCAATCCGCAAATTCTCCCTCTTGATGACCATGTCGCCCTCATGTTTTACAGTGATTTTATATTATCCCGACAAAAACGGCGTCTCCCGCAAAGCCATCCCTTGCCGTGAAATCCGCGTAAACACCTGAATCAGGAGAATCATGTGAACAACATTCCATATAACCCCGCCAACGAACGGCTGGACGAAATCAACGAGTCCCTCTCCCTCATCCAGTCCAAAAGCGGCCTTACCTTCGGGACCGACAGCTACCTTCTTGCGGCATTCGCAAGACCCGCGCCGCACGAGACCTGCATCGAACTTGGCGGCGGAACAGGCGTCGTTTCCCTCCTCGCAGCGTCACGCGAAAAATTCGCTCAAATCCACGCTGCCGAAATCCAACCTTATTTTGCGGACCTCATCGCTCGCAATGCTGCCTTAAACGCTCTCTCCGAACGCGTTCACTCCTTCTGCGCCGACATCCGTACACTCTCTCCCGCCTCCTTCGGCGGAGAAGTCGCCGCAGTCCTCTCAAATCCCCCGTACATGAAAACTGACAGCGGAAAAACGAATGCTACTTCCGAAATGAACACCGCGCGTCGTGAAGAAAACGGAACCATCGCCGACTTCTGCGCCGCGGCAGGACGCCTTCTCAAATGGGGTGGATACTTTACAACCGTCTATCGTCCAGACCGCTTTGCCGACCTGATATGCGCCATGCGTGCAAATTCTCTTGAGCCAAAGCGCGCCATTTTCGTATACCCCACCCCTACAGACAAACCCTGTCTCGTCCTAACCGAAGCTAAAAAAGGGGCCTCCTCTACCCTCCACATCTCCCGCCCACTCATCATCTATCCCAATAAATCCACCCGCCACTATACCCCCGACATGCATCAAGTTTATAACGATTTTTCTATGGAGCATTTATTTTAATGCGCAAGGGGACTTTTTGAAAAAAGCTCCCTTGCCCAAAAACTTTTCATCTCTCATGAACCGTCTCAGGGGCGGCTCTCCATGTATAAACAAAAAATCAAAGAAGGAAGAGAATAAAATGAGTTGTCAGAAGAAACGGAATGTGTCGCGAGTTGAGAAAAATGCGGTTGAAGGCGGTGTGCTGTATCTTGTGGCAACTCCGATTGGAAATCTGGCTGACATATCAGAGCGTGCGCTGAAGGTTCTGTCTGAGGTAGATTTTGTTGCCGCTGAGGATACACGCAATACGGGGCTGATGCTGTCGCGATTCGGAATCTCAAAACCGATGATAAGCTATTTTGAGCATAATAAGCGCGAGCGCGGTGAGATTATCGTAAATCGGATCGAGGGCGGCGAATCATGCGCTCTCCTTACGGATGCCGGAACGCCCGCTATCAGCGATCCCGGAGAGGATATCGTAAAACTGTGCGCCGAACGCGGTGTCCGTGTCACGAGTATCCCCGGCTGCTGTGCCGCAGTCACAGCTCTCACCCTGTCGGGACTCCCAACCGGACGCTTCGCGTTCGAGGGATTCCTCAGCACCGCGAAGAGCGAACGCCGCGACCGCCTCATAGAGCTCTCCACTGAGCCCCGCACCATGATTCTCTACGAAGCGCCTCATAAGCTTCGCACAACCCTCGCCGACCTTCTCCAATACTTCGGCGATCGCGAAATCTCCCTCTGCCGTGAAATCACAAAACTGAATGAGGAAGTCTGCCGCACAACCATCGCAGAAGCAATAAAATTATATGAAGGAAAAGAACCGCGCGGCGAGTACGTCTTAGTCGTAGCCGGTGCAAAGCCCGAAGCCCAAGTTCCGGATTATCCCGAAGATATCCTCACACACGTAACCTCCCTCATCGACAGCGGCATGTCAAAAATGGAAGCTGTCAAAACCGTTGCAAAACTCCGCGGCATCCCCAAAAATGAAGTCTACACCCTTGTTAATCACGACTGATAGCCTTGGGAAAAGAAGGGACCCCGCAACTATATACATAACCATACAATGATAATTCAACCAACGAAAGGAAACTATAAAATGAAAATCGGTCTTACCAGCTATAGCATGAACAACTACATCTGCGGCGGCGAAATGTCGGTGCTTGAGGTGATGCGTTTTGCAAAAGAAAAGGGTGCGGAACACATCGAACTTGTCCCCTTCGGCTTCACGCTGCACGACGACCAGACCGGCGAGTTCAACGAAGCCCTCATCGCCGGCATCAAGAGCCTCTCTCGTGAAATCGACCTTCCCCTCTCCGACTATGCCGTTCTTGGCGACCTTCTCAAGCAGGACGAAAGCGAGCGCCGTGCGGAAGTCGAGCGTCTGAAGCGCCACATCGATGTTGCCGCAAAGCTCGGTCTCCCGCGTATGCGTCATGACATCTCCTCTTTCCGCCGTCCTCTCGAATCCAACACCCCCACTGCCTTTGAGCGCGAGTTCCCGATTGCCGTCGAGTGCTGCCGCGAACTCGCTGACTATGCCGCACAGTATGGCATCACAACTCTCGTTGAAAACCACGGATTCTTTATCAACGGCTCTGACCGCGTCATCCGTCTCATCGAAGCGGTCGGTCGCGACAACTTCGGCCTTCTTCTCGACACCGGAAACTTCGCCTGCGTCGACGAAAACTGCACCGTTGCGGTCAAAAAGTGCGCTCCGTACGCAAAAATGGTCCATCTCAAAGACTTCTACATTCGGCGCGCCGACCGTCTCACCGGAAACGGCGGACTCTTCCGTTGCGACTCCGGTTGCTGGTTCTCCTCAAATTCCGGCGAATACATGCTCCGCGGCTCCATCCTCGCGCAGGGTGACCTCGACGTATGGGCTTCCCTCGGCTTCATCCGTGACGCAGGCTACAATGGCTATATCTCCATCGAATTCGAGGGCATGGAAGACGGTAAAATCGGCAGCGAATCTGGCATGGCTGCCGCGCGATATATTCTTGAGAATTCCTGATAGAGGATGCAGGATACGTCTTTGGGAATATGACGACTTGGGAATACGACTTGGGGAAACTTTTGAAAAAAGTTTCCCCAAACCCCTTCAAAAGTTTTCAATCTGTTATAGCAACAAAGTCGGTGCAAAAGCTGCTCCCTGACCAAAAGGGTTGAAAGGGGTTTTTCTCCGTATTCCTTAATACAAACTATAGCAAATTTTATGAGGTACCGTTATGTCAAAACCAAATATTCTCCTCATCGTCTGCGACCAGCTTCGCTATGACTCAGTCGGCTTCTCTGGCGTCTATCCGGTCAAGACCCCCGTAATGGATGCCCTTGCCGCTGACGGCTTATACTTCCGAAATGCCTACTCTCCCCTTCCCGTATGTGCGCCGTCTCGTCAATCGATGCTCACCGGCGTCCAGCCTGACTCCATCGGCGCGCTGTTCAACTATAACTTTATCAAGACAAACGGTGCGGACCCCACAAAGCCCACATGGGTGTCGGAACTGCACGAGAATGGCTGGAAATGCGCCTTTGCTGGTCACTGGGATGCCTCCCCACTCGGCAATGAAAACGCCTTCGGCTACGAGACAATCTTCGATGGCGGCGCGTACGCCCGTGAGATAAACGAAAAATATGGCAGCATCCAATACGATGGCGGCTGGTTCGGTGCGTCCAATCCGATTGCCTTCGAGGATACCAAAACCTATCGCATCTGCCGCTCCGCCGCCGACTTCATTCGCGAAAACGCGGGTGAACCGTGGCACCTCTGGGTCGACATCACCGACCCGCACCTGCCGTGCCGCCCTTCCGCCCCCTTCGATACCATGTACAAAGCGGAGGACATGACCCCATGGAGCGGCTTCGGCGACACCTTCGAAAACAAGCCCTACATCCAGAAGAAGCAAATCGAAAACTGGCACCTTGAAAATAAAAAATGGGAGGATTTCGCCCCCACAGTCGCGCGCTATTTCGGCATGATATCGCAGACCGACGCGGCAATCGGTCAGATCATCGACGCCCTCCGTGCGACCGGCGAGTACGACAACACTCTCATCCTCCTAACCGCGGACCACGGTGACACATGCGGCAGTCACGGCATGATGGACAAGCACTACATCCTATATGACGATGTTGTACACGTGCCGTTCGTAGTACGTCACCCCGCGCTCGGACGTGGTGTCATCGATAAATTCTGCTGCAATACGCTCGATATCGCCCCGACGGTCGAAAAGCTCGCAGGTCTGACTCCCGAAAGCCCCCGCCACGGTCGACCCGTCACAGACTACACCGACGGTACAGAAACTCCCGACTTTGCGGTCTTCACATCAAATGGTCAGCAGTTTGGCCTGTTCACCCAGCGCGGCATCCGTACAGAAAAATACAAATACATCTGGAATCTCACCGATATGGACGAATTCTACGACCTCGCCTCCGACCCAGGTGAGCTTCATAATCTCGCTTCCGACCCCCGCTACAAAGACATCATGCGTGAACTGGGCAAGACCCTCATCGCCGAACTCAAACGCCGCAGCGACCCCTTTGCCTCCGGCTGGGTCGAATGGCAATGCGGGATGGGAATATGACTCTTTTTACATGAGAATGTTGGGGACACTTTTGAGAAAGTGTCCCCTCTTTAAAACTTTTTAAGCTGTTCATATGTTCGTAAAATGAAGTATAAAAGTATGTTTGTTTGGGGCGCAGAACATTATTTCACGAAAATTTTTGAACGAGTTTTATGAGTTTTTGGACAATTATTCCACTTTGAAACTATATATTTTTTCAATTCCTGTATAAAACGCATAGTAAAAACGTCTTGTAAATGGGACGTTTTTCTGTTATAATGTAATAATACAAAATAGGAAAATTTATACTATGTAAAAACGAGGGAGCTGTAATGTATACTGTATTTTCCGGCGGGCTCGTCTACTCGACCGACCTGCGTAAATTTGTGAAAACCGATATTCTCGTAAAAGACGGTGTGATAACAGATACCGATTACCGTGGAAACGAGCCAATGCCTACCGTCGACTGCACCGGGCTTTACATTCTGCCTGGACTGGTGGATGTGCATACGCACGGACGCACCCGTCACGACTTTAACTTTGCAAACGAAGAGGACTGCCGTGCACTTAGGAAATCGTATGCCGCTGCGGGAACCACTACCATTATGGCAACGCTTGCATCCGCAGAGTACGATAGTCTTGTTTCGTCAATCGAAGCAATCAACAAAAATCGTACGCCGGAGCCCAGCATGGCAACCATCGCCGGCATCCACCTCGAGGGACGCTACCTCAACCCCAGCCGACGCGGCGCCCACGCGGAAAATCTGCTGTTCCCTCTCAACTCCGAGGAGCTCAAGGGGTTGATTATGCGAATGCTTCCACTCCCTGTTCACGTTTCATCTGCGTGTGAACTTGAGGGAGGCGAAACATTTGTCCGCACCGCCAAAGCGCTTGGCGCAACCTGCGGTATGGCGCACAGTAACGCTACCTTTGAGGAAGCGATGAACGCCGTGAAATGGGGAGTGACCTCATTTACGCACACCTTTAACGCCATGCGCCCCATCCATCACAGGGAGCCGGGCAACATGATAGCGTCTCTGATGTGCGACAGCGCCTACACTGAGTTGATTTGCGACGGTGAACATTCCCATCCCGCGATGATAGCGCTCGCAAGCCGCGCTAAGCCCGCCGACCGCCTCGTCCTGATAACAGACTCCATGGAAGCGGCAGGATGCGCCGACGGCGAGTACTCCATAGCCGGTCTGCCCGTAATTGTGAAAAATGGACGCGCAGTAACCGTCGAAGGCGCCCTCGCAGGCAGTACTCTCGACCTTTTCACTGCTCTCTGTAACTTTATGAAATTCACCGGCAAATCACTTGAGGAAGCCCTCCCCTGCGCAACCTCCAACCCCGCATCTATGGTCGGAATCGCCGGCACATGCGGCAGCATTGCCCCCAATCACCGCGCGGACTTCCTCATGATAAATGATAAAAAAGCCCCAACGATTCAATCAGTATGGGTCAACGGAGAGAAAATATAATGAACGGAAGGGGACAGCATGTGTGATTTTTAAAATTCTATCCTGTTCCCAAATACAAACCAAACAAGGAGAGCATTATGGCTGAAAAAGAAAAATTCTATATAACAACTGCGATTGCGTATGCTTCTACAAAGCCGCATATTGGAAATACCTATGAGATTATTGCAACCGATGCTATCGCGCGATATAAGAGACAGCGCGGATTTGATGTTTTCTTCTGTACCGGAACCGACGAGCATGGGCAGAAAATCGAGAATAAGGCAAACGAAGCCGGTATCACGCCGAAGCAGTATGTCGATAACATCGCCGGCCAGATTCGCGCAATCTGGGACCTCATGAACATCAGTTATGACCACTTTATCCGCACAACCGATGACTATCATGAGAAGGCTGTCGCGCACATCTTCCGCAAAATGTATGAAAAAGGCGACATCTATAAAGGACACTATGAAGGGTGGTACTGTACACCGTGTGAGTCTTTCTTCACCGAAACTCAGCTCAAGGACGGCAAGTGTCCCGACTGCGGCCGTGAAGTACAGCTGACAAAAGAAGAGGCCTACTACTTCAAAATGAGCAAGTACGCGGACCGCTTAATAAAATATATCGAGGAAAATCCCGACTTTATAGAGCCTGAATCCCGCCGTAAAGAGATGGTGAACAACTTCCTCAAGCCGGGGCTTCAGGACCTGTGCGTCTCCAGAACCAGCTTCAAGTGGGGTATCCCCGTTGACTTCGACGATAAGCACGTCACCTACGTCTGGCTCGATGCGCTGTCAAACTATATCACCGCGCTCGGCTACGACCCTGATAATGAAGTACAACCGGAATCCTTCCAAAAATATTGGCCTGCCGATATCCACATGATTGGTAAGGATATCGTCCGCTTCCACTCCATTTACTGGCCCATCTTCCTTATGTCTCTTGACTTGTCTCTGCCGAAAAAAGTGTTCGGCCATCCGTGGTTCAACTTTGGCGCCGATAAAATGTCCAAGTCCCGCGGCAACGTTATCTATGCCGATGACCTCGCCAAAAAGTTCACCGTCGACGGCGTGCGCTACTATGCTCTCTCCGAAATGCCTTATGCGTCCGATGGCTCCATCACTTACGAGGCCATCATCAACCGCTATAATACAGACCTTGCTAACAACCTCGGCAACCTTGTCAACCGCACCGTCGCCATGACCAAAAAGTACTTCGACGGCGTTATCCCTGCCCCCGGTGAGGAAGAAGGTACCGACGACGAACTGAAAGCTGCTGCTTCCGCTGCTGTTAAGGCATATGTCGAAAATATGGATTCTCTCCATATCGCGGATGCCTGCGCCGAAGTTTTCACCATGCTCCGCCGCGCTAACAAGTATATCGACGAGACAACGCCGTGGACGCTTGCCAAATCGGAAGACACCCTGCCGAGACTGCGCACCGTAATTTACAACCTTCTCGAAGTTATCCGCATCGGCGCGGTCATGCTCCAGTCCCTAATTCCGGCTACCTCCGACACCATTTTCGCGGAAATTAACTCCGACGTCCGCGATTTTGATTCCATCTTTACTTTCGGCGGACTCGAATCCGGTAAGACAGTCTGCGAAGCCGCTCCCTTGTTCCAGAGAATCGACGAAGCGAAGTTCATGGCAGAAATCGAAGCTTCAAAGAAAGAAGGAGAGGAGGAGGCTGCTAAGGCGAATAAACCCTCGGTCGAGAAACCGGAGGGAGTCGCGCAGATTGGGATTGACGACTTTATGAACGTCGACCTCCGCACCGCAGAAATCAAAGCCTGTGAAAAGGTTCCGAAGGCGAAGAAACTCCTCAAATTGACCGTCGACCTCGGATGGGAGGAGCGCACAGTCGTGTCCGGTATCGCGAAGTACTACGAACCGGAAGCACTTGTCGGCAAGAAGATTATCGTGGTATCGAACCTCAAACCGGCAGTTCTCTGCGGCATCGAGTCCAACGGCATGATTCTGGCTTCAGGTGAGGAAACCGTCCGCGTAGTATTCCTTGACCCTGAAACCCCGAATGGAGAGCGTGTTCGCTGATGCTTCGATTATTTGACTCACACGCGCACTACGATGACAAGCGTTTCGAGAAGGAATTCGAAGGCGGTACGCACGGTGCGATAAAAGCAGCACACGATCAGGGAGTCTGCGGGATTATCAACGTGGGAGCAAACTTAGCCTCGTCCGCGGGCTCTGTATCCCTCGCAGAAAAGTATGACTTCATCTGGGCGGCGGTTGGAATCCATCCAAGCGATTCGCAGGAAATCGGCATCGACGAAATGGACGAGGCGTTACGGTGTCTGCGTGAGCTCGCAGCGCGCAGCAAGGTTGTTGCAATTGGCGAAATCGGGTTTGACTACCACTACGACGACACAGACCGCAGCTGTCAGGCGAAGTATTTCGATGCGCAGCTGACCCTTGCGGAGGAAGTTGGGCTTTCGGTCATCATCCACTCCCGTGACGCAATGGGGGACACCCTTGAGATGATATCGCGCCATCCGGCAGCACGCGGGGTCATGCACAGCTTCAGCGGCAGTGCAGAAGTGGCGAGACAGCTTTGTGACAAGGGATGGTATGTATCGTTTTCCGGCCCTGTAACATACAAAAACGCAAACAAGGTAAAGGAAGCGGCAGCCATAGTCCCAGAGAACCGACTCCTGATTGAAACAGACTGTCCATATCTCCCGCCGGTTCCTCATCGCGGCGAACTGAACTATTCGGGATACATGCACTACACCTGTGAGGTTGTTGCCGCGATTCGCGGAGCATCGCCGGAGTATATCGCAGAAGCAACTCTGCAAAATGCGTGTCGTCTGTTTAGAATAGAGGAGCTATAGCACCAGCCACCAAACCTAATAAAACTTTTTCAAAAGGTTCGGGGGTTCACAAGCCCCCGAACCGGCAAAATTCCGGCTCTTGAGCATGGAGGAACTCATGGTTATAACATACGTTATAAAGAACAATTTGTACGTGAATCTTACGAATCACTGTACGAACAGATGTGAATTCTGTATTCGTGAAACCGCTCACACGGGGGTCTTCGCCGATTTGCGACTGGAACGCGAACCTACTTTAGAGGAAATCATCACCGACGTGACCTCATACAACCTGAACAAGTTCAACGAAATCGTTTTCTGCGGCTTCGGTGAGCCTGCGTGCCGGCTTTACGACATGCTCTCGACCTGCAAGAAAATCCGTGAAGTGACGACCACGCCGATTCGCGTAAATACGAACGGGCACGCCTCTCTCATCATGAAGGAGGACACCGCGCCGATGTTCCGTGGTCTGGTCGACTGCGTTTCGATAAGCTTGAACGCCGCCGACCCCGATACATATACCAAACTATGCCGCCCGAAATTCGGGGATGACACCTTCACCGGCGTCATCAAATTTGCCCGCGAAGTTGTCAAGTACGTTCCCAAAGTCGTCCTCACCGCCATCCGCGGCACCATCCCCGACACGGACCTCGACCGCTGTGCAAAAATCGCATCCGATATTGGAGCAGGATTCCGGATTCGGGAGTATATCGAGTAAAACCAAAACGGACAGACGAAAATCTGTCCGCTTTTTGTTTCTTCGCGTTTTCAGTCAAGACAAAACCAACGTCCTTGCTGTATAATGTAGCTATGGGTACCCGATATCACCATTTTTAAGGAATAATTTTATGGAAAACAGCGAACTGATAACAAAGGCATTGGCATATATCCGGTCCGAAGCCGGAAAAAGCGACATGTCTATCGAAGACGTTGCCAGCCACGCGGGGTTCTCCACTGACTACTTCAACCGTATTTTTGCCGCCCACACTGGATTCAATGTGATGGGATACATCCGTTTTCGTCGGCTGAAAAAGGCAATGTTCCTCCTCCGTATGACCGACCGGGACATCCTCGACATCGCGCTCGAATGTGGATATGAGGCGCACGAAAGCTTTTCACGCGCGTTTAAAAAACAGTACGGCAAGACACCGACCGAATACCGTGAGGCCATGCAGAACACAGAAATGTTCTACGGTGACCTGTACCATGATGACACCGTGGGTATGCGAATCACGCATGAATTTCCGCAGTTCAAACAGGCGACACGCGACGACGCCATTGACTGGATTCTCGAAAACGATGCGCTCCGTCTCGGTTATGAAGCGATTTGCTTTGTTGTAAACGGCGGCGCGGCTCTCTACGACGGTGACAGTCTCGATGACGGGTTCATCTGGATTAACGAATGGCCCGACCGCGGGTTCGACGTCAGCATTTGCGCAAGCGATTATGACACCATTGCACGGTACATGAATACGTTCACCGATAGCCGGTTCAACATGTGTATCTTCACACTCGACGACGAATCCACTATCAGGGAAGAACTCGCAAAACGCGGCGTGACAATCAGTAAAGTATGCCGAACCCCAAATCGGGTCTATACTGGAGAACCGTTCGAACTCACAGCCCCCGATGGAATCACAATGAAGGAAGTCACATACGCCGACATGGAAGCATACGAAAACTATTGGCTATCGCGCGGATTCAACACACGTCATCTTGACTATATCAAAAGGGAATTCCACCGCCGTGATGTTCTCGGCTGTGAGAATCACTCGATTTTCCAATTTTTCGTATATTATGGAGATAAAATCATCGGTCTGTGTATCGGCGGACTGCAGCATGCACACGATTTCGTCATAAACAACTGCATCGAAATATCCCTTTGCGACGAATACAAAAGCGATGAACTCTACCGCTACGCCTACAAATATGTTACCAATGCGGCAATGAAGCGCGGCGCGATTCCGTTCGACGATAGTCAGATTCTGTCAAACGAACACCGCAACGGCAATTTTGATTCCACCGACCTCGGCTACCGCACGGTCACCTACTGCTGCACACTGAATCGGTAATCACAGCATAACCGGATGACGCTTCATAAAAGAATCTGCAGAAAGTCCGCTCAACAGGCAGTACAGCTCGTCCGCCAAAGCGTGACACTGGCGGAGCTCTGCAGATTCCATATCCGAGACGGCATAATCGGCGGGTTTTGTAATCACGGGGAACGTGAATTTTTTCCGGTTTTCCGCGAGATACGCTCGACCGCGCTCATTTGCAGCGAGGAGAATGGTATATCGCGGAGGCGTTTTCAGCCATTCCGCCCGGACATTCGTGATGGAATACAGCAACTCCCGGCGCATTCTGGCGGCGGTGTACTTTTTCGTGGCGATGGTTTGCAGAAAAGCTTCGGCTTTTACGGCGGCGCGGGCTTTCTTTGCGGCGATTTGCAAAAGTGGGTTCGTGGTATCAGTGAGATACAGGCGGGCATGATGATAGAGAATTGTGTCATATTGGTGGATATCGGAAGAATGAGCGTCAGTGAGAAACTCGTATGCTTCGGTGGGAATGTATGGTCTGCATGAGTGAAAATCCATCAGGCGAAGTTCACTTGCGGATTTCACATCAGACAGGCGTTTCACAAGGTTAACATTCCGAATTCCTGTTTCCCTGCTGAAACGAATGTACTCGGCAGCCAATTTATCGTTTGCGCCGGGCATATCGGTGACGCCAAATCCTGCGAGGGCTTTCTCGAATACAGCGGCGGCACCAGCATCGCGGAAAGCGGATTCCGTTTTGGTTATGGCGGATTTGAAGGCGTCAGACGCCTTGATGTCGGCGAGTTGTGACACGTACGTAAGGCTGCCCGATTCGGAACCGCAAGTGAGTCCGTCGGTCAGAATACCTGCCGCAACAGCGACGCCGCCGCAGGCAAATCCTTCGATACCGGCGGAGCACCACGGATATGGAAGCTCGAAGACGATATCACATCCGGCAAGAATGGCAGCTTGTGCTCTTGTATACTTGTCAAACAGCGCGGGCTCGGCTCTCTGTGTGAAATTTCCGCTCATAACGGCTGCGACCGCATCGGAGGTCGATTTTGCGCGATTGATCACGGCTTGATGACCGAGGTGAATTGGATTTAATTCACAAATTATAGTTTCTAATTTCATTATATTTTGTAATTTCCTATGAATAGTTTGAAATATCTTGTTTTTTTATCGATTTTCATATATAATTATACAGTATGAAAAATTTACTGTCAAATACATTTTTAAATAATTCGGAGGAAATTTGGCAAAATGAAAGTTTTAGTCGTAAACGCAGGTTCTTCATCCCTGAAATATCAGCTTTTCGACACCGCCACAGCATCTGTCCTCGCAAAGGGTATCTGCGAGAGAATCGGTATTGACGGCCGTATCGAGCATAGAAAAGGAGAATCCGGCGAAAAAATAAAGGCAGAAATCCCGATGCCGGACCATGCAGTTGCAACAAACGTTGTTGTAAAGTATCTGACAAGCCCTGAGGTGGGCGTTATCTCAGACATGAACGAGATTGAAGCAGTCGGACATCGCGTTGTGCACGGCGGTCCTTACTTCTTTGAATCGGTTCTTCTCACGGATGAAGTTCTCGAAAAGCTCGAGCTGTGCCGCGATTTTGCTCCGCTTCACACAGGCGCACACATCATGGGTATCAAGGGTTGCCTCGCCGTTATGCCGGATAAACCGCAGGTTCTCGTATTCGACACCGCGTTCCATCAGACAATGCCGGAGCAGGCTTATATGTACGGTCTCTCATACGATATGTACGAAAAGTACCACATCCGCCGCTATGGCGCGCACGGTACCTCCCACAGATTTGTATCCCGCGAGATGGCAAAACTGCTTGACAAGCCGCTCGAAGAGACAAAAATTATCACCTGCCACATCGGAAACGGTTCGTCGATTACAGCTGTAAAAGGCGGCAAGTGCATTGATACCTCCATGGGCTTCACTCCTCTTGAGGGCGTAATGATGGGTACACGCTGCGGCTCTATCGACCCGGCTGTGGTAACATACATCATGAACAAAGAAGGCTATACTCCGGACGAAATGAGCGAATACATGAACAAGAAGTGCGGATTTCTCGGACTTTCCGGCATTTCTTCCGACAGCCGTGACATTGAGGCTGCCATTCTGAAGGGCGACAAGAGAGCATACTTGACCGCCTCCACGCTCGCATATCAGGTGAAGAAGTATATCGGCTCGTATGCTGCTGCTATGAACGGGCTCGACGCTGTCGTATGGACGGCGGGCATGGGCGAAAACAATCCCGAACTCCGCGACAGAGCCTGCACAAATATGGAATACTTCGGAATTGAAATCGACCGTGAACTGAACGCAAAGACGCATCACCAGCCCAACACCGTCGAAATCTCTACTCCGAACTCCAAGGTTAAAGTATACGTTTTGCCTACAAATGAAGAACTTATGATTGCCTCCGATACCGAAGATATCGTGAAGGCTCTTAAGAAATAAAAACATAAAATTCCACAAAATTACGGGGAAAGTCTTTTTCAAAAAGTTTTTCCCCGCAAATTTATGTGTGGAAAAAACGAGGAAATCCACAGAGGAACTTTTTGAATAACAAATAGGTAAACCAG
The DNA here is from genome assembly GCA_964621755.1 of uncultured Ruminococcus sp. Classification (GTDB taxonomy): domain Bacteria; phylum Bacillota; class Clostridia; order Oscillospirales; family CAG-272; genus UMGS1696. Next base: position 27,374 of record CAZUPI010000007.1, on the reverse strand, counting down.
CGGCCGTATAGTCGCTTCTCCCTCAAAAGTTCCCCATCGTTCTCACCACAAAAAAATAATTTTTTTTCATAAATTTTTCTTTGCGCCAACCTTTTACACTTTTCGATTGTCTATATTATAGCAGCTGCAAAAAGATATACGAAACTTCAGGAAGGATGTATCATGATTTATTCGGAACAGAATGACGAAATACTGGTGAATTTGACGCTTACCGGCATGCAGGAAGCCTACGAAGCACTCGTAATCCGATATCAGAATGCAGTCACCGCTTCAGCTTACTCGGTCGTACATAATCAATATATGGCCGAGGACGCCGCACAGGATGCGTTTGTTGCCGCGTGGATGAAGCTGGATACGCTGCGAGAACCCTCCAAATACGGCGTGTGGGTTTGCCGCATTGCAAAAAACTGCGCAAAAAATATGCTTGTACGCGTGCGGGAATACATGGATTTCGACGTTCTGGTGCGCTATGAGTACGACCATAACGAGTACATCGAGGGGTTTCTTATACCGGACGAAAACAACGAAAAACTGCACGACAGCATCAAGGGGCTGCCCGATAAGGTGAAGCGGGTCATTTACCTGCACTACTTTGAGGGACTCTCCATCGCTGAAATCGCGGAACGGACACGGACGGCGGTGGGGACAGTCAAGTGGCAGCTTCACGACGGTCGTCAGAAAATCAGAAAGGATTTGTGTGCAATGAACGAACTTGAAAGCAACACCCTGGTGGAAAAAGTAATGAAAAAAGTCGAAGAACTCAAACTCATGCTGTTGAACAATGACCGCTCGCCGATTGAAGCCGCCTACCACGCACTTTTGCCGGAAATCGAAGCGCTGCCGGAATCCACGAAAAAATACAGCGCCCTAGCCGACGTCTTGAAAGTTGGCTGGTGGAGCGTGAAGGGAGTCAAAAGCGATGAATATCTCGCACGGCTCCGCGACGCGGCCGAACGCAGTCACAACGATGAAGTGATGGGGACCGTCTCTACAATCGAACGTGAAAATCTATCCGGAAACGCGCTGATCGAATTCATACGTGACAAACAAATCCCGCGTCTGGAAGCCGGGAACTACCCGAAAGCGCTCGGAGAAACGTGGTTCTGGCTGGCACGGGAATACTTCATAAAAAACGATGAAAAGAGGGGGCAGGAAGCACTTGACAAAGTTCTTTCTCTTCTAAAACCCACTGACGTTTATTACGCAAACGTTTTCTCCGTAAAAAAAGCGCGTAAAAAAATCAGTGAACTCGGTGACCTTTCGCAAGGTCGGTATGATATCCACTGTTATTCCGAAAACTACCGTGTAATAGATGGCAATCTGCGCCTTATCAGCCAGCCGGGATACGCATTCGGATTTGGCATCGAAAATTATCAGCCCATGTACATTCTCTATAACCTCGCAGACTGTGACCGTTATTTTCCTCCGTACGGCTTGAAGCTCGGGGAAACGTACAACGGTACGGATAAGAGCAGCCTCACCTTTGAAGCGGACTCCCTTCCCATCACGACCCCTTGCGGCACCTTTGAAAACTGCGAGCTGTGGATCACGAAAAAGGGATCGAATACCACAAAAACGTATCTCAAGAGCGGCGTCGGCGTCGTGAAGCAGGAGATGATCCAATCTTCCGGAACGACGGCGACTGTCTTGAAGGAATATCATCTCGTGGGCGGAGACGGACTTCTTCCCTGCGCAGCTGGAAACCGCTGGGAATATGGCTTCGAGGACCTTTCCCCTACGCAGGACTGTCGGATTACGGCCGAAATAGTCGGCGCCGATGGAACGAACGTTTCAGTAGCCCATTATTACCACTTCATCAAGACAAAGTACGACGAAAATGATTGGAAAGATATGATGCTCGCCATGCGGGGGGAATACTGTACGGAAAGCGAGGATGGTCAGGAACACTTGAAGGACGTTTCCTTCCAAATGGAACGCGCCCAGGCCCTTGCCCAAACCCCGTTCCAGATCGCGCACACCAATGCGGCCTGCTCCGTCATGCAGAGAATCATGGACACAGATGGGGAATTTAACCCATCTCGAACCATGTCCGGTCACTGGAATTTCTTCGAGTATCTGAAAATTGCTAAGGATAACGAAGGACGTAACGTTATCGATGATGACCGTGAATATTCGTTTGAATGGAAAGACATGAGCTATATTGGCGAAGGGGATGCGGGCTATCCGCTGCTGTTCAACGATATTTATGGAATCTTCACGGATGCGACCGGTGTGTTATGGTCTGCCGACTGGGCGCCCGGCGCGTCATTGGAGCTTGATGCTAACATTTATCGCAGCAAAGTTAAAACCAAACTGACCTGTGAAGCGGTCGACTCTATCACGACACCTGCCGGAATCTTCGACGACTGTCTCAAACTGTCTCTCGACATCGACGGCTTAAGCGGCGGGCTCTATTACCGCTGCGGACACAAGGAATACTATTTTGCCCGCAGCATCGGCATCGTGCGCGTCGTGACCGACTACAAAAACGGCGAACGCCGCAGCACGTACGACCTGACCTCCTATACCGGACGCGGACGCGGCTATATGCCCCTCTGCGAAGGTATGGTACGGCGCTACGACGCCATCGGTCTCACCGACGGCTACATCGGCTGGGCGGAATATACCGTCAGCGGCAATGTTTTATTTGCCAATCGCTGCGGCGTAAGACAGCTGTAAAGGTACTTTTCTCAGGGAAAAATAGAAAATGAATTAACAAAGGACACGGGAAATCCCGTGTCCTTTGTACAGAAGGAGAATCTGGCGCGAGAACTCCGGAAGTGAGATTTTTAATGTAGAACCGATTCTTGATAAAATTATACCCCACTTTGTGAACGCTCACAAGAGTACGTTATTACGCTGCATTTTCATCCCCTCGATTCAATTTAAAAGCAAATGCTTCCGTACAAATGATGTAAAAAAACAGTTGACATATCGAAGAAAACCATGTAAAATGAAGGTGTCTACAAAATTATATTCCGAGGAGGATTTTTATGATATACAACATTCCGGAGGTAAAACTCGGCATTATCGCGGTTTCGCGAAGCTGCTTCCCGAAGGCATTGTCCGAACGCCGCCGCACAGCGCTTGTTAAAGCGTACGGTGGAGAACTGTACGAATGTCCCGTAACAGTGGAAAATGAGCTTGATGCAAAGAAGGCAGTGGCGGACGTAAAGGCGCACGGTGTAAACGCCCTGTTCGTGTTCCTTGGCAACTTTGGTCCTGAGACACCGGAGACGCTCATTGCTGAATGGTTTGATGGTCCCATCATGTATGCTGCCGCCGCCGAGGGAGATGGCGATCTGCACGACGGGCGCGGCGACGCTTACTGCGGTATGCTCAACTGCTCTTACAACCTCGGACTGCGCGGTAAGACTGCCTACATTCCGTCCTACCCGGTGGGAAATGCGGAAGAGCTTGCGGAAAAGGTGCGCGAATTCGTGCCGATATCCCGCGCAATACTTGGACTGAAGGGACTGAAGGTGATCACCTTTGGACCTCGGCCGGACGATTTTCTGGCGTGCAACGGTCCGGTAAAGCCGTTGTATGACCTTGGTGTTGCAGTGGAAGAAAACTCCGAGCTTGACCTTTTGGTGGCTTACAACAAGCATACCGGCGACCCGCGCATTCCTGAAAAAGTGGCGGAAATGGAAGCGGAACTTGGTCCTGACAATAAGTATGCGGGAATTATTCCGCGGCTTGCGCAGTACGAGCTGACCCTGCTTGACTGGGCGGAGCAGCATAAGGGTGCGCGAGACTATGTTGCGTTTGCCGGGAAGTGCTGGCCTGCGTTCCAGACGGAGTTCAAGTTTGTACCGTGCTATGTCAACAGCCGCCTGACGGCGATGGGTATCCCGGTATCTTGCGAGGTTGACATTTACGGGGTGCTGTCCGAATACATAGGAATCTGTGTATCGGGTGCGCCTGTGACGCTGCTCGACATCAACAACACGGTTCCGAAGTCGATTTACGACAAGTCGATTTGCGGCAAGTGCAGCGCGAAGCTGACGGAGACATTCATGGGCTTCCATTGCGGCAACACATGCTCGAAGCTGCTTAAAAATCCGCACATGGGATACCAGCTCATCATGAAGCGTGACCTTGAACCTGAGCTTCCCGAGCCGGATATTACCCGCGGCACACTTGAAGGGAACATTAAACCGGGTGCAATTACGCTGTTCCGGCTTCAGGGCACGGCGGATACAAAGCTCCGCGCGTACATTGCGCAGGGTGAAGTACTCGACGTTGACTGCGAAAGCTTCGGTTCTATCGGCGCGTTTGCGATTCCGGAAATGGACCGATTCTACCGTCATGTGCTGATTGAAAAGAGATTCCCGCACCACGGCGCAGTGGCGTTCGGAAATCACGGCAAGGCGATTTACGAAGTATTGAAGTATATCGGTATTGTGGATATTTCTTACAACCAGCCGAAGTCGATACCCTATCCGACGGAAAATCCGTTTGATTGATGATAGTGAAATCATGAGCTCTCGGGGGAAACTTTTACCTTAAAAAAGTTTCCCCCGAACCCCTTTAAAAACCTTTTTACGTGTGAGAAATGGATTTGGTCTGCAAATGGATGTTTTTATATGCGGCTATAAAATTTACGAAATTGATATTGACAAACATCTGAGATAGTGATATATTATATTCTCATAGGTTACTTTTTGGTAGCTTTATTACCCCTTGGTTAGCTAAAGCTAACCAAGAAGATTTCATGGAGGTACCTGTTCATGGTTTTTCTTATCAGTCTGCTGCTTGCATTCGCATTCTCATGGTTTGGCGCAAAGCAAATTAAAAAACACGCCAATCTCTTTTACGTGATTTCTGCTGTGCTAAGCCTGCTTATAATCGTTGTTACATACAGCGGTCTGAACCGCAGTTTTCCAATATGGATACAAAATTATATCTGGCCGATTTTCGCGAACTGTGCTTTTGCGACGGCACTATTTGTTATTGTCATGATGATGGGTGCTCTGCCAAACGGTTCCACTGCCATCAAGCATCTGATGCCTATCCGCGCAGAACTATCCATCATTGCCTGCATTCTCACCCTCGGTCATAATATCGGATATGGAAAAACGTATTTCGTAATGCTGTTCACCTCCCCGGAACAGCTGTCAGGCAAATTGCTGTATGCGGCGCTTTGCTCGCTCGTTATGATTGCGATAATGCTCCCGCTGATGATAACCTCATTTCCAGCAGTACGAAAAAAAATGAAGCCGAAGAACTGGAAAAGGCTGCAGCGTATGGCTTATGTGTTCTACGGGCTGATTTACGTGCATGTTATGCTGCTGAACAGCACACTTCTTGCAAGCGGACAGATGAAATATCTGTTCAATATTATCCTTTATACCGTTATCTTTACGGTGTACGCGGTGATGCGTATCTGTAAAGCGATGCGGAAAAGGAATCCCTCCGCTGCAAAAATCGTTCCGGTTGTACCGCTCGTCGTGGCTGTTGCTGTACTGGCATTTATCTGTGTACCATCCCTCATACCGAAAGGATCCAATTCTCCTGTTGTAGCAGCTACCGGGATTGCAGCCCCTGAAGAAACAGACGCTGGCGCGGATGCAACTGATATGGAATATAAATACAAAACCGGTACCTACAACGGAACCGGCATGGGTTTCTCTGGAAATATCACCCTTGCCGTAACGGTATCGGAAAATGAAATCGAGTCCATCGACGTAGTGGAATTCAACGATGATGAACCGTTCTGGACAAGCGCTCTTGCAGTCATTGATACGATTATTTCCACACAAAGCACAGATGTAGATACTGTCACCGGTGCAACGTTCAGTTCGAGCGGCATCATTGAAGCGGTTCAAAATGCTTTGGCTGATGCGAGTGCTCCACTTGATGAAACTTCCAATTTAGAGTCTGAAGTTGAGCCCACTCCCGAGCCTGAGCCTGCTCCCGAGCCTGAGCCTGCTCCCGAACCCGAGCCTGAGCCTGCTCCCGAGCCTGAGCCCACTCCTGAGCCTGAGCCTGCTCCCGAACCTGAACCTGCTGTACAATACAAAGATGGTGCTTACTTCGGTAATGGCACCGGATATAGTGGAAATGTTCAAGTTGCAGTTATGATTTCGGGTGGTTCCATTTCCTACGTTGTTGTTATCTCTACATCAGACGACCAAGCTTTCTGGTCCAAGGCGCTCGAAGTCGTAGACAATGTCATTGAAGCACAAAGTACAGAAGTGGATACTGTGTCCGGTGCAACCTACAGCTCGAAAGGTCTGCTTGAAGCAATATCCAACGCATTGGCCCAGGCGCAGAATTAATAACCATAAGGAAAGTATGATTATGCGTAAACACCGAATTCTTTCGTTTCTTCTCTGCCTCCTGCTTTCAGGCTGCGCCCATGCCGACGCGGTTACGGAAACACCGGATCCCCTCCCTCAGGAAACCACCTCAGCCATCGCGGAGCAATCCGATGCTTCGCTGGAAAAATATAACCGGATTGTTCTCGCTATGGATACTGCTATGGAACTCACGGTTTACAGCGGGGGAGAGGACGTCCTTGAGCTGGCAGAGAAACGCATCGTCGGGCTTGAAAGCAAGCTGTCCGTAACTCTGCCCGGAAGTGAGATTTACACGCTCAACACGACCGGAACCAGCATTCTTTCCGATGATACCGCCTCTCTACTGAACACTTCGCTGGAATTTTGCAAAAATACAGAGGGTGCACTGGATATTACCGTGTATCCCGTCGTACGCGCATGGGGATTTACCACCGGAGATTACCGAATTCCGGATGATATGGAGCTTGCCGCCCTATTGGAGCATGTGGATTATACCTCCGTTGTTCTAGATGGTCAGAACGCATCGATTCCTGAAGATGTACAGATTGACCTAGGAAGTGTGGCAAAGGGCTACACCGGCGATATTCTCTGCGATTTGTTCAAAGAAAACGGCATCACCTCCGCTTTGCTGAATCTCGGCGGGAACGTACAGGCGCTGGGCAGCAAACCGGATGGAAGCCCGTGGCGCATTGCCGTTCAGCATCCAGTCGATAAGGAAAACTATCTGGGAGTTCTTTCCCTTTCCAACATGGCAGCCATCACCTCCGGCAGTTACGAACGGTATTTCATCGGAGACGACGGCAGAACTTACTGGCATATCATCGACCCAGCCACTGGAAAACCGGCGGACAACGGAATTCTCTCCGTAACCATCGTCGGAGAAAGCGGCCTGCTGTGCGATGCCATGTCGACTGCATTGTTCGTTATGGGATTGGACAAGGCTTCCGAATACTGGCGGACGCACGAGGGATTTGAAGCTATTTTTGTAACAGAAGATGGAAACATCCATATCACAGAAGGGCTGTGTGACAGTTTTACTCTGGCGGAAGCTTATGCAGACAAAGAACTGTCGGTAATCAAGCGATGATAAAAACAAGAATTTGGGTAATTGGAATCATATTGGTTCTGGTGATATCATTTTGTACCCTTTTGCTGATGCGGCAGGGGAATGGGACAGCAGATATGACAGCGAAAATTTACCTGGACAATAAGTGCATTGAAACCATTGAGCTTTCCGCCGTTGTATCTCCCTATTCCTTTGTTGTAGAAGGAACGAACGGGAAAAATATAATTTCTGTAGAACCCGGAAGAATCTGCGTCAGTGAGGCCGATTGTCCGGACCAGATTTGTGTTCATCAAGGCTGGCAGTCCACAGGAGCCTTACCAATCGTCTGTCTGCCGAACAAACTGGTCATCCAGCTTGTGCAGACAAATCCGGGCGGAAGCGAAGAAATCGCATTGGACGGTGTAAGTCAATGAACAATCAAAAAATCAAACGATTAACGCGCAATGCCATGTTGACTACAATCGCATTAATCATTTTTGTGGTGGAAGCACAGATTCCGACGCCGCTCCCCATTCCCGGAGTAAAACTGGGACTGGCGAATGTGATTACCGTATACGCTATGTTTCTGTGCGGTTCATTGGACACCCTCGCCATTTTGCTGTGCCGCATCGTTCTGGGCTGTATCTTTGCCGGACAGATGATGGCGTTTCTGTACAGTTTATGCGGCGGTATGTTTTGTTATCTTATAATGCTTCTGATGCGGAAAATCGTAACAGAGAAACAGATCTGGATATGTAGCGTCATTGGTGCGGTTGCACATAATATCGGGCAGATTGCCGTGGCAATCGTTATCACGCAGACACCGGCGATTATAAGCTATCTGCCGGTACTGCTCATCTCCGGTATTATCAGCGGAACTTTCACCGGATTCTGCGCACAGCTTGTGGTATATCAAATGAAAAAAATATCCAAAAAAGTAAAATGATTTCATTATAATATTGTAATATTATAATATATGATTTCTACCTATATATTTTTATAAATTATCGTCAAAATTTGTACAAAAAAACTATTGAAATAAACATTTATGTGTGATATACTACATATAAGTTAGCAGAAGATAACCGGAACATTTTTACATTGCTCTGTTGTTGAACGACAGAGCAATTACACAGGTTATAAGTTAGCATTCACTAACTGAAAGGAGATATTACAATTATGAACAAGAAAATCAACACTCTCTTCTGTGCACTGCTGGTTGGAAGTATGTGTGTGGCAGCATCCGCAGCCGCGGCTCCTGCCACGGATATTGCCGGCCACTGGGCTGAAAAATCCTTGCAGTTCTTTGTTGACAGCGGTTGGATGAACGATTATGGCGTTGTACATTACAGTCCGGATGTCGCAATGGACCGCGCGCAGTTTGTTTCTCTTCTGAATCAAATCTCAAAGTCGCCTATTGAAAATACGGAAGAAGATGAAGACGGCATATTCACCCGTGAAGAAGCGATGACCATTGTTGCTGATGTTCTGGGACTTACGGCAACCGATACAGATATTGCCGCTCTTTCCAAGTTCAGCGATGCTGCTGAGATTTCCGAAGGTGCCAAAAATGCTGTAGCTGCTCTGGTTGCGGGCGATTATGTCCACGGCACTACCGCCGGCTTACTTAACCCTACTTCTCAGTTGACACGTGCGGAAGGCATCACAATTCTGGACAACATTTACGATACACTGACCTTTGACATCAGTGAGCATGATGTCGTTTACGGCACTGCTACGCTGACTTATGCTGAATACTACTCCGGAGACGTCAGCACAACCGAATATTACGGCATTGACGGCGTTACTTCTGCTACCGTAAAAATGTATAGTAGCTTCAATGATAACATGTACACGAATTACACCGAAGAAAATACGGACGGTTACAATATTCTTGGTGTAAAAAATGTAAATGTTGCTGTTTCTGCGGATGATTATGATGCATATCTCGAAATTAATCCCACATTCAAGCTTGCAAGAAGTACACCCGAACAGTATAAGACCGTTTCGATTGTTGATGGAAAAGCAGTATATTCTGCCACCAATTTCAACATCGTTGAAACAGTAACAGACGCCTCCGCTGAACTTCAGACCGGTTCCACATGGGGTGATTATCAAATCAACGTAACTGAAAACTCCACCGCATATATCCGCACCAACCGTTCGGATGAAGGTTGGATCATTAACGCAAATATCCAAGGTATTATCCTTGAAACCGAATCCGGTCTTAAAGTTGGTATGGAACATCTCCAGAGCATGTGGGTACAGCCTTGGGAAGTTTCCTTCAACGTAAGTGAAGACAGTCTTTGCAACTCCCATATCGTTGGATGGGATAACCTTCCTGAGCTTGCCAAACTTGTTGGTGAAAGGGTTACTTCCATCACCTACATCATGCCCGACAATACTTACGTTTATACCTTCGACGGTATTTACATCAAGCCTGCTTATGATGGTTCCGAAGTCATCAAAGCTACCTTCGCTGAAGGCTCTGCCGATGTCGTTGTAGAAAATATTCCCGAAGCACTCGAAGATGTAACAGTTGGTATCTACTATGGTTCCGGTCGTCAGAAGACCACTGTAGCTTCCGGTGTAGCTGTTGTTGATGGAAAGGTCACAATGACCGAAGCTTACAACAGCGCGAACACCTACGTCGTAACCGTTTCCAGCAGCAACTACGCAAACATCATCGCGGAATCTCCTGCAACTGATGCGGAACGTGCCCTTCTTGAAGCTCTCGTACTTCAGGCAAAGATGCTCATCGACAGCGGTGTTGCAGCAAATGACAGCGGTCTTATTGAACACTACGAAGAAGCAAGCGCCCTTCTCGAAGATAGCGGTGCAACTTCCACTGCAGTTATCGAACTTGTTACCGAACTGAACAGCCATATCTCGGTTTACAACGGCTGATATAGCGTAATCGTATAGTATTAATGAACAATAAAATCTCCTCCGACTCAGGTTTGGGGGAGATTTTATTGTATTTTCGTAACCGCCACACTATCAAGCGTCAATTTTAAGTTTTTGAGGACTAACCTCTTGATTTAGTTTTCCCTTAAAATATAACTCACGCGGTCATTGAAAAAGGGGCTTTTTATCTGTAAAATATAGATATCGAAGCGCTTTGAAATTTTTAACAAGGGGGAATCAGATGACTGTTGATTCAAAAAAAGTGGGTGCACAGATAGCCATGCTACGCAAACATATCGGTTTGACGCAGAACGAGCTGGGCGAACGGCTTAGCATATCCTACCAAGCGGTATCAAAGTGGGAGCGTGGAGAGACGATTCCCGATGTAGGAATTCTGCTCGACCTCGCAGAGATTCTGCGCACAACGGTTGACAATATTTTATCAGGAGGTGAAAAAATTATGGAATACAAACGTGTGGTAAGTATTGCGGATATCCGTGAAGGGATAGAATGCTTTGAAAAAATCGGAGATTTACTGGGGCGCGAAAGCTTGTTCTATATAGGAGCAATGGAAGGCGTCAGCCAAAAAATGAACATGGAATTTGAAAAATCCCTGAGCGACAACTATACCAAAGAAGCGATGATAGCCGAAGCCGCGGAACAGGCTATTGTGAACGGGGCATATATCGATTTGTCCGACATCAAGAAGAGTTTTACTTACGAACACTGGGTTAAAACTGTCTCACAGTTCGCAGAAAAATACGGAATCAAATAAAAAAGACAGTGACAAAAAGCCTCCTGTTGTAGACTATATATAGTCTACAACAGGAGGTCTTATCATACCAAGAAAAGATAACAAAGTAGAAGGATACTGGACGAAGGATTGAAACGATTGGTAAACTAACAATCGGAATACGCTTTATAAAGTACTGATGTTTATCCTCTTCATCAGGTGCCGAAGCCTTTTATAACAGGGAGTGGCCCTTTTCACAGATTTCATACATTTCTTCCTGCTTCGCCTCAATCAGCGGCTGAATCTCCTGTGTCTTTTTCCCGACAATCCCGTTATAAATAAAATAGGGCAATATCCATCCGACAATGCCTGGAACCGCCAGCAGAATACACAGCCAGATAATCGGAGGCTCATGGGTGACCGCAAAGGTCGAGCCTGCCATAAACGCGGTTCCGATGATGCCGATTGTCAAGGCCCATCCCATAGCGGCAGAGAATTTTGCTCTTTCCAATGCTTTCATTTCGTTGACGCAGGCTTCAAAATGCTGCTGCAACCGCGTCAGCTCCATCTTATTGATAATCTTCCTGTCACGCTTTAGGCGTATCGTCGTTAAATAGGAACCATAGGTGGCGGTGAGATGTTCGTCTTCAATCCATCCAAAATTCTCGTAGCTGTCCAGATAGAAGGAAACCTCTTCCGAGCGAACGGTAACCTCTTTATACTCGTAACCAATATAATCCTTTTTTTCGTCTTCCATCATTGCGGAGTCTCCTCTCTATCATGAAATGCAGGCAGCCGGACGGTAAAGATACTTCCCTGCCCTACCGCGCTTTTTATGGAAACCGTTCCATCAGATAATTCCAAAATCCGCCGTACTAGGGATAAGCCGAGGCCATTGCCCTCGGTAGCGTGAGATGTGTCCCCCTGATAGAATTTATCGAAGATGTGCTTGATAGTTTCCGCATTCATGCCGCAGCCGGTATCAGCAACCGAGACCGTTATCCCGTCGGTATCGGAGGTCTGGGTCAGCGTCACAGTTCCCCCGGCAGGTGTGAACTTAATAGCATTGGACAGCAGATTTGTCCAGACCAGCGACAGCAGCTCCTCATCACCGATGATGAATGCCCGGTCCTCCAGTTCTGCCACAAATTCAATCTCTTTCTCTTCCCAGCTTTTTTCAAACTGCAGGGCGCATTCGCTAAGCTGGGCGCACAAATCGAACCGCTGGGGTATCGGTTTTATAACCTGCTTTTCCAGTTTATTTAGCTTCAGCATATTCATGATTAGATTGGACAGTCTCCGTGTGGCATGCAGAATTGTTTGGGTGCATTCTTTGCGCTGCGCATCTGTCAGATTTTCGTTTTGAAGAAGTTCCGCATTGTTGTGAATCACCGCTAAGGGAGTCTTAATCTCATGGGATACATTGGAGAAAAAATCTGTTTTCAGTACTTCAACGCTCCCCAGTTCTTCTACCATCTTGTTAAAATCCTGAATCATGGCATCCAGATAATCCAGTTTTTCATGGGTGTGCAGCGGAGGGACATACACAGAAAAATCCCCATTCGCCACCTTTTCGGTGGCTTCCCGCAGCTTTACTACGGGCTTTTCGTAACGCCTTTGGATTTCCCATTTCGTAAACAACGTAAGCACCGCTGCCACCAATGTCCAATACAGGACAGGAAGCGTAATCTGCAGCAAATTGGGCCACTGCTTCTCATGCCCAAACACAAGGATTCCGTAATGCATGCCGGACATCAATAGAAGAGTCAACAAAAAAAACGAAAAAAATCGATATGGGGAACCGGCTTGCCTTAATTTCCGCCCAGTTATTGGCATTCTTCGTTTTCATCGCAGCACCGCCTTATAGCCTAGCCCCCGTACTGTCTTAATCTCAAAGCCGTCACAGATTGAGAATTTATCCCGCAGCTTCGTAATATATACATCCACCGCCCGCAGGCTGGTTTCCGATTCGATTCCCCAGAACTCATCCATTAGCTGGGAGCGGGAAAAAGTCTTATTCGGGTAGGACAGCAGCTTATACAGGATGTTAAATTCCCTGGTCGTCATCGGAATCTCATCCCCATTCACTGTAGCAGCCATGGCATCCGCATACATCTTCAAATTTCCCACCGTCAGCTTTCGATCCATTTCAATATTGGCGCGGCGTAAAAGCGCCCGAACACGAAGAAGCAGTTCATCCAACTCATTTGGCTTGACCATATAGTCATCGATTCCCAGCTGAAAACCTTTCTGCTTGGAAGGCAGGTCATCCTTGGCCGACATGAACAGGATTGGTATATGCTTGTTTACCTTTCTTACGTTTTCCGCGAATTCAAAACCATCCACCTCCGGCATCATGATGTCAGAGATAATCAGCTCATATAAATTATTATACATCTCATCGTATGCGTCTTTTGCACGCAAACAGCCCTTGGTCTGAAACCCGCAGTCATTTAAGTAAGTGCAAACCGTCTGGTTTAACTTTACATCATCGTCCAAAACAAGAATCTTTATCATCAGAATTCCTCCATTTCTTATGTTTGCGTGCTATCATTTTTTAGCTGCTTGGTTGATTTTATAATCATAAAAACAGCCATTGCAAGCACGAAGAAACAAACGCAACCGCCCGTGGTTGCAGTCATAACTCTTCTAAAAACCGGTGGGTTCTCGCCTGTATCAAACTGCATCAGCATTGCCGTTTCCAGCGACAGCATGGACACCAAAGCTGTTGCCAATTTGATTGCTTTCGCCGCCGACATAACAGGGCTCTTATATTCCCTATATTTTACAACGTCCCTGACTGCCGAAATAATATTGTAGAAAGCGTACATAGCGACCACATAAATCAGGTAACCGGCATAATGAAAGCCTTCATTTTTCCTGACCACAAGAACCACAACACCGGACAATGCGATGTTCATCAGCAACAGGATAATACCGCACAAACGATACTGCCGCAGTTCTAAAACAAGCTCCTTTCCAATTGCATTTCGCTTGACATGCCGCAGCAGCAGGAAGCGCATCACGGCCAGCATGATATAGTAAACCGCCAGAGTTCCAAACCACACAGAACTGTAATAGACGCCATAAAAGAGCTTCATTGCCACAAAGAGCAGATTAATCCCAAGCGACAGGTACAGCGAAACATGTGTCTTAAACGGAATATCTGTCAAGTACCTATGAATATACTGATTCCGATGCAGCACAGCCTTAAAGTCTCCTTTGGGCATTCTGATAATCCGTGCGCACACGATAATCAAAGAATATGCAGACAGCATATAGGATATATAAGCAACTAGGCTGTAGTCCTCCTCATATAAAAACGTATAGACAAGTAGAGCTACCGCGACCGGCACACTGATAATTACCACCGCTAATTTGGGAAACAGAATGTGATTCAAAATCCGTTTAAAGTGTTTCATGGCTCGGTTTCCTTCTCTGATCCTATTGTAAGACCTCTATATCATAACATAATACCCGATTTTTGTTTGCACTTTGTTTGAGGATTGTTTCTAAAAATATTAATTTTAAAATTGCTGTGATTTCTGTACCCAGGACGAAAGCGTCAGAACGCCATCCGCCTAAATTGAATTCTCCTCTGTCAATCTGCCTATTAGGAACCCAACTCTTAACGTCCTTACAATAATGGTGAGAAGACTTTCATCAGCTCGGCCAATAACCGTTTCCATCCCCGCGATCGGGCCCTGTCCGCCGTAATCTTCTCAGATTGTGTGACCGTCTCCAAAAAGTCCGCTTTCATGTCCGGGATGCAAGTCCGTATCATACATCCATGCGCCACACTCAAGCGGATGAAGTTCTAGATGAAGTTCTTGGCATGAATAAAGCCCGGCGTATATTCGTAGATTTTCACGCCGTCCTGAATCAACACCCCATAATTTGGGCGCGTCATCAGAAAGACGGTTTTCTTATCCGGGATATGCGGCGTGATGATTCGCACTCTTTTTCGCTGCCATGCGCAGTGCGCTCAAAAGCTCATGATCGCAAATTAAATATGGTATGGTGCGGGAACGCAATATCTTAAGTAGTCTTTCCACCTTTTTCCTCCCTCGCAATAAAATAGGCAGCAGCGACTATGGGCTGCTGCCTGTGAATCATATATAGGTTATCTGGCTATATATTACCCCATGATTGTTTGCAGCTTGCTTCAAAATTGTTTGAAAAATATTAATTTGCGGCTTTTGTCACAAAATTTCCATAGCGGGATGCCAAATCCCGGATGAAAATCAGGAAGGTACCGTTACACCAAACTTGTTTTTCTTAATACCGTGTTGCTGACGGCACCGAGACCCACGCTGAATAATGCTCCCCCAATCAAGCACATAATGACATTCATGATTCCGGAATTTAGAGGCGTCAGCGCAGGAATCATCATGAAGAACAGCATGCCGACGCAAAACGAGCCGACCATGGACAGCCATAGTTTCTGTTTGCCCACAACGCTCCATAACAGGTAAATCGGAACAAATACCGCCATTAAGAACTCCTTTGACAGAAGACACATCACGATTCCGCTGACGCCTGCCGCGCCTGCGTCGAAGGATAATCCCGCGATAGCACCTCCGAGAAGTGAGCCAACCAAGTAAGCCAAAATCATAAGTGCGCCGCCGACAAAGCCTACAAGGGTTTTCGAGACCACATAGTCGTTTTTTGGGGAGCGAACCGTAAAGAGATTTTTTGCATATCCGCTTCTGAAATCATCAGCAACAAAAATGCAAACAAGAACTGCCGCCATGAAGAAAAGCAGGTTAATATTGCACATACTCATGATATCGGCGCTTATTCCGGAGCTATCGCTACTTACCGATTCAACAACTTGCCAAGTGTTTGTAAAGGGTTCCATTTCCACTACCGTTTCCACGCCTGTTACCGGATCTACAGAAACGGACCCATCCATAGCAGTCGTCATTACCAGTACCAATATGGGAATCACGGCGGCGATACCCACCATGATATAGAGCAGCGGCATTGTAAACATTCTTCGAAAGTCCACCGATAACATGCTTTTCAGCCGTTTGCCAAAGCTGTTATGCGCAAATTTGATTTTCTCTGTCTTTTCCATGTTATCTGCCCTCCTTCATCAAATCGATATAGTATTCTTCCAAACCAATCTTGGCTGTTTGGATCTCACTTATCAAGATGCCGTTTTCATACAGATACGTGACAACCTGCTCGGGATTTTCCACGTCATACACACGGATATATCCACTTTCATCTTCTTTCACACGTGAAAACTTGCAGGCCAGCAGCGCCTTTGTTCGGCTCATCTCCCTTGTTTGAAGAGCCACATAGGTCCGGCATCCCGCATCCAATTCTTCGGCGGTCATCTCTTTAATCATTTTGCCGCCGCGGACAATTCCGTAATGTGTCGCTATCTTTTCGAGTTCCCCCAGAATATGAGAGGAGATTACAACGGTGCATCTGTAGTTTTTGGTGATATTCACAAGCACCTCTCTCATAATGCGCATGCCGTCCGCATCCAGACCGTTAATCGGTTCATCCAGCACCAGCAAGGTCGGACGTCCCAGCAGCGCCATGGCGATGCCGATTCTTTGCTTCATACCCAAAGAACAGTTTTTATATTTATTTCCGGCAGCGCCTTCCATTCTGACCATTTTCAGAACTTTTCTTACCTCTGTCTCCGGGTTTTGAATACTTAAATTGGCAGCTTGGAGCATCATGTTGTTCCACACACTGTAATTCGGGAAGCATCCAGGCGCTTCGATGAGGACGCCGACCTTTGCTCGAACATCCGCATTGGTATAATCTCTGCCAAACAGCTTAATCGTTTCTCCGCTCGGAACGAGAAGTCCGCAGATGAGCTTTTCGGTCGTGGATTTTCCACTTCCATTTTCCCCGATGAAACCGTATATCGCTCCCACAGGAACGGTCATATTGAGACCTTTGAGCGCTTGTTTGTCTCCAAAGTTTTTGGTTAAGCCTTAATTTCTATTGCATTCATTTTAACCGCCTCCTATCAATATACATGCTTTTCGAGAGGATGAGCGAACCGAGTACATTATAGATAACCGCCCATGCTGCCGAGACTGCAAGGCACACAAGCAAGGTCACAATACTGCTTGACAGGCACGCATAGACCGAAGAACCATATAGGAAAATATTGAGGATAGAGGAATTTCCGATAATCATACCTGCGCCGATAATCAGAATGCCCGTACCAAAGAAGAAGGACGAAGCGATGGAAATGCCAAAATATCTTCTGAAGATGATGTTGAGGAAGGTATAAAGGCTTGCCCAGCCAAGGCTCATAATCATTTTGGAGAGGATTGCAAAAATCAGCGAGCCGACATTGACCTCAAAGGACGCCCCGACAAGCAATCCCGCAGCCACGCCGCCAATCAGGTAAGTGATGCACATACAAGCCATAGCGAAAGCGCAGGTGATGGATTTAGACATCATATAGTCCTGTTTTTTCGAATGGGTGGTGAACAGCTGCTTCACGTATCCGCTTTTATAATCATGTCCGATAAAGATGGAAACCATAATACCGCCAAAGATAAATACCATGTTCATATTGGCGTATTCACCCATATCTGAAACAGCATAAATGGGCGTATCCGCTGCAACGATGTTCCAGGTATTGGTGTATAGCGGTTCCACCCCTTCGGTGGTTCCGGTGGTCCCCAAGATCAGCGCCGGAATCATCGCGGCTATTGCCAGAAAAATGTAAAACATGGGCGTATGGAATAAGCGATAGAAATCAACGCCCAGCATACCCTTCAATCTGTTAATAAAACTTGGCGATTTAAATCTTAATTTACGCACTGCTTCCATAGGATTACGCCTCCTTCTTTGACATCATCTCGACATAGTACTCTTCCAGACCGATTTTATTTTTTCGGATTTCGTTCACAACATGTCCGCTTCGATACAGATAGTCAACAATCGCTTCTGTATTATCTACCTCGTATACGCGCAGATACCCTTCCTCTTCCCGGACATCCGCGAATCTTTTCTGCAAAACGCTTTTTGCGCCTCTCATATCTTTTGTTCTAATGGATACGAACACACGGGCTCTGTTTTCCATTTCCTTTGCAGAGATTTCCTGAATCTTTTTCCCCTGGCGGATGATGCCGTAATGCGTGGCAATTTTTTCGAGTTCCCCGAGAATATGCGAGGAGATTAGCACAGTGGTAGAATATTTCCGGGTAATATCCATCAGGATTTCCCGCATGATCCGCATACCATCGGTGTCAAGACCGTTGATGGGCTCATCGAGAATCAGCAAGGCCGGGTCCCCCAGCAGCGCCATCGCAATGCCGATACGCTGCTTCATTCCCAGAGAACAGCTTTTGAATTTAATCTTTGCGGAATCCTCCATACGGACGATTCCAAGCACGCGGTTGATTTCTTCGGCGGGATTTTCCAGCCCCAGATTGATAGCCTGCATCATCAGGTTATCCCATACGCTGGAATTCGGAAAGCAGCCTGCGTTCTCAATCAGGGCGCCGACCCGGACGCGCACGCCGGCATCCTTATAATCTCTTCCGAACAACTTGATTGTGCCGCCGTCCAGGACAAGATGGCCGCAAATCAGCTTCTCTGTAGTAGATTTGCCGGAGCCGTTTTCCCCGATAAAGCCATAAATCGCTCCAACGGGAACCGTCATATTCAGACCTTCAACCGCATACAGTCCGCGAAAGCTTTTTGATAGATTTCTAATTTCTATAGCGTTCTTTCTATAGCGTTCATTTTGATCTCTCCCTTGCTTTACTTGATATGCTTATTCTACATTGGCAATATTTGAGAAAGTTTAGAGAAATGTTTGAAAAATATTAATTATAAAGTCTCAAATTTCTCGCCGGTGGGCGTTTCATCCGAATACAGCTCCCGGGGGAGAATGTTGGGATAAGCGTGCCATTGCCGTACTGACATACAGCCTCGTCCGCCGGTCAGTTTTCTCACTGTGCCATCCTTGTGAGTAAAAGTTCCTTCTACTTTATCATAGGTAAGGGTTGCAACGGGATTATCCGGCACTTTGAAGGTGGCGCCCCATGTCGTCGCATTGCAAACATGTGCTTTAATCTCGTACACGCCGTCCTCCAGTTCTATTTTCACCTTGTATACCGTCGGGATAAAGCCGTCCAACTCGCGCAGGAACGCCCAATCCTCATGGGTGATTGTCATATTGCCTTCCGGGTAGTGCTTCCCGGTCTGCAGATCGTAAACGGAGAAATCCTTCATGCCGATCCGCATATCGTACATGGACGAATGAATCTCGTTGAAAGAGATAAAGCCCCAGTCTTCCCAGCCGCCAAGCTCCGCCGCAGAGGAATCCACCGCAACATAGCGTTCACGGATGCCGAGACCCTTTACTTTTACTTGATTTCCCTTAATCCATATCGTTCCTTCCACTTCACCTGCCCAGTTATAACCGTATGTCACGGAGTGCTGTGTCAGGTAGGATGGTTTTTCTCTGCCATACCAAAGTGGATACCCCTGCGGTCTGTGCCAGAGGTCGGCTTTATATTCGCCGTCCAGCGTATCGATCATCAGGTGCCATGCGTGATTCTCGAAGCATTCCACCTGATATTCTTCGCCGCAGGTCACGAAAACGCTGTGTTCTTTCTTTTCAATTTGGAGCGTTCCTTGGGGTTTGCGCAGCAGCCGCTCAAGCTGCATTCCGGGGTACTTGCCGAGCTTATAGATCGAATTGGGAAGCTGAACCGCATCGCCTTTTCCTTTCGTCCAGTTGATGGATACCAGATCAATTTTTTCGAGAGCAAGGGAAAGAATTGAGCCGCCGAGAGAGTAAATCTCCCCGTCGTCGCCTTCTGTGGAAAACTGAAACAACCAGTCGAGGAATCCGCTTCTGACCTCCTCTTTCACGCCGTTTCTTGCCTCATCGCTCAACGTTACTTCTGGGTTTTGGATTTTCATAATTCTGCCTCCTTATATTCAGCGATTTCTCACTTGTCTTATTTATTCTATACCGACGATATTTGAGAAAGTTTAGAAAAATGTTTGAGAAATATTAATGTGAATCAGGTTGCCTGAAAAGGACAGCGGAGTGGGCGGAACCTCATAAAGAAGTCACCGCCTACTATATTTTTTCCGCTTGTTTTGGACTTTGGCGCCAAAATCCGATGCTTGCTAACCCCATAGAAATATAAAGCACGGTGTAAAATCAAACAATATGTTGATTTTTGAACAACAAATTGATAATTGTTTTCGCTGAATTTATATGATAGAATGTAGTCACACCGGTGAATAAACTATATTGGAGAAAATAATATGCAGATTAAATTGGGAGAACAAATGAGAGAACTCCGTCGCAGGGATGGAAGAACTCAGGAAGATTTGGCGCAGGCTCTTGGCGTCACATCGCAGGCGGTTTCGCGTTGGGAAAAAGGCATCTGTTATCCTGACATGGAGCTGGTTCCGTCTATAGCTAACTTTTTCGGGATTTCTATTGATGAGTTGTTCGGATATAACACCGAACGAGCAAAAAAGGTAGATGCGCTGGTAAAACAAATCAATGATATGAACAGCCAGAATAACGGTAAAGATGTGTGCATGGATGAGTGCATACATCTTGCAAGGGAAGGCATGGCTGAATTTCCGGGGAACGAAAAGATTATGCTATGTCTCGCATCGGTGCTATATAATGCAGGTTACGTTCGTTATGGAGAACATCACCTCACAGATGACGAAGGATACGATATCTATGACGCAAAGCTGCATCGGACGTATGCAGAGTGGCAGGAGGCCATCAAGCTGTATGAAAAGCTGCTGACTACATTGGACGAGGGCGAAATGCGGCATCAGTCGGTACAAAACCTTCTCCAGCTGTATGTAAACACGGGAGAATCAGAAAAGGCGCTTTCTCTTGCAGAAACTGCCCCTGATATTTACGGCTGCCGTGAGCTATTGCGGCTGAATACTTGTGACGGCCGCAAAAGAGCCGAAGCATATGGCAAAACTCTATTGGAGATGGTCAAAGTTTGTTCCGGTCTTATGGTTTCGTGTGTTATGGTAAATAAAAGCCAGATTGACCCGGACACCGCAGTGCAGAGCATTCAAAATGCGATTTCCATGTACAATCTTGTGTGCACCGACAAAAACTATGGGCTTCATCATGCCAACTTGGCTTGCATGTACCTGTATTTATCTGAACATCTCTGGTTAACGGGAAATCATGACGGAGCTTTTTCCGCTTTGGATACAGCACTGGAACACGCAAAATCATACGAAAGTATTCGCGGTCAAGCAGAAGTTACCTATACCTCTCCGCTGCTCTCAATGGTAAAACTCAAGCCGGACGGACATTCGGAAGCAGGACTCGCTGCCAATCTGCCTGAAGACTGGCCTTGGTGGTGCGTTCCCGATTGTTCGAAGGTCGAAGCCGAAATGAAGGCCGATCCAAGATGGGCGCAGTGGGTAGAGAAAACGAAAAATTAAAAAGTTACGACATAAATTAACGAGAGTTGAGGGGGAGATGCTTTTTGAATCAAGCATCTCCCCCTCAACTCTCGTCATATTACTTTGATTTCACAAGAGCCGCTTCTGTGCGTTTTCGTTGATGCGGGATGTGAATCTGCGGTATTGCTGTATTTCTTCGTCCGTGAAGCCTGCGAATTTCATGGATTCGTAGTCCTCTTTTGCCTTTTCGATATCCTTCAGTACCTTATCGGAGGCCTCCAACAGCTGAAAGCTCATATTTTCTTCCTCTTTCTGTGCGGAAGATGGTTCCGTTTCTATCGCAATGTATTTTTTTCCGGTCAGCCGATGCAAAGACATCGCAACGCCTGACATGGGCGTATCTGTGATGTCCGCCAGTTCCCTCTTCGTTTTCACGTATCCTACCTTACTGATATACATCAGGATGCGCACGTCGGTTACGGTCAGGTCGTTCATCAAAGCTACTGTTTCCAGATAATGTTGTAACAGCTTTCGCTCCCAATACAAGTCGGTGAGAGCCGTTTCCCCCTGCGTGGCGCTCCGGAAAGTTACACTTCTTTCCGCACCCAGCTTTTTGCTTCCCGGGAAAATCAGGGATGGAACGCGGTTGTCCCCCGCCGTATTGACAAAAAAGCGGTAAAGCTGCGGACGGATTCGTTCGTAATCCTCCTCGTTGAAAATGTGCTTGTAGAGCTTATCATAGTATTCAAACACCATCAGCTTGGTTTTTATGGTTCTGCTGATGCCCATTCTCTGATTGGCGAGGGAACCCTTTGTTTTTACATAATAATAGGTGGGAATCTGTAGTGCGTAGAAACGCTCCGCATAGCGAATGTACTCCAAATTGAACATAAAGTCCTCGCACCAGCTGATATCCACATCCATACGGAGCCCATGCTCCTTGATAATATCCCGTCGGAACAGCTTATTCCACAGCACGCCATAATAAAAGTCGGCGGGATTTTCCATCATGTGGGAAGCGTACTCTTCCCTTGTCAAGATGCTGTCCTCATCGATATCCCCCTTTATGGCCAGACGGTCTCCCGCTACGCGGTAAAAGTTGGTAATAACCATGTCACATCGTTTTTCCTCCGCGGCACGAACCATCAATTTTGTTGCCTCAGGCGTCAACCAGTCGTCGCTGTCTACGAATTGCAGATATTTTCCCTTCGCTTTGGAAATCGCAAGGTTACGGGTATCCGACACGCCCGTGTTTTCCTTATGAATGACGTGGACTCTCGCATCCGCTGCTGCGTACTGGTCACAGATATTTCCGGATTTATCCTTACTGCCGTCATTGCACAACAACAGTTCAAAATCCGTATATTCCTGATGCAGAATGCTGTCTACGCAGCGACTCAGACAATTCTCCGAATTATATATTGGAACAATAATACTGACCATGGGACTCATACGCTTTCCTCCTTACAGCCCATCATGCGGGTAAGACGCACTAGATTTTTTCAGAGAAAAAGACAGGCAGAACAGGGCTGCCATAATGCACAGCACCGACAGCTCAGGCAGAAAATCATAGAAGCTGAATTTTGTCGACGCAAGAAAATAAAGCTGCATATCTTCTACAAATATATGGTACAACAGCGGCAAGCCAAACAACGGATACAGCAGTATTTTTGTCGTTATCACGCCAAAAATGGTCAAAGTATAAAGAACCAGTACGCCGGTATAGAGGATGAGGCAGAGCGCCGTATGTACTGTGCTTTCAAAGGTGAAGGACTTTACCGCAAAAAATATAACGCCCATACAAACCGGCAGGGTCGTGAGCTGAGGGAGTGTTTTGCCAAATACAAGAATCGCGATATCGAATATGACAGCGGCCGCGAGCATGTTGACATCATACAGCCAGAATTCAACGGGAGTCATACCGGTGTTCGCATAATAGAAAATCCGGCAGCCTGCCGACACGGTCATAAACAGCACCGCGAGAATGGCAAAGGGATTTTTGCATTCAATATAATAGCGGGGGCAGATTTGTATTTTCTTCATGATTTTCTCCTATTTTTCAGGACAATCACGTGTTTTTGCTGATATAAAAAGGCAGGGAATATGAAAAAAGCGATTGTAGAGCAATCGCTTTTTCTGGTGCGGGTAAAAGGACTTGAACCTTCACGAAGTTGCCCCCACAAGAACCTGAATCTTGCGCGTCTGCCAATTCCGCCACACCCGCATAGAGTGTCATTCTTTCGAACGAAAATATTATACAGCATCCGTAAAGATTTGTCAAGAGAATTTTGAAATTTTTTGAAAATTGTAGGGTGTAACATTAGATTGCAAAGTTCGAAAGGACTTCGCAGTCTAATTTTTTTATCCACGGAGGGAACCACAATGAAGAAAATGACCATGAGAAAACTTCTTGAAAATATCGTCGTGAAGGCCGCCGAAAAGAATGTCACGAACATCAAACTGATCTGCTGTGACAACGGCGAAGTGATCGAAGCGAAACACCCGATCGACCTGATCGCCGGTATGAGCGAAGACGGAATCAATCTTCTGTGGGAAGTCGACGTCGTATGCGTGAAAATCTTCGACAACTACATGACCGTTGTTTTCGATCCTGACATTGAGCAGAGAAACGGCGATCCCGACTTCGACGCGAATCTGTGGTAAGCAAAACGGCCGAGAAAGGAGCGTGAAAACGTGGGCGTTTACAAAACTATTACCTTCGACGACAGAAAAGCGATCGCGGCTTTATATGAAAAAGGCGTCACCACCGCCGAAATCTCTGAAGCCGTCGGCGTCCCTAAAAAGACGCTATATGGCGAACTGAAGCGCGGCGACACCGGCGAACTTGACCAGAATCAGCGTCCGGCCTACGATCCGGTTCTGGCACAGAGAACCTACCAGGAAAATATTCGTCGTCGTGGCAGAAAACGAAAGGAGGTCAACCCATGACGCGGAATGTCAGCGCCAGGCGGAAACGACAACGAATTCGCCTGGTCATAAGAACGACGGCCGGCGTCCTTGCCTTCATTTCATTTATGGGCCTTTTAGGGACGGTCGGCGCGGTCGAGTGCGACACAGTTCCACTTCTGGAAGGAACGATCAGAATGTTCGGATTCCTTTTCCTGTGGGCCGGATTTATGTTCCTGGCCGGCGCCTTCCAACCAGTACGCAAGGAAAGGAGGAAACGCCGTGAAGTACACCGCGACACTGTCGCCAGTCCAGGTCGGACAGGCAGTCAAAAGCCTTATTCTTCTTGGTGAAAAGAAGATCACCATTGAAGAAACAGAAAAAGACCGTTTCGTCGTCACCACAACAACCGAAACGGCCCATTCCAAAAAAACCTGTAAATAGTATAGCACAGAAAGGAGCAAATTTCAATGCTGAATTTTTATGACACCGAAGCCGTGAAGGCTTTTACCTTAAAAATCCTGGTCGAGAACCGCGAACTGACTGAAAGTCTGGAATGCGAACGCCGCAGTTCTACCGACTGGTTCAACCGTTGCAGAGAAGCCGAAAAGAAGGCCGCTGATCTGGAAGCAGAACTGGCCGCCCTGAAGGGAGGTTCCCTGAATGAATAACAGCCTGTATGAAATCACCCGTGAATATCTGGAAGCCTTCGACCGCCTGGAGGTCGACGAAGAAACCGGCGAAATCCTGAACTTTGAAGCAGTGGACGCCCTGGCCGGTGTGTTTGAGGAAAAGGCCGAATCTGTGGCCTGTTACATTAAAAACCTGGAAGCCTTTATCGGTTCTCTGAAGACAGAGGAATCGAGCCTGGCAGAGCGCAGAAAGAGCGCAGAACGTAAGGTTGACAACATGAAGAAGTATCTGACTTCCTGTCTGGACGCCGCCGGCCGCGATAAGGTCGAAACCGCAAAGGTCCGCGTGTCCTTCAGAAAGTCCGTCGCGGTGAGTATCGACGACGAAGGCGCCCTTCCGGCCGACTATATCGTGGAAACCGTGTCCACGAAGCCGGACAAGACGGCGATCAAGAAGGCAATTCAGGCCGGACAGGAAATCACCGGCGCGTCGCTGATCGAAAACCGAAACATTCAGATCAAGTAAGGGGGCGACGATATGAAGGAATTCACCATTCCCCTTCTGACTGAACGGGACATTGACTGTCGCGTCCAGTCCGTCAGCAAGGCGAAGACCGGCAAGGTCGGCGCCGTCCTTCTGCTTTACAAGGACGCCCGTGTCGATATGCGAATTCTGGACCTGGTCTTCGGCCCTGGCAACTGGCAGAGAACCCACGAAGTAATCAACGGGAACCTGTTCTGTTCGATCGACATCTGGGACGAAGAAAAGAAAACCTGGGTCCGGAAACAGGACGTCGGTGTCGAGAGCAACACCGAAAAGGAAAAAGGCCAGGCGTCGGACGCCTTCAAACGCGCCGGCTTTAACGTCGGGATCGGCCGTGAACTTTATACCGGCCCTTTCATCTATGTCGAACTGGCCGACAACGAATTCTATTCTGAACGCCAGGGAAACAAAGAGGTCTTCAAGTGCTATTCGAACACGCGCTTCAAAGTATCTAAGATCGCCTATGACAACCGCCGCGAAATCTGTGACCTGGTGATCGTCGACCGGAACGGCGTTATCCGCTTCAATATGAACGGTTACGCCCAGACGCCCAGAAGCGGCCAGAACGCGCCACAGGGCCAGAATCGAACCCAGACAGGCGGCGCCGTGTGTCCTTCCTGTGGTGGTCCTATCAGTTCCGCAGAACAACAGTATTCCCTGAAGAAGTATGGCCGCGAATTGTGTCGCGCTTGCCAGAAGAACGCTTGAAAGGTGGTGTAAATAATGCCAAGTCGCATTTTGAAAGAATCGATCTGCACGTCGGAAAACCTGGCCACTATTTCGGCCGAAGCTGAAGTCCTGTTCTACCGTCTGATCGTCAAAGCGGACGACCTCGGCCTGTACCACGGGAACCCGAAGATTATCGCTTCACTTCTGTTCCCTTTGAGCGTCCCGACCGAACGAAAAGTCGCTTCCTGGCTTTCCGAATTGTGCAAGGCCGGCCTGGTGGCTACATATACGGCCGCCGAAGACGGCAAGAAATACCTGAAATTATTGTCCTGGGACAAGCGCCAGAACAGGCGCGCACAGAAAAGCAAATTTCCGCTTCCGTGTTCACTTGATAGCATTTGCACACAACGGGAAACAAGTGAAGGTTTTGACACTTGCGCGCAAATGCAAACAGATTCTTCCGTAAACGAAAACGTAAACGTAAACGAGGAACGAAAACGAGTAACGGCGCAACACGGCGCCGGTGGTGGCGACGGTTTTGACCGTTTCTGGTCCGCTTATCCCCGAAAGGTCGGTAAGAAGGACGCCGTGAAGGTCTGGAACCAGATCAAGCCTGACGAAGCACTGACCGACCTGATCGTCCAGGGTGTCGAGCGTTGGAAGCGTTCGGAACAGTGGACGAAGGACGCTTCATTCCCTATCCGGCCACATTCCTTCGTGGTGTGCGTTGGAACGAATACGATCGCGCAGAAGTCACACCGTCACCGAAGCCGGCAACTGTTAAGAACTACGACGACGGCGAAGACTTCCTGGGCGGTGATCAACAGTGAAGAACGTGTTTGATATTGCCATAGACACACTGGCGGCCGCCAACAGGAGCGACCACCCACCAGAACCGGAAGATTATCGAGACGAAGAAGGTCTTCTGTGTTGTGGGAAGTGTCACACACGAAAAGAAGGCGTTTACGACTTCGGTGACCACGGGAAAAAGGTTCTTCCGTTCCTGTGCAAGTGCCAGACCGAAGAACGCGACCGGCGCGAAGCCGAAGAAAAACAGCGGAAATTCCGTGAAGAATGTGAACGCCGCCGAAAAGACGGGATCACCGATCCGTCATATTTGTCCCAGACATTCGACCAGGACAACGGGCGGAACCAGAAGACGTCTGAAGTCTGTCTGAAATACGTCGACCACTGGGACGAAATGAAGGCCGACAATATCGGAATTCTGTTC
>CAZUPI010000006.1:0-76379 GCA_964621755.1 uncultured Ruminococcus sp. | reverse complement strand
CTTCTTCTGCGGGAGCCTCTTCTGCTGCTTCCGGTTCCGGTGCAGCTTCTTCTGCCGGAGATTCCTCATCCTGGGATATAGTTTGTCCAACTGTTCCCGCAGGTGTAGCGCTTGCACGGTATGCTTCATAGTCGAACGCTTCGGCGTCTTCCTGTGTTGCGAAAACGGCTACATATGCGATTTTGGCAACCTGACCAACTTCGCCGGAGTCAAACACGTCTAAACGGATATTTGTGATAGTGCCGCTCCATGCTGCACATTCGGAAAGGTCGAAGATCTGCTCGCACCATTCATCATCGTCACCATCGAAGAAGCCTTGATAGTGACCGGTTTCTGACCAGTCTACCGTATCGGTAGTGAAATAGAAGGAGGTGGACCAGTTGTTCAGGCCGGACAGGCAGTATTTAACCTTCAGGAAGTGATTTTCAGCCGGGAAATCACCGCGGCTGGGAAGCTTGAAGAAAGGGTCGCCGCCTGTTATGTCGGCTGTGAGGGAGGTATCTGTAGAGTCAAATGCGGCTTCTACATTATTGCTGTCGAATATGATCGTTCCGTCTGTGTCGTACAGCGTTCCGTCCGTCTCGTCGGCGAAGTCCCAGATTACTACCGGGTCAGCCGCGCATACCGAAAGGGAGAGTACTAACACGAGCGCGATCACGCTGAGAAAAGCTAAAAATTTTGCGGGTTTCATAGTGGTACTCCTTGTTAATAAGTTTTAAGTATAATGAGTTTAACATATTTGTGCCAAACTGTCAAGTATTTTTATTTAAAATATCAGAAAAATTTCTGTAGCAATGCAACAAAAAATGCTGCAAAAGGGAATACTTATGAAGTACAGCCGACTGACCCGAAACCATTCTCAAAGCTTTATTCCGTGACGATTTCCACGCCTTCCGGTGCTGTGCAGCTTGCGCCTTCCTTCGTGATTTCCACTTTGATATCGCCATACGGAGTCGGATAGGTTCCCTTTGCCCATTCAAGACCCGACAGGTGCGGCTCAAAATGAATCTTGCGGCAGCCCGGTTCTGTTACTTTTATTCCGAGTACGTTTGCCGCCAGGTACGGCGCGGGACCGGATGCCCATCCGTGGCACAGACTGTGGCGTAGGCCGGTGTAGCAATATGCTCCAAAATCCCCATGGATATCTGCTTTTCCTTCCGGGACCGGCTCTGTTATCGGAGCGGCGTTGTCCGCCCAGTCAACGTTGAAATCTTCCCAGAAGGTCGTAGCGCCGAGCTCAAGCATCTTGCCCCAGTAGCCGCGCATGATTCCGAGCGCCGCCTCATACTCGCCTGCGTCCGCACATGCGTTGAGCGTGTAGTAGCCAAGGAAGGTCGACAGTCCCGCCGGACCGCCCTTTTCAATCACGCGGTCGAACATTTCGCGTGCGGTGTAGATTCCGCCTGCTGCCAGGAGGGCCGCCGGCTGCTTTGCGCCGCGCGGGTCGGGCTTGTGCATCAGGAGCTTGTCCGCCGCACGATAGCATTCGAATGCCGTTTCGGATTCGCCGAGCGTTTTCATGATTTCTCCGCCGCGCAGAAGCGCAAGACGGAACAACCCCTGCAGACCACTGTGTTTTTGTTCCGGAAGGTCATTTGTCGGCCAGTCGAAGAATCTTCCCTCCGGCAGCTTTTCCCCGCCGTCCTCATCAATGTAGCCCAGATAGCGTGTCAGCATTTCTTTTATGTATTCGCGCTGTTCTGCGAGGTAAGCAAAATCTCCCGTTCCGAGGTACCATTCCCAGTGGCAGAGCAGCCACCACAGATTGTACGACGAAATTCCATTCATGGACGCGTCGACCGGCGTGACGTCGCGCACAAGGTCAAGGGATTTCGGCACAACATCATTTGCCCCAAATACTGCGAGAATCGTGGCAAGCTCCGTGTTCATATCTCCCGCCCAGACGAGACGGTCGCGCTTGATTCCGTCCCAAAGATAGCGCTGCATGTTGAGGTGTGCCGTATAGGCTGCCGTATCGTAAATTTGATTGAGCAAGGGGTCGCTGCAAACAAACGAGCCGCGGTATTCGATATCCCGATAAACAAGCGTTGCCGTGATGCAGCGGATTTCCATGAACATGTTGGGCGAAGTCAGCTCAATATACGCAAAGCGGAACCCGCTCTCATTCGTTTCGTTCGAACTCCATGGCGCGCTGCCGAATTTGATATCCCGGTTTGCGTGGTCGTTTGTAGGATTCTTCCCGCCGGCATTCTCAATCGGCGTCAGTGCTTCTGACACGCTTTCGCCGAGCCGTACGGTATAATTCGCGTACCCGCCGTTCATCGACCAGATCGATATTGTAACGGTTCCGTGCAGTTCGCGGCCGAAATCCACGAGAACGCCGGCATTTTCCGCTGCCCCGCGATTGTCCAGCGTACACTGGTCGTGATACCCATAAATCGCGACCTGGACAGGTCGAATCTTCGTCAGATGCGCGCTTCCGCGTACACATCCTCTGGTAAGAACGACCCGCGCCGGGAAAATAACCTTCCTGCTCCGTTCGTCGTCGATTCCATAAATTTTAAATTTGTCCTGAAGTTTCATGATTTTTCCTTTCTTAGCTGCAAAAATTTTTGCACTGGGTGGGTGTGATTTTGATTAGGGCAAGGGCCTTATGAGAGGCCTTATTTTTCCTCGGGTTTCAGAAGCCGTATCGCGTCGTAGATGCTGGCGAGGGGGATGAGGGTGGCGCCGGATTCGCGAAGGGAGTCTTCGTTTTTCAGGAGAGAGCGTTTGGGGAGGGCGATTTTGGTAAATCCAAGACGGAAGGCTTCGTTTACGCGCTGTTCAATCGAGACGACAGAGCGGAATTCGCCTGACAGACCGACCTCGCCGAACGCGATTACGTCGTCCGGGACAGGGACGTCCCGCAGGGATGAAATCATGGCAAGACACGCCGCCGCGTCTACGGCGGGCTCGTCCAGTCGGAGTCCGCCGATTACGTTTAGATAGACATCGCACGCGGAAAACTTGAGTCCGAGACGCTTTTCCAGCACCGCCAGCAGCAGACACATCCGGTTGTAGTCGATACCGTTTGCCGTCCGGCGCGGCGCGGGGAAGGTCGTCGGCGTCACGAGTGCCTGTATCTCCGCGATGAGCGGGCGGCTTCCTTCCATAATACATACCGCACAGCTTCCGCTCACACCTGTTGGACGTCCCTCCAGAAGCATGGCAGACGGGTTTGCCACTTCCTCGAGTCCCCGCTCTTCCATCTCGAATACCCCGATTTCGTTTGTCGAGCCGAAGCGGTTCTTTATCGCACGCACGATGCGGTGGGGCTGACGGCGGTCTCCTTCGAAGTACAGAACTGCGTCTACCATATGCTCCAGCACCTTTGGTCCCGCGATGCCTCCCTCTTTGTTTACGTGTCCTACAATCATGACCGCTGCGCCGTCCGCTTTCGCGCGGTTGATGAGCAGGGAGGAACATTCGCGTACTTGCGTTACGCTTCCCGCTGTCGACTGCAGCTCGTCGGAACAGATGGTCTGAATCGAGTCGACTATCATAATATCCGGTTTGATTTTGTCGTATTCCGTGAGAATGTGCGCGATGTTCGTTTCCGTTTGTACGTAGAGAAACTCTGCTTCTACATGGAGCCGATCGGCGCGCATTTTCAGCTGTCCCTTCGACTCCTCCCCCGATACGTACAAAACCTTGCACGAATTGCCGATTTCGCCGCAAAGCTGCATGAGAAGGGTAGATTTTCCAATCCCCGGTTCTCCTGCAAGAAGAATGACCGACCCTTCCACAAGTCCGCCGCCGAGCACCCGGTCAAGCTCTCCGATTCCGGTGCTGTGGCGCAGATATTCCGGAATTTCAAATTCGTCAAACTTCACCGCACGGCTGTGCTCCGGAACTGACGCGGCCGCGCGCGTCGGCGAAACAGATGCGGATTTTGCGGGAGACGTATATGTCTCCTCTACGAATGTATTCCACGAATTACATTGCGGACACCTGCCGAGCCATTTTGAACTTTGATAATCGCATTCGCTGCACACAAACACGGTCTTGGGAGCCTTCATACGCATTCTCTTCCTTACATATTTTTTCTTTTATTATACCGTAAAACTATCGTTTTAGCAAGAGGAATCCATGCTAATTTCAGACAGCGGCATACACTTTTTCCCAAGCGATTCCGTAAGTTGATTTTATTTTATGTTGACATACCACGCGGAGCGTGGTATAATAATTTATTATGATAATAGCCCCTCATGCGGGCTGTCCCTGCCCTTAAGCCGGACTGACTTATCCATATCCAATCGGAAAGTTTTTTGGGGTCAAGGGGTTTTTTTTCAAAAAATCCCCCTTGCATCTCCCTTTCCCCAAATAAATAATATAATATATAGAAAATAACAGGAGATACCATTATGCAGTGGACTTCGGTAAATGACCTGCGAGAAAAATACCTCTCGTTTTTTGAATCCAAGGGACATCTCAGACTCCCTTCCTTCCCCCTTGTACCAATCAACGACAAATCCCTCCTTCTTATAAACTCCGGTATGGCGCCGATGAAGAAATACTTTACCGGTGAAGTTGAGCCGCCGCGTCATAGAGTGACCACATGCCAGAAGTGCATCAGAACCCCTGACCTAGAGAGAGTCGGTCACACCGCCCGTCACGGCACCTTCTTCGAAATGCTCGGCAACTTCTCGTTCGGCGATTACTTCAAGAACGAGGCGATTCCGTGGGCGT
The DNA here is from genome assembly GCA_964621755.1 of uncultured Ruminococcus sp. Lineage (GTDB taxonomy): Bacteria > Bacillota > Clostridia > Oscillospirales > CAG-272 > UMGS1696. Next base: position 71,687 of record CAZUPI010000006.1, on the reverse strand, counting down.
GGGAATTCCTGACAAAGTGCCTCGAAATCCCGGAAGAGCTCCTCTATCCGTCGGTCTACGAGGAGGATGAGGAAGCGTTCCGCATCTGGAACGAAGTTATCGGTATTCCCGCTGAACGCATCACCAAGCTCGGCAAGGAAGACAACTTCTGGGAGCACGGCAGCGGTCCCTGCGGCCCCTGCTCTGAAATTTACTTCGACCGCGGCGAAAAATACGGCTGCGGTTCCCCGGACTGCAAGCCCGGCTGCGACTGAGACCGGTATATGGAAATCTGGAACAACGTATTTACGCAGTTTGATTCTGACGGCAACGGCCATTATACCGAGCTTGAACACAAGAATATTGATACCGGTATGGGTCTCGAGCGTCTCGCCTGCGTGATGCAGGGCGTCGACAACATGTTCGAAGTCGACGGCGTACGCAAAATTCTTGATAAGGTTGTTGAAATCTCCGGCAAGAAGTACGGCGCGGACAAGAACGACGATATTTCCATCCGCGTCATCACCGACCACGTGCGCGGCGCAACCTTTATGATTTGCGACGGTGTAATTCCGTCGAATGAGGGACGCGGCTATGTACTCCGCAGAATCCTCCGCCGTGCGGCCCGTCATGGCAAGCTCCTCGGCATCAGTCGCGAATTCCTCACCGAAGTATGCGACGTTGTCATCGCGGAAAATGTTGCCGGGTATCCTGAGCTTGGCGAAAAGGCTGACTACATTAAGAAGGTTATGTCCGTCGAGGAGGACCGTTTTAACGCGACCATTGACGCGGGCTTGTCGATTCTGTCGGATATCATTCGCGGGACTCTCGCCGAGGGCGCCGATACCATTTCCGGCGAGGAGGTCTTCAAGCTGTACGATACCTTTGGATTCCCCATCGACCTCACCCGTGAAATCACAGAAGAAAGTCACTTGCACATCGATGAATCGACCTTCAAGCGTCTGATGCAGGAGCAGAAGGTACGCGCGCGTGAGGCGAGAGCCAACATCTCCGGCTGGAGTGAAGCGTCCAAAACCCTTCTTTCCCACCTCCCCGCAACGGAATTTACAGGATATACCGACTACCGCACAACAGGCGCAAAGATACTTGCGATTCTCTGCGAGGACGAGTCCGTGAACGAGGTTTCTGAAGGCGAATGCACAATTATTCTCGATAAGACTCCGTTCTACGGCGAGGGCGGCGGTCAGGTCGGCGACACGGGAACCATTTATCATGAGGGCGCTATCCTGAACGTATATGACACCAGAAAATCCGAAGGGGTCTACATCCACCTCTGCACAGTGGTAAATGGCAAGCTCAGCGTCGGCGACGAGGTGACTGCGGATATAGACGACATGCGTCGGGAAGCAATCAAGCGGAATCACTCCGCGTGCCACCTGCTTCAGGCTGCGCTGCGGAAGGTGCTCGGTGCGCATGTAGAGCAGGCCGGCTCCTATGTGGACAATACACGGGTACGCTTTGACTTTACGCATTTCCAGGCGCTGACTGCGGACGAGCTTCGTCAGATTGAGGGGCTTGTGAACGCGAATATTCTGGTAGGAAATTCGATAACCACAACGATAACCGACCTTGACACTGCGAAAAAGGAAGGCGCAATGGCGCTGTTCGGAGAAAAATATGGTGCTGAGGTCCGCATGGTGAAGATGGGGAACTTCTCGACCGAGCTTTGCGGCGGTACGCACTGCGACAACACAGGAAAAATCGGTCTGTTTAAAATTGTATCTGAAGCTTCGGTGGCAGCCGGTGTGCGCCGTATTGAAGGTGTGACCGGACTGGGCGTGCTGGAGCTGATTGCCCATCGCGACACACTCATTTCGGAGACGTCCCGCGCGCTCAAGGCACAGAATTCTGCGGAAATGCCGTATAAAGCCTCCTCTCTTCTCACGGAAATTTCCGCGCTCAAGAAGGAAATCGACAGTCTTAACTCCAAACTCGCGGCAAACCGTCTCGGCGAACTGGCGGATAACGCGAAGGCAGTCGGACCGTTCCGCCTCATCGCAGCGGACCTTGGCGGCTGTGGAGTAGATTCCGCGCGCTCTCTCTGTGACCGGATTAAGGACAAGTATCCGGATGCGGTAGCGGTATTCGCGGTAAGCGACGGTGTGAAGATGAACTTTGTCGCTGCAGCGGGAACAGCTGCTGTAAAGGCCGGTGCTCATGCCGGTAAGCTGGTCGGCGCGGTAGCGGCCGTAACGGGCGGCAGGGGCGGCGGACGTCCTGACAGCGCAACCTCCGGCGTTAAAGACGCCGCAAAGGTAGCGGAGGCGCTCGAATCGGCTGCTTCCACACTCGCGGGAATGGCAAAGTGATTTCTTGATTGGAATACGGCGGGGGGCTTTTTGAGGAAAAAGTCCCCCGTATCCCGCTAACCCCCTTTTTGAATTTGTTGGAAAGTATCAATTTTGAAACCAAGTCAGGAGGTAAAAATTATGACGATGAAAGAAAAGATGCACTCGGGAGATTTGTACCTGCCGGGGGATGAGGAAATTCTTCGCGAACAGATGGAATGTGTTAACAGGCTGTACGATTTTAACATGACACGTCCGACCGAATGGGATAAACGCAATCAGCTGATGAAGGAAATGTTCGCTGAAATCGGGGAGGGCTGCTATATTGAACCTCCGTTTCATGCAAACTGGGGCGGGCGTCACGTCCATCTCGGAAAATACATCTATGCGAATTTTAACCTGACAATGGTGGATGACACGCACATTTACGTCGGAGATTACACAATGTTCGGCCCGAACGTAACCATTGCGACTGCGGGGCATCCGATATTGCCTGAGCTGAGAGAAAAAGTGTATCAATACAACGCGCCGGTGCATATTGGACGGAACTGCTGGCTTGGCGCCGGCGTAATCGTTGTGCCGGGTGTGACAATCGGCGACAATACGGTCATCGGCGCGGGCAGCGTTGTGACAAAGGATATTCCGGCGAACGTGGTGGCGGTGGGGAATCCCTGCCATGTCCTGCGCGAGATAAACGAACATGACCGTGAATTTTACTTCAAAAACAGGCGGATTGAGTGGAACGATATAACCGATTGATAGCGTTTTCTGTAGCTCGAATCTGATTATTTTGTAAAAATTGGATTTATAAATAAGTTTTTTATATGAAATATTGACAAACCGCGCATATGTGCAGCCAGTTTATGTGCTCGAATCGTAAAATGTGTTTTCCGGAGGGAAATTATTGTTAAATTTTTTTCTAAAAATCTATAAAATTTACAATTAGCTCTTGCGTTTAATTATAAAGTGTGATAAGATTATACTACTATACAATTAGTTTTTTAGGAGAAATGCCCATGAAAAAAAAGCTCGCACTTATACTTGCGCTTTTGATGCTCGTGTCTGCGGCTACATCCTGCGCTGAATCAAAGACCGAGGAAACAGCTTCAGTCACAAGTAGCCCATCCGCAGATACCGAAACCACTGGGGGGGTAGAGGAAGAGAATCCGTATTATGAGGGCTATGTTGACCCGTTTGTTGACGTGGACTTCAATGGGGAAACCTTTACAGTATACAACTCTATCAACCAACGCGGTACGCTTACAAGCTCCAACTATCTTATTGAGGGACCTGAAGAGCTGACCGGCGACGCTGCTACCGACGCCGCTTTCCAGAGAAACCTCGACGTTATGGACCGGCTGAACATTCAAATCCAATACGAAAACGTAGACTATTCGTACGATGTAGTGGCTTCGAATATCAGACAGCTTCTCCAGTCGGGCGATGCCTCGTATGACGTCATCATCAATGACATCTATGGTCTTGCGCCTATCACGCCTGAGGGACTTTTCCACAATGCTTACAGCGGTCAAAACTTTGATTTCTCCAATCCGTGGTGGTATGACGAATTTATGAGCGATATTTCTATCAACGAGAACCTCCGCTTTATTCTGGCAGGCGACTATTTTATCGACATGCTCCGCTGCACGCACTGTCTTGTTATGAATAAGGACTTGTACACCGATACATACGGCGACCCCGAGGACGTATATGCAATGGTGCTGAACCACGAATGGACGCTTGACAACGTCAAGATGCTCATAGAAAACTGTTATCTCGACTTGAACGGCAACGGTGCGCATGACAAAGGGGATCAGTACGGTCTCGTGGCGTTTGAGTACTGGGGACCGATGATTCCGTGGCTGATTTCCGCAGACCCTGGATTTATTACCAGAACAGATGACGGTTATCCGGAGCTGGCGCTTAACAACGAGCGTTCCATCTCCCTGACGGAAAAGCTTAACTCGATTCTTAACAACAACGCAACCGGTATTAATCTTACATCCGGCGATGAGGCACAGACAGAATCCATCTTCCTTGAAGGACGATCCCTGTTCATTGGCTACGAGAGACTCGGTTCTCTTGAAAACGCATCCTTCCGCGATGCAGAAATTGGACTTGCGGTTCTCCCGTATCCGATGCTTGACGAGCTTCAGGATGACTATGTAACTTCCACACATGACACCGCAGAACTGGGCTTTATCCCTGTTTCCGTATCTTACGATCGTCTTGATTTCATCAGCACCGTTATCGAGGTTCTCTGCCGCGAAACCTATGTGCAGGTTCTCCCGCACTACTACGAGTCTGCTCTCAAGATAAAGTACACTCGTGATACCTCCTCCGCGCAGATGATTGACATTATCCACGACCACTACGGCAACGGATTCCCGCTCGCTTTCTCCAACGGTTTGTCCGGCATTTTCCTCAACGCAACATTCAACAGCGCAATTTCCGCTAATTCCACAGATTTTACCTCCAAATATAAAACTCTTGAAAAAGCCGCAACGAAGCAGCTTAATAAAATGATAGAGCAGTGCATAGAGATGCAGCTTGAATCGAATCTGAACTCCTGATTTTGGAAAGAGATATTGGGGGGGCTTACCCCAAGCCCCCTCAAAAACTTTTATACCGGGTCCATATGGATTTCGTTTTGAACCTAATTAAGAAAGATAGGTAAGTATGAAAAGGAAAATTTCACTTGTGCTTGCGCTTTTGATGCTTGCAGCAAGCGCTTCAGCTTGTGCAAGCACATCCGACGAGGGTGAGGGCGGTGCGCTTCCTGGCGCCGGCAGCAATACGCCTTCCGCATCCGAAATAGAGGCAGAAACGGAAGTGCCTGACCCATTTGCAGGCGTATCCTTTGACGGACGTGATTTCCGTATCAGTACCTCTGTAAATGCGGCAACCAGCACGCTTCAGTCGTCCAACTACTTGATTGAAGGTCCGGAGGAGCTGACCGGCGACGCTGCGTCCGACGCCGCATTCCAGAGAAACCTCGACGTTATGGAGGCGCTGGACATTAATCTTGTATTCACAGAGACGAACGTCAGTTATGATGGCGTGGCGACTTTGATCCGCAACTATATTCAGTCCGCAGACGACGTGTTCGACCTCATCATAAACGACATTCTGGGCTCCGCGCCTTTGACTGTCGAGGGCTCGTTCTACAATGCGCTTGATATGGATAACTTCGACTTCGACCAGCCGTACTGGTACAAGAACTTCATGAGCGACATTTCCATGAACTACAACTATCAGTATATGCTGGCTGGCGACTTCTTCATCGACGTGCTCCGCACATCTCATGGGCTGCTGTTTAATAAGTCCACGTACACAAACGTGTTCGGCAACGGCGATGAAGTGTATGAAATGGTTCTGAACGGCGAATGGACCTACGACAAGATGATTTCCATCTGCGAGGGCGCATACCTTGATACGAATGGCAACGGCTCCGCGGATAAAGAGGACATGTACGGTTACGTTGCCTACCAGGCGTGGGGACCGATGATTCCGTTCCTTATCTCTGCTAACCCGGGCTTTGTAGAACGGGATGAACAGGGCTATCCGACCATTACGGTGTTCAACGAACGCTCTCTCGCGCTGACCGAATATCTCATAAAAATATTCACCAGCTCGACTTCGGGAACGCTGAGCGTATTTAACGACAGCCAGCCTGACACGATTTCAAACTTTACAAGCGGTCTGTCCATCTTCATCGGCGACCAGAGACTCGGCTCGCTCGAGTACGCCGCATTCCGCGATATGGAAGATGAAATCAGCTTGATACCGTACCCGAAGATGGAAGAATCCGACAGCTACGTGACCAGCGCGCATGACACCTCCGAAATCGGTCTGATTCCGATAACGGCACAGCCCAATTCGTTAGATTTCATTTCTACGGTTATTGAAGTGCTGAACCGCGAGACCAACGAGGGCGTCCTCCCTGAGTACTACGAGAACGCGCTGAAGGTCAAGTACACGCGTGACAATGTATCGGCGCAGATGATCGATATCATCCATGACAGCCTCGGCAACTCGTTCCCGCTTGCATGGAGCGGCGAACTCAGCCAGATTCTGATGCAGAACACTTTCTATAGCGCAGTAGTCGGCAACGGAGACTTCGCTTCTAAGTATAGCTCTCTTGAAAAAGTTGCAAGCACGCAGCTCGAGAAGATTATAGAGTCTTTTGAAGAACAGAAGAATGGCTGATAACGGGTGATTCTTGAGAAAAGTTTTCCCCATGATAGGCAAGTTAAGAAAGAGCTTAGCGCCGGGGAAAAGAAAAACTTCAATAATTAAACATAACATACCCGCAACAAAAGGCGGATGTACCAAATGTACATCCGCCTTTTCTATTCATTCCCAGATTAAAAAGGTTTTGGAAGGGGCGCGGGGAACCCTTTTCCTAAAAAAGGTTTCCCCGCAAATATGCCCGCAAATATGCCCGCAAATATGCCACATTAGTTATGCCCATACGGGTCTACGTCAAGACCGTTGAGAACGCGGCTGGTGTCGTTGACGACCTTTTCCACAAGGTCATTCGTGGTGTAGAATTCGCCAGCGCCGTTGACAACGACGAAAATCTTACCCGTGCTCAGCTTGCCGGTCGAGGTTTCGTAGTACTGGTAGAATTTGTACTCGTACTCGTCGCCGTCGGTGTTCTCATATGTCATCGTGAGGACAAGGCGGCTGTCGTCCGCGGTCAGCGCTTCACGATCCTCAGCGGACAGCAGCGCGTATTCCTGATTCGTGATATTCAGCATCGTCTTGTAATATTCACGGAAGTTCTTGACCTCCGCGTTCGGTATTGCGGTGCCGGAGTTTACTTCCAATACGTCGAGAACTGCCGTTTGGTCTTCGTCAACTGAGTGCGTCAGACGGTAGTCTACATCGATATCGTCGTTCTTCAGTGTGATGCGCGCCACCTCTGTGATATTCACAAAGAACGGTGTCGGGAATATCCACGTGAAGGTGTCTCCTTCCAACCAGTACAGCATATCGTTGGAAACTTTGCATACAAGCGCATACCCGAACAGGTTCGATACCGCGTAGTACGAACCGTCCTTCTGCTGTTCTGATACGAAGATGAAAAACTGGTAGTCTTCAAAGGTGTACGCTATGGTGTACTTCGGCTCTGCAAGGCCGTATTCTTCCAACTCCTCGTCGGTCGGGAGGAGGCACTCTACCGATTCGCCCTGAAGTGCGATGAAGTTGTACAGAATCTCGTAGTACAGGCTGTCGTTTGCCTCGTAGTACACGCCGTTTCCGCCGCCCTCGGGAAGCGGATAGGTCATCTTGATTTCCGTAATCGCGTCGGGGTTCTGCTTCTCTTCGTCCGGCACACGCTGGATGTGAACGAACAGGTCTTCACCGTGCCATACCGTGAAATCGTCAACATAGAAGTAGTCGTTCTGCGACATTCCGGCAGTCAAAAGGGGCGTCAGAAGCGCCTTTGCAGGCTGCAAAATCGTGTCCGCCAGCGTGGTGCTTACGATGTACGCCGCGTCGCGATCGGCATACTTGACGTAGTAGCCGCCCTCGGTCACGAGCTCGTCTCCTACGTACATTGTGAATTCCTCACCGGTGGTGGTCGTGACGGTCCACGAAGCTTGTGGGTCGTCAAGGCCGTATTCCGCCAGCTGCTCGTCGGTCAGGTCAACCGCAACACGCATCATCGCGGTCGGCGTACCGGCTGAAACAACGAGGCTGGAGAATAACTCCTGGTCGAAGCTCAGTCCGAGACATCCCTCAAGCTGGAACGTATCGGCCGCGTCGCGGTAAATCGTGTACCCGCCGTACTCGTTTTCCACCTTGATTGACTGGATGGAGGAACGCTGTATCGGCTCGAAAATGTAAATGTTGGTGGTCTTCGCGGTCACTTGCACTTCACCCGGAAGCAGCTCCTGCGTAACCGTGCCGTCATCCTCCACAGTTGTAAGCGGACGAATCACGGCAAGATACAACACAAGCAGCACAAGGAACAGCGCCCCAAATACAATAATAAGCGTTTTCTGTTTTTTAATCATATCAAAATAACGTCTTTCTAAGGGTTTTGTAGGGGGAACGCGGCTTTTTGAAAAAGCCTGGCAAAAACTTTTAGGGATGGGGCGGGGGTACTTTTTAAGGAAAAAAGTATCCCCCAGTCAGTTAGCTATGTTTTCTTCTGGTAATCACCACGAGACCAGCTACCGCGAAGATGACGGGGATGACGGTGGTCATGGCGATGGTCCAGCGGTTGGACTCAGCGGTGGTGATGGTGATGTCGTCGTCGTCAAAGGGCTTGCGGTCGAGCTTGGAAAGGACGCGTTCGCGGCCGATTGCCTGCATCGTGGCGGCGATGATGTCGTCGTTTGCGTAGGCGTTGGACTCGAGGTAGCTTCCGTTCGCGAAGGTCGGGGAACCGAATGCCATGACGTAGGAGTAGTAGTACTCGTTGTCGACAATGCGGGTCTCCCGTGAGATGGTGACGAGGTTGTAGGAGTCGCTGCCCGTGACGATGCCGTTTTCGACCTGCTCTGCGGTATCATAGGACTTGAGGACCGCCGATACGTCGCGGCTGCCGCTCAGACCGCCGCCGCTTGTCCACAGGATATCGATAGGCGCGGCTTTGCGGATGATGGTCTTCGGCGGGGTTGCGAGGTTATTTAAGTCGCGGTAGATCGAAGCGCCGAGGGTGTCCTGCTGGTATTCTGTGATGATGGAGTAGCCGTCGACGGACATGGAGTGCTCGGTATCGCGAATGGTCGTGTCAGCTACGTAAGCGATACCCCATTCTTCTAAGAACTCGTTCAGGTTCGTGAGGTTCGAGACGTTCTCCGGGGATTCAAATACGATGAGCGCCGCGTAGTTGTCGAGGAGCTTGTCTATCTTCTCGATTTCATTCTTGGACGCGTCCTCGGCCTCTGCGCCGACGAAGTCATATATTGGGTCGTAGATGACGAGAATCCGGCAGTCTTCGCTCAGCGTGTCCTGCGCGAGGTTCACAGGCTCTACGGTAAATCCGTTGTCATAGAAAAGCTGCATCAGGTATGCTGCGCTTCCCAGGTCTTCGCCGTGCTCTGTGGTGAACGATACCACCGGCGTGTCTGTCTGTGTGACCTGCATAATACCGGATAACATCTTGTTTTCGCCGTTGTACGCCCATACGGTCGTCGGGTCGGTCAGGTCACTGAAGCTGAAGAACGCCTCAGCGGTGAAAACACGGACCTCGCCGCCGCTCTCTACGACAACCGAGTCTGTATCGATGTCAGTCGCCGCGGTCTGGTAGAACTCGCGGAAGAACGAGGGATTTTTCAGAACGTCGACACATTCCACGTGCACATTTTTAAATTCCTCCTCAAGCTGGAGTGCGGTCGTGTATACGTACTTCATGTAGCTTGAGTTGGTGCCGGTCATGAGAACGTCCGGTTCGCTCGCGAAGTAGATGTTGACTTCGTTTTTGATATCCGACATGATTTCCTTTGCTTCCTCGGACAGCGTGAACAGCTGCTCTTCCGTCATGTCGATGTACCATAAGTACTTCGAGGCAAGTGCGGTGAAGATAATGTTGAAAATGACGACAATGGCAATGAACGCTACTGTGAACAGGGTTGCGACAGAGCCGTATTTAAATTTTCTGCTTCTTGTAAAGCTGTTGTTTCTCATGTTTTATTCCTCCGCCCTGTGCAATTACGCATAGCGTCTTCTCTCGTACATGCGGACGGAAAGGAAGAGGAAGACCGCGGAAATCGAGAGGTAGTATACGGTTGCGGCAATATCGAAAATGCCGTTTGTGAAGTTGACGTAACGGGAATATACGGAAATCCAGCTGAGGATGTACCGAATCGCATATGCGTCGATGAGATTGTTGAAGATAGCGGCAACGGCGAAGGCGAGCAGGATAGCCATGGTGCCGATGGACGCGGTAACGGCGCTTTCGGTGAGGGTGGATACGAAGATGCCGACCGAGATGAAGCACATACCAATCAGAAGCATCGCGATGAGACATCCGATTGCCTTGCCGACGTTTGGCTCGCCATAGCCGAACAGGGGAAGGTAGTATACGCAGCTCAAAAGCACGGTGCCCGCGAACATGGTAAACGCCGCGAGGAATTTTGCCAGAATCATTCCCGTGATAGAAACAGGGGCGGTCAGAAGGAGCTGCTCTGTTCGTGTGCGGCGTTCTTCCGCGAAGCTGCGCATGGTGAGCAGGGGAACGATAACAATGTAGCCGAAAATCATGAGCTGGAAGTAACCGGATACATCCGAAGTGCTGGACTGGAACGTGCTGACGGCGAATATGAATCCCGATACCGCGAGAAATACCGCGATGAACACATATCCGAGCGGGGTAGTAAAGTACCCGCGCATTTCTTTTTTGTAAATAGCAAACATAATTCGAACTCTCTTTTTAATTTAAATATAAGGAAAGCGGAGAGGGATTTTTGGGGAAAGTTTTCCCACAGGGAACAAGAATTTTTTCATTACTTCCCCATGTCCATAATTTTGATGAACACTTCTTCGAGATTCATGCCGAGGGGCTCCATGCCGATGAGCGGGTAGTTTTTCTCGCTGAGCGCGTAGAAGACCGGCTTGCGGATGTCTACGCCGCGCTCTGCTTCGACAACGTATGTGTAGCTGTCAAGCTCGCGCTCTCCCGTCAGGTCGATGGAAATAACGCCCGGGATGGATTTTATCAGATTCTGGATTTCGCGCTGCGGTCCGCAGATTTTGAGGCTGTAGCGGCGGTTTTCTTCCACCACGCGTGTGATGTTTTCCGTGCGCTCGTCCGCGATAATCTTGCCCTCGTTGATGATGATGATCCGGTCGCATACCGACTGAACTTCGGACAGGATGTGCGTCGACAGAATCACGGTGTGCGTCTGACCGAGATTTCGGATGAGGTTGCGGATTTCGATAATCTGCTTTGGGTCGAGGCCGACCGTGGGCTCGTCGAAAATAATCACCGGAGGATTGCCCACAAGTGCCTGTGCGATGCCGACACGCTGCCGGTATCCCTTGGACAGATTTTTGATAAGCCGGCGGCGTACGTCGTCAATCTTTGTCACTTGACGTATTTCCGCAATGTGCCGTTCCCGGTTCAGCTTGCAGTTCTTGATTTCGTATACAAAGTTCAGATATTCGTCGACAGTCATGTCAACGTACAGCGGCGGCTGCTCAGGCAGGAATCCGATGAGTTTTTTCGCCTCGTTCGGATTTTCGAGAATGTCGATGCCGCCAACCTTTGCTTCTCCGGACGTTGAGGAGAGATACCCCGTCAGAATGTTCATCGTGGTCGATTTTCCCGCGCCATTCGGGCCGAGAAATCCCACGATCTCACCCTTGCCGACCTTGAAGCTGATGTCGTCTACGGCAAACTTGGCGCCGTAGTTTTTTACAAGATTGTTTATTTCAATCATATGGAAATATTGTCCTTCCGGTTGATGTTGTGCGGATGTTTTATTTATAGATTATATCACAGAATTATAAATAAATCTTGAACAACTCCACTTTTACGTGGGTCTTATGTGTTTTTTATGTGATAATGAAACAAATTATTGTTGAAAATAAAGAATTCCGGTCGTTTACCGTATGACAATTCCTGCGCCCATGACGCCGCGGCGTCCGCCTGTCGCGCGATGGGAGTAGTACGTGCCGCACAGACACATTGTGCAGTCCTCGGACGCGTCGATATTTTCCGGCATTACGCCCGCATCCGCGAGAATTTCAAGATTCATGGACGTAAGGTTGGCGTGATGCTTGGTTTCGCCTGTGGGAATCGTCACATGCCGCGCCGCAAAATCCGCCCCGCATAGCCCGCGTACCGTTTCATAAAAATCTTCGCCCACCTCATAGCAGCAGTATCCGATATGCGCGCCAATTGCCGCCCGAATGGTCGTGACGCCGCATCCGAGCGATATCATCGCGCGCACCGCTTCCGCGGCAATACCGGAAACGGTTCCGCGCCATCCCGCATGAACCGCGCCGATTACAGGAGCGCCGTCTTTTTTGACACCGCACAGCAGAATCGGCACACAGTCGGCGGTCCGCACTATCGGCATGACCCCGCGCTCGTCTGTTACAAATCCGTCGCACGGTTCGCCTGGTGGAAAAATTCCCCCTTCGCCGCAGTTTTCGCGCGTCAGAATGCGCACCTTTGCCGAATGGATCTGAGATGCCATGACGACCGACTCTACACCGTATGTACCGCCGGACAATGCGCGGGCGAATATTTCCGTATTTTTTACTACGGTCTCATCGTCGTCTCCAAGATTTTTGGCGAGATTCAGCGTCGCTGTATGGGATAGCGTACTGACGCCGCCTTCGCGTGCGGAAAATCCGTGACAAACCCTTGTAAAAACATCGAACAAAGAGGATTTTCGCAAGATACCGTCTTGAAAAAACATATCAACAGAAAACTCGAGGAAAACTTTTTTGAAAAAAAGTTTTCCTCGAGAACCTCCCCAAAATTTATTTCAAATCAATGATTGATTCATCCCACATTTCAGGAGCATCGTAGCCGAGGAAGTTTACCACGGTCGCTGCAACATTGGACAGACCGAACGCGCCGTCTTTCTTTACAGTGTATGCGCTGCTTGTGACCTTGTCGTAAATGATGAACGGCACAGGATTGAGTGTGTGGCTTGTCTTTGACTTCATAGAGCCGTCCTTGTTGCGCTTGATGGCTTTTGTCTTCTTATCGAGCTCTGCCATTTCGTCCGCATTGCCGTGGTCGGCGGTGATGAGCGCAACGCCCCCTACCTTGTCGACTGCTGCAAGAATGCGTGCGAGCTGTAAGTCAAGTGCCTCCAGACCGCAGATTGTCGCTTCCAAGCTTCCGGTATGTCCTACCATGTCTCCGTTCGGGAAGTTGACGCGCAGGCAGTCGTACTTACCGGACTCAAGTGCTTCGATGAGGCGGTCGGTAATTTCCGCGCACTTCATCCACGGGCGCTGTTCAAACGGTACGATGTCGGAGGGGATTTCCTCGTAAGTTTCGTACTCTTCGGAGAATTTGCCGCTACGGTTGCCGTTCCAGAAGTATGTCACGTGACCGTACTTCTGCGTTTCGGAAATGGCAAACTGGGAAATCTTCATGTCAGCGAGGTATTCGCCCATTGTATTCGTGATTTCCGGCGGGGAAACGAGATATTTCGACGGAATGTGTAGGTCGCCGTCGTATTCGAGCATACCGGCATAGGTGACAGCGGGGACTCTCTTGCGGTCGAATTTATCAAAGTCAGCGCCGCCCTCGAATGCTTTGGAGATTTCAATGGCACGGTCGCCGCGGAAGTTGTAGAAAACGACGCTGTCGCCGTCTTCAATGGCGCCGACCGGCTTGCCATCTTCTGCAATTACGAACGGAGGAAGGTCCTGGTCAATCGCGTGCGTCTCGCTGCGGAGTGTTTCGATGGCTTCCTTTGCGGATGCGAAATATCTGCCCTCACCCAGTACGTGCGTCTTCCAGCCGAGGTCGACCATTGCCCAGTTTGCTTCGTAACGGTCCATGGTGACGACCATACGTCCGCCGCCGGAGGCGATTTTTACGTCGCATGTGCCGTCGGACAGACCGGCAATGAAGGTTTCAAACGGTTCCACGTACTCAAGTGCGGAGGTTTCCCCTACGTCACGGCCGTCGAGAAGAATGTGAATGCGGATTTTCTGAACGCCTTCGGCCTTTGCTTCTGTCAACATGGCTTTGAGGTGGTCAATGTGGCTGTGGACATTACCGTCGGAGAACAGACCGATAAAATGGAGCGTATGACCTTCCTTCGCGCCGCTCACGAGCTGTTTCCATGTGTCGGATGTGAACATCTTACCGGAATCAATGCTTGCGGAAACGAGCTTTGCGCCCTGTGCGAAAACCTGACCGCTTCCGAGCGCGTTGTGGCCTACCTCGGAGTTGCCCATGTCGTCGTCAGACGGAAGACCGACTGCGGTACCGTGCGCCTTGAGGGTGACAGTAGGATAGTTTGACATGAGCATGTCGAGTGTGGGGGTTCGGGCGAGTTTGACCGCATTTGCTTCCGAATCGGGGGCGATGCCGACGCCGTCCATGACAACTGTCAGTACAGGACGCACGCCTTTAAAACCATTGTGAGGAGTGAGTGTTTTCATAAGTTTGTTAATCCTTTATATAAATTGAATTTTGGGCAGTGTGATGCCGGAGTTCCGGACCCTTGACCTTTTTTGAATCGGGGAGAGGGATTATTCCGCTGCTGGGAGGTCTTTTATGATGTTGTAAACGGAGAGTTCATTTGACTCTGCCATGCGGACTGTCTGACCGGTTCCGCTGTGTGATTTGCCGTTATAGTAGGCGATGCAAGCGGAGGAGTGGTCGACCATATACTGGTTGCGGATTTTCATGCAAGTGTCATTGTAGAATAGGCTGGTGTAGACGACGTGAGCCGCGAGTCCGGAGATTTGCTTGTAGGTGCGGATGAGTTGAAGATAGTCCGGAAGGGTGCTCCACTTTGCAGTTTGATTGTAGCAAGGGAGTACGAGAATCAACTGTATAGTTGGGTCGTACTTTGCCGCGCGCAAGACTTCAAGCTCCGCAAGCATATCGAAACCAATGGCGCCTCCGGCCATGAAGTAACGGTACCCGCTTTGGTACAGTATTTTGATTCTGCGCCTGACGGCGTTGGTGATGTCGTCGCGAAGGTCGGGCGGAATCTGGCGGTGCCCGGTGAAACAGCAGGTTTTGCCGCGTGTGATATACGCGGGCAGAAGGGTGTTGAGGTCCATGTCAAATCTCCAAATTTGCAGAACGGTTGACTAAAATGCCAGTTTGTGATATCATTAAGTGAGAAAATTTGCAAACAGTCGAGGCATAATATGAACTACATCTGCGATACCGGGGACGAAAAAATAGATGCGATGCTGTGCGCCGTACTCGCCCACTGCTGCGGCAGTATAACTGTAGAAGGTACGCTTCTCGTAGCGGATGCCGCTATCCTTCCGCAAATACATACAACGTATAACGCGGTTATCGCGCTGTACGATGACGACCGCTATGCGTACTCTCCAGAACACCGCAGTATGGCATCTGTTTTCGCCGGCAGATACCGCGCTATACGCAGACCGATTGACCTTACCGAATTCTACACGGCAGCGTTGGAAATCCAATCTAACCCTGCGGGTACAAACATGTCTGACGCAAAGGGTGCGAACTGCGAAATATTGTACGAAAACCGCACCGTCACTTATCGCGGCCGCACGGCAAAGCTGACGGCGCGTGAGGATGAGCTCTTCCGTCTGTTGTACGAGAATTGCGGTAAAGTGGTATCGCGGGAACTGATTGACGCGGCGGTATGGGGAAGCAGCACATCCACAAACGTCACCGACGTGTATATCAGTTATCTGCGCCGCAAGCTGACGCCGGTCTTCGGCGACGGCGTTCTTTCAGCGGTTCGCGGCGAAGGCTATATTCTGACAATTAAGAAATAATTGGCATACACATATATTATAACACAAATACGCCGGAATAACATGCTTTTTCGTGAATATATTTTTTCAAAATATAAAATTTCAAAATATCTGTTTACTTTTCTGCCCCAATGTTATATAATGTATAGTAACGGAAATTCGATGTTCGAAATCCTCCCCGGGTTTTTAACAATAAAAAGTAAAAGAACAAAAGGACGTTGAGCGGAAAGAAAAAGAGGTATTGTCATGAGAAAGAGATTGCTGCCGGCGGCTGAAAGCAGCATGATTGACACTCTATCATGTGCATCCGTGAGTCCGGTGTGGCTTGCACCTCGCCCGCGTGTCAGCGTTACAGACATTGAGCGATAAATCAGAGTGGAACCGCGATATACGCCTCTGTTGTGCCGACGCGAAATGTACATAGTTGTTGGCGCGATGGGGACTTTTTATTTTACACATATAAAGGTGAGGTTTTATGAATAAAAAAATAGAAAAGCCGAAGCATCATATTACGATAACGCTTGAGACTGCGGTAGGAAAGGCGATTTACTGCGCGGTGAAGGAAATAAACCGTGATATTGACGCTATTTGTGAACGGGACCCTGCCGCAACATCACGTATGGAAGTTCTCCTTCTCTATTCGGGACTTCATGCGCTGATGATGTACCGTCTGTCTCACGCGATGAACAAACATGGGCTGAAGCTCGGCGCGCGGGCAGTCTCACAGCTTGCAAAATTCCTGACCGGGATTGAAATCCATCCGGGCGCTACGATTGGAAAGGGTCTGTTTATCGACCACGGTTCTGGCGTCGTTATCGGCGAAACCGCGATAATCGGCAATAACTGTACGATATATCAAGGGGTTACGCTCGGCGGTACCGGTAAAGAGACGGGAAAACGCCATCCGACCCTTGGTGACAACGTAATGGTTGGGGCGGGCGCAAAGCTGCTTGGAAACTTTACGGTCGGTTCGAACACCAAAATCGCTGCAGGTGCGGTGGTCCTCAAAGATGTTCCGGAAAACAGTACCGCAGTCGGAATTCCGGCTCATGTGGTGCGCCGCGATGGAGAGAGGGTAAAATCTGAGGATTACCTTGACCAGGTGAATATTCCCGACCCAGTCGAAAACGAGCTAAAGGCAGTCTGGGAAGAGGTGCGCCAGCTTGAGGAGAAAATTCAAAAATCAGAAAAATGAGAGAGCGATTCCACGTCATTCGGAGGTGATTCTATGAAGTGTCCGCGCTGCCAGACCGACAATTACGAAGGCGCAAAATACTGTATCGTTTGCGGGCTGCCGCTGCCGAAAGAAAAATCCAAATTTATAAAGGCGTTTCGTGCGTTTCTGCATGCACTGTTTTATGTGCTTATTATGCTTGGATGTCAGTATGCCGTGACTTCAGCATATATGATGTCACTGATGATGGGCAGCCTTGTGAGCGGCGTGCTGGACGAAAACACATTGATGGAAATTACCGACAAGGTCCTTGCGCAGACCGTTATGATTTCACTCATTTCGAATCTGCTCGTCATCCTCATCATTTGCTTGTCGCTTCACCTGCGCCGGAAAAATCCGATAGATGAGCTGGGGCTGCGGCGTGTCAACTCGCTGAGGCTTCCCACGTTTGCCGTGTTCGGCGTGGCGCTGAATGTTTTCGTTTCGACTACCCTGTCTCTGCTTCCGCTTCCTGAAAGCATGATTGAATCGTTTGAAAAGCAATATTCGGCTTTAGATGGGAATGCCAACATCATAATTGAAATTCTCAGCATCGCCGTTATCACCGGAATCACAGAGGAAATCGTCTTCCGCGGACTTGTCAATTCCAGACTGTCACGCGGAATGAATACGGTCATCACCGTCCTCTTGTCGTCCGTCCTCTTCGGTCTTGCGCACGGAACGCCAATTGCCATTGTATATGCGACCTTGCTCGGCGTGGTTTTCTCTCTGATGTATTACAAATTTCACTCGGTTATTCCCAGCATCATCTGCCATGTCTGTTTCAATGCCACGTCATACCTGCTTGAAATGGTCGACGGCTCCCTTACTTTTATGCTGTATGCCGGGTCGATTTTCCTAATCCTGTTCTGCGTCTACCGCATCTTCATCCGCCGCCCTACATTTTACGATTACGTCCTCGATACGGTAGGCGAGCATACGCCGCGCGACGATACCGAACGGGAAATCATCGCCGAAGTGCGCCGTTTGCAGGAGTCGGATGAAAAAATCACCCCTGAGGAGCTCGACCGTCTTGCCGAACGTTGGGAAGAAAATGAGAAAAAAGGAAAGAGAAAATAAACTATACAACTATGTAAAATAAAGGAGACAGAAATAAATGAAGCTTTATAATACCCTCACTCATACACGAGACGAGTTTGTAACACATGAACCGGGTAAGGTCACAATGTACACCTGCGGCCCTACCGTTTACCATTTCGCACACATCGGGAACCTCCGCTCATACATCATGGAGGACGTTCTTGAAAAGTACCTCCGCTACTCCGGATACGACGTAAAACGCTGTATGAACATCACTGACGTCGGACACCTGACGAGCGACGCGGATACGGGAGAGGACAAAATGCTCAAAGGTGCGAAGCGTGAGCATAAGACCGTCATGGAAATCGCGAAGTTCTACACCGACGCGTTCTTTGCCGACTGCAAGGACCTGAACATCAAGACCCCCGACGTCGTCGTTCCCGCCACCTCGTACATCCCCGAATTCATCAAAATGGTGCAGGGACTGCTCGATAAAGGGTACGCCTATGTTTCCGGCGGCAACGTATACTTCGATACTTCCAAGCTCGACGAGTATTACGTATTCAATAAGCATGACGCAGAGGACCTTGAGGTCGGCGTCCGTGAAGGAGTCGAAGAGGATACCGCAAAGCGCAACAAATGCGACTTTGTGCTGTGGTTTACAAAATCCAAATTTGAGGACCAAGAGCTGAAATGGGACAGCCCGTGGGGCGTTGGCTATCCGGGATGGCACATCGAATGCTCTGCCATCAGCCTGAAGAACCTCGGCGAATACTTGGACCTTCACTGCGGCGGCATCGACAACGCGTTCCCGCATCACACCAATGAAATCGCGCAGAGCGAAGCATACATCGGGCACCCGTGGTGCAAACAGTGGTTCCACGTAATGCACCTGAATACCACCAGCGGAAAGATGTCAAAATCGTCCGGCGAATTCTTGACAGTCGACGTGCTCGAAAAGAGGGGCTACTCTCCGCTCGTATACCGTCTGTTCTGCTTACAGTCCCATTACCGCAAGTCGCTGGTCTTCTCCGATGAAGGTATGGATGGCGCAAAAGCGGCATACACGAAGCTGCTCCAAAGAATCGGCCAACTGAAAAATGAAGGGGAAGTGGACGCAGAAAAGTTCGCGGCGCTGAAAGCCGGATTTGTAGAAGCAATGGACAACGACTTAAATACCTCTCTGGCAGTTACCGCACTGTATGACGTTCTGAAATCCGACGCAAACGACGCCACAAAACTGGCACTCATCGCAGATTTTGATAAGGTTCTGTCTCTTTCTCTCATTGAGAACGCAGAAAAACTTCGTGCAGAAGCGTCGATCACGTCAACTGAAAAAGTCGACGACGGACTTGCGTTAAAAGTAGAAGAGCTTATTGCAAAACGTGCAGAAGCGAAAAAAGCGAAAAACTACACGCTCGCTGACGAAATTCGAAACGAGCTCACCGCTATGGGAATCACGCTCAAGGACACCAAAGAGGGAACTACGTGGACGAAAGCGTGAGACCTGAAGAGGGTAAAAAATAAATAGAAAAAAGGGGTACTTTTTCAAAAGTACCCCCTATTTTTTTAAAACGGGGCGGGAAGACTGAGAATTCATGTTCTACTTACGTCAATCCATCGCTTGGTTTTTTCGTATCCTCGTGCTGATGCAGGGAACCGGATAAGAATGCGCGTGCTCTTTCCGGGGCGTCTTTGGCGTCGCCCCATGGCTCGTTTTCATAACGGTAGTCGAATTTTTTGCAGAACCAGCTTACGTCTGCGCGGAGTTTGTCGAAATAGCGGTTTTCGATTTCGCTGACCGCTTTGTAGAATTCCCCGAATTCCTTCTTAGACATTCTTTCGCGCGCCGCTGCGATGAAGCGTCCGTAGTGACGGAGACAAAAATACGGCGCGTGTTCCGCTTTTTCACGGAATTTTTCGTCCTTCTGCCAGAGCAGCGCCGCTGTCTCAATCATCCGCGAGAAGTTATATTCGATTCTTTCACAGACATAACAGCTCGATTCCAGCTTTTCAAGCCGTTTCGCCGCGTTCTCCCCTGTTTTTGCTACAAACAGGGACGACATGTTTCCCGATATATCGTCCGCGACGCTGTCAAGGTGACTTTCGAGCATCAGCGCCAGCGGGAGTCTCTTGCCGCGCTCGAATAAAAGGGAAAGATGCTCCGGGCAGAAGCCGAGCGCGTTTGTCTTCTGCCGGACGTCCGGCTCCATCATCGACGCGCCGAGAATCAAATCCAGCTCGTTGTCGTCGAGACGATTGTACATCAGACAAAACGGGCAGGTACAGAATCCCTCTTCCTGCACCTTCTCGAACGCTTCGTTCACCGGTATTGTGTAAATCTGTTCCATATCAAAACTCCTGTCATAATTCACTGACGCACGCCGCCTAAGTATCGCTCGTAGTAGAACAAATACTGCTGCGCGACGCCTGCCCATTTGCCCAGCGCCTTTACGTCAAGTCCGTTTGGAAAATGCCGGGCGAGCGATTTTTTCATCCATACGTCAACCGGAAAGGCCTCCGTTTTGCCGAATCCGAATAAGAGAACGCACGCACTCACCTTTGGACCAACCCCTTTTATCCGGCACAGCTCCGCGGTACATTTTTCAAAATCGTCACATTCCAAAATCTTATCAAGATTTATCTCACCGGAAGAAATTTTGCATGCCGCGTCGTACAGATAACCCGCGCGGAATCCAGTCTTCAGCGCAAATAACGCTTCTTCCCCCGCTGCGGCCAGTGCCTCTGCGGTCGGAAAACGACCGTTTTGTCCATATGCCCCGCAGAGAGCGGCAATCAGCTTTTTGATTCTCGGAATGTTGTTGTTCTGCGACAGAATGAACGAAATCAGGCACTCGAACGGGTCCTGCCGCAGAATCCGGATGCCGCGTCCCGCCTCTACTGCCGCCGTCATCACCGCGCGGTCAGCCCCACTTTCCATAGCGTCGATGAGAAAACGGTCGATTGCGTCGTAATCTTCGTCGAGGGCGAGGTAATGCAGCCAGATTTTGTCGAAATCCTCCGCAGTCGAGTTGTATATGGCGAGGCAGCCGCCCCCCAAATCCGCAAACGCAACCGGAATATTCAGTGCGATTCCCGCAAAAACGGGATGCTTATCCGCCGCGCCAAAGGGAAACGCAGCCGGGTTAAAGCGAAATGCCTGCCCGCAGTTGAAGGTTTTCTCAACCGAAAAGCTGCCGCACCCGCCGATTTTTATGTACGGAATCTCGCGCGCACCGCCGAAAAGCCCGGAAAACTCCGACGGCATCGCAAGATATCCTTCTTCTAAAATAACATATTGCATAAAGCCTTGGAAGAGGTACTTTCCTCACTTTGTCTCCCCAATGTAAGGCCAGTAGACCTTGAGATAGTCGAGCCCTGACCAGATTGTCATGACGGTCATCGCTGCGATGGTGATGTACGAGAGCACATGCCATTCAGCGAACGGTTTGAAGGGAAGAATCACAGGCTCAAGCAGAATGGTGACGATGCAAATCATTTGTAAAGTCGTCTTAACCTTGCCGAGCCACGCTGCCGCCACAACGATACCGGACTTGCTCGCAGTCACAAGGCGCAGGGAGGTCACTGCAAACTCGCGGAAGATGACGACAGCCGCCGCCCATACGAATACGGGACGCAGATAATCGAACCGCACGAGAATGCCGAGCATGGCGGACATCACAAGGAATTTGTCGGCGAGCGGATCCATGAATTTGCCGAAATCGGTGATGAGGTTGTACTTGCGCGCGATTTTTCCATCAATCATATCGGTCAGCGAGGTAATCGCAAACACCACAGCGGTCAAAATTCGCATGACTGTGTCAGATATGGGCAAATTGACGCACAGGAGCACCAAAAACACCGGGACCATGCAGATGCGAAAAATGGTTAATTTATTCGGAAGATTCATACCATACTTCCTTTCAGACATTCAGTATTACTTCGCCGACGAGGTCGTAATCCATCGCGCCGGTGATTTTTACATCTATCATTTCCCCTTCGGAAATGCGGAGTTTCGGGTCGCTTGCCGAAAACCAGATTTTTCCGTCAATATCCGCAGCTTCGGCGTAGCTTCTACCGTAGTGGGATTCCGCAACCGGATCAAAGCCCTCGCACATTACGCGGATGACCTTGCCTACGCGGGTCTCGTTGAATTTTTCGCTGACGGAAAGCTGGGTCTGCATGAGAATATCGTACCGGTCCTGCTTGACCTGCTCGTCAATCTGGTCGGGGAAGTTGTACGCGGGCGTATCCTCCTCACGGGAGTACGTGAACGCGCCGAACCGTTCGAATTTTGCTTCCTTTATGAATTCACACAGTTCGCGGAAATCTTCTTCCGTTTCACCCGGGAATCCAACGATTGCAGTGGAGCGGAGAACGATGCCCGGCACCTGACGGCGGAGCTTGGCGATGCTTTCGCGAATCATCGCGGCGTTGCCGTGGCGGTTCATTGCGGTCAGTACGTGGTCGGAGATGTGCTGTATCGGAATGTCGATATACTTCACAATACGCGGGTTGTCGCGCAGCTCTGCCACCAGCTCGTCCGTGATTTTGTCCGGATAGCAGTAGAGCAGGCGAATCCACGGAATTTTGGTGGCGTCGCAAATGCCGCGCAGCAGCTCCGGCAGACAGTACGAGCCGTAGAGGTCGATGCCATACGCAGAGGTGTCCTGCGCGATGATGTTCAATTCCTTAACGCCCATTGCGTCGAGAGCGGTCGCTTCTTCGATGAGGTCGCGCATAGTACGGCTGCGCATTTTTCCGCGGATTTGCGGTATTGCGCAGTATGTACAGCGATTCGAACAGCCTTCCGCGATTTTGAGGTATGCCATGGAGTCGCCGGTGGTAATAACTCGTTCTCCGCCGAGGAAGACATCCTCTCTCTCGTCGAAGCAAATGTAGCGTTTTTTCGCCTTCCCCTTCTTGGAAGACTCCTCCATGACCGACTCGACAGCTTCGACAATTTTGTGGATACCGCCGACGCCGAGAACCGCGTCCACTTCGGGGAGCTCCTTGATGACTTCCTCGCGGTAGCGCTCGGCGAGACAACCCGTCACAATAATGCCCTTGAGGGTGTGGTGCTTTTTGAGCCACGCAATGTCAATGATATTGTCAATAGATTCCTTTTTTGCGCTCTCAATGAAAGCGCAGGTGTTTATGATGACGACGTCGGCTTCGGTCTCCTCGGGGGTGATTTCGTACCCCGCGTCAACGAGGTGGTGGAGCATGACCTCCGTGTCGCAAAGATTTTTGGAACATCCCAGAGAGATGAAGCCGACTTTTGTGTTTTTTGCCATGGTGATTACCTTTCTTAGGGATAGTTTCGCGGGAAGCCCTTTTTCAGAAAACGGTTTTCCCGCACCCCATTCAAGCCCTTTTTTAAAATAGGAAAAATAAGAAGGAGCGATGCTGGAAATTTATAATGCTAAGCTGTTGGTCTTGACCTCCGCCGAAATTTGCAGTGCCTTATCGTACGATATTGTCATAACTTCACCGTACTTTTTCTCTCTTTTTGATCTCATCAAAGACTGCTCCAGACGAAAAGCCCAGCCGGAGCAAAGCGGCAACCACTTTCTTGACCTCCGCCGCATCCATGTTGGCGATGTCCGGAAATCTGCGGTCTATGTGGTACGACAGCGCTTCGGCATATTTGTCCGGGGAAATCGCGCTTACAGCCGCGTCTGCCGCGGAAGAACTGTAACCATGTGCCATCAGGTCCGCCTGAATCCGACGTGGTCCGTGATGTTTCGAACGGACAGCCTGTTCTGCGATTCGCAGACATTGCGCCTCCTCGTCGAGATACCCGCGCTTTTTCATCAGCCGCACCGCATAGTCCGCCGCCTCGCTGGAAAACCGACGGCGCAGCTTCTGCTTCAGCTCCCGTGCGCTTTTGTCGCCGGACGACAGGATTCGCACCGCTTCTAAGATGGCGCCGGTGAGTTCTGCCAGACGGTGCAGCTCGTCATATTCGGCTTCGTCAATTTCGTGAGACAGCGCCCGCTCATATAATTCATTGGACAGCGCGTCCGGGACATAGCGTTCACAATATTTTCGCCAGTTTTTCTCAGACATTTTCAGAGATTCCGCATGATTTGGATTTTCATCTGCCGCTATCTCAAGATAGGTCATGCCCTCTTTTATAAATATCGACTTAATAAACAATTTTTAAGTGTCCTGTTCTGCAATAACGCCGTTTTCGACATGTCGGAACACAATATCTCCCGAGCGATTTGAGGGAATAATATCCGGTTCGCACGATGTGACGATAATCTGCCTGCCGCCCAGTGAGTCGAGGATATACCGCCGTCTGGACTCGTCAAGCTCGGAAAACACGTCGTCAAGGAGGATTGCCGGATACTCGCCGCCGAGGTTTTTCGAAATTTCCGCCTCCGCCAGCTTGATGGACAGCACGATGCTCCTCTGCTGTCCCTGCGACGCGTACAGCTTGGCTTCCTTTCCATTCAGAGACAGGCGAATGTCGTCCTTATGGGTTCCCCATAAGGTTGAACCGACGATAATTTCACGGTCAATGTTGGTGGTCAGTTTCTCAAACAGCGCGTCGCCGGACGGCTCACCGGAACCTCCTCTGGAGAGGGGACGCGGCATGTCGTCGTACAGTGCGTGTGACGTATACGACAGCTCCGGCGTCTCTCGTCCGCTTGTCATACCGTCGAAGTAGCGCGCCACAGCCTCCGAAAGGTAGGACACATACTCCGCACGATAGGCGGCAATCCACGCGCCGTACAGGGAGAGCTGCTTTGCATAGACCTCCCATTCGGTCTCTGTCACCCGCCCGCCGGACGCTGCGCTTTTGAGGAGAGAATTCCGCTCTGCAAGCACTTTGGCGTATCGTCTGAGATACGTCAGATACGCCTGCGAGAGTTGCGAGATGGCAATGTCCAGAAAGGTGCGCCTTTCCAGCGGCCCCCCTGTGACCATCGTCAGATGCGCGGGACAGAACAGTACCGCCCGGAAGCTGCCCATCATTTCCGCTGCAGAGGAGAGCGGCGCACCGTTGCGGGACAGCTGCTTTCTGCCGGTTTTCGGGATGACAGCCTCAAGGATGGTATGATTCTCATATCCGTCGCGCAGAAAGGACAATTCCGCTCGAGTAAAGTCGCATCCGAATCGGATAAGCTCACGGTCCCGCGCACCGCGAAAAGAACGTCCGCGCGCGAAGTAGTAAATCCCCTCAAGAATATTCGATTTTCCCTGAGCGTTCATTCCCCAGAGAACATTAATTCCCTCCCCGAGAGAGACGGCGCATTCGCTCATATTGCGCCAATCCTGATACGCCACACGCGAAACTGTCATAAAAAAATAACTCTTTCCAAAAATGAAGTGAAGAAATAGAGCACAGTGCAGACCTAATCATGAAAAGGTCTGGACGGGGAAGATTGTTCCCCTTGCTTAAACCTCATCATCCTCGCCAAGGTCGAGAAGGCGGATGTCGAGCTCTTCTCCGTCCTCGTCAAGCTCTTCGTCCATGTCGTCGCGCTCCATGTTGGGAGTATGACCGGTTGCTTTGATTTTTTCTTCCAGCTCTGCTGCCAGAGCGGGGTCATCCGCGAGCGCCTTTTTGACGTTGTCGCGTCCCTGCGCCAGACGGCTGCCCTCGTAGGAGTACCACGAGCCGCTCTTTTCGAGAATGCCAAGGTCCGTTGCCAAATCGACGATTTCGCCCGTTTTGGAAATACCCTCGCCGTAGAGAATGTCGAATTCTGCGCTCTTGAACGGCGGCGCAACTTTATTCTTTACCACCTTGCACTTTGCGCGGTTGCCGAGAATTTCGGACCCGTTTTTGATGGTCTCCGCCTTGCGGATTTCGATTCTCACGGACGAATAGAATTTCAGAGCACGTCCGCCGGGGGTGGTTTCCGGATTTCCGTAGATGACGCCCACCTTTTCGCGGAGCTGGTTGATAAAGATTACGATGCAGTTGGTTTTTGAAATGGTTCCGGACAGCTTGCGGAGCGCCTGCGACATCAGTCTTGCCTGAAGCCCTACGTGGGACGCGCCCATGTCGCCGTCGATTTCCTGCTGCGGCACAAGGGCAGCGACCGAGTCGATGACGACGATATCGATAGCGCCGGAGCGCACGAGTGCTTCACAGATTTCAAGACCTTGCTCGCCGGAGTCGGGCTGTGATACAAGCAGATTGTCGATGTTAACGCCGAGCGCGGAGGCGTATACCGGGTCGAGCGCGTGCTCCGCGTCGATGAAGGCTGCCTCGCCGCCGGTCTTCTGGACTTCCGCGATTGCGTGCAGGGCGAGTGTTGTCTTACCGGAGGATTCAGGGCCGTACACTTCGATAATACGGCCCCGCGGGAGTCCGCCGATGCCGAGCGCCATATCGAGTGTGATGGAGCCGGTTGATACGGCCGATACGCTCAGACGCGGGTTTTCGCCCATCTTGATGATGGTGCCTTTTCCAAAACTCTTTTCGATTTGGCTTATTGCGGTATCGAGGGCCTTTTTCTTCTCCTCAGGCGTTTTGTCAGACATGTCCACTACTTGCTTTTTGGGTGTCGATTTTGCCATTTGATTCGTTCCTTTCGGTGTTTTAAATTCTCTGCTCTTTCTAATAATACGAACATATTTTCGCTATTCTTATTATATAACAAACCTCACCGAATATCAATAGTGCGGAAGAAAATTCACAAAGTGTTCTTTTGGGAAATCTCGAAAATCCCGTCTGCGATATCCTTCGCGTCTATACCGTAAATTGCGCCGCATATTTTTTCGAGAGCCGCTGACACGTCGTCGTAAGTGTAGGAAACGCCTACAAGGGACTGTGCAAGGTCTTCCGCCGCGTCGCTCGCGAAAAAGTCGCCGTTCAGTCCGGCGGAGGTGATTTTTCCGCCCTTCACGGTCAGTCCGATTTCCACCGTGCCGCCCGGCAGGTGCAGTTCGCGCTCTATTTCAAATTTCGGATTTGCCCCGTAAATCAGGCGTTCATCCGCAAATTTTTCCGCTGCCAGTTCCCGGATGCGCACGTCGTCTTCCGGGGAGATGGTATAGCGATTTTCCGGACGGCTGCCGGTCAGGCGTTCGACCAGATAGGACCGGAATTCCTCTCCTGTCATGTCGGCCGGGAGGTGCGGACGGATGTTCGTCACGCGTTCACGGACCGATTTTATCGCTTTTGACGTGATTTTGTATTCTTTCGGCGTTGTTGCACGTACAAGCGCGTCGATATCTGTATCAAACAGAAGGGAACCGTGATGTACCGTGACGCCGCTTTTTTTGAACTGGGTATTGCCGCTGATTTTTAGCCCCGTTTCCGACCCTGCCGGATACAGCGCGATATCGTTTCGACCGGTGGTGCGCACGTCAAGTCCGAGGGAGCAGAGCGCGTCCACGACCGGATTCATAAACTGCGCGAACTCGATTTTTTCGCTTCCCTTGCGCGTGATGAAGGTAAACTGCCATCCGCCGGGGTCTGTGTAAATTGTACCGCCGCCGGACATGCGGCGAACGATAGCTATCCCATGAGCGCGCGCATATTCGTGGTCGATTTCTTCGAGCGTGTTTTGGTATTTGCCAACCATAAGGGTGGGCGTCGTGCTCCAGAGGAGGAACACGTCGTCCGAAAGCCGCTTTTCCGTTGCGAAGTAGTACTCGCAGCCGAAATTGTAATATACATCAGTAGAATTTGTGTTGACGTAAATCATGTTCTATCCCCCGTTGCGGAGTCCAAAGCCCCCGTTGCGGAGTCCAAAGCCCCCGTTGCGGAGTCCAAAGCCCCCGTTGCGGAGTCCAAAGCCTCCGTTGCGGAGTCTAAAGCCTCCGTTGCGGAGTCTAAAGCCTCCGCGGCAAGATACGAGCTGCGTGCGAGCGGCGCTGAGGCGACATGCGCAAATCCGCGCGAGAGGGCGGCGGCCTTGTATGCGTCGAACTCCGCAGGTGTGACGTATCTCACGAGCGGAGCATGGAATTTTGTAGGCTGCAAATACTGCCCGATGGTGAGAAAATCGCAGCCGGCCGCGCGGACGTCGTCCATCAGGCGGTATATTTGTTCGTCGGTTTCGCCGAGACCGAGCATGAAGCCGGTTTTGATGTGCGACGTTCCGAACGACGCGCAGTAGCGCAGCACGTCGAGGGAGCGTTCATATTCGGCCTCAGGACGGACCGCAGCATACAGCTCGCGGACGGTCTCTACGTTGTGATTCAGCACTTCCGGCTTTTCCGCCATAACGACGTCAAGCGCGTCGTGCGAGCCTTGCATATCGGAAATCAGCACCTCTACGGTAGCGGTTGGATTCTGCGCCCGAATCTCGCGAATCGTCGCGGCAAACTGCGCGGCGCCGCCGTCCGGTAAATCGTCCCGTGTGACACACGTGACAACAACATGCTTTAATCCTAATTTTTTGGCGGCATAGCCGATTTTCCGCGGCTCGTCAGGGTCCGGTTCGGTAAGCGCTCCGTTTGTGTGGGAGATGTTGCAGAAGCGGCAGTTTCGGGTGCAGATGTTCCCGAGAATCATAAATGTCGCGGTATGGCGCCGGCTGCACTGACCGATATTCGGGCAATTTGCGCCGCGACAGACGGTGTTAAGCCCCAACCCGTCGGTCAAAGCGTATACGCCGCGCACCTCAGCTTCGTTATACCGCACCTTCAGCCATTCCGGTTTTTTGATGATTTTGCTATGGTTATCCATCTTTGATTTTATCTTTATTCGTCCACCTCAGCGACTGCAATCACCGTGCCGCAGGCTACCTCATCGCCATCCTCTGCTTTCAGCTCGACGATTTTCATATCCGCCGCCGCCTCAACCTCGCTTACGACTTTGTCTGTCTCTACTTCAAACAGAACCTCGCCGGACTTAATGGTATCCCCTTCGCTGACGTTCCACTGACACAGTACACCGCTTTTCATCTCCGGACGGAGAGCGGGCATTTTAATTTCGATTTTCATACATATGACCTTTCCCTGATAAAAATATTGTATTAAAAATATGCGTAAGAAAACAGGTACGCTGGAATGGCTTGAATTTAAAATAAAATATTGACAATCTCTTCCTTATGCGCATCTCTTCCATCCAGACGGGACCGCACCTCTTCGGGGTGCATCCGCGCACCAACCAACGCTTCCGCCAACGCGTCATCTCCGTGAACCGCGAGAATCACGCCGGATTTTACGTCTACGGAAAACGCGCCGCAATCCTTCGTAAAGGCGGGCGATTTTCCATAATTCCAATCCCATGCGCGGTATTTTTCGTCAGCTAAGCGTGTGATTTCGATAATTTCCTCCTCACTCAATCGCAGGACTTCCGGAGCTTTGCCGCACAGCGCGGTTTTCAAGAACTCCGTAAACTCCGCAATCTCCATATCGCGCACCAAAAACGGGCGGATATTGCATACAGGGGACGGATTGCTTCGAATCGCCTTTGATTTTACCGACTCGCTTGCGTGTCCGGTGACTTCATGAAGTACGGTCAAATCGGAGTCAAACAGCAGGGTCCCGTGGTGCATGACGCGGTTTTTTACCACCGACTGTGCGTTCCCGCTGACTTTTTTCCCATCCACCGTAATGTCGAAGGAATCCCCTATCCTTGCCGGAACGCCAAGCTCACGCAGCGCGGCCACGACGGGAGTGAGAAAGCGTTCGTAATCGGGCGCGCTGTCACCGCGGTCTGCGAACATGGTGAA
The DNA here is from genome assembly GCA_964621755.1 of uncultured Ruminococcus sp. Taxonomy (GTDB): domain Bacteria; phylum Bacillota; class Clostridia; order Oscillospirales; family CAG-272; genus UMGS1696. Next base: position 42,087 of record CAZUPI010000006.1, on the reverse strand, counting down.
GTTGAGGTTTCCCGTATCGTGATAAACCGTACCGCCGCCGCTGTTTCGTCTGACGAGGGCGATTCCGCGACGCGCGGTCTCCGCCGTCGACACTTCTCCGTACGCATTCTGGAATTTTCCGATGACCACGGTCGGCGCGCTTCTCCAGAGCATGAGGTATTCGCCGGACGTGCGGTAATTGAGCATAAATTCCTCGACCGCGAGGGAATAGGCGGCGTCGATGACGTTATTTTCAAGATAAATCATGATTTATTAAGCAAAAATCCCTTAATCCGGATTTCTCTCTCCCAGTACGATGCGGTACTTCTGGTAAAAGCTCTCGTAGTACCCGCCGTCCAGCGCTTCGCGAATTTTTCTTGTCAAGTCGTTGTAAAAGTACAGGTTGTGCATAACCGCCAGCCGCATTCCCAGCGCTTCTTTTGCCTTGATGAGGTGACGGATGTACGCACGGGAGTGATGACGACATGCCGGACAGCCGCAGTTTTCGTCAATCGGACGCGGGTCGTTCAGGTACTTTTCGTTGAGCAGGTTCATCTTGCCGTTCCACGTAAACAGGTTGCCGTGACGCGCATTTCTCGAGGGCATTACGCAGTCGAAAAAGTCAATGCCGCGGTGTACGCCTTCCACAATGTTGACCGGCGTGCCGACGCCCATCAAGTACCGCGGCTTGTCCTTGGGCATATACGGCTCCACGGTTTCGATAATGCGGTACATTTCTTCGGTTTCCTCACCGACTGCAAGACCGCCGATGGCGTAGCCGGGGGTATCCAGCTCGCGAATCTGCTCCATATGGCGGATACGCAAATCGGCATAGGTGCTTCCTTGGTTGATGCCAAACAGAAGCTGACCGGGGTTGATGGTCTCCTCAAGCTGCGACAGACGGTACAGCTCCTCCTTGCAGCGGCGGAGCCAGCGCGCGGTGCGGTCGCAGGAGTTGCGTACATAGTTATACTCAGCTGGATTTTCAATGCATTCGTCGAACGCCATTGCGATGGTGGAGCCTAGGTTGGACTGAATTCTCATGCTATCCTCAGGTCCCATGAAAATCCGCTTGCCGTCGATATGAGACGCAAAATACACGCCTTCTTCTTTAATTTTGCGCAGGCTCGCGAGGGAGAACACCTGAAATCCGCCGCTGTCGGTCAGCGTGGGCTTATCCCAGCCGGTGAACTTTTGCAGTCCTCCGAGGTCATGCACAAGTCTGTCGCCCGGACGGATGTGCAGATGATACGTATTTGAAAGCATAACCTGGCAGCCCAAGTCCATCAGGTCGAAGGCGGAAAGCCCGCCTTTAATCGCGGCGCAGGTCGCCACATTCATAAACACGGGCGTTTCGATTTCACCATGCGGTGTAATCAGCCTCCCGCGCCGCGCACAACTGCGCTCATCAGTTTTTATAAGCATAAACATTTTGATTCTCCTAAGCTGGCATACTGTAATTTTGCACCAAACGCTATCTTTCTAAATTAGATTAAAATTTTTTGAACATTAACTCCTCCCGAACTGGCGTTCGATGGAGGATTTTTTGATTTCGAAAGCCACAGGGCGGCCGTGCGGGCAGGTACGGATGACGGATTTTGTGCCGTTCGGCTTGACGAGCAAGCGGTCGCATATCCATTTGATGTGCGCCATATCGTAGATTCTGCCGCCTTTGATGGCCGCTTTGCACGACGCCTGCCACAGTCTGGATTCAAAAAATTCTGCCGACGCGGATTCTACGCTCGCTGTGATGTCTGACAGCCGCGAGACCAGCGTGGTGAACAGGACCGCCGCCTCATCGATGGACAGCTCTCCCGGAATTTGTGTGATGGAGGCCTTCTGCGACGCCGCGCTTTGCTGCGTTATTGTATAGGCAAAACCCATCGCTTGGATTTTGTCCTCGTACTCGGACAGTGCGTTTGCTTCCGCGTTGGAGAGGGTTATCTCATACGGTGCGAGCAGCAGCTGACCGTTTTTCTCCGCACGCTTCATTTTGCGGCACAGCTCGTCGAAGAGGATGCGTTCGTGCGCCGCGTGCTTGTCAATCATGAGAAGCCTGTCTTCAAGCTGCACGATAACGTAGCAGTTGTACGCTTCTCCAAGGATGATGTATTCCGGAATCTCGTCGGGGGAGATTTCCGATGCGGTTTCCGGTATCGGCAGTTTGACCGGCGCGGGTATGCTCTCGTTTGCCTTGTCGATGGCTTCGCGGTGCATACGCATCATTTCAAGATACGATACGTCAGCGCCGTCCTCCGTTTTCGGACGCGGCGGCTCCTTCTGTACGGCGGACGCGGCCTGTGAAACCGTTTTTTGCACGTTGTCGAATCCGATTTGCCGCGAGCCGAGGTTCAGCTTTTTCTTATCCAGCGGCACAAAGGCGTTTTGCAGTTCTTTTGCGGTCATGCCGGAGACCCGCGGCTTTTGCTGAGCCGTCTGTGGGGACGCAGTGCCGCCCAAGGGTCTCCCGACCTGCAATTCGGGACGATTTGCCTCAGCTTCCAGTGCGGACAGAGCGGCATAATAAACCGCGTCGAAAATCAGTTTTTCGTTTGCAAACTTTACCTCGAGCTTCGCCGGATGCACATTCACGTCGACCGCCGCCGGATTCAGCTCGATGTTTAGTACGCACGACGGAAACTTGTCTACCGGGATTTTGGAAGTATACGCCTGCTCCAGCGCGGCGGACGCAGTCTTGCTTTTGACGAAACGGCCGTTAATAAAGAAATTCTGCATGTTTCGGTTGGAACGGCACATATCCGGTTCGGAAACGTATCCGGTCACGTGAATCCCGTTCTCCTCCCGGTCGACTTTCAGGAACCGTTTGGCAGTCTCCCGCCCGAATAACGCCCAGATTGTGTCTGACAAGGCCCCGTTTCCGGCGGTCATGAACTTGATTTCGCCGTCGCTTATGTATTTGATGGAAACATCCGGTCGGGACAGCGCGATTTTTTCGACGACTGCGCTTACCGCGATGGCTTCTGTGGAGTCTTTTTTTAGAAATTTCCGCCTTGCCGGGACGTTGAAGAACAGATCCTCGACAATGATGGTGGTGCCGTCGGCGCACCCGGTTTCGGTGAGGCTTACGATTTCGCCGCCGTTGGATTCAAGCAGCGCGCCGAAGGGATTTTCGCGGACTTTCGAAAAAATCCGCAGCTTTGATACCGATGCAATAGCGGCAAGAGCTTCCCCACGGAATCCGAGGGTTGTAATATCGGTAAGGTCGTCGGCAGTTTTGATTTTGCTTGTGGCGTGACGCAGGATAGAGGTCGGCAAATCGTCCGTATCCATCCCGCAGCCGTTGTCAGCTACCCGGATAAAAGTCACGCCGCCGCGCTGAATCTCAATTGTAATGACGGTGCTTCCTGCGTCGAGCGCATTTTCTAATAATTCCTTCACAACGGAGGAGGGCCGGTCTACGACTTCGCCCGCCGCAATCAGGTTGGCAACGTCAAATCCAAGTATATTTATCTTTCCCATTGAAAATCCTACAGCATTTTTTTCCATTCGAAAATCAGATTCAGGGCTTCTATTGGGGTCAGGGTGTTCACATCGGTGTTTTTGAGCTTTTCCTTGATTTCATCCGCTGCGGCGTCGGCAAAGCTGAGGTTCATCGAAATAGAGGATTGTTCCTCCGCTTTTTTCGTTTTTTTGCCTTTTTTTATGTCGTCTCCGCCGGATTCCAACATTTTCAGGATTTCCCGCGCCCGTTTGGTCACTTCACCCGGGACGCCCGCCAGACGAGCGACCTCGATGCCGTAGCTGTCGTCGGTCGGTCCGGGGACGATTTTCCGCAGGAACGTGACGTCCTCACCGCGTTTTTTTGCCGCGATGTTGTAGTTCACGACGCCGTGCAGCTCGGATTCCAGTGACGTCAGTTCATGATAGTGCGTGGCGAACATCGTTTTCGCACCGATTTTCCGCCCGACCGTGTATTCCGCAACCGCGCGGGCGATGCTCATCCCGTCGTAAGTGGACGTGCCGCGCCCGATTTCGTCGTAAATGATAAAGCTGCGCGACGTTGCGTTGTTCAGGATATACGCCACTTCCTTCATTTCCAGCATGAACGTCGACGTGCCGGACGCCAAATCATCGGACGCACCGACGCGGGTGAACAGCTTGTCCACAATGCCGATCCTTGCGGAGGATGCCGGAACAAACGAGCCAATCTGCGCCATTAGAATAATCAGCGCGGTCTGACGCATGTATGTCGATTTTCCCGCCATATTCGGACCGGTAATAAGCATCAGGCAGTTGTCGTTTGTGTCGAGATATGTATCGTTTGGTACGAAATACGAGTCGCGCACAAACCGCTCGACCACAGGATGACGGCCGTTTTTGATATCAATTACGCTGCTTCCGTCAACTGTGGGGCAGACGTATGCGTTTTGGGCGGCGCATTCGGCGAGCGATACGAACACATCGAGCTGCGCTAACGCCTGGGCGCTCTGCCGTATTCGCAGGGATTCGTTGTCCACCGCGTTCCGTATTTCAACAAAAATATCGTATTCGAGGGCTTTGACCTTGTCTTCTGCACCGAGAATGGTAGCTTCCATGTTCTTCAGCTCGTCGGTGATGTAGCGCTCTTTATCGGATAAGGTCTGTTTGCGGACGTAATTGTCCGGCACACTGTCCGCGGCAGAACGCGGCGCTTCTATATAATAACCGAATACACGGTTGTAGCCGATTTTCAGATTCTTGATTCCTGTTTTCTCACGCTCCGCGGTTTCGGCGTCGTGAATCCATTCTTTGCCGTTTTTCATGATATACCGCAGCTCGTCGACATCCTCGTTATAACCGTCGCGGATGATACCGCCGTCACGAATGATAAACGGAGGATTTTCCTCAATCGCCTTGTCGATCATGCTGTAGACATCCTCCAGCGGGTCAAGCGTACGGTAAATTTCCTCCAGCGCGCCGCTTTTGATGTCGGCGAGCATCGATTTTACCTCGGGAATCACTGCCGCGGTCTGCGCAATTGCCCGCAGGTCACGCCCACCTGCCGTACCGTAGGAGACTTTTGTGATCAGCCGTTCGAGGTCAAGCACAGACGACAGCTTATTGCGCAGCTCCTCCCGCAGCATGAAGTTGTCGCACAATTCCCCGACCGCCTGCTGACGCATGTAAATCTGTGAAGCGTTGGTAAGCGGATGCTCAATCATCTGACGAAGCATCCGCGCGCCCATTGACGTTTCCGTTTTGTCGAGGACCCACAGCAGCGACCCTTTTTTCTCACCGGAGTTCATGGTTTCGCAAAGCTCCAGACTCCGCCGTGTGGAGGTGTCCATTTCCAGAAACTGAGAGGACTCGTAATAATGCAGGTCTTTGAGGTAGGAAATGTCGTTCATTTGCGTCACGGCGATGTATTTAAGGGCCGCACCCGTCGCGATGAGCGCCGCACGCGGTTTGCCGGCGGTTTGTTCTGCGCCGAATTGCTTTTCCGCGCGCTCTGCTGCCTCGTCTGTTTCAAAGAAATTCGACGCACCGTCGGTCAGAAGCGCTTCGGTGCGGTTTTTGATAAAGTCCTCCACTTGCGGCAGGGACTTTACAGAGGTATTCACAAGGATTTCCCGCGGAATATACGTTGCCAGCTCGTTTACCACGGCATCCTCGGATGTGCCGTCCCGGAACGAGGTCGCAGCCACATAAGCGGTGGAAATGTCCGCAAAGCACAGTCCGACCGAATCCCCGTCGTAATACAGCGTAGCGAGATAGTTGTTCGCTTTTTCGTTGAGCAGGTCTGTCTCGATGAGTGTTCCGGGCGTAATCACGCGGATGACTTCGCGCCGCACAATATTTTTTGCAGCTTTTGGGTCTTCGGTTTGCTCACAAATCGCGACCTTATATCCTTTTTCGATGAGCTTACCGATATATGGCTCACACGAGTGGTACGGAATTCCGCACATTGGCGCGCGTTCATTCTCTCCGCAGTCACGACCGGTTAAAGTAAGTTCAAGCTCAGCGGAAACAAGCTGGGCGTCCTCGAAGAACATTTCATAAAAGTCCCCGAGCCTGTAAAAAAGAATATAATCCTTATACTGATTCTTGATTTCAAAATACTGCTCCATCATTGGAGTCATAACGTACCTCTATTTAGTATAAAGTTTTTTGAAAGGGGTTTGGGGAAAACTTTTTTTCAAAAAAGTTTTCCCCAAGAACTTCCGCCAAATTAATCAATGCTCATGTCCGCAGTCGGAGTGGCAGGAGGAGCAGTCATGGGAGCAGGGACGGCGGCCTGTGATGACAAACTGAAGCTCGCCGTATACTTCATTGGTCAGCTCGTCGAACGCCTGCTTTGCGTCAACATAAGCGACGTAAACCGGATGCTCTGTGATTTGATCATAGAGCGCGTCAATGCGCGTTTGGATTGCGCTGCGCAGGGTCTCGTCCTCTTCTTCCTTGCCAAATACATCGGCCAGTGCATTCTGCTGTGCGTTGTATTCCGCGATTAGACCGTTCAGTTCTTCCGAACGCTCGTATTCCGCAATGGTTTCTTCGATGGCGTGGCAGCGGCTGTCCGCTTTGATCAGCTCGCCCAGCTTTGCGATAATCTCTTTCATTTCGGAGGTGAGAATTTCTTCCATTTCTATAATTCCTTTCGGCATATGATTTTCTGTTTATTGATAGGTTTGCCTCAAACCATGCGTGCTTCGAGACAGAAGGTTGAGGCGCCGGTGATCTCTACATTGACAAACTGACCGATAAGACCGCGTTCTCCCGCAAAATGGATGGGACGAACCGAGTCGCCGCGTCCGGTCAGCATCGTTTCATCGTTTTTGCTCACGTCCTCCGCAAGCACGCGCATGTGACGTCCGATAAAACGCTCGTTCCGCTCGTCTGAGATGCGGTTCTGTACCGCAAGCAGCCGCTCGAACCGCTCCGCTGATACCTCATGCGGGATTTGATTTTCCATTTTCGCCGCCGGCGTGCCGTTTCTCAGCGAATAGATGAACGAGAATATCATGTCGTACCGCACCGCTTCCAGCATTGCGAGCGTATCTTCAAAGTCCTGCTCTGTCTCCCCCGGAAATCCTACGATGACGTCCGACGTTATCGATACATCCGGTACCGCGCGCCGCAGCTTTTCTATCTTTTCCAGATATCCCTCTGCGGTGTATTTGCGGTTCATCCGGCGCAGGATTTCGTTCGAACCGGACTGCACAGGAAGGTGGAAATGCTTTACTATCTTTTCTTCTGTCGCCATGGCTTCAATCAGCCTGTCCGACGCATCTTTCGGGTGACTTGTCATAAACCGCAGCTTGAAGTCCCCGTCAAGTGCGGCAATCCGGTGCAGAAGTTCCGCGATGTCGCACCCATCGCCGCCCGCGTATGAGTTCACATTCTGCCCAAGCAGCGTAATGTCTTTCGCCCCGTCTGCGATGAGCTGTTTTGCTTCCTCGAGAATATCCTCTGCACGACGACTGCGCTCTCGTCCGCGCACATAGGGTACAATGCAGTACGAGCAGAAATTGTTGCATCCGTACATGATGGACAGCCATGCCATGTGCTTGGATTCACGTGCAATCGGCAGACCCTCGGCAATTTTCCACTCGCTGCTCATGACAAACTTACGTCCGCCGCCGTCCAATGCATCCAGTACGAGAGACGGGACCTTGTGAATCGCCCCCGTGTCAAATGTGAACGAGACGTACGGATAGCTCATTTTCAGCTTGTTCGCGCGGGCTTCCTGCGCGACCATGCACCCGCCCACGCCGATGATTACATTCGGATTGGCGTCCTTGATATGCTTGTACTGCCCGATAATCGACAACGCCTTCTTTTCGGCGTGCTCACGAATCGCGCAGGTGTTCACCAGTATCAGCTCCGCTTCTTCGGGTACGTTTGTTTTGGCATACCCCATCATCGTACAAAGCCCCGCCAGCCTTTCGCTGTCCGCTTCATTCTGCTGACAGCCGAACGTCTGAACGAAATATTTTGGGGCGTTTACGCCAGTCCGACCGTTTTTTTGGTGGATTTTGGCAACCCGTTCAGCGGAGTTAAGATACCCGCCGACTTCCTTGTCGATAATTTTTGATTCTATATAATTTTCAGCCATTTTTTCGCGTTTTATCCTTAATTAATCTTAATAGGGCAGATATATTCTTCCGACGTCAGCTCAAATTTTCCGCCGTCCAGTCCGCTGGTCGGGAAGACCTCACCGTCCGTGACCAGAACGGCTTCAAATCCACCGCACTCCTCGTACAGCGCCAGCGACTTGTCCATACCCATGACGAACAGTGCAGTCGACAGGGCGTCCGCTATCGCTCCGCTTGTACTGCATACCGCGGCTTCATGCAGCCCGCTTTCCGCCGGCTGACCGCTCCACGGGTCGAGAATGTGATGATACCGCACCCCATCCTCTATAAAATACCGCTCGTAATCTCCCGACACTGACACAAACCCCTCGTCAAGGTAGAGATAGCCAATCACGCCGTCCGAGTGATTCGGGTCCTTGATTCCCACCTTATATGGAGAACCATCCGCTTTTTCTCCGAAAACGCCAATGTTCCCCCCAACGGAGATAAGTCCATATTTCACGTCTGTCGACAGCAGATGCTGTATCAACGCATCCGCCGCAATCCCCTTTCCGATTCCCCCGAGGTCAAACTGTACTTTGGCATCGGAACAAACAACCGTGTTTCCATCCAACTCTATTTTATCAAAGCCGATATGCGCCAGAGCCGCATTGATTTCCTCCTGTGCAGGAACCGGACCGCCGCCCGCGACATTCCATAGGTTAATAAGCCCGCCTAGCGTGAAGTCATAGGCGCCGCCTGTCAATTCCGCCGCCTGATACGCTTCGGACAGTGCGGACCGCAGCGTGTCGCTTACCGATATTTCCGATTCGCCGCTTGCGTTCACTGAATACAGCTCACTGTCCGCATCATGCGCGGATAAAACCGCTTCCAGTTCTGCAACGATTCCTTCGCAGTCAGCGGAAACTTCCGTCAAATATTCCTCCGAAAGAAAACCGCCGCTGCCATCGGTCCGCGCAAGTCGTATCGTGACGTACGTGTCCATGCCGAAGAAGACAAAATCGCGGTATTCATCCTGACTTTGGGCGCATCCGGCAAGCAGCATCAGCAGGAGCGCTAAAGCAAGAACCGTTTTTAAAAATCGACCCAATTGCTCATCCTTCGCTTTTTGACCGGCGGCAAATTCCGGCAGCACCGTTTACGACGCCGCAAACAGCGCCGGAAGGGAGGTCATTGCCGCCCTTTGATTTACATAACTATACTATTTTATTATACACGATTTCGGAAGATAAGTCAATGGCAATCATGTTATGGGAAATAAAATAATCCAATTCAAAAATTTTTCGATATTACACGTTTTCTATCTGTCTGCGGCCCGGAGTCTTGGCCCCCCGCGAGCTCGCACACGATTTTCCGACAGTTTATATGACGAAACGGCTTGACAGCGTCTCATCGCCCGCCGTTTTCCTTTGAAAAAGAAAAGCAGACTCAAACGAGTCTGCTTTATGCGGAAAACGGGACTTGAACCCGTACGGTGTAAACCACACGCCCCTCAAACGTGCGCGTCTGCCAGTTCCGCCACTTCCGCATGTCAACTTGCCGACGGTCTTCCGTCAACGTCGAATATTATACCACCGGCAGGCGGTTTTGTCAATCCCAATTTTGAAAAAAAGTTGATTTTTTTTGCCCGTTCTACGGGATATATCACGCTTTTGCCTTTGCTGTGATTTTGTCGACCGTGATTCTGCACACCGCCACAGCCTCCGCTTCCTTATTGGTGAACGAAAACTCACGTCCGGTCTGATGCCGCATCAGACCACTCAAATATCTCTTTTTCTCCTCCTCATCGGTTACAAGCTCCGCATGTCCCTCGCCGATGACACTCCTGTACCGGTATCCGTATTCGCAGGCGCAGTCTGCCGTCACCAGTTCGTGACCGCAGTCCATTTCAAAGCACACCTCCGGCGATTTTTCAATACAGTCGAGCTTTTGCCCGGCCTTCGCACAATGGAAGAAAAATTCAAACTTCCCATTTGCGTAAGAATATCCGAAATTCAGGGGCACGACGTAGGGCTTTCCGTCGTGAATCATAGCCAGCCGCATCACTTTGCATTCGTCAATTATCTCGATTATCCCATCAATATCCGTAATTTCTCGGTCACGTCTTCTCATATTAACCTCATTTTTTGCGAATTTGAGTCAAATGAAATAAAAAAGCAGACTCAAACGAGCCTGCTTTATGCGGAAAACGGGACTTGAACCCGTACGGTGTAAACCACACGCCCCTCAAACGTGCGCGTCTGCCAGTTCCGCCACTTCCGCATGTTGTACTTGCCGACGTTCTTCCGTCAACGTCAACTATTATACCACCGGCAGATGGTTTTGTCAAGGGGTATTTTCATTAAAATTGAATTTTTTCAGAAAATTAGAACCACCAAACGTTGCCTCGCAGGAGAATGCAGACAATATCGATGAGCCACATAAAGGGGAAGCCGAAAATCAGAAGCACAACGCCAAGGATGACGCCAAGCAAATTCTGTTCCGATAGGCTTTTGATAATACGGTAAATTACCCAGATAATGTCGAGTGCAGGAATGGCGAGGATGAGTTTTACTATCAGCGGAAGATTTTCAAAGGACCTAACAAGCTCTTTCATTGTTTTATCTCCTTTTCTTTCGATGAGTTTACTATACCACAAATTTTCCCGTGGGTCAATATCTTTAATCGATTTTTCATCTATTTATCATCTATGCTTAATCAACCCGTTCCAGCATATCCGACAGCTTCACCAGCTCGTTCATTTGAGCCGCGTCAAATGTGCCATCGGGGTAGAGCATCACGTCGATGGTCAGTGCGCAGCCGACCTTCCGCGTACTGTATTCCCACAGTACTGCTGCCCAACGCCGCGCAAATTCCATGGAGACGTTCTGACGCGGCTCTGTAAAGCCAAAGCGACCTCCGATTTCCTTATCCATATGCGGACCGTCCCCTGTATAATACAGATACAGGTCAATCCCGTACTTTGCGAGCTCCGTCCCCAGCTCAAGTGGAATATCGCGGATGGCACATGCTTCTCCGGGTTTTGTACCGGCAATTTCATCATACACTGCATTCGGGGCGAGCATATATTTCCGGCCCTGCATGAGGGTTATGAAATACCGTGATGATCCCGTTTTTGCGACATTTTTGGCGAGTCGGGCAACGTCGAGTTCATTTGTGGTTTTAATCCATTTTTCGTTACCGTATATCATGAAAAAACGTACCTGTAAAGTATCAATTTGGATCCCATGCGGAAAATGTGCAGCAATCAATCAGGCTAACCGCAGGGAAGAATGGCGTTTTATCATACCATACTCCCCCGCGGTTAGCCCAATGAAAAATGTGCGGTTAGAAATGTTTTATTCCTGCTTTAACGTCAGTATTGGTTCCGCATGACGGATTACACAATCCTTTGTAATTGTGACTTTCGCAACGTCCTTACGAGAGGGCAGGGTAAACATGATGTCTGTCATGGTCTCTTCTAGGATGGAGCGCAGACCACGCGCCCCCGTGTTTCGTTCGATTGCACGTTCAGCGACCGCCCGCAGCGCGTCGTCGTCAAACGCAAGCTCAATGTTGTCCATCTCGAACAGCTTGCGATACTGCTTTACAAGACTGTTTTTCGGTTCGGAGAGAATCCGAACGAGCGCATCGCAGTCGAGATTTTCAAGCCCAACGATAACCGGAAGACGTCCCACAAGCTCGGGAATGATGCCGTACTTCACAATATCGTGTGCCGTCACATCCTTAAATATGCCGTCTCGCAGCTTTTCTTCCTTTTTCTTGATGTCTCCGCCAAAGCCAATCGAAGACTGACCCTTCCGCTGTTCGATTATCTGGTCCAGATTGTCAAACGCACCGCCGCAGATAAAGAGAATATTCTCCGTATTGATTTGAATGAATTCCTGATTCGGATGCTTTCTGCCGCCCTGCGGGGGGACATTCGCAACCGTCCCTTCCAGAATCTTCAGCAAGGCCTGCTGAACACCTTCGCCCGATACATCGCGGGTGATAGAGCGGTTCTCACTCCGGCGGGAAATCTTGTCAATCTCGTCGATGTAAATAATCCCGCGCTCGGCAAGCTCAATGTCATAATCCGCCGCCTGAATGAGCCGGAGCAGAATGTTTTCCACATCTTCTCCAACATATCCCGCTTCGGTGAGCGTGGTGGCGTCCGCAATTGCAAACGGAACTTCCAGCGTTTTTGCAAGCGTCTGTGCGAGGAATGTTTTGCCCACACCGGTCGGTCCGATAAGCAGGACATTGCTCTTCTGAATGTCCACGTCGTCGGCAGCTTCTTCACCGTCGCGCGCGCCCGCCTTTTTTGCGTTTTTCAGCTTATTCTTGTTGTCACGATAAATCAAACGCTTGTAGTGATTGTAAACCGCAACGGAAAGCGCGATTTTCGCCTTGTCCTGCCCGATGATGTACTCATCAAGAGTCGCTTTAATCTCTTCCGGAGCGGGCAGATTCTCGCGGTCCAGAGTTGCCGATGAAGTCTCTTCCGAGAAGTGGTCAAAAATAATATCGTTGCAAGCGTCGATGCACTTGTCACAGATATAAAGCCCTGTGGGAGACGGGATGAGAAATTCGACCTGACCCTCACTGCGCCCGCAGAACGCACAGGACCGGTCAATCTTCATCCGCCCATTATTACGAGTATTCTGAGCCATTCTATCAAATATAGCCTTTCTAAAATTGAAGGAGAAGGACGCGCTTTCCTGAAAGAAAGCTGCGCAAAGAACTTTATACGATTACGGTCTGTGCTCAATTACCTTATCAATCAGACCGTACTCACACGCGGCGTCAGCGGTCATGAAGTTATCGCGTTCGGTATCGGCGGCGATAATTTCGAGGGGCTTGCCGGTGTTCTTCGAGAGGATGGTGTTGAGACGATCGCGGGTGCGAAGGATATGCTCGGCATGGATTTTGATGTCGGTCGCCTGACCCTGCGCGCCGCCGAGCGGCTGGTGAATCATAATCTCGCTGTTGGGAAGCGCAAAACGCTTGCCCTTTGCGCCGGACGAAAGGAGGAACGCGCCCATCGACGCCGCCATGCCGACGCAAATAGTTGATACGTCGCACTTGATAAAGTTCATCGTATCGTAAATCGCCATACCTGCCGTGACTGAACCGCCAGGGCTGTTTATATAAAGGCTGACGTCCTTGTCCGGGTCCTCCGCTTCCAAGAACAGAAGCTGTGCCACAACAAGAGAAGCGGTGGCGTCGTTTACTTCGTCGGCGAGAAATACAATTCTGTCGTTGAGCAGACGGGAGTAAATATCATAAGACCGCTCGCCGCGGTTCGTCTGCTGTACTACCATCGGAACTAATGCCATAATGAATATACCTCCATGAAAATATGTTATATATGACCCAAAAAGGTTTGGAAGGGGGATTCGGGGGTGACTTTTCCTGAAAAAGTCACCCCCGAGAAAACTTTATTTTTATTCTTCGTGGTGGTTGCCTTCTACTTCGGTGATGACCGCCTTCTCACGAACGAGGTCAATTGCCTTCTTTACTTTGACATCCTCGGCTACTGCGTCAGCTTCTACGGCTTCCTTGATCTTATCAATTTCCATACCGTACATTTCTGCGAGACGCTTGTATTCCTCTTCAGTCTCTTCCTCAGATACTACGATGTTTTCAAGAGCGGCTATCTTTTCCAACGCAAGACGCGTCTTTACCTGACGTTCCGCGTCAGGTCTCATCTGCGCGCGCAGCTTGTCGAGGTCAAGTCCCGTGTACTTGAAATATGTCTGAAGGTCCAGACCGTTCATGCGCAGCCGGTTGTCATAGTCGCGCACCAAGTTTTCCACTTCGTTTTCAAACATGCACTCCGGAATATCTGCCTGTAGCTTTTCAATCAGCGCGTTGATGAGCGCTTCGTCTACATGGCTGTCCGCGTGCTTCTTGTGGTTCTCTTCGATTTTTGCCTTGATATCAGCCTTATATTCATCCAGCGTATCGAATTCGGATACATCCTTTGCGAATTCGTCGTCAAGGGTGGGGAGCTCGTTGTATTTCAGAGAGTTGAGTTTGCACTTAAAGGTCGCTTCCTTGCCTTTCAGATTTTCTGCATGATAGTCTTCCGGGAAGGTCACAACAACGTCAAACTCATCGCCGATGTTCCGGCCGACGATCTGTTCTTCAAAGCCCGGGATGAACGCGCCGGAACCAAGCTTGAGCTCGTGTCCAGCGGCCTTGCCGCCTTCGAATGCCTCGCCGTCAACAAATCCTTCGAAATCAATATTGGTAATATCGTCCATCTGTGCCGGACGGTCGGTAATCTCGATCATACGAGAGTTACGGTTCTGCACTCTCTTCAGCTCTTCTTCTACTTCTTCATCGGTAGCATGTTCAACCGGACGTTCTGCGGGAATGCCAAGGTAGTCGGCAATCGCTACTTCCGGCTTTACAAAATAAGTTGCGGAGAGAACAACACCGTTCTCGTCGATGGAAACAACGTCAAATTCAGGACGGCTTACGATTTTGTCCTCATTGCCTTCCATAGCGGAGGTGTATGCATCCGGAATCACTTCGTTGATAGCGTCCTCATAGAAGACTTCCTTGCCATACATCTTCTCAACGAGCGCACGGGGCGCCTTGCCCTTGCGGAAGCCGGGAATTGTGATGTTCTTGGATGTCTTTTTGAAAACCTTATTGATGGCAGCTTCAAATGTGTCGTGGTCAACGCCAAATGTAACTTTCTTCTGGTTTGTGGCGATTGTTTCCTGTGAAATCAGGCTCATCTTTCATGTTCTCCTTGATGTTTATATAACGATGTTATTTTAATGTTTACATAGCTTTTTATATTTTACAATTTTTTTATCGCGCTGTCAATGACAAATGCTGAAAAGTATTTGAATAATTTGTGAAATTTAAAACGACCGAACCGCCGCGGGATAAAAATCCAGAAAATCCGCGGAGATGAGGTGCATCCGAATTCCTTCGAATTCAAAATCTCGTTTCACGTTGTACACACCATGGATGTGTCCGAAGCAGCAGTCCAAAATCCCGCGCTTCTTTAGAACATCGACTATCGGGCGGCAGATAAAATCCCCGAATACAGGAGGAAAATGGAGGAAAACCATGGCCTTTGCGTCCGGATTCTCCCTTCGCAGCACCTCGGCCGCATCCAGCGACAGCACAAGCCGCTGACATTCGCGATTCACTATCTTGTCGTAATCGGTCGGCATGGGCGTGTTCTGGAGCCGCGGCTCCACATACCACCCGCGTGACCCGGCAATCAGAGTCCCCTCCGCGAGATACGCGTTGTTTTGCAGGAATTCTATCGTCGTAATCCCGCACTGGGTCAGAAACGCTTTCATTTTCGTGACCGACGTCCACCAGTAGTCGTGATTTCCCCGCCCGAGCAGCTTTTTTCCCGGCAAACGGTCGATAAACTGCAAATCCTCCCGCGCTTCCTCCAGCGTCATCGCCCACGAAATATCACCGGGCACTACGACCACGTCGCCGTCTTCCACAACGGCACGCCACCGCTTCCCGATTTTATCCATATATCCGGCCCATCTGTGACCGAATTTATCCATTGGCTTGTTTACCGTGTGCGATAAATGCAGGTCGGCTATCGTGTAAATTGCCATCTTATACCCTGAAAACGAGGTCGGGCATTTCTGACGGCGCAATCGTTTCGGTGAATCGAACAGGAAGGCTGAGCGGCGCGATGAGCGGCTGCGGAATCTCCGTTCCGGTGTATGTCGACAGGGAGTGCAGGACCTCTTCAATATCGTCGGATGCCGCGATTCCAAGCGCTCCGCAGACATCTGCGGCAAATTTGTACGGACTTGCCGTTGACGCAAGAAGAATCGGCGTGCTATCCCCTGTGTCCTTACGGTATTTTTCCACGCAGCCCATTCCGACCGCAGTGTGCGTGTCAATGAGATAGCCGTTTTTCTCAAATGTATTGCGAATGGTGCGACGTGTTTCTTCCTCGCTCATGCAGTATCCGGCAAAGTTTTCCCGGATTGCCGCTATAAGTTCGTTGGGGGCGGTATACTTTCCGGTAGCTTTCAGCTGGCTCATCAGTTCCCCGGTCAGCTTTGCACCGCCGCAGACTGCGAGAAGACGCTCGAGATTGCTGGAAATCAGAATATCCATGGACGGCGAAATGGTCTTATGGAATTCCCGCGTCCGGTCATATACCCCAGTGTTTATAAAATCGGTAAGTACATTGTTGCTGTTAGACGCACAGATGAGCTTTTTTATCGGAATTCCCATCTCCCGCGCAAGGTATGCCGCGAAAATATTTCCGAAATTTCCGGTCGGGACGCAGACGTTTACCGCATCCCCTCGTTTTATTTTCCCGCTGTTTACAAGGTCAAGATAAGCGGAGACATAATAAACAATCTGCGGTGCAAGACGGCCCCAGTTAATGGAGTTCGCGCTCGAGAAGAAGAATCCGTTGGCGTCCGCTTTTTTCGCAAGCTCACTGTCGCCGAATATTGCCTTCACGCCGTTCTGTGCATCGTCAAAATTCCCGTTGACCGCCGCAACATACACATTGGACCCCTTCGTCGTGGTCATCTGCATCTTCTGCATCCGGCTGACTCCGTCTGCGGGATAGAAAACCGTGATTTTCACTCCATCTACATCGGAATATCCTTCGAGAGCTGCCTTACCGGTGTCGCCGCTTGTCGCAACGAGAATATGTGCGACCCGACGTTCACTTGTCATTTTCAGTGCGCGCGAAAGAAGACGCGGCATCAGCTGCAATGCCATATCCTTGAACGCGGAGGTCGGTCCATGCCACAGCTCAAGCACATATACTCCATCCTCGCCCATGTCGTAAACGGGAGCGGCTCCACCGGACAGATACTTCGCGGCATCCCCCGTCGGCGCCGGGAACTTCTCGAGCGCATACGCCGCCCGACAATCCTCCGCCAGCTCTCCCTTGTCATAATCATCCAGAAACATCGCCAGCACATAAGCGGCGCGCTCCTCATACGGCATTGTCGCAAGGCGTTGTATATCCTCATCAGTAAGCGCAGGAATCTCACATGGGATATACAGCCCGCCATCCGGCGCAAGTCCTTCCTTGATTGCCTGTGCCGACGACGCCAAATGCAAATTTTCACTATAGTCACGAGTACTTTTGTAGTTCATGTTCCTTAATCCTTGTTTTCGAATTTTCTTGTGATGGGGGTGCGTTGGGGTACTTTTGGAAATAAGTACTCCCACCCCCTCAAAAATTTTATACTACTGGGTGGGTATGGGCTTTGTTTTGCTGATTTTAAGAAGGGTTCGAGTTCCTCAGCGGGGATAGAGTCCCTGATTTCCCTAAATTCTCCACTAAAAACCGATAAGCCGTGTCAAAACAGATAGCATTGACCTCTTCCGGCGACAAACCTTCACGGGACAGAAGGTTCGGGATGAGGGAGAGGCGGGAGAGGTCGGAGAGGTCGGGGGGCGGCGTCGTGCCGTCGAGGTCGCAGCCTAAGCAGACGTGTTCCGGGCATAGCGCACGGTAGTGCAGCATATGGCGGATGACGTCGCTCGCGCTGGCGGAGCCGCTGGTGAGGTGCGGCGGGCATAGGCTCACTCCCGCTACACCGCCGAGCTTGGTCAGGCGAAGATAGCGCTCATCGGTCAGGTTACGCGAATGCGCACAGACCGCGTAGGAGTTCATGTGCGTGGCTACGGGAGAGACGCCGTACTTTTCGCAGATGTCCATGATGTCGTCCGCGGAACGGAACGACGCATGAGAAATATCGGGGATAATTCCGCATTCGCACATCGCCGCGACCGCTTCTTTCCCGAAGTCCGATAGTCCCGACGCCGTGTTATGCGCTCCGCCGATGCAGGTCTCCCCGCCCCATAATGGCGTCATCACGCGAACCCCGCAGTCATATAGCTCGCGAACCCGCTCGATTCTGCCGTCGAGAATCCGCGCATCCTCTACCGTCAGAATCAACGTGACCTTGCGCTCACTTACAGAGCTTTCAAGCTCGCTTGCCGTCTTTGCCAGCGTAATGCCGTTTTCCGCGCACTCCCGCTCAAGGTTTTCGCGAATCTCGTGGAATTTGCTCCACCCTTCTTCGTCGGTCAGTTCGGTCCACGTGAAAACAGCCGCAAGCTGAACGTATTTTTCAAGATATCCCGCCTTCTCAAGCGAGATTTGCAATTCGTTTTTCGCCAACGGGACACGATTCCGCAAAATCATGCCCGCTGTATCGCAGTGAAGGTCAACCAGTTTCATATACTGCTCCCTTTCTCCTTTGCAGTCAATATTTCCGCGAAAATTTCCCGCTCTTTCTGACCGCGTTCTCTATGTGGCGTATGTCCACCACCCGGTATTCGTCCGCTTTCGGGTCCACGTATACCTCAATCACGTCAATCCGCGGCGCTTTGTCATGCCCGCATCCCGCAAGATACGCGTCCGCAGCGCCAATCAGCAACGCACGTTTCTTCGCGTCTACCGCTTCCGCTGGGGACCCGTACCGCCCGGAAAAACCAGGGACCTGCCGGCGCGTCTTGACCTCCGCAAATACGACAAAGTCGTCATTTTCCGCAATAATGTCGATTTCCGCGCGGCCGATGTGGAGGTTTCGCTCTATTATATGATATCCGTGTGATTCCAGATACAGCACGGCGGAATTTTCTCCGCACCGTCCGAGCGATTTTATATCCATTTTATCTCGTTCCAATCTGTTCTTCGCGGTCCCGCAGCGCCTGCTCGAGCTTTTCCTTATCCCTCTCGAGAAACTTGAGAAACGACTTTCGGTGTATCTCGCATATCCCGAGCCGGTAGATGGCCAGCTTGTGCTCAAACGTCGGATATCCCTTGTGCTTCGCAAATCCGTAGCCCGGATATTTCTCCTCGTACTCCATGCACATGCGGTCACGCGTCACTTTTGCCAGTACCGATGCCGCGGCAATAGACTGCGACAGCGCGTCTCCATGAACGATAGGAATGCTCGGGATTCCAAAATCCGTGTTCTGGTTTCCATCTACAAGCACAACATCGGGGGTCACGCGCTCCCGTACCATTGCAACTGCACGCCGCATGGCAGTCAGCGACGCCGCTAGAATGTTTGTTTCGTCGATTTCCACGTGCGTAGATAGGGCAATCCCATACGCTGCAGCTTTTTCGATTATCTCATCGTACAGCCGTTCGCGCTTTTTTTCACTCAGCTTCTTCGAGTCGTCAAGCCCTTCTATTATCAGTCCATCCGGCAGAACCACGGCGGCCGCTACTACGGGACCGGCGAGCGGTCCGCGCCCGGCTTCATCTGTTCCACAGACAACACCGTACTCCTTCGTGTAAGCCTTATCAAATGCAGCATCCATCATCACGATTTCTCCGGTGGCGTTTCCAGCGTAATCCGCCCGATTTTTGCCTCGCGGAATTCATCCAGTACAATTCCGGCGGCGCGTTCCGTATCCAGCTTCCCGCCGGAGATGAGGAATCCACGCTTTTTGGCAACTGCGCAAAGCAAAGCATACGGCTCTGCGTCGACGAGTGCTTCGCGGTCCAGCTTGTACCGCGTACAGAACATGTTCGGCACGGTCTGGTATAACTTTGCGCACAAATTTGACGCAAGCTCTTCGGCGTCCAAGATGGTGTCCTTTATGGCCCCGGTAAAGGCAAGATTCTGTCCGACGGCCTGGTCGTCAAACTTAGGCCACAGCACGCCGGGCATGTCGAGCAGCTCGATCCCAATATCGGTTGTGACCCACTGCTTTGCCCGCGTGACGCCGGGTCTGTCCTCGACTTTTGCACGCTTTCCGCCGCTCAGCCGATTCACGAGGGAAGATTTGCCGACGTTCGGAATTCCGACGATCATCGCCCGTACCTTCCGCCCGCTCATCCCGCGGTCCGCGTATCGCTGCAGCTTCTCCGCGAGAATCTTTCGTACCGCCGGCGCAATTTCGCGGATTCCTTCGCCGGTCACCGTGTCGACGGCAAGCGCGCCACAGTACGCCTCCCACTGCTTTGTGGCAGCCGCGTTAGCGAGAGACGACTTCGTCAGCAAAATCAGCCGCGGCTTGTTGTTTACAATCTTATCAATTTCCGGATTCTTCGAGCTTTTGGGAATTCTCGCGTCGAGCAGCTCAATCACAATATCGACCTGCGACAAATTTTCCGTAATAAGCCTACGCGTCTTCGCCATATGCCCCGGAAACCAGTTGATATTAGTATTATTTCCGTTCATAAAATCACTCCTTAAAGTTCTGAATCTATTCAATTACGGCATAAAAAAGAGAGATTTTATCGTAATCTATCTTAAAATTTATCTAACATTATCGGAGAGAGCGCATTCTAACATTATATTTTTTATTTCTTCAGGCGTCCAATATAATTTACTTGGATTGAAACCATAAACAGTCGTCTTGTCTTAGAATTGCTTTTTCTCTTTATTTTGCCCTTTACGTTTCCCGCGGATTCTGGAATATCGTGATGTCGGTGAACGGGAACAGGCGGGCATAGGCTTTTCCGACGACGCAGCGCTTGTCTATCAGACCAATCTCGCTTGTGCGGCTGTCGGCAGAGTGGTTGCGGTTATCGCCCATTACGAAGATTTCATTTTCGCCGACCGTTATTGGGAAGGAATAGTCCGCTGTCAGAAACTGGTCTGATGCCAAATAGCGATACGGCTCGTCGACGACTTCGCCGTCTATGGTCAGCGTCCATGTGGAAAAGTCAATGTCTACCGTTTGACCTTCCACGGCGATGACGCGCTTTACGATAGGCGCGTTGTAAGGATAGGCCGAGATTTTGTGTATGATTACAATGTCCCCCGGCGTCGGCTCGTAAAACAGGCCAGATACTGCCAGATACTGCCCGTCTGCCAGTGTATGGTCCATCGATTGCCCGTCTACAATGTTTAGCCGTACCACAAACGCGAATATCAGCATGATGACTACCGTCACGACGCCCAGCATTTCGAGAAGTTCGTAAATGTCGCCAAGCATCTTGCGCGGGGAACCATTCTTTTTCGGAACCACTTTTTCCGCGGACCTGTTGTTTTCGTCGTTATTCATGTTTTACCTCATTTCACAATTACGTGCGAGAGCAGCGTACTTCCGTCGGGGATGTACAGCTCCTTCTTTCCGCATTCCGCCTCCGTGAACGAAGGAACACCCTCCTTCACCGATGCGGAGTCGTAAAGGAAGAACGGCACCGGCTCAGACGTGTGCGTGCGCAGTTCAATCGGAGTCGGATGGTCGGGAAGCACCAGAATGCGGAACGCTTCTCCCGATTTCTCCAAATACTCAAGTATCGGCCGCAAAATCAGCCCGTCGATTTTTTCGATGGCCGCTGTCTTCACGTCCGCTTCTCCGTGGTGACCGCATTCGTCCGGCGCCTCTACGTGAACGTATACCAAATCCATGCCTCTCTCGAATGCGTCAATCGCTGCGTTTGCCTTACCTGTATAGTTGGTCGCAAAGTTTCCTGTTGCGCCCTCTACGTCGATGATTTCACATCCGGCGCATATGCCAATTCCCTTGATGAGGTCGACTGCGGATACAATAGCCGCTTTGACACCCCACTTCTCACGGAACGAGGGAAGGGAAGGCTTCTTTCCCGGGCTCCACAGCCACGGTGAGTTTGCCGGACGAAGTCCCCGTGCACGCCGTTTTTCGTTTACCGGATGATGCTCCAGCACCGCAGCACCGTCTTTCATATATTTCAAAAATGCCGCACCGCCGTCTGATTCCTTCGGAAGGTATTCGGCAATCTTTTGGTCGAGGATATCGTGCGGACGCATGAAGTTGTATGTGTCTGACGCGCCGCTCCAAATCAGGCAGTGACGGTAGCTGACTCCCGTATGAAGTACACGTCCCGGCATGGGAAGGGCCTCGTTGAGCGCAGCGACCAACTCCGCTGCTTCCTCTGTCGTGATTTCGTCCGCACTGTGGTCCAGCATGACCCGTTCCTCATACACGTCGCCGTCAGAGAGTGTGACGAGGTTGCAGCGAATGGCTGTGTCGTCTGGGGTCATCGTCAGGCCGAGACTCATCGCCTCAAGGGGAGAACGCCCCTTAGAGTATGCGCGCGGGTCGTAGGACAGAATCGCGAGGTTGGCCGTGTCGCTTTCCGGAATCATACCGGTCGGAACGTTCAAAACGGTTCCGCAAGTGGATTTTGCCGCGAGCATATCCATAGTAGGCTTTGCGGCTGCCTCCATGGGGGTACGGTTGTTGAGCGCGGAAGTTGGGCGGTCAGCCATTCCGTCAGGGATAAGAACAAGATATTTCATATATTGAGACCTTTCATTTTCATTAACGGACTATAATAAATAATTATACCACACTTCACTTCGGTAAACAATTAAAAAATAAAAAATCTCCCCCGAAAATATACATAAAATTAGCACATAAAGAAGCCAAAATTTCGCCGATTTTGAATGTTAAATTTTATGAAAGCTATTGCAATTCTATGAAAAACGTGATAAAATATGATACTGTATGATATTTGTCCGGATGCGTACCCTCTCAGGCGCAGCCGGATTGTTTCGGTAATCATTCCGTAAAAAAATTGAAAAGGGAGAAAAAACAATGCCTAACATTAAATCCGCTAAAAAGCGCGTTAAAGTCATTTCCGTAAAAACACTTCAGAACAAGATGTTCAAGAACCAGCTCCGCACCATCATCAAGAAGTTCAATGCAGCAGTTGAATCCGGCAATAAGGAAGACGCTGCCGTTGCATACAAGAACGCTGTTAAGAAGGTTGACCAGGCAGCTGCACGTGGAATTCTCCACAAGAACAACGCTGCTCACAAGAAGAGCCAGTTCACACTCAAGCTCAACAGCATGCAATAATTCCTGCATGAATAAGAAATCCCGCAGTCATGCTCCGGCTGTGGGATTTTTCTATTTATTCTACATACCATTTAGCCTGTTCATTCCAGATACGGGTATACTCAGCATTGTTCCGCAGAAGTTCCTCATGTGAGCCATTCCCCGCGACACGTCCATCCTGCGTCACAATAATCCGGTCTGCAAACCGACACAGACCTACACGGTGAGAAATAATCACCGATGTCTTGCCCTCGGTTAGATCAATGAATTTTTTCAGAATATCATATTCTACCAAGGGGTCAAGTGCAGAGGTCGGTTCATCAAGAATGATGATGTCTGCATCTTTGTTAAGTCCGCGCGCAATAGCGACTTTCTGCCATTCACCGCCGGAAAGTTCCACACCATCGAATTCCCGTCCAGGCTGTGTATCTGATCCGCCGATTCTGCGGATGATGGGTTCCACATTTGCGGATTTCGCGCTCTGCATTAGCCTTTCGTCGTTGTGGATTTGATTCGGAGTACTCATGCCGATGTTTTCGCGCATAGTAAACTGGTACTTTACAAAATCCTGCGAGATCACGGAAAATCGGCGGTAAAAACTGTCACGCTCAAAGGTTTTGACGTCATTTCCGTCATATAGAATTTCACCGGATTTCGGTTCATATACGCCCGATATGATTTTTGAAAGAGTCGTTTTACCGGAACCATTTTCACCAACGATGACTACACGCTCACCTTTATGAATAGTAAACGATACATCATAAAGGACGTCAGAGTCTCCGGTTGGATAAGCAAAAGAAACATTTTTAATAGCGATGTCTTTCTTAAATCCGCAAAACGGCTTCTCACCTTCCGTTTCGGTCGCATTGTCGAAGAAATCGTAAAAATCACCTGCAAAATCGGCTTTTGAATTCTGATCCGTCTCCATCCCGATGAGCTGTTCCGTCATGAACTGCATTCCACCAGACGCGGAAATACACGCAGCAAACTGTCCGACAGATATAATTCCACAACCTGCAAAATATATGGACAATGCAATACTTGCAGCAAATCCGAGCAACCGGAACAAATCACAGAACAGGAAAACATTGGAGCTTTTCATAGCAAAAGCAAAATCCTGTTCTAATACTTCATCTCTTGCAGATGTCCATTGTTCTTTGATATAGGTTTCCGTTTGCATCGTACGCAGTTCTTTCACAGTATCTTTTCCGGTTAGCACACCCCATAAACAGTCGCGACGGCGCGCCATAGGCGTCTGTTCCCGTTTCATACTGTTGTAAAGTTCGCGGTTGTAAATCCATTTGGAAATAAAAGCAGGGACAACGCTTAAAAGCGCAAGTGGAATAAAACACACATCATAAGATGCTATCACGCCAACGGTTCCGACGAAACGGACGATGTGTTGTTAGGATAGAGAACAAATTCCCAATAGAATTCAGAATCGAGACAAGAATACCAAGTTCTATCTTCCGGAAAGAAAACCAAGTACAAGGGTCACGACAGCAAAAGATGTATATGTAATTTTCAAGAGTGAGACAATACTTTGTGTTCTTAATAGAATATTTGTAATTCTGCTGTAGCGGTCAAAAATTTTCTTTGTAGTTTCGTGCCACATATCAAGGATATGCTCTTTTGCGCGGAAAATCTTAATTTCATACGCTGAATGTTTATCCGCAAATAATCCCTGCAGATACTCACCCATACGCTGATCTGTCGTAGCTTCCCGCAGAAGACGCTGTTGTTTATCTGTAGCACACAAATCAAGAATTGACATAGGAATACCGATCAACGCTGCACCCATGCCGATCCAGAAAGATGCGCGGAAGAAAACGCCGAGGATACCAACAAGTTTCATAACATGGCCGATGCAGGAAATTACGGAGAAAAAAGTGTTGTGAATCGTCTGCTGCGGATTGGCAGTCATGCGAGACATTGTATCCTTGAATTCCGGATTCTCATAATACTGATATGCAATTTTTGAGAATTTGTCGATGATCGCGGGGGAAAGCGATTTTGTCAGCTTGCGGTTCAGGTATCGTCCCATTGTTTCGGATTACATGTTTTCGTTTGGTTTCCATAAAATATACCTCCTAACAGCGTTCAGTATAACATATTTTTATTCGTTTTTTTGTTCCATGTAAGAATTTACGGGTTTCGTGTCATTTTCAGTTTAGCAGTAATTGTGAAGATTCCGTCCGTATCATCCCAGAACAGAGTACCGTCGTATACATCACAGACTCTGCGAACATTTTTCAGACCGATCCCATGGTGCTCAAGGTCCAGTTTATCGCTTGCCGGAAGACCGTCCTTTATTTTCAGTACATGGAACAAAGGATTTTTCATTACTACTGTAAGTTTATTGTCATTTGACCGAATAGATATAGAAATACGGCGTTCTTCAGTATGAGAAGTCTTGAGATTTTCTGCAATGGCATTATCGAACAAATTGCCGATAACAGTGCATAAATCACCGCTGTCAAAGTCGGCGTCGTAGATGACGGTGAGGAATTCTACAAAAATCCCATTTCGCCGAGCAATGTGGTATTTGTCTGCTAAAATCGCATCAAGAATGATGTTGCCGGAGTGGACTGGAAACAGATTTTCGGATACTTTTTCCGCCATGGAATCCGTGTAGTCAAGCAGTTGGTCATATTCTTTCTTCTCTGCCAGAGACCTAAGCACAATGATGTGGTTTTTCAAGTCATGCATGAGTGCGCGATTTTTACGATAACTGTCCTCAATGGTTTTCAAGTATATGTCGCTTTCACGTTTCGGACGTGTCTCGGAAGTTTCAGTGGAATTTGTATGCTCGTGATGCTCCGAATATATAACGAACAAAAGAAGGAGCGCGCCGCTGATAAGACCAAAAATCGGATTGTCGTGGAGACAAAGCGACAGCAAAATGGTCAGCAGGTATACAGGTTCATTCTTGTGTTCGGCTTTGGTCGGTTGCAGATAGAGCCAGATAACGAAAATCTTCGCAGCCACACTGCAGACCAAAGCAAACAAAAGATTATATCCAAACGTCTTTGTCAATCCAAGGATCATATAATAGGCGAATACGTTGATCAACACGGACATAGACAAAAAACGCAGACATGTCGTAATGTTTCGTTTGCGGACAGTTTTTATTACTAACAAAACCGCATCAAGGATCAGACTGCTTAACAGGATCATCGTAATTCCTCCAATGAATCCGCATATTTACGGCTGATAGGCAGAACGTCACCATTTGACAATACGACCATACCTGCAGAAATCGAGCGGATGTAGCGGCGGTTGACAAGAAAGCTTTTGTGAATACGGACAAACATGGGATATTTTATAGCGAGATCATCCAGTTTCCCGTATAAAACAACTGTATCGCGATTTGTATGCAGGATAATGCGGCGCAGATTACTTTCGAGATACAGGATATCTCGGCATGGATAGCGATACGTCTTACGCTCGAATTCGTAAGTAAAATATGTGTCTGCGCGATCGAGGAGTTCCTTCTCAATATCTTTCCAGATTTTCGGCAACCCCCGTGTCGATTTGATCTTTTAGCAAATACCGGAATGCCTTAACTTCATACCCGGTTTGCATAAATTCAATTTTGCTTGTGATAAAGACGATGAGCATATCTTCATCTAACTCACGAAGTTCACGGGCAAGGGATATTCCGTCTATTTCCGGCATCATGATATCAAGAAAAAGAACGTCGTATCGTTTACCGGCGGTTATGGTATTAAGAAGATTAGCAGGTTTGGTGTAATTATCGGTTTCTTCATCCATAAGAATACTTCGTATCTTATCAATATGCAACGGTTCGTCGTCGCAAATGGCTATCTTATATTGCATTTAATCCTCCTATAGTAAGAATACCTCTCAGCAGAAATCAACTTTGAGCATAATTTTATGCTTACAAGAATGAAACTGCTGCAATTTTCATCCTCGCAAGGATGGAGATTACAGCGGTTTGGTATTTTCTGAAGAAAGGTCCCAAACTGCATTTTTACAGTTTGGGTACCATTACATTTGTTACCTTGAATGGTTCGCCAAGGACGCCAGCCGCAAGGTCAAGACCGTCCTTCCTGCCAAGTATGCCGCAGGAGAACGTACCCTTGCCTATGCCCCAAAGAAGGATTACAACAAGGAATAATACAAATGGCGCGGTTCCCGATAGGGTATGGTACTCAATGCGCCGTAGAGGTATTATCCGTCTCTGGCAGGCGGGGCTTTTTTTAATTCTTTACCGAGAGATTGCAGGAAAATGAAGGCGCCCTTGTTGATACATGCCAGCGCCAGCAGACAGAGTTGAGCGCGAATATACCAGACTGCAAATTGGGTGTAATAAATGCTTTCATTTTCCGAACCAAAGAACCCGATGAGCTGATAGGGGAGCAGTAGGAAAATCAGGGATGCCACCACGCCGACCAGAGCCTCTACTATTATCAGACCTTTCATCAGTCCCAGCACTCTGTCGTTTCGTTTCGCACCGATATTATAGCCCGCAATCGGGATACAGCCGGCGGCCAGACCTGCAGAGATAGAAATGATGATTTGGAAGAATTTCATTACGATGCCGGTTACGGCGGTAGGAATCTGAGAATATTCCGGTTGACTGAATATCTCGTCCATCGCCCCATATTTTACCGCCATATTGAGTGTGGCGGCCATAGAAAGTACAATGGAAATCTGGGACAGGAAGCTTGCCGAGCCAAACGCAAGAATTCTCCGTATCAACTTTATGCGGAAGATAAAGCAATCCTTATCCATCTTCACCGCTTTCATCTTGAACAGATATGCCGCAGCGAGAATCGCTGACACAATTTGTCCCACGATGGTGGCTATGGCAGCGCTGCCATTCCCCAATGCAGGACATAGATGCAGATGGGGTCTAATATGATGTTCAGGATTGCGCCGATCAGCAGAGTGCCCATGGCAAAGCGCGGGCTGCCATCGGAACGAATGATAGGATTTAACGCCTGACCAAACATATAAAAAGGAATCCCCAAGGGATCCAGAAGAAGTATTCCTTTGAAAGCCGGAAGGTCTCGTCGTTGACTCTGGCGCCAAAGGCGTTCAGAATAGGCTCTTGAAAAATCAGATAAAGAATCATGAGGATGATGCCCACGGCGATGACAGCTATGACGGAGCTGCCGATACCCCGGCGGGCATCATCTTGTTTTTTGGCGCCGAGATTGATGCTGACGAAGGTACAGCAGCCGTCGCCAATCATAACGGCGATCGCTATCGCAACCACTGTGGTGGGAAAGACCACTGTATTAGCGGCATTTCCGTAGGAGCCCAGATAACTGGCATTTGCAATAAATATCTGGTCAACGATATTATACAGTGCTGCAACCAGCATGGAAATCACACAGGGAATGGCATATTTCCACATAAGTTTTCCCAAGCGTTCTTTTTCCAAAAAGTCATTTACTTTTGTTTCAACCATACAATACCTCCTTTAGATTGCAAACAAAAAGCGTAAATCCGAATACTCGGATTTACGCTGTAGACAGCTACTCAGCTACTATCTATTATAGTATTTATTAGAAAAAATGTCAAGAGCATTTGCGCTCCTACCCACGATTCGGCGCCAGCAAATATATCAAATCTTCTTCATCCAATGTCCGAAGTTTACTTTTACAACCGATACAAGACATTTCAGAAGCTGGTCCGATTTCAGGCAGAAGAAAATGATTACGGGCGATAGCTCAAACACAAACGCCGCTGCGAAAGAGGAGGGAAGAACAATGCACCACATGAAGATGATGTCGTTGAACAGTACAAATTTGGTGTCGCCGCCCCCGCGCACAATCCCGGTCAGACACGGCACTTGATATGCCGTACCCATCACCGTCACCGACAGCACCGCCATAAACTGGACCGCAAGCGCTTCCGTCTCAGGCGTGATGTTGTAGAATCCAATGATGAAATCTTTGAACAGGAATAAAGCAAGGCCGGTAGCCGCTCCGAGACACAGGAAAATAATCTGCATCATGTGCGTGCGGTGCATGATTTCTTTTTTCAGAATGTCTGTACTGACTGCGGCGCCTTCGCCAATCGTCTTGCCAATCATGACCGAGGCGGCTGTCGCGGAACCGTAGATGAAGACAGACATAATCTGGAATACCGTCGACGCGATGCTGTTTGCGGAGATGACCGGGTCGGTCAAACGTCCGAGGATGGCGGTTTGTAATCCCATCGCAATTCCCCATGACGCGCCGGACAGCACAACCGGCAGACTTACCCGCATGAATTTCCCCGCCGCCTCGCGCGTGGTGCGGAGCATATCAGACGCCCGTACATGCAGCTTTTTGTCGAAAAACGCAAGGTATACAATCACAATTCCGGTCTCCGCAATCCGCGCCGCCAACGTAGCAATAGCGGCGCCGCGAATCCCAAGCTCCGGCGCGCCGAATTTTCCGAAAATAAACATGTAATTCAGCACAAGATTGATGAGCAGGGAAGCGCAGGACCCGATAAATCCGATAAACGCACACTCTACACTTCGCAGCATCCCAAGAAGCACCTGTGTTGCTGCGAAGAAAATATACGAGAAGCATACAATTTGCAGATATTTCGTCGCTTCTTCAATCACATAAGATTTATCGGTAAAAATCGACAGCAGCGGCGTGGGCGCAATGAGGGCGAAAAGCAGCAGTGCGCCGGAAACCCCCAGTCCGACCATCAGTGCGCAAGAGGTCGTCTTTTTTATCCCGTCGATATTCTTTTCTCCCCAGTGGCGCGACGCAATGACAACCGTCCCGTCCGCAATCCCGTTCACAATCATTTGCAGCAAAAACTGTATCTGATTGACGATAAATACGCCGGAGAGGGAAAGCTCTGCATAACGCCCAATCATGATGTTGTCCAGCAGATTTACCCCATATACAATCACGTTCTGGAATGCGATGGTCAGCAGCAGCTTGCCATATCGCCGCCAGAAATCGGCCCGCGCCGAACGCGAACTGATATCAAGAATGTCTGTATTCATAATTTGTTTCCTTTATCGCTGTGTGTATGAAAATTATCAGATAACTGTCACACAAACGTCTTTTACTGAACAATAATTTTTTATAAAATAGATTCAGAAAAATAGAATCCCAATTTACCGTTTCATCCTGCTGATGTTTATCGCTCCCTCGGGAATTTGAGAAATATGCTCGAGACTCTTGCCGGTGCCAATCGCGACGCAGGATATCGGTTTGTCCGCGACGCGGGTCTTGATTCCGGTGGCGTAAGCGATGAGGCGGTCGAGCCCGTAGAGAAGGCTTCCGCCGCCTGTCATCACGATGCCGTTGGAGAGAATATCCCCAATCAGCTCCGGAGGTGTGCGCTCGATGACAGAGCAGATCGCTTCGATTACCGATGTAATAGGCTCCTCGAGCGCGTCCGGGATTTCCTGTGAGGTTATCCGAACCACGCGCGGCAGTCCCTGAATCAGACAACGCCCCTTCACTTCAATGGCACGAGGCTCCTCACGCGGCCACGCAGCCCCGATTTTTATCTTGATTTCTTCCGCTGTCCGCTCGCCGATTAAGACGTTGTGCCGCCGCCGGACATATCGGATTATCGCTTCATCGAACTTATCTCCGGCGACCTTTATGGATTCCGCTGCTACAACGCCGCCCAGCGAAATGACGGCAATATCCGTTGTGCCGCCGCCGATGTCGACTACCATATGACCGTTTGGTGCGGAAATATCAATCCCCGCTCCAATCGCAGCCGCAACCGGTTCCTCGATAAGGTAAGTACGCTTTGCACCCGCCTGTGTCGCGGCGTCGACTACGGCACGTTCCTCCACTTCTGTGATGCCGGAGGGTACACAGATAATGATGCGCGGCTTAAAAACGACGGTGCCGCATGCTTTTTTGATGAAGTACTGAATCATGCGGAGCGTAATTTCATATTGACTGATAACGCCGTCGCGGAGCGGTCTGATGGCAGTGATGTTGCCCGGAGTACGCCCGAGCATGAGCTGAGCTTCGCGGCCGACTTTCAGGATTTTTTCAGTATTTTTATCTATTGCAACAACGGATGGCTCTTTTATGACGATGCCCCTGCCTTTGACATACACGAGAACTGTGGCAGTCCCGAGGTCGATTCCGATGTCCTTGCTCATTGTTTATGTAACCTATTACCTTTCGCTTGTGCATTCAAGTGAAAATGAAGCATCCACACGGATGCTTAAAATGTCGTAAAATAACGTAACACGTAATATTATACATCACAAAAATTCAATTTGCAATAGTTATATTGTAAGTTTCGCTTACAGGGATATGGAAACGTGCAGCCGGCTGGTTAAATACATCCGCGCGGGACAAATCGCTCATGTTTTCAGCGGCATGAAATTTTGTACGCCGGGTTCATTATCA
This sequence comes from uncultured Ruminococcus sp., assembly GCA_964621755.1. Lineage (GTDB taxonomy): Bacteria > Bacillota > Clostridia > Oscillospirales > CAG-272 > UMGS1696. Next base: position 10,961 of record CAZUPI010000006.1, on the reverse strand, counting down.
TAAAGTTGTTATTTTATTCAAAAATTTCCCAAGATATCGTGCTATAATTAAAAATAAGCGCATTTTTAATCTCACCAAAATTTAATTTCTATAATATCCACCGGAGGACACTACATTGATTGAAGTTAAAAATCTCGTTAAGCGCTACGGTGACAACACCGCTGTGCGCGGAGTCAGCTTCAAGGTCGAAAAGGGCCGCATCTACGGCTTTCTCGGACCCAACGGAGCTGGAAAGTCCACTACTATGAATATCATCACAGGATGTCTCGCTGCCACGGAGGGCGAGGTCACTATCAACGGCTTCGACATCTATGAAGACCCTGTCGCTGCGAAAGCCTGCATCGGATACCTCCCAGAACAGCCGCCCCTTTACATGGATATGACCCCTAACGAATACCTCGAATTCGTCGGTCAGGCAAAGGGCCTCTGGGGAGACACTCTCTATAAAGCTGTCGATGCCGCCGTCGCCAAGACCGATCTCACCGCTTACGCTGACCGCCTTATCAAAAACCTCTCAAAAGGATATAAACAGCGTGTCGGTATCGCGCAGGCCATCATTGGCGACCCTGAAATCATCATCCTCGATGAACCTACGGTCGGTCTCGACCCACGTCAGATTATCGAAATCCGTGACCTCATCCGCGACCTCGGACGGGACCATACTGTTATCCTCTCCAGCCATATCCTCACCGAAATTTCCGCCGTCTGCGACTACGTCATTATTATTGCAAAAGGACGCATCGTCGCAAGCGATACCCTCGAAAACCTCACAAAGCTCTACGAGGGCAAGAACTATGTTGACCTCATCGTGCGCGGCGACAGCGAAAAAGTCCGCCGCACCATCGAGTCCATCCGCAGTGTAGACGGCGTCGAAATGGACCCCCGTGCACTCGGACAGGTCCACGTCCGCATCGCTATGGACAAGGGAACAGATATCCGTGAGGAACTGTTCTTCCGCTTCGCTGACGCGAAAATGCCGATTCTGTCCATGGAATTCGAAGAAGTTACCCTCGAGAAGGTCTTCCTCGAACTCACCGGTGACCACTTCGAGCCTACCGTAGACGAAATGGAGAAATCTGACGCCGAATTACGCCAAAGCGCAGAGGAAATCTTCGCGGCACAAGCGGTCGAAAACGCAAAAAAACAGACCGCACAGCCGGTGGAAACCAATAAGAAATCCGATGCTCCGGATGCACAGCCTGAAAAAAATAAAAAATCCGAAAATACCGACGATAAGCCGAACGACGACGATGACTACAAACCGTTGTTCGGCGGAAATTGAACCGGAGGTGAACCGCTATGTTGGCCGTATATAAAAAAGAACTCAAATCCTATTTCACCGGAATGACCGGACCGGTGTTCATTTGCTTTATCCTTCTTCTGACCGGTATTTTTACAGTTGTTTATAATTTGCAGGGGCTTTATCCGAACTTTGAAATCACCATCAACGCGGTGTCGTTCATATACCTGCTCGCCATTCCCGTCCTGACCATGCGTTCGGTCGCGGAGGAAAAGCATAACCGCACTGACCAGCTTTTGTACTCCCTTCCGATGAGCGTTACGTCTATCGTCATGGCGAAGTACCTTGCTATGGTGACTGTACTTGCCGTCCCGATTTGCATCATGATTTTCTATCCTCTCATTCTTGCCGCTTTTGGGACAGTTCATCTCTCCACCGCGTACGCTATGCTGCTCGCGTTCTTCCTGCTTGGCGCCGCGCTTCTCGCAATCGGTATGTTCATTTCTTCTCTGACGGAAAGCCAGGTCATCGCCGCTGTAATCAGCCTCGGTGCGACCATTCTCATCTACTTTATGCCCGGCATTGCCAATATGATTCCCACCGACGCGTCCGCTTCCCTTGCCGGATTCATTCTGATTTCCATTATCATCGGACTTATCGTCAACACGATGATTAAAAACTCTGTCATTGCCGTATGTACTGCCGGCATCCTAGTTCTCGCTTCGGTTTCCGTTTACGCGGTTGATTCGTCCATGTTTACCAGTGCTATCCCGAATATTCTCACCGCAATATCTCTGTTTGACAGACTGACCACCTTCCAGAACGGTATGTTCGACTTGACTGCTATCATTTTCTTCCTCTCCATCTGCGGACTTTTCGTTTACCTGACGGTACAATCGATGGAAAAGAAGCGCTGGAACTGAGGATGAGGAGGTAAATTTGCAATGAATAACGAAAAACAAACGAAACATACATCCCCTGAAACGAAAAAGCTCAATAAAAAATATCTGAAGATCGGCTCGTTCAGCATCGTCATGACGGCGGTTGTGCTTGCGGTCGTGATTCTCGTGAACCTGTTCATTTCGGAAGTTCCGTCCACTTACACAAAATACGACCTGTCGAGCTTGCAGCTGTATTCTATCAGTGAGGAAACCGAGCAGATTCTCGCGGGCGTTGACGAGGACGTCAACATCTATATCCTCACCCAGCGCGGAAACGAACTGGCGAACACAGAAGAGCTTCTTGGCCGCTATACCGCGCTGAATTCCCATATCAAAGTCTCCACCGTCGACCCACTCTCCAATCCGGGCTTCATCTCGAATTACACCGAACAGACGCTCAATGATAACTCTGTTATTGTCGAGAGCGCAAAGCGGTCGATGGCAATCGATTACAACGACATTTATCCCCGTGAGTACTCCGATGAAGAACTGTATTACTACTATTACTACGGTCAGATTCCGTCCGGAACGCCGTATTTCAACGGCGAGCTGATGTTTACCACCGCGATTGACTACGTGACCCGCGACGACCTGCCGACGATGTATGCCCTCACCGGTCACGGTGAAACCGCAATCAACGACACCTACCTTGGCTACATCAAGAGCGAAAACGTAGCGACCACAGAATTCACCCTGCTGAACATTGACGCAATTCCGGAGGACTGCTCGTCAATCCTCATCAATCTCCCGACCTCAGACCTGTCCGAGACAGATACGGAAATGCTGAAATCCTATCTGGATGAGGGCGGCAACATTATCCTTGTAACCGGCGCGACGACTTATAATTCCACCCTCATGCCAAACCTCAACGAACTTGTCGCCTATATGGGTCTGGAGTCAGCTGACGGTGTTGTCGTGGAAACAAACCGCAATAACTACATGGGATACCCGCACTACCTCCTGCCGGTACTCGGCTCCTCTTCAACCGGTCCGATATCGCTGCTGTCGAGCACGGATATCTATGTCCTCATGAACGCTGCGCACGGTATTCTTTCTGATGGTACGCATAACGTTATTCCGCTCCTTTCGACTACCACATCGGCATATGTGAAGGCGGACCTGGCAGCGGATAACCTTGATAAAGCGGAGGGCGACCTGGAAGGTCTGGTATACGTAGGCGCAGCCGTGACAGGAGATGCAGACGGAACACGTGCGGACAGCTACAAGTTCGCGTGGTACTCCTCTCCTGCTATTACTGACGAGTATGCGGATATGTATGTGTCCGGCGGCAACTCCGCGCTGTTCATCTCGACGCTCAACTGGATGAGTGCGAATAAGACGAATCTCTCCATCATTGCAAAACAGATGCAGGTAGAGGCTCTGACCGTAACCGAAGCGGATGTGGCAATCTGGTCGGTTGTGATTGTCTTTATTATACCTCTTGCCATTCTGGCGTGCGGATTCGTTATATGGTTCAGAAGGAGAAAGAGATGAAAAAAAAGAAAAACAAATATTCGAAATACACGATGTTAATCATTCTGCTTGTGTTTGTTGCCGTGCTTTCCATTGCCTATCGTGCGCTGTCCGCCTCCAACGATAAAAAAGAAGCGCAGCAGGCGGCGGAGGAAGCCGCGGCAAACGCAGTACAGATGATTGCCGAATACGACGCATCCAATGCAACCGAGCTGTCATATAAGCGTCCGGATGAGGACCCGATTGCCTTCTACATTTCCGGCGCCACGTGGTATCTCAAAGCCGACGACAACTTCCCGCTGAACCAGACGCCGGTGACGGCGATGGCGAGCGCGATATCCTCCATTGGCGTAAAAAGTGAGATTACCGACGGGGAGGCAGCGAACTTTGGTCTTGAGGAACCGGAATACCTCATTAACGTGACCTACGCAGACGGCACCTCCCACGAATACCGCATTGGGGACTACAACTCGTTTGACGGCGGCTCCTACTACTTCATGGCGGACGGCGCGATTTACACCATTTCATCCGGTCTCAGCATCTACTTCGACTATGAGCTCGATGATTTGCTCCAGCTTGACTCAATGCCGACCGACATTGAGCAGGACTACATCACGGGAATCACCGTAATGTATGAGGGGCGCGAAAAAACCATCGACGACGTAAACGGAATCGCAGCTTTGTTCGATATTTTCGGAGACTTGAGTCTGACGACTTGTTCGGACTATTATTCCGATGAAGCCGAACGCGCCGAGTTATATAATATCGACGGTTCCAGTGGGATTACGATATCCTATAAGCGTGCTGTGACGACTACTGACGCAAATGGAAATGAGACGACAAACCGCCTTGATACCGCATATACCTTCCTTTTCGGTAGTTCCAGCGGTCACGACGAAGGCTATTACGCCGCTCCCGAAAAGTCCACAATCGTGTATGTAGTTGACGCGGAAACTGTAGACAAAATCATTGCCTACCTCGACTACGAGCCGGCACCTGAGGAAGAATAATGGCAGTTTAAACTATTTGCGGGGAAAACTTTTTTGTAAAAAAGTTTTCCCCGCACCCTTTTCAAAAAACTTTATACTAAGTACCATACTTTTTTATTTTAGATGGAAAGTTTTTTGAGGGGGAAAAGGGGGAGGAGCTTTTTTCAAAAAGTTCCTCCCCCCTTTACTATTTATTCTTTTAGAAATTTCTTGAGCATCGTGCAGCGGATGGCGTGGCGGTTGTTGGCTATCATTTGCTCGAGAATGGACGGCTTGCCGACGAGGATGACCATTTTAGAGGCGCGTGTTACCGCCGTATACAGCAGATTGCGCGACAGCAGCATAGGAGCACAGGAATACAGCGGAATAATGACGACCGGGTATTCGCTGCCTTGGCTTTTGTGAACCGTAATCGCGTATGCGTGGTCGATTTCGTCCAGCTGCGCCACGTCGAGCATACATTTTCTCTCGTCAAACTCTACTGCTACGAGGTTTTCTTCCTTATCTATATCCGTTACAACGCCGATATCGCCGTTGTAGATGCCCATGCCGTTGCGTCCGTCCTCGGTTTCCCACTCGATCTCATAGTTGTTTCTCGTCTGCATCACGCGGTCGCCTACGCGGAATATAACATCCCGCGATTTTTTTTCGCCCTTTCGCGGCGATGGCGGATTCAGCGCATCCTGCAAGCCTGCGTTCAAGATATCCGTTCCCGATAAGCCCTTGCGCGAAGGGGTGAGAACCTGTATCTTCGACACGATGTCCGCACCGTAGGAGCGCGGCAGGCGATTTTTCACAAGGTCTATCACTGTCGCAGATATCGCTTCCTCGCTCTCCCGTCGGAGATAGAAAAAATCTGCGTCATTCCGGCTCACATCCGGCATCTCACCTGCGTTGATTCTGTGCGCATTCGTGATGATAAGGCTCTGCTCCGATTGCCGGAATATGTCCGTCAGCCGAATCACCGGGAAAACGCCCGATTCGATGATGTCCCCCAGCACGTTTCCTGCGCCGACCGACGGGAGCTGGTCGCTGTCGCCGATGATGATCAACCGAGACCCGTTCTTTATGGCCTTCAGAAGCGCCTCCATCAGCGGTACGTCAATCATCGATGCCTCGTCGATAATCACGACGTCCGCGTCGAGAGTGTTGTTTTCGTCACGCAGGAACTTCGAGCCGTTTTCATCCGAAAAATCCATCTCGAGAAGGCGGTGTATCGTCTTTGCCTCGTGCGAGGTCGCTTCACTCATCCGCTTGGCGGCGCGGCCTGTCGGTGCTGCAAGCGATATTTCAAAATCAAGTGATTCAAAAATCGAGATCAATCCTTTGATGATGGTCGTCTTACCGGTTCCCGGACCGCCTGTCAGAATCATTACGCCGTCCGACATCGCCTGCATTAGCGCCTTTTTCTGCATCACCGCATAGGTAATCCCGCTTTTCGCTTCGCATGCCTCAATCATGGACGCCGCGTCCCGACCGCTCATTTTCGGACAGCGGTCATTTATCGCCTTCAGCTTTTTCGCGATATAGCACTCTGCATTGTACATCATCGGATCGAAAATATAGCGGACTCCGTCGACGGTCAGCGGAATCAGAGACAGCTTCTCCACCGACTTTTCAATACATGTTGCAACCGTTTTCGCATACTGAACATCCCCTTGGAACAGAAGCTCTACCGCGCACCGCAGCAACTCACTATCCGGAATACAGGTGTGTCCCGAGCGCGACGCTTCGTTGCGCAGCACGTATACCAATCCGTGTACGAGGCGCTCGTCGGAGTCGGGCGCAAGGCCCATACTCATTGCAATGCGGTCCGCGCGATTGAAGCTGATGCCGCGGAAATCCTCGCACAGCTTGTACGGATTGTTCCGAATCCGGTCTACTGCAGAACCGCCCCATTTTTGATAGATTTTCATCGAAGTCTGCGGGGTAAAGTAGTCACGGCAGAATATCATGACCGACCGTGCGCCGGCCATTGCTTTGAAGCTTGCGCTGATTTTGTCCGCTTTCTTCCGGGTGATGCCGGGGATGTCGCACAGCCAGTCCGGATGATTCTCAATTACGGAAAAGCTGTCCGTCCCGAACTGCTCGACAATTTTCTGCGCCGTTTTCGGCCCGATTCCTTTTACTGCGCCGGACGCGAGATAATGGAGAATGTCGCCTTTTTCGGCGGGCAGTGTCTTTTCGTACGTTTCCGCCTTAAACTGCCGCCCGTAGACTTGATGGTTCGTCCACGTGCCGTACGCGGTGATTTTGTCCCCCTCTGTGAGGTAGGGAATAATCCCAACAACAGTTACGGGTTCCCCGGCTGAGTCCTCGATTTCACAGACGGTGTATCCATTTTCCTCATTCTGATAGATGATGGAGTCGACAATGCCGGAGACGGTATCCGCCGGTTCGCTTCCGTCAGCCAGACTCTCCTGCCGCGAATAAAAATTGTTCAATGCAAGCCCTCCGGCAATAAATCAGTTATGTTTGACGTGAGGCGGGAGCGCCCCTTCTCAAAAACTTCAAACGACTCATCAAACACTTACTGTCTATATTATACCCGTTTGGCGGTTTTTTGTCAACGAAAATTGAGTGGGATGGGTGTTATTTATCAATAATGAAATGCTTTCTGGATTTCGGGGGCAAAATCACGAGCCTCCCAGGGGGTGTTCAGGTCCTCGCGACCCATGTGACCGTATGCGGCAATATCTCCGTAAATGGGACGGCGGAGGTCGAAACGGTCGATAATGGCTGCCGGACGCATGTCGATGCGGGAGGTGATGAATTCGGACAGAGTGAGGTCGTTGATTTTGCCGGTGCCGAAAGTGTCGAGCATAACAGAGACGGGGCGTGCGACGCCGATGGCGTAGGCGATTTGAATCTCGCAGCGGCTTGCGATACCGGAAGCAACGACGTTCTTGGCGATGTAACGCGCCATATACGAAGCGGAGCGGTCGACCTTGGTGGGGTCCTTACCGGAGAACGCGCCGCCGCCATGACGGGAGTAACCGCCGTAAGTGTCGACGATAATTTTGCGTCCGGTCAGACCGCTGTCGCCCATAGGTCCGCCGATGACGAAGCGTCCGGTGGGATTGACATAGATTTTTGTTTCATCGTCCATCATACCTTCAGGTACGGTGGGGCGGATAACCTGATTGATGATGTCGTGCCGAATTTGGTCAAGGGAAACTTCCGGGTCGTGCTGCGAGGAGACTACTACGGTATCGATGCGGACAGGGGTATTGCCGTCGTACTCCACGGTGACCTGCGTTTTTCCGTCGGGACGGAGGTAGGGAAGGGTACCGTTCTTGCGAACATCGGTGAGGCGTTTTGCCATTTTATGCGCCAGTGAAATGGGGAGCGGCATCAGCTCAGGCGTCTCGTCACACGCGAATCCGAACATAAGACCCTGATCTCCTGCACCGGTGTCGAAAGCGTCGGTAATCTCACCGGACTTTGCCTCTGCGGACTTGTCCACGCCGAGTGCGATGTCAGGGGACTGCTCGTGAATGGAGTTGATGACCGCGCAGGTGGTGCCGTCGAAGCCAAACTTTGCGCGGTTGTATCCGATGTCGCACACCGTCCGGCGCACGACGTCCTGAATATCCACAAAGGAGGTCGTCGTAATCTCGCCCATGACCATTACAAGGCCGGTTGTGCAGCAGGTTTCGCACGCAACACGGGCCATCGGGTCCGCACGCAGCATCTCATCAAGAATTCTATCGGAAATCTGGTCACACAGTTTATCGGGATGCCCCTCGGTAACAGATTCAGACGTAAACAGCTTTTTCATAAGTGTATTTCCTTTCTTTTGTAATTTTTGAGTGGCGCTAAGGAGTTCTTCCAGACAACAAAAAAGTGTTCTCAGCGGATGAGAACACAGATTTGGCGATATTTTCTCATCTGTCAGGAATTAGCACCTTGCCGCTTTTTCTCGGTAGGTTGCCGGGCGTCATTGAGCCAGTCTCTCAGCCACTCTTGATAAGCTTTATTCGATTTGACTTTTATATTATAGCACATTTTTTCTCTGGGTGCAATAGCTCGTAAAAAAATTTGAATTTAATTTTAGACAAACTTTACTGTACTTCGGCACCGTTTTTTGAAAAAATGCGGAATTATGCGAAGGTAAAGGAGCCTTGCAGGAATATAAAGAAGAATACCATTGCCACAACCGCAACTACGGCGGGGATAGCGATTGACAATACGCTCGGTTTGTACGACTTTGCGCCCTCTTCTCTGAGGAAGCCGGCGCTCTTCAGAGCGGATGAAATCGGCTTATAAATCAGGAAAACAAGTGCGGCATTAAAAATTGCTTTTGTCAGATTGAAGGGCAGGAGCAGTGTCGGAATCAGTGCGGCTACATCGGACGCAGATGCACCCATGTAGAAGGGGGTGATAATCAGGTTAGCGATCATCATGACTGCGGTCATGCTCACGCAGGACAGAACCATGCCGATAACCGCACCGGACAGAGTACGGCGGTGTGCGTAAACAAGGCTGCCGACGCATACGAATGCTACGCTTGCTATGACATTCATGACAAAACCGTACAGTCCCGTTGTGCTGATGGTAATCATCTCAAGCAGTGCCACAATCACCGACATTGCCAGTCCGTAGATTGGACCGAAAAACATCGCGCCGACTGTCATGACCGCATCTTTGAGGTCAAACGAAAGGAACGAAACTCTGAAGTGGAACAGGAGGCAGCAAACATACGAAAAAGCAATGAGTACGCCGACTGCGACGATGGTGCGAACTTGGTTGTTTGAATTTTTTTCTTGCTTTAAACTGATAGTAGACATAATTCACCTCGAAATTAAGGCGGAATTTATGAAATAAAAAATCCCGTCAGATTTTAATAATTCTAAAAATTATTAATTGACAGGAATACGCATAACGGACAGAAGCTGTACAGCCGCTGTCACTTTATCCATTTTCTCTCATCCGGACTTTGACCGTCGGTACGGGAATTACACCCGTTCGGCACACAAGAAATCTCATGCGTTCGTGGACTATACCACCGGTAAGGAATTACGCCTATCCCTGAAAATAGTAAAATATTATATTGAAAAGAGCCGGACAAAATCTTTGCCCTGCCATTAAGTAAAAAGATATGGAAAAGGGGTCGGGAAAACCTTTTTTATAAGGCTTTCCCGGAAATCCCATAACCAACTGAATTATTTTTCGATTTCGATAACAACGCCGGAACCAACTGTTCTGCCGCCTTCACGAATAGCGAAACGAAGACCCTTTTCAATAGCGATAGGAGTGATGAGCTCAACGTCCATATCTACGTTATCGCCAGGACGGCACATTTCTGTACCTTCAGGGAGCTTGATTGTACCGGTAACGTCAGTTGTTCTGAAGTAGAACTGCGGTCTGTAGCCGGAGAAGAACGGCTTCTGACGTCCGCCTTCTTTTTCGGTAAGAACGTAAACCTGACCTGTGAATTCGGTGTGCGGATGAATGGTGCCGGGCTTGCAGAGAACCTGACCACGTTCGATGGACTTCTTATCGATACCACGGAGAAGGAGACCTACGTTGTCACCAGCTTCAGCGGAGTCAAGAAGCTTACGGAACATTTCAATACCCGTGATAACGGTTGTCTTCTTTTCATCGGAAAGACCAACGATTTCAACGGTATCGGACATCTTAACAGTACCACGCTCTACTCTACCAGTAGCAACGGTACCACGACCTGTGATGGAGAATACGTCTTCTACAGGCATCAGGAAAGGCAGATCGCTCTTTCTGTCAGGTGTAGGAATGTATTCGTCAACAGCGTCCATGAGTTCGTGAATGGACTTGTATTCGGGAGCGTTCGGGTCTGTGGATGTGGACTCGAGAGCTTCACGAGCGGAGCCACGGATAATCGGAATATCGTCGCCCGGGAAATCATACTCGGAGAGGAGTTCACGGATTTCCATTTCAACGAGTTCAAGAAGTTCTTCGTCATCAACGAGGTCAGTCTTGTTCATGTAAACAACGATTGCAGGAACGCCAACCTGACGAGCAAGAAGGATGTGTTCACGAGTTTGCTGCATAGGACCGTCGGAAGCAGCAACAACAAGGATAGCACCGTCCATCTGAGCAGCGCCGGTAATCATGTTCTTAACGTAGTCAGCATGACCAGGGCAGTCAACGTGTGCATAGTGTCTGCTCTCTGTTTCGTATTCAACGTGTCTGGTATTGATTGTGATACCACGAGCCTTTTCCTCAGGCGCGTTGTCGATCTGGTCGTATGCGAGGAACTCAATCTTGTCGTTGTTAAGAGAAAGGTTCTTTGTGATAGCAGCTGTAAGGGTGGTCTTACCGTGGTCATGTTGACCA
>CAZUPI010000005.1:66814-78114 GCA_964621755.1 uncultured Ruminococcus sp. | reverse complement strand
AAAAAAGTTTTCCCCAAAAACTCCTTAATTTTTGTTAGTCGGAGTAGTATAGATTATGGCAAAAATGTGGGATGCGCGGTTTTCTAAGGCGGAAAACAGCCGCGTGAATGATTTTAATTCGTCAATTTCATTTGACAGCCGCATGTTTCGTGAAGATATTGAAGGCTCCATTGCCCATGCAACTATGCTTGGCAGGTGCGGAATTATTTCCCTCGACGAATCCGCGAAAATCGTAACTGCGCTCGCCGAAATCAAAGAGGACCTCGAATCCGGCAAGCTGGCGATTGACCCGGAAGCGGAGGATATTCATATGTTCGTCGAAGAGGTACTGACTAAAAGAATCGGCGACACCGGAAAGAGACTGCACACCGCCAGAAGCCGCAACGACCAGGTAGCACTCGATATCCGCATTTATTTAAAAAAGGAAATCACGGAAATCCGCAGGCTGGTAAAAAGCCTGCTCGACGCGATTTGCACGATTGCGTCTGATAATGTAGATTCAGTAATGCCCGGATATACACACTTACAAAGAGCACAGCCTGTAACGTTTGCGCACTACGTTTTGGCATATGGTCAAATGTTCCTGCGTGACGACATGAGACTCTCCGAAATTTATAAACGTACGAACATTTCCCCGCTTGGGTCAGGCGCACTGGCGTCTACCACCTATCCCATCGACCGCATGATGGTCGCTTCCCTGCTCGACTTCGACGGCGTCACAGAAAACTCCATGGACGGTGTGTCCGACCGCGACTTCTTAATCGAGCTTGTATTCGCGCTCTCGCTGATTATGATGCACCTGTCCCGCTTCTCTGAGGAGGTCATCCTCTGGTGTACAAGCGAATTTTCGTTTATCGAGTTGGACGATGCGTTCTCGACCGGCTCGTCCATTATGCCGCAGAAGAAAAATCCCGATATCGCGGAGCTGGTACGCGGCAAAACCGGACGCGTCTACGGCTATCTCACGACCGTGCTTACCATGATGAAGGGAATTCCGCTTGCGTACAATAAGGATATGCAGGAAGACAAAGAAGCAGCCTTCGACGCAATCGACAACGCCAAGCTGTGCATAGAGCTGTTCACCTCAATGATATCAACAATGACGGTGAAAAAGGAAAGACTGCGCCGTGCAGCATCGGGCGGATTTATCAACGCAACCGACTGCGCGGACTACCTCGTGAAAAAAGGACTCCCCTTCCGCGATGCCTATCGTGTGAGCGGCCGGCTCGTCACATACTGCATCGAAAACGGAACAGACCTCGAATCTCTGCCGCTTGAGGTATACAACACGTATTCTCCCCTGTTCGACGAGGGGATATACGAGGCAGTAAACCTCGAAAACTGCGTTAACGGACGTAAAGTCTACGGCGGACCATCTAAGGAATCGGTACTTCATCAAATTGAAATGATAAAAAATTACATAGAAAAATAACAGGTAACTGTGATGAATAAAAAAATCAAAGCCGCCGTCGTTGGCGCAACAGGCTATGCGGGAGCTGAGCTCGTCCGGCTTCTCGCCCTTCATCCGAATGTGGAAATCATCGGACTGTCGTCCGTTTCTTTTGAAGGAAAAGAAATCGCCGAGATTTACCCGAATTTTAAAAAAATCGGTCTGCCCACCCTCACAGACGCAGATACTGCAATATCCGACGCCGACGTTGTATTTGCCTCTCTCCCGCATGGTCTGTCTGAACCGATTGCTGAAAAATGTCTGGCAAACGGTACGCTCCTCATCGACCTCGGCGCGGATTTCAGGCTGGAATCCGAAGACGAGTACAAGGAATGGTATAAGAAGCCATTCGATAAACCGGAGCTGCACAACGGTGCGGTCTATGCTCTTCCCGAACTATTCCGCGACCGGATAAAAGATGCCAAAATTATCGCAAACCCGGGATGCTATCCGACTGCGGCATCTCTTGCGCTCGCACCTGCTTTGAAGCGCGGTTTCATCGAAACGGATGGTATCATCATTGATGCAAAATCCGGTGTCACAGGCGCGGGACGCGGACTCACACAAACCACGCATTACCCGGAAGCAAACGAATCGATTTTCGCCTATAAAATCGGGGCACACAGACACACACCGGAAATTGAGCAATCTCTATCCCACGCGGCAGGTCAGCCGATAAAGGTAGTCTTTGTCCCACATCTTCTTCCCGTCAACCGCGGTATTGAGGAAACGATTTACGCCAAGCTGAAAGGCGGCGTAACAATCGAAGAAATCCGTAAGGCTTACGAAACCTTTTATCAAAATGAACCATTCGTCCGTATCGAAGCCTCAGGGGCCTCCGCACAAATTCGCAATGTCACCCGCTCCAACTATTGCGATATTTCCATTCACGGCGACATGCGCACGGGAACTCTCATTCTCTGCTCCTGCATCGACAATATGGTTAAGGGCGCGGCTGGTCAGGCGATACAGAATATGAACATCCACTTCGGCTTCTCAGAAGAATGCGGCATCGATGCTCTGCCTGCGGGATTCTAATGCTTGCGGATTAAAAAACTCGCATTTATAAAATTTTATAGAGGACCATACTATGGAATATAAAATGTTTGGACATACATATGAGAAAATAGACGGCGGCGTATGTGCTGCCGATGGGTTTAAAGCGTATGGGATTCACGCCGGACTGCGCAAAAATGCCGCCAAACTCGACCTTGCCATGATCGTCGCTGACGAAAAATGCACGGCGGCAGGCGTTTATACGAAAAATAAAGTATTTGCCGCGCCGGTTGGAGTCACACGCGCGCACCTTGCAGATGGGACTGCACAGGCTGTCATCTGCAATTCCGGAAACGCAAACGCCTGCACGCCGGATGGATACGAGACAGCAAACGCGACCTGCGCGGCTCTGGCATCCGCATTGGGAATAAATGAGTCAGACGTTATCGTGGCGTCTACCGGCGTTATCGGTGTTTCCCTGAATACGGATCCGATTATCAACGTCGGCATACCTTCCCTTATTGAAAAGCTCAATAGTTCCGCGGACGGCTCTGACAAGGCGGCACTCGCGATTATGACCACCGATACAAAGAAAAAGGAATTTGCGTTGAAATTCGAGTGCAGCGGCAAAGAGGTCAAAATCGGCGGAATCTGCAAGGGCTCCGGCATGATTCATCCAAACATGGGAACGATGCTCTGTTTTATTACAACAGACTGCGCCATTTCATCAGAAGCTCTTGACACCGCGCTCCACGCCGCCATTGAAGATACCTTCAATATGGTATCGGTCGACGGCGACACCAGCACCAACGATATGGTAACCGTTCTCGCATCCGGAAAAGCAGAAAACGAGAAAATTGCCAATGCGAACGGAGCGGATTATGAACAGTTCGCAAGTGCGCTGAAAGCTCTCTGCTACAAAATGGCAACTGCAATTGCCGCAGATGGAGAAGGCGCCACAAAACTGCTCATCTGTAATGTCACAGGTGCAAAATGTGACGCGGATGCGCGTGTACTGGCAAAATCGGTTATCGCATCGTCACTGGTCAAGGCGGCGATGTTCGGTTCAGATGCAAACTGGGGACGTGTCATTTGTGCGCTCGGCTACTCTGGCGTCACATTTGACACCTCAAAAGTCGATATTTCCTTCTCCTCTGACCTTGGTTTCCTCCCCGTATGTAAAAATGGCCGCAGCTATGAATTCAGCGAAGACTTTGCAAAAATGGTGCTCTCCTGCGACAAAATCGAAATCAACTGCGAAATGAACGACGGTGCAGCTTCCGCGCAGGCATACGGCTGCGACCTGAGCTATGAATACGTCCGCATCAACGGCGACTACAGAAGCTGAGTGAGGGAAAAACATGTCTATAACCAATGAAGATAAAGCAAATGTCTTAATTGAAGCCCTGCCTTACATTCAAAAATACACCGAAAAAACCATCGTTGTCAAGTACGGCGGAAATGCCATGCTCTCCGAGGAACTGCGAAATGCCGTTATCAGCGACCTTGTTCTGCTGTCTCTTACTGGAATCAATGTTGTATTGGTACATGGCGGCGGTCCTGACATCAACGAAATGCTCGGCAAAATCGGCAAAAAATCCGAATTCATTAACGGTCTGCGATACACGGACGCGGAAACCGCTGAGGTCGCGCTCATGGTACTGGCCGGAAAAACGAACAAGCAGCTCGTCGACCTAATAGAACGGACGGGCGGTCGTGCCATAGGGCTCTGCGGACTCGATGGCGGTCTGATTCAGGCAAAACGCCATACCGATACAAACGGCACTGACTACGGTTATGTCGGCGACATTCTCTCCGTCAACGCAGATGTTATCAAAGATGTGATTTCACGTGGGTACATTCCCGTTATCTCCACTGTCGCACACGCAAAAGATGATATTGCAGTCTATAATATCAATGCTGATACTGCAGCAGCGGAAATTGCAATTGCCTTGCACGCCGAAAACCTCATTCTGCTGACCGATACCGTCGGCGTTCTGCGTAATCCAAAGGACCCGTCAACCCTGATTTCTGTAATTCACACCAACGAAGTAGATGGGCTGCGCAAGGAAGGCATTATTTCCGGCGGTATGATCCCGAAGGTCGAATGCTGCGTCGAAGCGGTAAACGGCGGGGTCAAAACCTTTATCATAGACGGAAGAATCAAGCACTCGATACTAATAGAAATGCTTTCCGAGGAAGGCATCGGCACCATGTTTACCGACGGCAGACCCCGTTCCTCCGGAAGAAGTGGAGGTATATAATATGATTCGTGAGGATGTCATAAATCATGATAAGGAAACTATCATGAACACATACGGCAGGCTCGACTTGGTCCCCGAAGAGGGACACGGTGCAGTTCTGACCGATAAAAACGGCAAAAGCTACATCGATTTCACAAGCGGAATCGGAGTAAATATCTTCGGATGGAATGATGAGGATTGGAAACAGGCCGTAGTAGAACAGATAAACCGTTTTCAACACGTTTCCAACTACTTCTACTGTGACAAAGCGTCGGAGTTGGCTGCGATGCTTGTGAAAAAGACCGGACTTTCGAACATGTTTTTCTGTAATTCCGGTGCAGAAGCAAACGAGGGCGCCATCAAGCTGGCAAGAAAATACAGCTTTGACAAGTACGGTGAAGGCAGAAGTACCATTATCACGCTGAATAAATCCTTCCATGGCCGCACGATAACCACGCTCAAAGCGACTGGGCAGGAGGTCTTCCATAATTATTTCTTCCCGTTTACGGAAGGCTTCAAGTACTGCGACGCCGGAAAAATGAACGCACTGACCGAAGCATGTACCCCTGATGTCTGCGCGGTCATGCTGGAAGTCGTGCAAGGCGAAGGTGGTGTGAATATTCTCTCCACCGATTATTTGCAGGCTGTGGAAAAACTCTGTAACGACCGCGATATTCTGCTGATAGTCGATGAGGTCCAAACCGGTATCGGGCGGTGCGGCAAATTTTTCGGCTACATGAATGCCGAAATCACGCCGGATATTGTGACAACGGCAAAAGGGCTCGGCGGTGGTCTTCCGATTGGCACCTTCATCAGCGGGAAAAAATGCGCGAAAACGCTCACGGGCGGAACACACGGGTCGACCTTCGGCGCAAACCCTGTAGCCTGTGCCGCGGCATGCAATGTTGTATCCCGTATCACAGACGATTTTCTTGAAGAGGTCAACACAAAGGGAGCATACATGCGCAAAAAAATTTTGGGAATCGGTTCAGCGACTGTAGCCAGTGTGCGCGGCGTCGGCATGATGACGGGCATCGCAGTAACCGTTTCACCGAAGGATGTTCTCCATAAGGCGTTTGACGAAGGGCTTCTGGTTCTCACCGCTGGCACGGACGTGGTCCGCCTTCTTCCTCCACTTACGATAAGCTACAAGGAAATCGACAAGGGGATCGAAATCCTCTCCAAAATTTTGTCATGAATTATAAAGAAGGACATATAATAATGAAAGATTTATTGAAAATGGCTGACCTGTCGAAAGAAGATATTTTTGAACTTCTCGACATCGCGGAAAAGCTGAAATATGAACGCAAACACGGCATAGAGCATCCCATTCTAAAGGGACAGTCTCTCGGCATGATTTTCCAGAAATCCTCCACCAGAACCCGTGTTTCCTTTGAAACCGGTATCTACCAGCTCGGCGGTCAGCCGCTGTTTCTATCTCCCCGTGACCTGCAAATCGGCCGCGGCGAGCCCCTTGAAGATACTGCGCGGGTTCTCTCCCGCTATCTCGACGGCATTATGATCCGCACCTTTGCGCAAAAGGAAGTCGAAGACCTTGCCAAATACGCCACTTGTCCTGTCATCAATGGTCTGACTGACTATTGCCATCCATGTCAGGTACTCGCCGACCTGCTCACAATCCGCGAACAAAAAGGCGGTTTTGACGGTCTTAAAATGTGCTATATCGGCGACGGAAACAACATGGCAAACTCCCTCATCGTCGGCGGACTCACAGTCGGTATGAAAGTTGCCATCGCCTGCCCGGAAAATTACCGTCCCGATGAAAAAGTGCTTGACTTTACGAAAAAATATGATAATATGTATATGATGACCGACAATATTCTCGAAGCTGCTGCAGGTGCTGACGTTCTTTTCACTGATGTATGGGCATCCATGGGTCAGGAAGACGAGGCGGCAGAGCGCAGAAAAGTATTCACAGGTTATCAGATTAACGATGAAGTTATGTCAGTCGCTGCCGGCGACGCTATGGTTCAGCATTGTCTGCCAGCGCACCGCGGCGAAGAAATCACAGCCAAGGTCTTTGAAGCGCATGCAGATGAAATTTTCGAAGAAGCAGAAAACCGTCTGCACGCACAAAAGGCCGTTATGGTAAAACTCATGGCTAAGGCATAAAACGCATAATTATCATCCGTCCTGAAACTGGAGACCGGCTATGCACGACAGCAAAAACCTCACAGATAGTTTAACAAAGTTCGTTTTGTTTGCAGTATCTGTGGGGTTTTTATGTTTTTTTCTGAATTCATGCGCAATATCGCTCAGAGATGCCCACACGCCGCATGAAACGATCACCAACAAAGATAAAATAGACGCACAATCTTTACAGACTGACAACCCGCACTCCCCAGACATGCCACATGACGAACTATTTCACCCGAACGACAAAATACAGCAAGAGGAGATATTGATGAAATACCAACGCAGGATTTCCGACGAGGCTCTCGAATGGGCTGAACAATACGATAGACTTTATGGCGAGGGCGCATCTGATAAAATCATCCTGACAACCGAAGAAATCGATGAATTGAACCGACGGATGATAAGTGATTGTCCCACCATGCGCGATATGTCTGACTTTGTGGAAACGTTATCCGGCAGCGAACTGCGCAAAATGATTGAAAAATACAGCCTTCCCAGCGGCGAAAGATACATCGGCGGGCAAACGCTGATAACCTCCGCCATGCTTGATGATGTTTCGCACAACCGTAATCTCGACGGTATCGCCGAAACGGTCAAGATAAAGCGTGCGGTGGTCGTCAAACGCTGCGACCTCAAGAGTTTTCCTACTGACACAACCTTTCACAAGCATGGCGATAAGCATTACGACGACATTCAGGAAACGGAGCTGATTTCCGGATTCCCTGTAATGGTCGCGCATACAAGTTATAACAAACAGTTTGTGTTCGTATTGTCGTATTTCTACAACGGTTGGATTCCCTCGGACTGCATCGCTTACTGCACAGATGAGGAATATCAAATGTTCGCAGCCCCCGAAAATTACGTCACAGTTATTGCCAAATCCGTCGAATGCGGCGGCAGTAAGTACGATATGGGAGCAAAGCTTCCCTATCTTTCCGAAAGCGAGGACAGCTTCAATATCCAAATTCCCAAACGGGATAGGAACGGTATACTGTACCTCCAAGAAGCAAAAATCTCCAAAAGCGACGCAGTATACGGCACGCTTGCCTACACAATGAAAAACTATTATGCACAGGCCTTTGCGTTTCTCGGCACCTATTACGGTTGGGGCGGCTCCAACGGCGGCGTGGACTGTTCGGGATTTGTGTGTGCTGTTTTCCGTTCGTTCGGAATTTATCTGCCGCGCAATACGGGTGAACAGAGCAAATATGCGGGAGAGGTGACACCGTTTAACGAAAATCCCGTTCCCGTGCTTGATGAAGTCAGCCTTCCCGCGGCGATATACAAACCTGGGCATGTCATGCTATACCTCGGCAAAAAGGATGGAATCTATTACATCATCCACGCACCGCAGGGCGGCGAACAAGTCTGTACAGCATCTTTATCGGTTCCTGGCAACTTGACCTCTGTATCCATCATAAAATAATAGCATGAATTTCAAAATTTTCGTAGAGGGTTGAGACTTGCTTGTAAATCCACAAGCGCCAAAACAAAAAAGCGGCATGTGGATGCTACTTTTTCGAATCGGGCGTTTTTTACGCCCGCCTTTCAGCATCACATACCAATGTTCTGCACCGGCTCCACAACACCGGTATAAACAATCATTACAGCAAGACTAAGGAAAAGGACGAGGATGAAGATACCAATCGCATCGGAAAACACCTTCTCTTTTCTCCACTCCTGTTGAAAGCTGCGGGAAATGCCTTCACTCTTAATAAACGCCGCTGAACCTATGAATCCGATATATGCCAGAATTACGGCTATCTCTGCCATGAAAACCATCGATATATAGTTTATCGCTTCGGTAGATAACCCCTGCATAAACATCGAACAATCAAGCTGGTGGCACATTACAACAGCTCCAGGGATTAAAGTGGCAAGAAAAAGTATCATTCCTATTGTTTTTGGTTCTGTTTTTGATTTTAGTTTCATACTCAATCACTCCTACTCCATTCAAGTTTCAGGTTTTTGCTACATTGACTATATTGAATTGGATCTACAGCGCAGCTGCTTTTCTTCTTCGTCAATAGTATACTGTATTTGCGTAAAGCCTGCTGCCGAAGATATGTAAAATTTAAATCAAATTTCAGGAAGGAGGACTTATGATATATGGCAGACATCTTATTAAAAACGGACGACTCCGTCTTCAGCTACCGTGTAGCGGCAGTCTGTCTTCACGATGGCTGTGTTCTCTTACAAAAACCCACAAATGACACCGGATATGCGTTCCCAGGCGGTCATGTGGCATTCGGTGAGACACATGCGGAAACGCTGATACGGGAATTCAAGGAAGAAATGAGCGCTGCCCTCACGGTAGGAGCGCTGAAATGGGTCGGCGAACTGTTTTTCTCTTGGGGGGCGCGGCAGTGTCAGCAAATTTGTCTCTACTACGACGCCAAGGTTGCCGGAGTTCCGATGCACGGCAAGTTCGATGGGCGCGAATCCCTTGAAGGGCGGAATTTTAAATTGGAATTTTTCTGGATACCGCTTAACGAGATAAAAAATATCGAAGTTTATCCGACAAATGCCGCAGAACTGCTTGAAAAGCACGACTGCGGTGTGCAGAAATTTATTTACAGAGAATAAAATGAGCATGATTCATACGCATAACATCTACGGTGACATCCGTTCTTTTCTTGCAAAGCCTTACGATATTGAACGGGGAGATGCTTTTTAAAAAAGCATCTCCCCAAAATTCATGTTATTTAATATCTACAGACTTGCCGATTTCGGCGGATTGATAGATTGCATCAAGAATCTTCATAAGGGCTACGCCATCTTCTGCGGTTGCGCGGCATGGCGCGTTGCCGAGGGAGGCGTCAATAAATCCTCTGATTTCTGCATTAAACGGGCTGGTCGCGTCGAACGTTGTGTTCCCCTGCGGCTGGACGTTTACAAACATGCCCGCCATATCGGTATAAAGCTCAACACCCGGGTCAATCTTGACGCCGGACTTTGTGCCGAACAGCTCAATTGTTCCCATATCATGTGGGATGTTCAGGTTAAAGCTTGCTTCCACTTGAAGAGTAAAACCGTTATCAAAACGAACCATAGCGGATGCGAAATCTTCAACCGTGTACTTATAGCCCTTGTTATGGCTGGACAGTTCCCACGCCATTTCTGCGCCGGACGCTCTGTCACATCCGAGGTTCTTGTAAGTCACGCCATATGCGGATACGGGCTGCGGATTTCCCGCAAGATAGCGGGACAAGTCAATAACATGCACGCCGAGGTCGATAAGGGGACCGCCGCCGGAATAAGATTTGTCCCCAAACCAACCGCCCGGGCAGCCGTTTCTTCTCAGATATGTAGCCTTTGCGTAATAGATGTCCCCCATTACACCTTCTGCTGAAAGCTTCTTGATGGTGTCCGCATCGCCGCCAAAACGACGCACAAAACCAATCTGCAAAAGCTTTCCGGTTTCTTTTGCAGTTGCAAGCATTTCTTCCGCCTCGGCAGCGTTCATTGCCATCGGCTTTTCGCAAATGACATTGGCACCGCCGCGAAGCGCAGCAATTGTGGCCCCCTTGTGTGCGGCGTTCCACGTTGTCACACTCACACAGTCGAGGTCTTCTTTTGCCATCATTTCATTATAATCGGTATACGTGTGCGGAATTCCGTATCTTTCCGCATATCTCTTCAGCTTCGGTTCGTCGATATCGCACGCCGCAACAACTTGTACACGGTCAGCGAGAGCCTTATATCCGCCCATATGAGCGTGGCTGATTCCACCTGTACCAATGATGCCAACCTTAAGTTTTGCCATATGTCCCTCCTGTACGCTATGCGTAAATGATTTATCGTGATTGTATCACAATGGGCGTAAATTGTCAATATTTTTGCAAAATTATGTCATAACAGCGACACTTATTTTTTCACAGAAGAAACGATATAAAACCCTTTTTAAACCTTCTATCAGATATTTTCATAAAATTGAGTTCATTTATTACATTTTGTTTATACAAAAGGAGGATTTGTACTTCTTTTTTCTTTAATTTTACTTAACTTATATGCATTTTTTGTTATAATGTTCATGAAGTTTTAATTTTATAAATGAAAGGAACTTAAGACGAAAAACCGTCACCACGGTGCTTCTTTCAGCCATGCTTCTTACGATGGTCGCGGGATGCAGCGAATCTGTCACAAACACTGACGAAACAGCCCCCCTTTAATAAACAGGTCCTGGGCAACTACGGTCTCGATAATCCATATACACTTGTAAAAGAAGGCGCCTGGACTTACGACAAGTTCATCAGCATGGCGGACGCCGTAGATTCCGACTTAAACGGCGACGGTGTTGCTGACGAAGACGATTCCTACGGCATAAATGAATAAATATAGTAGGGGGTACTTTTGAAAGTACCCCCTCTACTGCTGCTTCACCCGAGAGAAAAATTTAAAAGGCTCTCATCCATTGGATGAGAGCCTTTTAATGTCTGACCCGAGGGGGAATC
>CAZUPI010000005.1:0-66714 GCA_964621755.1 uncultured Ruminococcus sp. | reverse complement strand
GAACCCCCGTTACTGCCGTGAAAGGGCGGTGTCTTAACCGCTTGACCATCGGGCCATATAAAATGATTTACCAGTACAACTCAAGTGACCCGAGGGGGAATCGAACCCCCGTTACTGCCGTGAAAGGGCGGTGTCTTAACCGCTTGACCATCGGGCCGACAACGTGTATTGGTAAATCATTTTTTTACAGTCCGATTTTTACCAGACTGCTGATAGCGGAAGTTGGACTTGAACCCACGACCTATCGGGTATGAACCGATTGCTCTAGCCAACTGAGCTATTCCGCCAATTATGAACAGTTTAAGAACAACTTATTACTATAATGTGTTCTCTCCCTGCAACGTTGATATTATATCATATCCGCCTATATTTGTCAATACCTTTTTCAATTTTTTTCGAAATTTTTTTCAAGGGGGGAAGACACTGCCACATTCCCAGCTCAAACTCTTTTTTCTTTATCGGGCAAGCCATTCTTCTAAAATTTCGAGAATTCTGAATTTGATTTTCCAACCGCCGTCACTGCCGGTAATGATGCGGTATTCCTCTGGCGTAAAGCCTGCCGCGATATATGTGGACTCGTCCGCTTCGGCAAAACGAATGCAGACTGTCGGGAAAAGTACACACCACCAGTTGTGTCCCTGCCCTTCGCCAAGAGTAATTTTTAAAGAATGATAAGTCCCTGCCGGAAGACAGAAAGAACCGTAGTCACGCCGCGGATATTGTTCGAGTCCGAGCGATACGGTCACGCTGCAATCTTCTCCGTTCTCTTTTACGCACAATTCCGCGGCAGATTTTATCTCATCCTGCATGTCCGACACAACGCCATATGCCTCGTCAAATGAAGTGCAATCGGTAACCCTTGAAGTAATACAATCAAGTACGGCATCGCGGACCTTCAATTTCAGTGACTGGTCTTCTTCTGAATCTGATTCGGCAATAACATGCAAACGCAATACATCGTCGTAAATTTCATGCTCCCCATTTATCGGCATGACGGACAGTATTGCGGAGGCTGTGAGAACGGATGCGGCAAACGCGGCGATAAATTTCATAAAACACTCCTGTCGCGGTAAAACTGTAAATTCGTGATGATAATACAGTATTTCCGAACAGGAGGCGTTTTATTCATTACGACCCATATAGAAATTTTATAGAAATTTTGGGAAAAGGCTTAGAACCTGTTTTCTTTGAGGAATTTGATGTATCTTATCCAGTCATAACGCGAGAGAAAATGCGTGCCGGGTCTGAGGTGATAGCCGATATTCCCATCTGCAAATCTTTCATCGGGACTTGGCAGACGGTTTGGCGCTTCAAATCCGGGAATATCAAAAATCTTCCACGCCGGAGACGCGGCATGACAGCCCAAGAATTCCGAATACGGGTCCGCCCATGAATCTTCCATGGCAGACGCCACATACACTTTTCTCGGCGCGGATGCGGCAATGAGAAAATGCTGGTCAATCGGTGCAGACTCCGACGCTTCAATCGACGCAGAAATCGTTTGCATGTTCTCGCAGAACCAATACGGAAATACCTTCGCGATTCTCGGGAAGGTTTCACCGACCTTCATGCGTGTGATAGCCGCACCCGAGCATCCGGAGTCGTTTGAAAATACGTGAGTAAAACGCTCGTCATTGGCGCCTGCCCACAACGCGGTTTTGCCAAGTCTGGAGTGTCCAAGCACACCGATGCGGGATTTCTCAATGAAATCGAGGGTCAGGAGATAGTCGAGCACACGAGATGCGGCAAATGCCCACATGCCTATTTTCCCCCATGTATCCCCATGGCGCTTTCCATTTTTGATGTAGTGCGGCGCCATTCCTTCCGCATATCCATCTTCACGGTCTGCAGCAACGTTGTTCATTATGAACTCCGCTACAATGACGCCGTTGTCGACAATTTCTTCAATCGGATAGTATTTATCAAAGCCGAACGAGATAAATACTATGGCGGGAAGCGGACATTTGCAGGAGGCAATTTTCGGAACGGTCATGCTCATCGGGAATGTGAATGACTCGCCATCCGGTGTCGGGAAAGTGATGGCGGTGTTTTGCGTATATGCCTTTCCTGCTGCTACGTCCGTTCTGGACTCTATCACAGCGGTAGTCTGCCCGGCATATGCAGGCATTTTGCCATACTCATACTCTGCGAGAAGGTCAATAAGCTCCCGACGTCTTGCCTGCCAGTTTGCAGCTGTGACCGCGTTGCCGTCCTTCATTTTCATGAGCTCTGGAAGGTTTCTTTGTTCAAGAAGTTCTCGTACCATATGTTTCCTCCGGTGAGTAAAAATTATGATTTGTCATCATTATATCACATTATGATGCAAAAGTCATTGACAAATCAAAAAATCATATCATTTTTTGTATATTCGCAAAAATGGAAACAGGCGAACAATTCGTCCGCCTGTTTGGTGTTCCGTTAAAACATTGTTGAGCTGCCTGACACGATTCCCGAGCCCACAGAAGAGAAAAATCCCGCCAACGCAACCGCCAAGATGATGGCAATCACGTACATAATAACATAAATTATCAGGTACGCACGCGCAAAGTTCTTCCGGTTTGGCCCGTAACTTCTGCCAAATCCCCAAACGAACATGAAAATCAGTCCGATAAAGGGTATTTGGAAAACGATAAGCATGATGATGTAGTCAAGAATCGACAGCTTATCAACAGTCTCCATAGGCATTCTGTACGGCGTATGATATTGATATTCTCCGGCGTTCTGCTGTCCGTTTAAAGGACAGCCGCATTCCCCGCAGAACGCACTGCCGTCCTGCACCGGTGCGCCGCATCTTGGACACTTTTTGTCCTCATTCATATCTTTTTCCTCCAAATAAACCTATATTTTATGCGTCCAGCTTCATGTCGCCAAATTGAATCCAGCCGAATTTGCGCATAAGTTCTGATACCGCAAGCGAAATAAGTCCGGGCAGAACAACGCATAATAAGACAAGGCCGACCCACGTCATGGGCGAGGTACCGGAGTCAGTGATGATACCGATAGGGCCGACAAGCCCGCACGTTCCCATTCCGGCGGAAATACCAGAGCACTTGAGCTTGAATACGAGGGTTGAGATGGGGCCGCACACAGCTGCTGCAAATGTCGGGGGAATCCAAATCTGCGGCTTACGGCAGATATTACTCATCTGGAGCATTGATGTGCCAAGTCCCTGCGACACGATGCCGCCCCACTTATTTTCGCGGAAGCTACAAACCGCAAATCCGACCATTTGACAGCAACATCCGACCGCCGCTGCCCCGCCGGCAAGTCCGGTGATGGATATCATTGCACAGATTGCCGCACTGGAAATGGGCAATGTAAGAATGACGCCGACCACTACGGACACTATGATGCCCATCACGAAGGGCTGATACTCTGTTGCGGTATTGACGAAATAACCAAGATAGTACATGATATATGCAATGCCCGGACATATGAATCGGGCAGTAAAATATCCAACAAGAATCGTAACAGTTGGAGTTACAAGAATATCAATTTTCGTCTTCTTTGAAACAAGCATTCCGATTTCACATGCGACAATCACTGCGAAAAATGCGCCGGCAGGTCCTGCGGTGATGCTTGCCTCCCCTACTGTGGTGCCGAGAGAATAGCCCGCATAACCGACTGTCGCGCACGAAAAAATGACCATCGGATGTGCTTTCATAGAATAGGCGATTGCCGCACCGATTGCCATACCAGATGATGCGGATGCCATTTTGTTGATTTCTACAAGGAACGAAAGACCTGTGTATTTACCGATGGTGTTGAAGATGGTACCAATGAGCAGGGATGTGAAGAGACCCAGCGTCATAGCGCCCATGGCGTCAATAAAATACTTTTTCAGGTATCCTTTGATTTTGCCCCCCATAATTTCCTCCGTTTTTCTTTTTAATAAGATTGGAACCCCCTCAAAAACTTTTAAGCAAAAGTTATGTTTGAACTTTTAGCTTATCCGGTTTTATTTAATATATTATTTTTAATTATATCATCTTTTTGACACAACATCAATTGACATATTGTTGATATTTCAGCTTTTATGACAAATTATTCTTGTAGTCTTTGCTATACATAGGCGCGGGTTGATTTTGGATGAATTTTATGCTATGATAAAGAAAAATTGGATAGGGAGTATGATAGATTTATGGTAAAAACAAATGCGCTTCGGCTTCTGGAAACAGCCGGAATTGAGTTCGAGTGCTCGACATATGAGGTAGATGAAGACGATCTTTCCGGTACACACGCTGCAGAAATCCTTGGGATCGACCCCGACTGCATGTTCAAAACTCTCGTCTGCCGCGATGACCATGGCGGACACGAGGTGTTCTGTATTCCGGTTGCTGAGGAGCTTGATTTAAAGAAATGCGCGGTGGCGGCCGGCGTCAAGCGAGTTGAGATGATTCACGTGAAGGAGCTGCTGCCGCTCACCGGATATGTACGCGGCGGATGCTCGCCTGTTGGAATGCAGAAAAAGTTCCCGACGTACATCCACGAAACCGCGATTGTGTTTGACAAAATCTATGTCAGCGCGGGAATGCGCGGCTTGCAAATGCAGGTTAACCCTGAAAAACTCGCCGCATATCTTGACGCTGCCTTCAAGGACCTGACGAAAGCATGAATCCTCATATAAAAAGTTTGGGAGTGATTTTTTCAAAAGTCACTCCCTATTTTTCTTTACTTTTTCATAATCCGAACCGCGCTGCACCCGTCGTACTCCTCTACCATAACCGACACAACCTCATCCTTTGATGTGGGAATATTTCGTCCTACAAAGTCGGGACGAATCGGCAGCTCACGATGTCCGCGGTCAATCAACACCGCAAGTTGAATTGCAGCAGGTCTGCCATGAGAGAATACCGCTTCAATCGCCGCCCGCACTGTTCGTCCAGTGTAAATGACGTCATCCACAAGCACGACAACCTTTCCCGTAATATCGACTGGAAGAAAGCTGTCAGATGTGGTCGGAACCTCAGACTCTTTAGAAAGGTCATCACGGTAAAGCGTAATGTCAATATATCCCACCGGAACGTCCGCGTCTTCGAATTTTTTGATGTTCTCCGCGAGTACATGCGACAAGGAAACGCCCCTTCTGCGGATGCCGACCAGCACAATATTTTCAATTCCCTTATTCCGTTCGATGATTTCGTGCGTCATTCTCGCAAGAGAACGCGATACAGCCGACTCGTCCATCAGATTGGATTTTACTTCAAGCATTTTAAAATCTCCAGTTCAGAGTTTTATTACACATTCGTCGCAATATCCAAGGTCGCTTGTCACGTGGATTTTCACTTCAGTGGTTCCTTCATCCGGAAGCAGTGCAGCCAGAATATGCCCACGATATGTTTCACACTCGTTGGAGGGATATTTGTGAACCGTGCTCTTGTCTCCATTTCCCGTTCCGAGGACAGAAGCTCCCTCTGCAGTAACCGTGATGACTGCGCTCGAGCCGACCGCCTGTCTGTTGGATTCGTCCACAAGTGCGATTTCTGCATAGATTACATCCTGCTGAGCTGCATCAGGAATAATTTTCACGCCAACCGGCTCTCCCGCGGTTTCAAGTACATCCCGTCCGGTGAGTTTTCCATCATGATAAGCGGCGGCTTCCAGTTTGCCTGGCTTGTATCCGACGTTAAATTCAGCAATTCCCTTCTCATTCGGGGACTTTCTGCCGAGAGATACCCCGTCCTGCCACAGCTCACATTCTTCAGCTGTAGTATAGAGATGAACTGTTGTCGGCGCTCCTTCCGCACAGTCATAGTTCCACGTGCGATTTACACGGTAGAAGCCCCATGCGGATATTTTGTATTTTGCACCATACTCTGCTGGGTCGCCAGTCATAATCCGCACGCTGCCCGGGAACCATGCAGCGTCTCTATAATACGACTGAGGCGTTTTGAAACCGCAGATATCGAGGTCACCGCAGTTGGCCGTGTGTTCAGGATAGCTGGTCAGACCCCATGTACTACCCTCTCCGGGTTTCGTATGGCCGATTCCGGTTTCGCCGAAATAATCCCAGCCCGTCCACACGAATTCGCCGACAAAGCGTATATGCTCGTCCATTGCCTTTTTGGCAGCTACGGCATCCATGGGGAACGACTCAGTCATGGCAACCAGTCTGTCCGGAAAACGTATAAAGTCCTTGTCAAGGCGGAACAGGAGATAATTGTAACCGACAACATCAAGAATATCGGCGATATACATTGTCTTTTCAGAGAAGAAATCCAGCTTGTCCGCTGGATAGTCGTGCGTTTCGTTATCCTTTTTGTCGTAATCGGAATTATCCCAGAAGGTGCAGAGTGCATGCGTAAGCGGTCTGGTATCGTCGAGCGAACGAATAGTTTCCGCTATCGCGTTTCCCGTTCGGTACCCGTGCGACACGCCATTCTTCTCTGGAATTTCGTTTCCGGTCGACCACATCACAACCGATGGATGATTTCTGTCGCGGAGAACGGTAACAGTGGTGTCCTCACTGAAGTAGGTCTCAAACCAAATATGGTAATCAAAATCCTTTTTTCCGATTCTCCATGCGTCAAACATTTCATCAATCACGAGCATCCCAAGACGGTCGCACACGTCGAGAAGAACGGTTGACGGAGGGTTATGGGAGGTGCGAATCGCATTGAAGCCGTTTTCACGAAGGATGCGCACACGGCGCTCCTCAGAGGAGCGGAACGATGCCGCACCGACGATTCCGTTATCGTGATGAACACATGCGCCGTACAGCTTGATAGGTTCTCCGTTTAAAATAAATCCGCGTACGGGGTCACATGTGATGGTACGGATACCAAAAGTAGCGCTATCTGAATCCGTGGACTGTGCGGTCGTGATAGATGCGGTAACGGTGTAGAGCTCGGGAGCATCAGGTGCCCATGTTTTAATGCCGTGGAGGGTGGTTTTTATCGGAATTTTGTTTTCCCCTCTTTCAAGCCATACGTGACGGATAAGTTCGAAGATGCACGCGCCCTGGTATTCGAATTTCAGGCAAAGCGCAGCAGTCTTCGGGCGATCTGCGCATACGGTTGTTTCAACCGAGAGGTACGCGCTGTCTCCGTGAAGGCTGAGCGTTTTGGCATATATACCATATGGTGCGATATAATCCTGATTAGCGGTGAGCAGGTCGACCTCACGATAGATACCCGAACCGCTGTACCATCTTGAAGACGGCTGGGCAGTATTGTCGACGTTCACACGGAGTGTATTTTCGCCGGGTAAGATAAAATCATCGGCATCACAAAGAAATGCGGTATATCCGTAGCTGTGACGTTTTACAAGATTTCCGTTGACGAACACTTCGCACAGTCCCATCACGCCGTCAAAACGAATAAAGTGATGCGTACATTCCGACGCGGTAAATTTGTATTCATACGATGCGCGGCCCGGAGTGAAAAATCCGCCGTCAGCTGCGGTTGGACTATCGGGACAGCGGTCCGCGCCTATCATATAGTCGTGGGGGATTGTGATTTCGCGCGTCACACCGTTTTCCGTAAAGCTCCACCCTCGTGTGAGTTTTTCGCTTTTCATAAATATTGCTCCTTTAAAATTATAAAATCAGTTCATAATATGAGCGTGAGAGACGCACATCCTCTTCAACAATTTCGCGAGACGGATAGCCATCCTACCACTGGTCAATCCCGAGCGCGGCGATAGTACGTCTGGCTTCCTCGAAAATCGGCATAATTTCCTCGATATCATTGTCGGTTGCTTTTCGAATTGTCATAGATAGACCTCGTTTTTTCGTTTTTTACATTTTATCACATAAAATCGGGGCAGTCAATATGAATTCCCGGATAAACCGTGGCAGCAATATTTACTTTTTAAAAGGAATATGGGGAACGATGAAAAAACTTTAACAAATGCCATACCAGATAAACGCGGTAAATAGGGACAGCTTTCGTCGCGAATTTCAGTTTACGGCTTGAAATTGCTATGATATATCGGTATAATATGCTTATCAAACAAAACTGCGAGGTTGATTTATGCTGACCGGATGTGTTTTTAACATACAAAAGTTTTCAATTCACGATGGTCCCGGGATTCGTACCACTGTTTTCCTAAAAGGTTGTCCCCTGAGGTGCAAATGGTGCCACAATCCTGAGGGGTTATCACGTCAGTCGGAAATTGAGTATGAGCCCAGCAAGTGTATTTTATGCGGTGCATGCGCGGCGGTGTGTCCGAGGGGATGCCACGCGTTTTCGGAAACCGAAGGACACATCTACCATCGCGCCGACTGTGAGCGGTGCGGCAACTGCCTGCGTCACTGTGTTGCTGGGGCGCTGAAATATGTCGGCACAGAATATACAGTCGAGGAAGTCATAAAAAAGGTCATGGCCGACAAGATTTTCTATGATACGAGTGGCGGCGGCATGACGCTTTCCGGCGGGGAACCGTTTTATCAACCGGAATTTGCCTCTGCCCTCCTGCGTGCCGCGAAGGAGGCGGGACTTCATACGGCGGTTGAAACATGCGGATTTTATAAAACAGACATCATTCTGTCCGCGCTGCCGGATATCGATCTGTTTCTGTTTGACTACAAGGTGACCGGAAACGAGCTGCACCGTGAGCTGATTGGAGTCTCACAGGAGTTGATTTTACATAACCTTGTGGCAATTTCGGACGCGGGTGCAAAAATCATGCTGCGCTGTCCCATCATTCCCCAGGCAAACGACAGCGACGAGCACTTTTCCGCAATTGCGAATCTCGCAGAAAAAACTGCGGGAATCAAGCAGATTGAACTTGAGCTGTATCATCCGCTGGGAACCGGAAAGACGCCAAAAATCGGAAAGATACAGGAATTTGTGACGATTGCTCCTTCCCAAGAACGCATGGAAGAGATTCGCGCCTTTATCGCTGCACGTACATCAAAAAAAGTCATTATTTCTTGAAAAAACAAAGGGGCATCTGCCCCTTTGCTTTTTTCAACGCTATCTCGACTCCCTGCCGCTCAAGGTGTTCAGGGCAAAGGTATACTTTGACATCGCAATCATGTTCGGCTGTACTGAACAATGCATAGATTTCGATTTCGCGTCCTACCATTTCCGGCGTGACACGCATAAAATAGGTGTTGTCATGATCGTTTTTGCGCACCAGATGCTCCCATGCATTGGAGGGATAGGAAGGCGCACGGTCCTGGAAGCCCTCAAAACGTCCGTCAATCTTTGCAGCGCAATACACACCTTCACTGCCGTGTTTGCCGTTGATGGCTACAGCAAAACGTCCGGTGTGAGCTGGCGTTACGGTGATCCGTTCAGCGTATACGGTAACTTTCGCTTGATATGCTGACATAAGGTTGTTTGCCCTTGCAGTATGCGGAGTGACGTCCGTACCATTTTTGGAGACACGGAAGGAGAAAATCCGGTCAACGGGCTCGGGAAGACGGAAATAGCGCATTTTCCCCGCTCTATATACCGCGGTTTTGCGCTTGCCATGGTCTGTGAGGATATCGTGAATGCTATCGCGGACATACTCCATCGTATAGTCTCCGCCGTCGCGGATTTTCGTAAGGGGGGATTTTGTCCATACGATAAGGTCAGGTGAAATTTCGGCATCGTCCCCTGCTTCCTGCGTTGGTATCTGATTGGTAGATGCTTCCGTCGTGCTGTAGTACTCGACTTCTACCGTATCACAATCTACGATTTGGCCGAGGTCTACGCGCAGGCAGCCGCCATTTATGCGAAGCCCGCCTGCATAGTATTTTGAGCTTCCATCAAAGAAAGTAGCAGGATTTCCGTCAAATAAATAGGCGCCGTCACATCCCCGAAGGATGTACGTTTTTTGATTAAAGAACGCATCACGCGCGGCTTTTACTTCGGGTATCGCGGTCTCACCGGAGCGTTTTAGGGAACGTCTTTCCAATGAATCGTTGTCCAGAGCAAAACAGGTTGCTTCATAGAGAGCTTCCGCTTCGTCGGGGATACTACACGGCACCGCTTTGCCGAGATATACAGGAGTCTTTTCGGTATGGTCGAAAGCTTCGCCGGAGTAGATGACTCTGCCATCGGTCAGCTTTACTTCACCATCAGCTTGAATCAGCTTGATTTTGTCGGTCACACCGTTTGTAGAATGAAGCACTTCATATTCGCAGTTCATAGGCTCGGTATCACAGACCGCGGAGTCGCATACCTCAATAAGATATGCACGGAACGGATTCATCTCAATTTTGATTGTATCGCCATACGCAAACGTCCCGACATTCTTCACGGACGGATGGCGCACGATAACCGACGCTTGACCGCACGGTTCGAGCCCAACGGAAGTGTCGAGCTTAAGGCTGTAGGCTTTCTTTTCCCACGTCGGATTTCCCGTGGTGATGAATCGACGCTGTCCGTTCCCACGCGATACACTGGACGCACCCATGAAGTCAGGCAAAATCATGCCGTTGACAAGGATATCGCGATATCGGCGGTGAAGGTTGTAGATACTGGCAAGCACCGGCAGCTCGTCATCGCGCATCAGCCACGGATTGCCGTAGATTTCAGGTGCGAGAATCAAGGAACGTCCGAATGCCTGATAGATTAAGTCGTCCTCAAAATAGTCGATGCACGAGGATATGCAGATACCGTGGTCTTCGGTGAGCCGTCGGAGGCCGGGAACATGTCCGCGGCTGAACAGAAACGCGCGGTTGTGCATAGCGGTAATAGGATTGGCGATATGTACGTCGACATAGGTTTCTTGACCGCCCCAAAGAAAAGTGGTAGCGTAGATTTCCGCTTCGCCAAGGTCATTTCGGTGATTCAGTAGGACAAGGTCAGGCGCATACTTACGGCATTCCTGCATGGTTTTTGCAAAAGCAGGGCGCTTTTCCGGTCTGAGACTTCCGCATACAGTATCAAATTTGAACAAAGCAAAATGATAATCGCGGCAGAGAGACACGATAAGCTCGCGGCGCGCAGCCTCTTCTTCAGGTGTATTGCCGTATCCATCGGCACCGCCCCACACTCCGAGGCGGAAACCGGCTTCACGCGCAGCGTCGGCGCAGGGTTTATAGCCGTTTGGATATTGTTTTTGCAGCTTTCCGGTCGAAAAATCGGCATAGGTACCGCGCGCGCCGTCGAGGTTACCGGCATCCCACGCGTAAATTTCGAGATGCATATCGTATGTATCGCGCAGGTATTTGAAAAAATCGATGTTGATGAGGGTCTGTTTTTCAGTTGCACCCTCGTTGGTATTGTTTATCCACGAAAAATATTGGGGATGTGACGGCGTTGTCTCATCAGCCCCAGAGGTATAAATCGTCTTTTCAACCATTTATTATACTCCTTTGTTTTATGCTTGACATGTCTGTGTGAATCATTGCCCTGTATGTGTAGCGGCGTATCTTGCGAGCTGTAAGATTTTGGGAGCGGCGATTTCGAAAAATTCCAGATAGCTGTCGCAGTAGGAAAAATGTCCCAACCCATCGTTGCCGCACGGTTCGCGGTATCTGGCGCATCCGCCATAACACAGCCGGAAATAGCGGCATCTGCGGCATTTGTCATTGACTTTATGAGACCTCGATACAAATGCGCGGGACACTTCCGTACTGTATAATTCTGCAATGGAGGAATCGAGAATGTTTCCCATACGCCATTCGTCGAGAACGTAAAAATCACACGGATACGCACCGCCGTCCGCTTCGATGACGAGATTTTGAGGACAAGCGCCATTCATACCGCAGCACTCGGCGGGTCTTCCAGATGCAAGCATGACAAAATTGTCAAACTCGCGCACGCTGATGTATTTACCGGAGAGAAAGTCGTCATAGTAGTAACCGAATGCAGTTTTTAAGAAGGACGTATACCGTTTTGCGGATGGAGCGAACGACGCGCCGCCGCAGTCCAGACCGTCGATATATTTGATAAATTGCAGATATCTATAATTTTTGCTTCTGAAATAGTTATAAATCTGTGAAATATTCTTTGCCACAGAATCGGTCACTACGGTAAGAATGTTATAGTCAATTCCATACTCGCGGAATTTTTTTATCGATTCATTCACCCGCCGGAAGGTCCCCTCTCCAGCCGCATCCTTACGCGATTCGTCATGCACCGCGCTGTTTCCATCAAGGGAAACGCCGACGAGAAAACGATGGTCGCGCAAGATTTCGCACATTTCAGCCGACAGGTCGTAACCATTGGTCTGCATGGCGTATGAAACCGGAAATTTTTGGATGTTATACTTCTCCACAAACTCCGTAAATGCACGATAATATGCCTCACCCGCGAGGGTCGGTTCACCTCCTTGAAATGCAAATGCGACCTGCCCCGCAGCATACGCAAACACACGCCGCACCAAAGCTTCCGCGGTTGACAGCGACATAATACCGTAAGACCCGACCTCACGTCGGTTAATTTCGTCGGTATAGAAGCAGTAGCGGCAGCGCATGTTACAGAGCCCAGAAGCAGGCTTAATCAAAACAGAAATCGGCGGCATATGTTTCTCCTATTTGTCATAGCAATTTTCGGGGGGAAACTTTTATCAAAAGTTTCCCCCAAACCTTTTCAATAAACTTTATGCTGAACTGCTGTTCTTTTATCTTACATAATACGTGATGCGGTCGATTTTTACTGTGCCATCGGGGTATCCTATGAGCTCAAAGTAGAGCTTTTTGGAGGAGTCGCTGTCAAGGTCATTGCGGAACGTACCATCGTTGCGGTGAATCATGTACGTCACGTTG
The DNA here is from genome assembly GCA_964621755.1 of uncultured Ruminococcus sp. Classification (GTDB taxonomy): domain Bacteria; phylum Bacillota; class Clostridia; order Oscillospirales; family CAG-272; genus UMGS1696. The sequence continues at coordinate 54,065 of CAZUPI010000005.1, read as the reverse complement.
AACGTCCATACGGTAGTCCCGTCCTCGTTCATCGTCTCGCTGAGCTGTTCTACCTCAATGTTGTACAGCATCTGCGGTGCAAACCGGTCATACGGGCTGTTTGTTTCGTAATAATGGTCGGTGAAATACGTATTATACGTCTCCGCGTCCCCAGCTATGACGGTTTTAAAGTACTCCGTAAAAAACTCCACAGCGGGTCCGTAATTCGATTCTTCCCCCTCCAAAACAGCTTGAGACACGTTGCCGTTTTTGTAGTACACATATCTGTCATACTGCATATACAGCTCGTCTTCCTCAGGATTCAAGTCATAATCAGTCGGATAAAAATTATAACTGTACAGCTTGTCGGAATACATAGAAGTCACTTTATTGGTACTGCTTTTAATTTCAAATATCTGCGGATTTTCGAGTAAAATGTAGCTTACCACCCCAAGCAGTGCCACTACGATAATACCAATCAGCATTCTCCGCTTTTTTTTCTTTTTTACATCATCCATGTTATTCCCCTATAAAATATCCGGAAAATCGGCATCACGCCGAATATGGTTTACAAAATCCCCGCCAATCAGCCAATAAATCTCTTCAAATTAGCAAGACCGTTTGCAATGCCGACGAGGTTGTCTTCCATGCCCTCGAATTCTACCGTTACAAATCCATTGTAGCCGCTGCGCTTGAGCGTCTGAATGCTCTGATATACCTTTGCGTCACCATGTCCGATGATAGCGCCGCGGAGGTAATTGCCGCCTCTGGACTGGAACCAACCTGCACCCGGATTTACGTCCATCCCGGATTTGAAGTGGAAGTCCTTTGCGTGTACATGGAAAGCGTACGGAGCCATGATTGCCACAGAAAGAGTCGGGTCTTCGTCTGCGCACATGAAGTTACCAACGTCCACAAGGGCGCCGAAGTTGTCGTGTGCTACTGTATTGATGAGCTTCTCCACTCTCTGCGCATCCTGTGAGAAGTAGCCATGGTTTTCGGTCATGGTGCGAACGCCCTTCTGCTCAGCATACTTTGTAACCTCACGGCAGCCTTCCGCGATGGTCGGAAGCGCATTGTCATAGCCGCGGGAATGCTTTCTTCCGTCACTATAACCGTATGCAACATCGTGTCTCATCGTCTTAAAACCTGCTTCTGCTGCGTAGTCGACCATTTTGCAGACTCTTGCGATTTCATCCTTCAAGTTAGCTGTCAGGAAGTTAGCGCCAACTGCGAGGGTAACCAGCTCAATCCCCTGCTCTGCGCAGCGTTCCTTGATTTTCTTTGCGGAGTCAGCTTCATTCATATATCCGCCATCTGTGTATTCGATGCCGTCGAACCCGATTTCCTTCGCCTTATCGATAATTCCGAGGTAACCAAGTTTTTCTTCGGACATATAGCTTCCAAAGCTATAAGATGTTACGCTTGTTTTCATGATAATTTCTCCTTAAGATAGTATAAATCAGCCGCAGCTGTTATTATTCATATTATAACGGATATTGGCGCGTATTTCAAGATGTTCGCGCAAGAATTTAAATTTTGTGCGCAAAAACGCTTGACATAAGGGTATAATATATTTATAATATAATAATGTATACGCATGTAATCAACCTGACTTAATATATCAAGGAAGCAAGGAGTAACAGAAATGTACGAAAAGATTAAAGAACTGCTCGTAGAAGAATTATCCATCAAGGAAGAGGACATCGCCCCGCAGGCTGAGCTTGTAAACGACCTTGGCATCAACTCGCTTGAGCTCGCCGACCTTATTCTTCTCTGCGAAGAAAAATTTGATATTGAAATTGGTGATGATGTCATACATAAGTTCATCACTGTAGGCGACGTTGCAGATTATCTCAACGAAGTTACAGAAAAATAAAAAACGCTGAATCATCCAATAAAAACGTGTCAGACTCCCTGCACGTTTTTTTAATCATAAGGAGACTATTATGTCTGATAAGACTCCTCACATCGACGTACGCGGTGTGAATTTCAACAATATTACGTTTGACGATACGGTTGCATCTCTCGTATCGGCGGTTGAGAATCGGCATCAGACCGCACTCTTCACCCCGAACTCCGAAATCGTGCAGGCATGCGTTGAAAATCCCGCGCTATACGAGGTCATAAACTCCGCGGAGTTGGTCATACCGGACGGAATCGGCGTCGTCAAGGCGGCCCGGATTTTGGGTACGCCATTTTGTGCCGGAAAAATCGCCGGAATTGAGGTCGGCGAAGAATTTCTAAAGCGCCTCGCTGGAACAAATCATTCCATATTTTTACTGGGTGGTAAGCCAGGCGTTGCCGAAGCTGCCGCTGAAAAGCTGTCCGAAAAATATCCCGGAATCCAGTTTGCCGGATTCCACGACGGCTACTTTCAAAAGGAAGGCCAAGAAAACGACGCAGTCATAGAAAAGATATGCCAATCCGGCGCGCAAATCCTGTTCGTATGTCTCGGCGCACCGACTCAGGAAAAATGGATATACCAAAACCGCGAACGCCTGCCAAACGTTTATGCCATACTCGGCCTCGGCGGGTCGCTTGACGGTTACGCAGGCGTCGTAAAACGCGCACCAAAAATCTTTATCAAGCTGGGACTTGAATGGTTCTACAGGCTTCTGCGTGAGCCATGGCGCTTCAAACGAATGTTGAAGCTCCCAAAATTCTACTTTGGCACATGGCGGTATAAGCTGACTAAAAAATAAATGGGGGAACTTTTGAGTAAGTTCCCCACATACCCCCTCAAAACTTTTTAATCTGAGGGGATATTTTTCAAAGTACGTCTAACGATACTCTTTTATTCTTCTGTAATCACGGCAAATTCCGCGATTTTTTCCATTAGGGATTGCCAAAGAATGGTAGTGCGTATTGTATCTTCGCCGTAGTATGAAATCAAGTCATCCGATGTTGTGCCGTAATAGTCTGCAAAGAACTGCAGTCCTTCCTCGTATTCTTCATCTGTTAAGCTGATTTCGAGTTCCTTGACGAGCTGGTACATGACAAGGTCTTCTTTTACATAGTTTTCGCTCTCTTCGTACAGTTCTTCGTCAGTGAGATTCAAATAGCTTGAAAGGAATGTGTCGTAGTCAACGCCATAGTAGCTTGCATAATTTTCATACATTTGGCGTTCCTCTCCGTAAACACGCTCTACTTCCTGTCCCGGATATGCTATTACTTCAGACGCATCTACAACCAAGGTCCAGAGCTGTGAATACATATTACTTTCAACATAGTAAGCTTTCTGTTCTTCCACCATGTCGCGGTATGCGATTTTGAATTCTTCTACGTTGCTGTAGCCAAAAGTGGAGGATACAAATTCATCTGTAAGCTCGGGAACAATTAGCTCGCTGCCTTGAATTGAATGAACCGTACATACGAACGTTACCTCTTTCCCGGCAAGGTCGGCGTTTCCGTAGTTTGTTGGGAAAGTCACATCAAAATCAAACTCAACTCCCGGCATCTGACCGATAAACGCCTCCGCAAATCCCTCTATATAGCCGGTATCTGCTGCCGCAGTGATGGTCTGATTGGTTGCCGTGCCGCCGTCAAACTGTACGCCATCAAGATATCCGGAATAGTCTGCAATAACGATATCTCCTTCTTCGACCTGACGGTCAGTTTCTTCCGTGTAGTATGAGTATCCCTCGAGCATGTAGTCGATTTCATCCTCAAATTCCTCATCTGTAAGAACACTCGACTCTTTGGTTACGGAAAGGTTTTTGTATTCACCAACTTTGATAAAGCCAGACAGGTCGTTTGACATATAGTCATATGGCTCGACGTCTACCGGGGTAAAGTCACTACTTGTGGTCCCATCTAAATTGTACTGCATTACCGTGTCTTCACTCGTCGCCACGTCAAAGCCCGGTTCCTTCACTCCACATGCGGACAAGGCTAGTATAATTGCCAGTATCCATGCGGTTGTTTTTACTGTTTTCACTTTTGTTTATCCTTTTCGTTTATTAATTACATACCAAAGTATTATAACATATTCGCAAGCTTTTGTGGAGGTCAAAATTTAATATTTACTTTTTGTTTACAGGCTTAGTGCGCCAATAAATTCCGCAATAACCGGATTGATGAAGAATTCGCCTTGCTCATTTCGCGTACTGCAGTATCCACAGTGTCCAAAGCCGTTCATGAGAACATACTTTACCTTACTCATGTCATATCCGAAACTTCTCATGATACCCATAAAAAGCATGGTCTGTTCACGACGGTTTTCCATATCATTCTCCGCGTTGATTATCAGCATCGGCGGCTTTTCTGCGGGATTCTGCACATTTTTGTCGACAAAATACATCGCAGCAGCTTCATCAACACGAATTGCACGTGTGTCAAGACCACGTTCACGAAGCACGTTGAAATGTGTGGTGGGCTGTCCGGCATCGAAAATAAAGCCGTCAAAATCCTCCGCGCGAAGCCCGACCTCGTCAAGGTATTCCGGAACAAAATACAGCATCATAGCCAAATATGCCCCCGCCGACGAGCCTCCCACGATGAGCTTTTTATATTTGTCTCCAACTTTATTTTTGACATATGCACACGCGGCCGCAGCATCCGTGATGAACTCTGGGAAATGCGCGGAGGGATACATCCGGTAGTCAGCGGTGGCTATCGCAATACCGTATTTTTGGGCGATCTCTATCATATACGGTTCGCGCCGTTCCCCGCCTTCCAGTCCGCCGCCGTGGAAGTAGATGTACATCGGTACCTCCGCCTCCGTATCGGGAAGATAGAAGTCAATTTTGCATTCGGGATACGCGGAACGATAGGTCTCCCCACAAATTTCAGTTATTGTATACATGGTGTCACCCCTTGATTCATTTTGATTTTTCTGTGCATATTATATCACCGTGTGCCCTCTCTGTCAATTTCAAAAAACTTTTCCTGACCCCGTATTGACACATACGATATTTGATGCTATAATTTTTTCAAGTATACTATGATGAAAAGCATAAAACAGGCAGAATAATCCGTTTTTGCCCGTTATTTTTGCTTGGGAATAAGATGAAAATATACCAGCATTCGACAATCCCTCGCCTGAACGAATAGAATGCAAGGGCAAAATATTGTCGAACTCGGGGCGATTTTGACAAAAGAGGAGGACATATGCGAAACTCTACATTATGCTACATAGAACAAAATGGATGCTACCTCATGCTGCATCGCGTCAAGAAAAAAAACGATGTGAATCATGACAAGTGGATTGGTATTGGCGGCGGTTTTTGGGAAGATGAGTCCCCAGAAGACTGCATCCGGCGCGAGGCTCTTGAAGAGACCGGACTCACGCTCGGACATCTTGATTTTTGCTCCGTTATCACGTTCGTGATTGAGGGAAGCGTGTGCGAGCATGTTTTTTTATTCAAATGCGCCGACTTCACAGGGGAGCTTGCGGACTGTGACGAGGGTGAACTGGCATGGATTCCGAAACAAGATATCTACGACCTTGATTTGTGGGAAGGGGATTGCATCTTCCTGCGCAAAATCGAAAATGGGAGCAGCTTTTTCACCCTCAAAATGGTATATGATAAAGACGGCAGGCTTCTTTCAGCTATCGAAAATGGTGAAAAAATTTTAGAATAAATGGAGTTTCTCATGGAATACAGAACTTTATCTATCGGCAACAGCTTTTCACAGGATGCCTGTGGCTATCTTCACCAGATAGCGGCATCTGCGGGCGTTAATCTTACATGCGTCAACCTGTATATCGGCGGCTGTTCTCTCGAGACACACGCAGCGAACCTCGCTTCGAAGGCCAAAAACTACTCTCTTGAAGTAAACGGCGCCGCAACTGGCAAGATGGTCTCAATAGACGATGCGCTTGGCGATGGGACGTTTGAAGTTGTAACCCTTCAACAGGCCAGTCACTTCAGTGGGACGCCCGAAACTTATTATCCATACATTGAGATATTGGCAAAAGAAATACGCCGGACGCAGCCCAACGCCAAACTGATGATTCATGAAACATGGGCTTATGAAATCGACAGTACGCACAGTGCATTTGTAAATTATAGTCACGACCAGCATGAAATGTACACGCGTCTGCGGGCGGCATACACAGAAGCTGCTGAAAAAATCGGTGCAGGCTTCCTTCCGGTAGGCGATATCATCCAGCTCGTTCGCGAAAACATCCCCGAATTTGACTACGCAAACGGCGGAGAATCCCTGAACCGCGACGGTTTCCATCTCTCCCTTCCGGTTGGCCGGTGCCTTGCAGGGTATGTGTGGCTTGAAGTTCTGTGCGGCGTTGACGCGAGAAAAGCGCTCTACGTACCAGAGGACGCCGATGAGAAAACCGTTACACTTCTCAAAAAGCTCCGTGAATACGTACACAAAAATGTGAATACAACAAGGTGATTCACATTTTTCACATTTTAATGTCATGCTTAACAAATTGGAGTTTGAGCAAATAATATTGTGTTATTTCACAAACCTTCCCCATTTCGATTGTCACATTGCACCAATAAAACTGTGTTTTTTTGAAAAAATACGGCAAGTCGGATGATTGACGAAAAATGTAAAGAGTGTTATAATAAACATGTAAAAGATAAACATAAATAACATAAGGGAGTGTTATAGATATGCTCTACCTCATTGATTCCGCAGACCTTGACTCTATTAAAAAATGCAACAAATACTTTCCGATATCTGGTGTAACCACCAATCCGACCATCATTTCCCGTGAAAAGACCGATTTTAGAAATCTGCTCTACTCTATCCGCGAGGCAATCGGCGATGACAAAATGCTTCATGTCCAGACCACCGCAACCGAAGCCGACGATATTGTAAAAGAAGCTGAACTGGTAAAAAATATCGTGCGCGGCAACTTCTACTTAAAAATTCCGATAACAAGAGAAGGAATTCGCGCAACTGCAATATGCAAGGACAAGGACATTGGCGTCACGATGACTGCAATTTTTACCCAGCAGCAGGCACTCATCGCAGCATCCGCCGGCGCGGATTTCGTCGCTCCGTATATCAACCGTCTTGACAACATCGTATCGGACGGTGTCCGCGTAGTCGAAGAAACAGTCGATATTTTCAAATCCTACAATGTCAAAACAAAGATTCTTGCGGCAAGTTTCAAGACCGTTGAACAGGTACATAAAGTCTCTATGACAGGGGCAGATGCTGTCACCATCAATCCTGACCTGTTCGATATGCTCATCTATCATCCGCTTACCTATTACGCAATCGACGACTTTACAAAAGACTGGGAATCCGTATATGGCGACCAGAAAGTCTCGGATTTACTGTAAGATGGGAAAAATAAAATAATGCGGGGGAAACTTTTTCGAGAAAAAGTTTCCCCCGCCCCTTTCAAAAAACTTTATTAAAAGCTTTGGCAGGGTTCTTAGGGGTACCTTTTGAGGGAAGGTACCCCTAATTTTTTTATTCTATAACATATACACCATCCGCTTCAGTACGAATGGAAGTCTTATAAAATTCTGTGATTGCCTTTATCATATAAAGCGTGTCCGCACATCCGCCAGTTTCGTAGGACGAATGCATTGCAAGCTGAGCCAGACCAATGTCAACCGTGTTCAGCGGGACGTTTGTGTTGGAAATCGAACCAAGTGTCGAGCCGCCGCCCATATCGCTGCGGTTGGCAAAAAGCTGCGTCGGAACGCCCGCTTTTTTGCATATATCTCCGAAAATCGCAGCGGACAGTGCGTCTGTAGCGTACTTTTGTGCAGCGTTTGATTTGATCACTACACCCCCGTTCATGTGGGGCGCATTCTGGCCATCCGATAATTCCGGATGATTCGGATGCTTCGCGTGGCCGTTGTCGGCGGATACCATAAACGACGCCGCAAGCGCGCGGCGCAGGTCAAGACCGAACGATTCGCAGATACGGCTCAGTGTGTCAAACATAAACTGCGAATTGGCGCCCTGTTTCGTCGAACTTCCAACTTCTTCATTGTCAAATGCTGCGTACACAGCAATGGACTTGCACGCATCGCCTGCCTCTATAAAACCTGCAAGTGTGGAATAAGCACACTGGAGATTGTCTATTCGCGGAGAGGAGTAAAATTCGCTGTTCGCTCCCCAGATTGCCGCCGGCGTACGATTGTAAAGATAGAGGTCAGATACTGCAATATTGTCCGCCTCACATCCGACTTCCCCTGCGATAAGCTCCTTCAATCCCACTTTCTCCTCCTTGGAGGAATACAGCGGCATCAAATCGGTCGCGGGATTATATGTAAATCCACTGTTTATCGTACGGTTCTGGTGAACCGCAACATTCGGAATCAGGACAAGATCGCGGTCAATCTTTACAAGCTTCGCAGTGAACTTGCCATTCTCACGAACGATAACACGTCCGGCAATGGATAACGGACGGTCGAGCCATGAGGAATTTATCATGCCTCCATATCCTTCCACATTCAGCTTGATATATTTTCCGAATGCTTCCGTTTCGGATTCGGTCTTGAGCTTGAAGGTCGGACTGTCAGTATGACTTGCGGTTATCATGAAAGAGTCGCTGAAACGTACGGGAACCGCAAAGGCAATAATAGACGACAAATTGCGCGTAACGTAGTATTTTCCGCCGCGTGTAAGATTCCATAAATCAGATTCATTCAAATGTGTAAATCCGGCATTGTCGAGTTTTTCTGAAAGAAATGCTACTGCGTGAAACGCTGTAGGACTATGCTCGATAAACGTAAGCAGTTCACGTGTAGCAGTCAGATTTTCGTTTGTCATGTGATATCTCTCCTATCTTAGTATTAAATCGTCCATCCACGGTCAGTATGGAAGGTGGCATAAAAACGGTCCGCGGCAACGCGCCCGCCGTTTCCATCCGGATGAGCTCCGTATATCCATTTGTTCTCCAGCCTAAAACTGGAGTCAAGCGAGGATTCAATATCAAACACACGACAGCCATGCAGCTTGGCAATATAGGAAATTGCCATGTTGACCGCACGCCACTCACGGTATTGCTCCGGTGTAAAATCAAACGGCGGCACCGTTGAAAGAATGACCTCCACTCCGGCAGAATGCAATTTTTCCAGAAGACTTTCTATCGCCGCGACAACTTCTCCGGCTGTAGAAATGCGTCCCTGCTTGTACGCTCCGTGAAGAATGTCGTTCACACCGTACGTCATTATCACAACATCCGCCTGCTTTCCCTTGTACAGCCATGCACCATCGCTCACGGCATCCGCACCTCTGCCCCATCCCAGACCGAGATTCCAGACCGAATACTCCGGGTTCAGCATCTTCGAAATTCTTGCCGCCCACATTTCATACGCATTGTTTGTCGTACCGCATCCCTGTGTAATGGAATCCCCCATGAATGCCACGCGCTTTTTCACGACACGGTCACAGCCGAGAAGCGCTGGCGCCGGACAAAACAAATCAAACTTGTATCCGCCGCCATAATCCATAAAAGTGGGAACCTGGCTATCCGGCGTACACGGGATTCCATCTCCCTCGATTTCCCACTCCCATACGAGATAATGATTCTCAGGAATCGTAAAATGTACCTCATCACTCCAGAAACGCTCATTCGATGTGACCTCGCGGTCAGCTTTTCCGTCAAAAGTAACTGCAGCAACACTTTCAAGCGCGCCGGCTTCAACCACCAGTCCGTCTATCTCGCCGCCGTCTGCAATTTTAGCAGAGATTATTCGCCAGTTTCCGCCGCTTTTGTTTAGGTATGCGACTGCACCATCCGCAAACGTGCTGTCAACCGTATTGCTAAAGAAAAAACGCCAGTTATATTCCCCACACACGTCAGGCTTAAAATAAATACGGGAACTGAATTTCCGGCTTTCGCCAAATTCGAGGATGTAATTCGCACCCGTCCCGCATGCAACGTTCGAAACATATTTTTTAAACACAATCTCACCTCGTCCATTGATTCTTGCTGCCATTATACCACGTTTTAACCTTATTCGCAACCGATATAAAGTTTTTATTCACAAAAATCTCGAATACAGTATGCAAATGTATCTCAAATATGCTATAATATTACCAAATTTCTAAAAGGTTTAGAGGGAGACTCTGAACTCCTCTATAAAAACAAGGAGAAAAGTATGAAAAAATACGATGTTGCGGCATATATATGGCCATCGTACACCGGACGCGAAACACGTACCCTCCCTTTCTGGGAAAAAGGAATGGGAGAATGGCAGACCGTCCTCTCCGCAGAGTCACGCGTGGAAGGTCAGATACTGCCGCGAAAGCCGCTCTGGGGCACCGTCGACGAAGCAGACCCCGCTGTTATGGAGTTTCAAATAAAGGAAGCTCTGCGCCATGGCGTGAATGTTTTTATCTATGATTGGTACTGGTACGACCGCCGCCCCTTTCTGGAAAGCTGCCTGAACGACGGCTTTCTGGCGGCTCCGAATAACACGGATATGCAGTTCTATCTGATGTGGGCCAACCACGACGCATCCTTCCTTTGGGATAAGCGTATCTCCAACAAAAACGGCATCATCTGGCAAGGTTCGCAGCCCCTTAATGAATTTCAAATCATCTGCAGGCGTATCGTGGAAAAATACTTCACCCGCCCGAACTACTACAAAATAAACGGCTGCCCTGTGTTCATGATCTACGATGTAATGAACCTCCTGCGCGGTCTCGGAGGTGTAGAAAAGACCCGCGAAGCTCTCGCATGGTTCCGCTCCCTCGTACGCAGCGCAGGCTTCCCTGATCTGCACTTGCAACTCACCATTTGGAGCGAACACGCAGTTGACGTATCCGGCGTGGATTCCGGCAGAACCGGGTCGACGCGCGATATCGTGCCGTCTCTCGGATTTGACTCTATCACACATTATCAGTTCGTGCATTTCGTAAACTGCAATCGATCATATCTGGAAATTCTGCCCGATGTCGCCTGGGAGTGGGAAAGAATCCGCAGCGAGTATAAGGTACCATACTCCCCTCATGTCACAATCGGCTGGGACAACAACCCACGCTACAACCATCTCGTATACCCGATTATGACCGACAACACACCGGAAAACTTCAAAAAAGGACTTGAAATGGCGAAGGAATACAGCGATACCTATAATGACGTCCCGCTCATTACAATAAACAGCTGGAACGAGTGGACCGAAATGAGCTATCTCGAGCCCGACGATGTCTACGGCTATGGCTATCTTGAAGCCGTACGGGATGTATTTGGCAAATGAGACAAACAAGAAAAGGAAATATGAAATTGCTCATTCTGTTTGCCCCACACGGTCGGGAAAATGACAGTCGGTGAAAAACTTGCAAAAGCGACAGGAATGAAGCTTATGCACTGAGGATAAGTATCGGCTGAACTCCTGCTCTGGCGAAAAAATGAACACTACATGCGGCTTAATGGATTAATAATAACCAACATTCCCGCGAATAAGGTGCAGAGACAATAGTACAATGTTTAAGATTTAACCATAATTTTTTAAATACTTTGAACCGGAAAAATAAAAATAAGTGTTTTTATTATTTGAAATATGACAAAAGTTATTGACTTTACTTCAAATTTATGATATAAATTTAAATGGTATTATTGCATTTTCAATAATATAAATTTTACACAAAGGGAGTAAGAAAAATGAAAAAACTTCTTAGATTTGTTCTTGCTGCTGTCATGTTGGTTTCTTTGGTGCCAATGACAGTTGCAGCAGACGACGCCGTAACCCCTACAATTCTGTGGGACTTCGGTGCTGACGAAGAAATGAGTCAGTACATGAGTGGTGAAAACGCAGTATTCTTTGCCGGCGACAGCGATGGTACAAATGATTACTACGAATTCATCGCTTCTGGCAACGACCCGTACGTTACTATCAACATTTCTGCTGATGACGTATCCGAAGTTGTTTGGGCCAAGGCTAGAGTACAGAACCCGTCCTATGCTACCGCTATCGAACTCTTCGGTGCTACAAATGGCAGAGGACTTACCGGTTCTGAGTGCACACATATTGACCTTGTTTCCGAATCTGAAGAATGGTACACTTACATCATCTACATTCCGGATGAAAACGTAAGAACAGTAAACGCATATAAGGATCCGCAGTATGCAATCACTGAGCCTTACTGGGAAGGTACTGTTGAATCCATCCGTCTCGACCCGATGTGGAGAGAGGGCGATGATGGCAGCGACGCAGGCGGAAACATGGAGGGCGGCGAATCCATCTTCATCGACTATATCGCATTCTTCCCGACCAAAGAAGAAGCTATTGCATTCCGTTCCGAGCTTGACAACTATGCATTCCCGGAACAGGGTGTGAGTGACGTAGCTGAAGAAACTGCTGCTGTTGAAGAAACTCCTGTAGTTGAAGAAACCGCAGAAGTTGTTGAAGAAGCTCCTGTTGTTGAGGAAGAAGTTCCTGTTGAAGAAGCTCCGGTAGAAGTTGTTGAAACTCCTGTTGTAGTTGAAACTGTTACAGCTCCTCAGACCTTCGACCTTGGCGTTATCGCAGCTATTGCATCGGCTCTTTCCCTTGCAGGCTTTGCTGTATCCAAGAAGAGATAAATTCTCCGAAACATAAGAAAATTTTTCAAAACGAACATTTGCGGTGGTATGCTAAAAACGGCACGCCGCCGCATTTGTTTATTATATTTACCGGTTCATTTATGCTTGCCTTACTGACAGCATCATATAATCAAAAATGCCTCGCACTTGATTTGCAAATCGACTGCGAAGCATTTTTCTATCTTAGCAAGCTTCCCTAAAATGAGGGATATTATTCACTTGAGACTCCACTTTGTGTACAGGATTGATGTGAAGCTTTCGTTTTCAAAGGCTCTTTGGTAGTATACGGTTATCACCTCCCCGTTCGGCAGTTCTGCGGACGCAGGATAGCCGATGTCCCCTGGAACCGTTTCATGAAGGATATATTCATCCGCCCAAGTTTCACCGCCGTCATAACTTACGAGAGCGCGTTCACTGTATGGCTCCTCCCGTCTCGCAAACGAGCAGATTATCGCACCGCTCAAGTGCTTCAGAAGATGCGGCGGAGAACCGGAAACACCAAGAGATTTTGGCATACTCCACGTCTTTCCACCATCGTTCGATGTGGTCGCGTACATGGTGAAGCCGGAATATGTACCCTGTCCACCGCAGCCGACTCCACTTCCCTGCGCGCGAATCATCCCAAGCAGACGGCCGTCGTCAAGCTCAAGCACGTGCGGTTCGTGGAAGTTGTCAACCGATAGTCCATCCGGTATCGGCACACCGCCAAGTCTTGCCCATGTATGCCCGCCGTCGGAGCTGCCATATGCCGCAACTGCCCCGCGCGGCTCAGCATCGGTATACATCGCCTTACCGAGGTAGACAATATTCCCGTTTTTCAGTACGTTGGGACCGTGGGGAGACGACACAGGTACTTTTATCGTTTCTCCCCATGTATATCCGCTATCGTTTGATAACCGCACAAACGAACCGCCCGCAGCAAATTCCTCTGGAATAGTAGGATAAGCGTCAAGCACCCCCGCACTTCCACTCCACGTTTTGCGAATCCCGTCGGCATACTCCTTCATGTAGGCCTTTGCCGGATGAGAAAACCACGTCACAAGCAGTTTTTTCCCTCCAAGAAAAAGGATGCCGGCATCACGGTCGTCAAGATAAGTGTCGTTGATAACCATCGGGATGCTCCACGTTTTTCCACCGTCAAAGCTCTTGTACATGGAGGTTTTTCCAAACGGGCACACATGCGACACGCGAAATCCCGAGTTGACCACGTACAGTACGCCGTCTGTATCTATCGCAATACTCGGCCATCCGTGATACTTGAAGAACGTGTCCGCCGAACGGTTTACTATCCCATGTTCGGTTTTAGGTTTGATTTGCATTTTGCGTCTCCTTTTTATTGTAATTTCTGATAAGTGCTCATAAAAACTTTCTGATTGTATACAAACTGTTTGCAACCAGCCAAAGCGATGGGAAATATCGCATGATATTCCAGACGCCCGCTCCCGTCAGACCGTATTCGGAAATCAAACGCAGCATTGCCTCCGAGCTTCGCGCGTTTTCGAACCACACGATATGTTCCACCGCATCAGCGTAAGTCTGTGGACGATCATAGTAGGTGTAGAACGGCGCCTGTGCGGTTTCATCGTATTCGATTGCTGCGTTTCGTTCAAGGGCGCGCTCAAGAGCGGCAGTATTCGACAATGACTCCGCACGGCTTTCACCGCGCACGTAGGGCAGCGCCCAGTCGTAGCCATAGTTCGGGATACCGATAAAGATTTTCTCTCGCGGGATTTCGGTCAACGCGTAATTGATAACACGGCGAACCTCGTTTATTGGGGACACCGGCAATGGAGGTGCTTAGGTACTGCTATACCCCAAAGCATTGCCGCGTTCAAAGTCTTCACAGTATACCGTGTATTGCTCTCCTCTGCCCGTACGAGAATACTTGACCGAGACCGGTTCCGCTCCGATTAGGCAGACATCCACATGATTATCGCCATGCACAACCATTTTTTCCAATATCTGATCGTATAGATAAATGGTAGGCTCCGACTGCCTGAGATATTTTTGAGCCTGCGTCAATACCGCAGAGATTTGTTTTTCCACAGGTTCGCGCCCTCCTTGTTCACACTTGAGCATGTGAATATTTTCCTTTATACGAAGGATATCCCCATCAATATCACCCGACGAAGACTGATAATCCTCCGCTGTGATTGTATCGCCTACCAGAAGCTCTAATAACCTCTTTTTCTTTTGCTCTAATTTCAGCAGTTTCTTTTCCAAAGCTTCTATTTGCTTCCCCATATCACGGCAATCTTCTGAATGATGCAATGCCTCTGATAAATCCGCCATCACCTCATCGGAAGTAATCGACATTTTGCGAACAGCGTACTGCATACAGGCAATTAGAATTCTTTCATCTATGTAAGTCTTGTTGGTACAGGCCCCCCCTTCGTTCCGGTAAAAAGTGGTATGCTTACACCGATAGACTCGGATATTCCCGTACTGTGCTTTCTTAGTTTTGGTAATGCAGGAACCACCGCAGATTCCGCACTGGATTTTACCGGAACACCAGTATTTGCTGCAGTGTCTTTGAGGATTGTGTTCTACATGATCCCCTCTGCGCTCCGCACATATCCGCTGTGCCTTCTCCCACACTTCTCTCTCAATTATCGGCTCATGGTGATTGCGGAATACCATCTTGTCCTCTTCATTTGGGACCGACCTGTGATTCAGATAATCCTTGACGACCGTCTTTTGCTGGATTAAATCGCCGGCATATTTTTCGTTTTTCAAAATCCGCATAATCAGCGTAGGAGACCAGCATTGAATTCTCTTGCAAAGAGGAACGTTTTCCTTCGCCAAGGTTCGGGCGATTGTTCCCGTTCCCATCTGCCGATTTACATAAAGGTCGAAAATTCTGCGGACAATTTTGGCTTCCTCTTCATTCACTGTAAGAAACCCGCTATGCAAATCATAGCCAAGGAGCGGCGGCGAAAAGACAAATCCCTTTTCCATTTGTCTTTTCATCCCCCATCTGACCCGCGAGGAGGTCTTTCTGCTTTCCTCCTGCGCCACACTTGCCATAATGGATAGGCGGAATTCCCCGTCACAATCAAGCGTATTGATATTGTCGTTGATAAAATAAACACCGATATTGTTTTTTCGCAATTCCCTTGTGTAGTTCAGCGTATCTACCGTATTTCTTGCAAATCTGGAAACCTCCTTGGTTACAATGAAATCTATTTTTCCATCCTTTGCTGCCTGAATCATGGAATGAAATCCTGCTCGCTTCGCAACCGATGTTCCGGTGACGCCTTCATCCGAATATATGCCGACCAGATTCCAGTCCGGATTTCTTTGAATATACTCTCTGAAAAACGACATCTGGTTTTCAAGAGAATTTATTTGGTCTTCTCTGTCCGTACTTACCCGGCAATATGCCGCCACATTCATGCGCATTCTCCTTAAAAAACGCGCTGCCATTTGTAGTTTATGGTAAATATTATACCATAGGTTACGCCCGGCAGCAACATTGATTGTAAATATTTCAGTTTTTCTTTTTCTGCTGAATGTATTTTCTCATATTTTCACACTGGTGGTCACTGATGAGCTTGTCATGCCGCAGCTGTTCGATTATCCCGAGAAGGAATGCGATTCTATTCAAGGGTAATATTGCTCCTTTCTGAATCATCAGATTTTTATTTCATTATATTCTGATAAAAGAAAGATATGTCAATTTTATCTGTCCCCATCCGTTTACAAAAACAGGGCCGGACGAATCCGACCCCGTTTGAAATGATGGCAGCGCCTTATTTTTCTTTTTTGACGGGCAATATCTTGTGGACGATAAGGCAGATAAGAATGGTAACAGCCATATCCGGCAGGGTATTCCCGACAACGATATCCACATTCATCAGCAGGCGATAAATCACAAATCCGATGACCCAAATCACCAGATTCTGAACGCTCACTGCACGGTTACTGCAATCCCGCTTCAGGATAAAGAAATCCGCAATTTGGATGGCAATCATCGGCGCAAAAACTGAACCAATCAGGTAGAGAAAATCTGTGATGTTGTCCATTGGAAAAACAATCGCGCCAACTGTACCAATCACTGCTGCGCCGACTGCAACCCATTTTCCGTTGATTTTAGAGAAAACAGATTCGCTGGACACACCTGCAGAATATGCGTCAAGGAAGGTAGTCGTAACGGTGGACAAAACGATAATGAGAAGTCCAGCAATTCCCAATCCTGCTTTCATCATGATTTGAGCAATATCATATTCTCCCGTGAGAATCGCCGCGCCCATTCCGATGATGTACATCCAACAGCTTACTACGCCATATACCACCGCGCTGACCGCTGTCGCTTTTGCGGGCTGCTTTGCGTTTCTTGTATAGTCACTGATAAGAGGAAGCCACGACAGCGGCATAGCCACGGAAAGCTCCACAGCCGCGCCAAAGGTCATGCCATCATCTATGATACCTGTGGACTGATTGTCCCCAAAAATGACTTTGCAGAGAATGATAGTAAGCACGAACAGAGCGGCCATTGCAATGGTGTTGATTTTGCCGAGATTTTTGATTCCAATCAAAATCCACAGCACAATCAAACCGCCGATTACCAAGCACCATATCCAGCTTCCGACATCCCATATTCCATTGGCTGCCAGTGCACCGTCATAAATCATGATAGCCGTCCATCCGACAAGCTGGAGGATATTCAAAATCGAGAACAGCAGGCTGCCCTTCTGTCCGAAGCTCATCTTAACGGTTTCCATAGCGCTTTTCCGCACCTTTCCGCCTATGAGTCCGGCAAAGAAAAACATGGCACAGCCAATAATATGGCCGATGATAATAGCGAGAAGTCCCTTTGCAAAACCGAGGGGAGCAAAATATGTACCGGTCAGAATTTCGGCGATGGACACACCTGCCCCAAACCATATCAAACCGTTCTCAAATAAAGAAGTTTGTTTTTCTTCCATTTTATCGCGCCTCCTTTGCAAATTCGCCGCACAGATTGAAGGCGTGATTCATAGGACCTCTTCCCTTTCCGAGGTCTAGCATTGCCGCCAAAGCGCCGGAGATATAATCCTTTGCCCTTTGGACAGACATATTTAAGTCAAAGCCCTTTGCAAGATTGGACGCAATCGCACTGGATAAGGTGCACCCCGTCCCGTGGGTATTGGGATTGTCAATCCGTTTGCCATTGAACCAGCGGAACGCGCCGTCGGCATAGAGCAAATCGTTTGCATCGTTCAAGTTGTGGCCGCCCTTACACAAAACAGCGCAGCCATATGCTTCGCTGATAATTTTAGCAGCGCTTATCGTATCTTCTTCCCTATGAATGGACATTCCAGCCAGAACCTCCGCTTCGGGAATATTCGGAGTGATGACGGTCGCAAGCGGAAGCAACTCGCTTTTTAGAGTCGCAACGGCATCTTCATCTATCAACCTTGCACCGCTTGTTGCCACCATGACAGGGTCAACCACAATGTTGACCGCCTGATAAGCTCTCAGTTTCTCAGCGATGGTCTGAATAAGGCCGCTTGAGGATACCATGCCAATTTTCACTGCATCGGGACGAATATCTTGGAAGATATTATCAATTTGTTCTCCCAAAAATGCCGGAGTAACCTCCGAAATTGCTGACACGCCGGTTGTGTTCTGTGCGGTAAGGGCTGTAATTGCACTCATCGCATAGACACCATTCATAGTCATTGTTTTAATATCTGCTTGAATACCGGCGCCTCCGCTGGAATCACTTCCAGCGATTGTTAATGCTGTTCTCATGAAACATACCTCCTTAATTTTATCAGCATTAATTTTATATAGCGGCAAAAGGTGGTGCCCCCAATCTGCCGCTGATTCAACGCAGAAAATTTTTTAATTTTCTGCGAGAATTTCTTGCACTTACATTAAAATATCAAAATATCGGAAATTCTGCCTTTTAACTTTTCGGCTGCCGCTTTGATGTCGTTCTCTGCAAAAATGGCAGATACTAAAGCAACGCCGCTCATGCCGCATCCCGCAAGTTCAGATATATTGGAAAGGTTGATTCCCCCTATTGCAACTGCAGGAATGGAGACCGAAGTGCATATTTCTTTGAGCTGCGCACTTGTAATGCGTATGGCGTTTTTCTTTGTGGGTGACGGAAAAACCGCGCCGACGCCAAGATAATCCGCTCCATCCGCTTCCGCTTCCTGCGCCTGCGCAATCGTTTTCGCGGTCGCGCCGATGATAAAATCCCGCCCCGTTTTTTTCCTGATTTCGCTTACCGGAAGGTCCTCCTGACCGACGTGTACGCCGTCCGCTTCGCTTTGCAGCGCAACATCAACCCTGTCGTTGATGAGGAGCGGGACTCCGTATCTGTGACATAAGAGACGAACCTCAATCGCCTCTTTGATAAAGGAATCTTCATCCAGATTCTTTTCACGAAGCTGAACGCATGTCGCCCCGCCCAGAAGAGCGGATTCTATCTGCTCATACAAGGTCTGCTTCCCTATCCAGGACCGGTCGGTTACGGCATACAAAAGTAAGCTTTCACGGCTGAAGCGCATTTGTTTCACCATCCTTTTCAAAATCTGCGAGATACTGTTTTGGATTTTCGCAGCACATCAATCCGCTCATTACGCAGGCTCCCTTCGCTCCGGTCTCTCGGATCAACTGCATCTTTCCACTGTCAATGCCGCCGATTGCATAGACTGGCATCGAAACATTTTTACAAACATCGCGCAGGAAAGCAATCCCGCGCGGCGGAACGCCCTTTTTGCAGTCAGTTTCAAAAACATGTCCTGCTGTTATATAGGTACAGCCGAGTTTTTTCGCCTCGAGCGCCTCGGAAACCGAATGGCAGGAGGCGCCGATGACATTAAAATACGCCTTTTGCTCGTCTGACATACTTCGCAGAACCGGCAACGGCAGATGGATGGCTTTCGCCTCAAGAGAGAGTGTGACAGATATAAAACTGTGCAAAATACACGGAACCTTGTTTTTCTGACAAATTTCCATGACCTGCCCAGCAAGAGCGCGATATTCCGACTCCGGCAAATCCTTCTCGCGCAGGATGATTCCTGCGGGAGAGCATGCAGCAATTTCCGCAATACGGGATAGAAAGTCTGTCTTGCAAAGCTGCCGGTTTGTGACGCACAAAATATCAGACATACAAATAGTCGTTCAGCACGGGCTGCAGACCCTCATCTGAAATATCACGATACATTTTCGCAAAGCTGCGGCCGTCGTTGATTTCAAACTGCTCGTCCCCCTCGTTGCCGTCGCTCTCCTTTCCGGTATACTTGCTCTCGTGGTCGCCGATTCCGGTAGAAACTCCCGCCGACACCTTCGTGGCTGCAATTTTCACAATCCCGTTTCTGAATTCCGCGCTCTCACGGGAAGAAACTGTAATGCCCACAAACGGAAGAAAAATCCGATATGCACAAATAATTTGACAAAGCTGCTTTTCGTGAACATCCATGGGGTTGATTTTATCGTTGTTTATGATGGGGCGAAGACGGGGACAGGACAGGGACATTTCCGCATACGGATACTTCCGCTGCAGATAATAGACATGCAGTGCACTGGCAAGCGCATCCTTGCGGAAATCCGAAAGTCCGAGCAGAGCAGAAAACGCCACACCGCGCATCCCGCCGCGCAAAGCTCTCTCCTGCGCGTCGAAGCGGTAAGGCCATACCCGTTTATGTCCAAAGAGATGCAGCGTCTCATATTTTTCCGTATCGTAAGTTTCCTGGAATACTGTGACATAGTCCGCGCCGCATTCGTGCAAATAGCGGTATTCGTCTGTATTAACCGGATAGATTTCCAGTCCAACCATTCTGAAATACTTTCTCGCCAGCTTGCACGCCTCGCCGATATACTCTACGTTGCTCATTCCGCGGCTTTCTCCGGTCAGAATCAGGATTTCCTCCATACCAGAGTCGGCAATAATTTTCATTTCATGCTCAATTTGCTCGGGTGTCAATCTCATACGATTGATGTGATTGTAGCAATTGAAGCCGCAATAAACGCAGTAGTTTTCACAATAGTTCGCAATGTAAAGCGGCGTGAACAGGTACACCGTGTTTCCGAAATGCTTTCTCGTCTCCACGCGCGCACGCTGTGCCATCTGCTCAAGAAACGGCTCAGCTGCTGGGGAAAGGAGAGCTTTAAAATCCTCAATAGTGCATACTTCATGCTCCAACGCCGCCATGACTTCCTTGGCAGTATAACGGGAATAATCATATTCTCTCATCTGCGACATCACTTTTTCGCAGATATCAGACTGAATCCGCTCCATTCCGGGCAGGTATTCCATATGATTTCTTCTCGACGAAGGGTCGTTTTCCAGCTTATGCTTTTTCGCCAGTGCTTCCGGTGTAAGATATTCCGAATCGACAAAAAATTGGTTTTCCATTTTTTCGCTCCTCAATCATGCAAAAATCCGGTAAGAGGGTCAGACGCGGCAGCTCCTCTTACAAGGACCCGTCCGAGACCGGAGAGATATGCCTTTCTGCCCGCTTCAATCGCCTGACGGAAAGCGGCCGCCATCAAAGGAAGGTCGCCTGCGGTAGCCAGAGCGGTATTGGCCATAATGGCAGCGGCGCCCATTTCCATTGCCTCGCATGCCTGCGAAGGTCTGCCGATACCGGCATCTACGATAACTGGCAGATCGATTTCATTGATTAAAATCTGAATAAATTCCCGAGTTGCAAGACCCTTGTTGGAACCGATAGGAGCCGCGAGGGGCATAATCGTCGCCGCTCCTGCATTTGCCAAATCACGCGCCGCGTTCAAATCGGGATACATATACGGCATGACCACAAAGCCCTCTTTGGCAAGGATCTCGGTTGCCTTTATCGTCTCGCTGTTATCCGGAAGCAGATACTTGGTGTCGCGCATAATCTCAATCTTTACAAAATCGCCGCACCCAAGCTCTCTTGCCAGCCGCGCAATACGCACTGCCTCTTCCGCCGTTCTTGCGCCAGAAGTATTCGGAAGGAGTGTGACGCCTTTCGGAATATAGTCGAGTATATTTTCCTGTTCCTTTGTATTAGCGCGGCGAACGGCAAGAGTAATGATTTCAGCTCCGGCGTCTTTCACTGCAGCCTCAATCAAATTCAGAGAATATTTACCCGAACCGAGAATAAATCTTGAGTGAAACTCGTGTCCGCCAATTATCAGTTTATCGTCTGTTTCCATTTTATTTTCCTCTTTTCGTATATTATGCTTCCATTTTTCTCGCAAAGATGCAAAGTATCATATGTGCTTGGCGCGCGCGCAGCATTGCCTGCTTTGTCGGAATCTGAGTCGCTAACTCAGCCTCCCCCTACAAAGCTTACGATTTCAAGATTGTCGCCCTCTTCTATCACTGTAGTATCATACTGTGCTTTCGGTACGATTTCACCGTTCTTTTCAACCGCGATACGCTTCAAATCATAGTCTGTCGTCGACAAATATTCTGTAATTGTCTTTCCGGCAGCGTCAATTTCGATTCCGTTGACTTTTACCATCTGATTTTTCTCCTTAAACAAATATGGGAAGCCGCCAAAGTAGGCAACTTCCCCCAAATACACAGTTCTCAGTTCTCCCTACGTTGGCATTATCCAAATCAGGTAAATGGGTCGAAGGGCACACCTTCCTCTCAGCCTGTCTCACAAGCTCCCCGCTATCTCATTCTTATAAATTGTCTTACTTATTATAACTCGCATTTTGCCAAAATGCAAGTGATTTCGAAATTTTAATATATAAATTCGGTCGAGCTCACGTTAAATCTTTATTTTCTTGATTTCTTCCGCGTAATACTGAACCAACTCAAACTTTGTTCCGGGCATAAGTCTGTGGTCAGGGCAAGGGAGGAATCCGCCCAGCGACACGAGCCTCTTCATACGTTCGATTTCTACGTCAACTGCGGCTTTGTCCTTGCGGAGCGCAGTCTTATCCATTCCTCCGACGCCAAGCATACCGTTGCCAAATTTTTTGCGCGCAGGCTCAAACTGGTCTCCCCACACGCCGACTTCTATCGGGAACATCGTGTTCACTCCATTTTCAAACCACGTCGGCAGAAGCTTATCCGTGACGCCGTCGCAGTCCAGTGAAATGATGTCGATACCATATTTGTGGCATAGGTCATTTCTCTTTTTATAATGCTTTGCGCATAGCTCATCGAAAATTTCCGGCGAGAGCAGAGGACCATTTTTGAAGCAGATGTCTTCCCAGTAGTGCGCAAAATCAAACTTGGCGCCTGTTTGAAGAATCGCTTCCGCGCACTTGTACTGCATATCCGCATATGTGTCGACGATATCGGCAAACAAGTCCTCGTCTTCGTCATACATCAAATAGCTCATACCGATAACCGACGTCATGTTGCGGATGTTTCCCATCACACTGCCAAGATGCAGACCAACGGGGACGTCGGTCGGTCTCGTCTCATTGAAGGTCTTATAGTACTCAAGATTGACGCGTTCCGGTGTATACTGCATTTTAGGTCTGTAGAGTGTTTCAAATGTCTCGCGGTCTTTGAGAAGGTAATCGTCCTCTGAGGGAATCGAAGCAATTCCAGGCTTCACACGCTCAATCAGACCATCTCCGTTTTGAATTCGACGTGTCCCATCCGGAAGGGTCTCAAGCACCTTATACTCAAATCCCGGCATCAAGCCGTTGTTTGAGCCCACCGTGCGATACCAGTTGAAGTCCCAGCCAATCAGCCGGTCAAGCTCTCGTTCTCTTTCACTTCCATCATAGTTTCCCTCTGCGAGCTCTTTCGGAATTTTCCTCTGCTCAACCCACTCAGTCAGCAGCTCACCCCAATATCCGAAATGTACCGCCGGCAAACGGTCAACTGGCTTGAAGTGCAGGATATTCATGGCACGTTCTCTGTTTGTCATGCTTGTTATCTCCTTGTGAAATGATTCTGTCCCTTATTAACGCAACATGAGTTCGAGTTGAGGAAAAGTTTCCTCGAGACTCACTCGTAGAGCGAGCGACTCAATGACCGCATAAATTTCTTTTATAAAATTCAGGTCCAAATCACCGCAGCCGCAAAGTTCGTTCTCATGTTCTATAGAACCATTATAATACATTCATTATAATACATTATAATACAATATAAGAAAAATTGCAAGAATAAAAAAGCTGCTCCTATGGCAGCATGTACTTTTGCAACGAGGAACGGTAGGCTCCTCCTTCAAACCTTTTTAACTCATCACATATCATCTGGTAGATCAAGGGGGGATTCGATATTCCTAAACAGGACCATATGTATATCCCCACTCGTATGTCATCAGCAAGACATAGTCCGCCGCACTTCCAAGCGCACCGTAGTCATGACCTTGGTATAGAAGTCCGCGCTGGTCGGCACTGTATTTGGGCGCAAGTGAAACGAACACCGGATACGCCTCGCCAAGAGCCTCTCCAAGCTGCGTGATAAAGTCCACATACGCGCCAGCGTACTCGCCGGGGATATATTCAAAATCAATATCGGCCCCACCGTACCCCTTCTGCTGAATGGTATTTACAATATTTTCAATAAGAATTGCCGACACTTCGGGGCTGGACAAAATCTGCGCGGCCGCTTCACTTGAAAACGTACCGCCTTCTGTAATAGAAGTCAGCATGAACAAAGGAACCGTGCCATATTCGCGTGCAAGCGCGATGAGTTCAGTATCGTCAGCAGCCGGAGGTACAAGGGAACCATCCGGATGAATGCCGTATGAAAAAATGGATAGATAGGTCAAATATGGAAGCGTGCGCCGCAGCACTCCCCTGTCAATCGATGGATATGCATACCCGTTCAAAGAAATTTCCCCAAGAGGCGGCGTCTCATAAAAGACGTTCAGCACCTGCCCGGGATAAACATTCGGAAGTCCGCCGAGAATGGGATTGTTTCGGTAAAGAGCAAGCACCGTCGTCCCATACATGGCCGCAATCGACTCAAGCGTCTCTCCGCCGCGCACTGTATGCGTAACTGTGGGAAACAGAATCACCAAATCCTGCCCAACTACGAGCCTTCCTGGATTTTCCAACAAATTATCAGTAATAATCCTTGATGGAGGAACACTGTACTCTCTTGCAATCGAATAAATACTGTCCCCGCTTCTCACTGTGTGTATTGTCATAAATAACCCGCCTTTCGCGATATACAAACACAGTATATGCACCGCTCCACCAAAAAAGTGCAAGTCTCTTGCCAAAAAAACGAATCAAACTTTTCAATAAACCCAGCCCAAAAGTTTTGGAAGAGAGTTTGGGGGTGACTTTTTATATAAAAAAGTCACCCCCAGTGCATTTCCTCTTTACTTCAAATAAATCTCAATAACCGGAATATCTGCATTCAGCGGCTTTCTCACCGGGAGCGGAATATCGATTATTCTCTGCTCCGGATAATAGAGATAGCCTATCTCAGACGCGTCGGAGAGAATCTGCATATATTCCACATGTTCGCATACCTCGCCGGTGAGCTTGATTTTTCCAAAATTCCAGTTGTAAATATGCAGATAAAGTCTCTGCTTTTCAGGATTATATGTATACCGGCAGTCGCGCGGGCACTCGAATTCAAGCGGCGCCTGCGTACAGCCGTAGATGGAACGTGAGTGACGCTTCATCCACTGTCCGATGCCGCGCAGTCTTTCGTACGCTCTCTCATCGAACTCGCCGCGTCCGGTCGGACCAACATTCAACAGCAAGTTTCCACCCATGGATACACTGTCAATGAGCATTTTCAACAGCTGGTCGACACTCTTCCACGTAGACTCCTCACGATGATACCCCCATGAACCGGAGAAAGTGTGGCAGCCCTCCCATACAACCGGTACTCCGTTTACCTTAACCCATTCATCTGGCATGTACTGCTCGGGAGTTTTCACGTCCTGGTCAATTTGCAAACGGTCGTCAATGATGATATTCGGATTAATTGCACGGATTTTCGCAAGCAGTTCCTCACTTCTCCACGTCTCTTTTCCCTTTCCAGCAAACTTCGGTGTAGCGCCTACTGAGAAGTCAAACCAGATAATATCCACTGGGTCGTACTTTTTGAGAAGTTCTTCTGTCTGATTGTGGAGATAGTCGACATACCGTGTGATGTCTCTCCGACTGTCGAGCGCAATATACTCGTCATTGTCACGCATCGGATGGCAGCCGTCAACTGTATAATCAGGGTGATGCCAGTCGAGGAGAGAATGATAGAAACCAGTGCGAAGCCCCTTGGAACGGAAAGCGTCGACCATCGGAGTCAAGATGTCCTTGCCGTACGGTGTGTTGGTAGATTTGTAATCCGTGTACGCGGAATCCCACAGGCAGAAGCCCTCGTGGTGCTTCGTTGTAATGACGAAATACTTCATACCGGCTTCAGCAGCAGCGGAAGCCCACAGTTCGGGGTCATAAAGATCGGGGTCAAAATGCTTGAAATACTTTTCATCATATACCTCGGTCGGAATCCGCTCCATGTTTTTCAGCCACTCATGACGTGCGCCCAGCGCATAAAGCCCCCAGTGGATGAACATACCAAACCTGTCGTGCTGAAACCAACTTGTGTCGCCGGGAGTAGGTGCGGCTTTGACTACGGTTAAATCTTCGAGTCTCATAGATACCTCCGTTTGGATATTTTTTAATTGAAGTATAATATAAAAATAGATAAAAATCAAGAGATTGGTTAAATATTTTCATGAAATCCGGCAAATAATTCAATTATGGGGACAAAACTGTCTCCCGACATAACTCAATACAGGTGGTTTTATGATTATGAATACGAAAGCTATCATCGAAACAATCCACGCGCGGGAGATTCTGGATTCCCGCGGCAACCCAACCGTTGAAGCAACTGTGGTACTCCAAGACGGCACGTGCGGTACCGCGGCAGTCCCGTCCGGCGCATCAACCGGAAAATATGAAGCGCATGAACTGCGAGATGGAGACGAAAAGCGATATCTCGGACGCGGTGTACTTCATGCAGTCGAAAATGTAAATGGAAAAATTCGCGACGAACTAAAGGGAATGAAGTGCGACGTCGGTCATGTCGACTGCCAAATGATTCACCTTGACGATACGGACAACAAAAAACGACTCGGTGCAAACGCAATGCTCGCAGTCTCTCTCGCGGCGGCAAGAGCGGGTGCGGCCTATTACAAAATGCCGTTATACCGCTATATCGGCGGCATTTCAGCTAAAACTCTGCCGCATCCCATGATGAATATTCTGAACGGCGGCGCACATGCAGCAAACAACCTCGATATTCAGGAATTTATGATTGTCCCCTCTGCGTTTGGTACTTTTTCGGAAGCCCTTCGTGCCGGTGTGGAAATTTATCACAAGCTCGGTGCACTCTTAAAATCTGCCGGACACACAACGCTGGTCGGAGACGAGGGTGGTTTCGCTCCGAATCTGCAATCCGCGGATGAAGCGCTTGATTACATCGTTCGTGCCATAGAGGACGCCGGTTATACTACAGAGCAGGTAAAAATCGCGCTCGACGCGGCAACAAGTGAATGGGTCAGCGGAAGCTCATACCTTCTCCCGAAGAACGGCAGCATTTATTCGTCTGATGACTTGATCAAAGAATGGGAGCGCATGTGTAATCGCTATCCTATCGTATCCATTGAGGACGGTCTTGGTGAGGACGACGAGGATGGATGGAAAAAGATGACCGGTGAGCTCGGCAAGAAAATCATGCTTGTCGGCGACGACTATTTTGTCACCAATCCGAAGCGTCTGGCTCGCGGTATCGAAAACGGCTGCGGGAATTCCATTCTCGTAAAACCCAACCAGATAGGTACCCTGACCGAAACCATAGCGGTCGTGAATCTTGCAAAATCCCATGGATACCGCACCATCATCTCGCACCGCTCAGGCGAAACGTCAGATACTGCAGTAGCGGATATTGCAGTTGCTTTAAACGCGGGCTTTATTAAGACCGGCGCCCCAGCCCGTGCGGAAAGATGTGCAAAGTACAATAAACTGCTGAAAATCGAGAGCGAGCTCGGCTGCGACGCTGTATTTGAAATGGAAATTTTCAAAAATACAAAAGCTCCCTCTCTGGCGACCGTATAACCACAGCTGTCCCCGTTAAATTTTAAATAAAGCGTGAATAAATTTCCCGCGCTATTGAAATTGCAAAAGGATTGTGATATAATAGCGAGGTATAAACAAGCAGAATAACTCGTGAATCAAGGCCATACCAGCCGGGGGAGCAGCGGGTCCCTGTACTCGAAGTCCGCTACAGCGAGGGTGGATTCCCGACACGAGGCTCGAGCTTGCGTAGTCTGTACTGTACGGATCGTGTTGACGAATGGGTCCTGCGCGATGGGCGGCTGTGAACCATGTCAGGTGGGGAACCAAGCAGCATTAAGCAGTTTAGTGCATGTGCCGCAGGGCAGCCTGTTCTGAGCGGGAACTACAGTGTCGTATGTGAGTCTCAAGTCGACTATCGGGTGTATGGTCTTGATTTGCGAGTTATTCTATAATTAAACAGTTTTTGTTTTTCGCGGGGAAAACCTTTTTAGAAAAAGGGTTTCCCCGCCCCCCCTTTTCCAAAACTTTTCTGTGGGGACGCTAAAGTACGCTGAGATGAGATAAGGAGTGTGTGAGCTTGCATCAGGCATTGTATCGGAAATACAGACCGCGCAACTTTGATGACGTGTGCGGTGAAGAGCATGTTACCTCCGTTCTGCGGTATGAATCGAAAATGTCGAAGTTTTCCCATGCCTATCTGTTCTGCGGGCCAAGGGGAACGGGAAAAACGACTTGCGCCAAAATTCTCGCCAAAGCTCTGAACTGTGAGAATCCTGAAAACGGGAATCCGTGCGGTAAATGCTTCGCCTGCACTTCCATTGACAATAATACGGCAACGGACGTGCTTGAAATGGATGCCGCGTCAAACAACGGCGTTGAATACATAAGAGATATTCGCGACGAAGTAAATTATACGCCTGCCGCTTTGAAAAAGCGGGTCTACATCATCGACGAGGTTCACATGCTGTCGGTCAGCGCATTCAATGCGCTTCTCAAAACGCTTGAAGAGCCGCCGGAGCATGTAGTCTTCATTCTCGCGACGACGGAGCTTCACAAATTGCCCGCCACAATTATTTCGCGTTGTCAGCGTTTTGATTTCAGACTCATTAAAACGGAAGTAATCGCGGAGCGCTTGTTATACATTGCGGATTGCGAAAAGCTTTCGCTCACGCCAGACGCCGCAAAAGTTATCGCAAAACAAGCACAAGGCGGCATGCGGGATGCCATTAGCTTGTTTGAGCTATGTGCGTCCGGCGGGTATGAAGTAACTGCCGAACGTGCGGTTGAAATTCTCGGTCTGACCGGAACGGAAACCCTTTATAAAACTGCTGTTGCGGTTGCGAGAGGGGATACGCGCGCGATTTTCAGTATTATCCAAACCATCAGCAGTTCTTCGAAGGATATCGCGGTGTACTGGTCTGAGTTAACCGGATTCTGGCGGGATATGCTTGTGTGCAAATACTTGAGTGATGAGGAAAAAAGCTCGTATCTCGATTTGACCGAGCCGGAAATGCGTGTCTTGAACGACGCTGCACGCAGGTTTTCGAAGGAAGCTTTGTCGTATCACTTTGGACTTCTTGACGATGCACTGCGGGAAATGACGAGACTTCCACAAACCAAACGAATTACAGCGGAGCTTACGCTGGTAAAAATGAGCGACGCTTCCCTTGCCTCTTCAACTGACGCTCTGCTCGCAAGAATCTCCGCGCTTGAGGAAAGGCTCAATCTTCTGGAATCTGCTCCCGCTGTCGTGCAGGTCAATCCGGCACAGGAACGGTCTGCGGCAGTTTCGGGTGATTTACCGGAAGAAAAGGACAAGGTGTCAACAGACCGTCCTCTTCCAGAATCCGATGAGAAAGCAGAGGAGCTGATACCAGTCACTGACCTTGGCGACGTGGTTGAGCGTGTGTCTATGCAAAATCCCGGATGTTCCGGTTTTCTTGCAGAATGTGACTGTTTTACGACGCCGGACAAAAAGAAAGTCATCGTGAGAACAAACGGAGATTTTGGAAAGAAAGTCTTAATGGGTGAAACGGCAATGCAGTCTCTCAGGTCGGCATTCCACGCCTGCGGAATATCCGCGCCGGGTGCTGAAATCGTCGTTGAAACGGGCGCTGTGCAGAAGAAGCGCCCCCCAATGGACGAGCTTACAGATATATAAATAGGATTATGACCCATACCAAAGTCACAAAATAAATTTTTTAATATAAAAGGCGGTAAACAATCAAATGAAAGCAAAATTACCCAAGGGTGTCGGCGGCGGTACGCCCAATATGCAGAGTATGATTAAGCAGGCTCAGAAAATGCAGGAGGATATGACTGCACTTCAGGAAGAGCTTGACACACGTGAGTATGAAATCAACGCCGGCGGCGGTGTTGTCACAGTCAAGATTAACGGTAAGCTTGAAGTTCTCTCAATTGACATCAAGCCGGAAGTTGTTGACCCCGACGACGTCGAAACTCTGTCCGATATTCTTATAGCGGCAGTAAACGAAGCTATCAAGAAAGTAAATGAAACAAACAGCACGGAAATGGGCAAAATCACAGGCGGTCTGAACGTTCCGGGCCTCAACGGTCTGCTTTGATAATATAGGAACACAAAGCCAATAGGGGGTACTTTTTTTGAAAAAAGTACCCCCGCTAAACCTACAGGAGAATGAAAAATCATGGCTGATAACCTTGAACCGCTTGAGCGGCTGACCGATATGTTCCGCAAGCTCGACGGCGTCGGCAAAAAATCGGCGGCGCGATACGCGTTCTGCGTACTCAACTTTTCCGAAGAGGAAGCGCACGAATTTGCGGAAGCTATTCTTGCAGCAAAAACAGAAATCAAGAAGTGCGCCATATGCTGTAACATCACCACTGGCGAAGTATGCAGCATATGTGCTTCGGATGATCGCGATCACTCGACGGTTTGTGTTGTGGAAGACCCGCGCGCGGTAATTGCCATTGAAAAAACACGTCAGTACAGCGGTGTATATCACGTACTTCACGGGACGATTTCGCCAATGCGAGGCATTACGCCGGACAAACTCACGATAAAGGAGCTGCTCGCCAGACTTTCGGATGGGGTGAGCGAATTGATTCTCGCCACCAACCCAACTGTCGAAGGGGAAGCCACCGCTATGTACATTGCACGGCTTGCGTCCCCGCTTGGTGTAAAAGTCACGCGCATTGCAAACGGTGTTCCAGTCGGCGGCGATCTTGAATACGCAGATGAGGTGACGCTGCGCCGCGCCATGGAAGGCAGATACTCCATTTTATAAAAATAACCGGCATAGATTCGTTTGAGCTTATGCCGGATTTTTATAAGTTTTAGGCAAGGTCCTCGCGCAGTTTAGTGAAAATCTTTTTTTCTTCACGGGAAATCTTCACCTGCGTGAGCCCAAGTGCGTCAGCTGTTTGCTGCTGCGAGTAGTCGCGGAAATAGCGCAGCAGGATAATTTTTTTCCACAGCGGCGGAAGGGTACCTATCATTTCACGCAGCGCCACCTTTTCGAGCATCTTGCCGAGATCGTCGTCTGAGGAAGGGATAACATCCTCGAGGGCGAAGTCATCGTCTCCGATAGATTCGGACAGCGACCTTACCGGTGAGGTGGAATCCAGTGCGACGGCCGCTTCTTCCGGAGATACTCCTACCGTTTTGGCAAGCTCGTCGAGCCTCGGCTCGATCCCATGCTCTGTAATATATTTTTCCCGCGCGTGCATGAGCGCCGCTCCAGTCCGTTTCTGCATACGGCTGACTTTTAATATTCCATCATCCCGCAAAAAACGCCGGATTTCACCGATTATCAGCGGGACCGCATAGGTGGAAAACGCATTTCCACGTGAAATGTCGAAGCTGCGGATAGCTTTTATCATACCGATATTCCCGATTTGTACGAGGTCCTCAAACTCCACGCCGCGTCCCTTGAACCGGTGCGCAATGCCGTTGACAAGCCCGCTGTTCAGCTCAACCAGCTTGTCCTCCGCTGACTTGTCCCCTGCCGCGTACCGCTCCAGATAGATGATATTTTCATCATATGCGTTTTTTACTTCATTTTGTTGCGTCATAATTATCCCCCGTTTTACATGGAACGTGCCGAAGCATGTTCTTGATATGTATCACGCTTTTACACGGGGAAGCATCGACAGCTTTTTCGTCATGATGACACGGGTTCCCTTGTCTGGGGTAGAGACAACACGAAGAGAATCCATAAAATTTTCAATAATCGTAAATCCCATGCCGCTTCGCTCGTTTTCCGGATCGGTGGTAAACAAGGGACGCATTGCTTCTTCAACATTCGCAATCCCGCAGCCTTTATCCTTTACTTCGGCACGGAATACACGGTCGTCCGTGATTTTCATGTTGAGCTGTACTTCACCGAGCGTATCACGGTATCCATGTACAATCGCGTTGGTGACCGCCTCCGATACCGCACATTTGATATCGGACAGCTCATCATAGGTCGGATTGAGTTGTGCACAGAAGGAAGCGGCGGCAGCTCTTGCGAATGCCTCATTCGACGAGAGTGACGGAAATGCAAGCTTTACTTCGTTGACTACATTGGGTCTGCTCATCTTTATACTCCCTTCCTATTATCTATATATGCTTCTTTTCTCACGCGGCATATTTTCAATTTTAATAAGCCGTTCAGTCCCCGCGAGGTCAAGAATCTTGCGAATTTGCGGATTCGGATTCGCAACCTTGAACAAAATCCCAAGCTCCACCGCTTTGGTGTACCGTCCGAGAATTAGTCCAAGTCCGGAGCTATCCATAAAATTCACTCTTGACAGGTCGAGAATCAGCTCCTCGGGGCGCTGGATATAGATTTTCGTATCAATTTTGCTTCTTACTGTGCGGGCTGTGTGATGGTCAATATCCCCCTCAAGGTATATTGTGAGACACTTTCCAGAAGTTATACATTTTAATGTTTTTTCACATTCATTCATATTGCTCTCCATCTTATTGTTATTTCTGTTAATTTTTGGTTTTTGTGATTTTATTATAATACATAGATGATAAAAATTGTGTCGAATTCTGTCGGCTCACATAAAAAATTATCTGAAACTTATCACAAAAAAAGATCCGATTTGGCATTCGGCGCAAACTTTCGATTTATATTGACAGAGAGTGCGAAATGTGATATGATTAATTTAAATTCAGAGGATTCTCGGGGAAAACGTTTTTTCAAAAGCGTGCCCTTTTGTCTCATATCAACTAACTTATATAGGCGGTATTACAGTAAAATGGAAATTTTACACGGTGCGGCGGTTGTCGGACAGTCCGGCGGTCCGACTGCTGCTATCAACGCAACTCTGGCCGGGGTAATTGACGGATACTTCCGGGAAGGGGAAAAGAGCGGCGCAGTCACGACATTATACGGAATGAGAAACGGGATTGAGGGACTTCTTTCTGAAAGACTCTGCGACCTTGGCACGCTCTTTTCGTCCGCTGATGGTTCCCTTGATGAAGAAAAAAAGCAGCTTCTCGTAAATACGCCGGCAGCCGCACTCGGTTCATGCCGCAAAAAGCTCCCGAAGCCGGTTGACGACCCGATATTTTACGAAAATCTGATTTCAATATTTAAAAAATACGACATTCGCTACTTCTTTTACATCGGCGGTAACGATTCGATGGACACCGTTGCAAAGCTAAGCGAATATCTGCACACATCCGACTATGAAATGCGTGCGATTGGCATTCCGAAGACCATCGACAACGACCTGATGGGTACCGACCACACGCCTGGGTTCGGGTCAGCAGCGAAATACATTGCGACGACAATGCAGGAAATCATCCGCGACTGTGCGGTTTATACAACTAGGGCAGTCACGATTGTCGAGATAATGGGACGGGATGCAGGATGGCTTACCGCCGCAGCGTCACTGCCCGAGGAAGGTCCGGATAATGTATATCTTCCGGAGGTTCCCTTCTCCATGGATAGGTTTTATGCGGACATTGAGGCGGCGTTCGCACGTCATCCCAATGTAGTAATTGCGGTATCGGAGGGGGCGCGATTTGCGGACGGCAGATATGTTGGGGAAGGAACGCAGACAGGTGCGGCCGATGTATTCGGACACAAGTACCTGTCCGGCACCGGCAAAGCGCTGGAAATGGCAGTCAAAGAGAAATTTGGATGTAAAGTCCGCTCAGTTGAACTGAATCTGCCCCAGAGATGCGCGGCTCATATGGCATCCGCGACCGACCTTAGTGAATCGGTATGCGCCGGCAGATGCGGGATAGAATCGGCAGTCCGCGGTATAACAGGTTCGATGATATCGATGGTTCGCGAGGATGGCGTATATGCTATCCGGTACGAAGCTGAAGAGATTGCGAAAATCGCCAATCAGGTGCGCAGTGTTCCGCGAAACTTCATTAACGAGCCCGGAAACAATGTGACCGCAGCGTGTCTCGACTATATAAGACCTCTCATTCAAGGAGAGGTTACACCCAAATTTAAAAACGGACTTCCGGTACATTTTGTAATTGAATAGGGCAAAAAAATATGGGGGAACCCTTTTCTCAAAAAGGTTCCCCCACGTTTTATCGGAAAACAAAAATTGCTTTTCCGGGTCTTCTCTGTCAAAAATCTGCTTACCGCTTAGAACAGCTTTTTCAGTGAGCTGAGCGCGTTCTTTACGTTATCGACTCCCACCTTTGCTTTTACGCCTTCGACCACTTTTTCGACAATATCATCAGGCAGGTCTACCCCAAGAACTTCTTCCACAGCCTTGATAGGATCCTTCTTGAAAAGGTCCCCAAGAGAAGCGTCCTTTTTGATTGCCTCAACAATTTCTTCAATCTTGGCTTTAATATCCATGTTAAATTTCTCCTATTTTGAGTTATCATGTATATTATACAACCAAGCAGCCTAGAAATCAAGTGGCTTGTCGCAGAAAGCTGAAAAATGTGCTTGTCAAATTCCGTTTTGTATGGTATGATATTATTATCAAATCTGCAAAATGAGGTATTATATGACAGAAGTAGTGGCGGCACTGATATGGGATAACAACAGATTTATGATATGCCAGCGTCCGGCCAACAAGAAGCGCGGTCTGCTCTGGGAGTTTGTCGGCGGAAAAGTCGAAGTAGGAGAAACCCATGAGGAAGCGCTCATCCGGGAATGTACAGAGGAGCTTGGCATTACTGTCGCACCCAAAGACATATTTATGGAGGTTGTGCATGAATATCCGGACATCACCGTCCACCTGACGCTGTACAACACCGCAATTGTAAGCGGCATTCCGCAGAAGCTCGAACACAACGACATAAAGTTCATCACAGTCGATGAAATTTCCGACTATGAATTTTGCCCGGCCGACAAAGAAATCCTGAATAAGCTGAAGGACAAAGCCTTATTCGCGTGAGTGGACGGGGAGATACTTTTGAAAAAAGCGCCTCTCCTATCCCCTCCGCAAAACTTTTAAACAAATGAACGGACAAGGTTTGTGGGACACTTTTAAGAAAAAGTGTCCCACGATTTTTATTCTCCTATAAACTTATGTACAGTGCCAATAAGGTCTGTATAGCGGTCGACTTTCAAAAAGTCTATGTCGGATTTGTAAATAACTTCGTCGTTCCCGCCAGTACCGTAATCGTCTCCAATATACACGATATCCTCATGCGAATATCCTTCCCCCTGGCAGAAAAGGTCCAGCGCATAGTACTTGTTATACGGCATCGGCGCCATGTCGAATGAGGAGGAACCGCCCACAAATACCGAGTATTCCGGGAACATCGCTGCAACGTCGGCATAAATGGCACGTCTCTTGGAGCGGTCAGGGTCAAACATGAGTTTGTCATGAATCTCCGCCTTGGTACCGAGAAGAGGGATGGTCACACATCCGGACGGATGGAATTCTGCACTCTCCCCAATAAAGTCAGCAAATCCAAACTTTTCACGAAGCTGCTTCACACGCGCCAGCACCGACTCGCGGTCGCACGGCAGAATAATATCGCGCACTGGGTACATTTTGCCCAGTTCCTCACGATAAACGTAATACTGCATACCGTAGTTGCCGATGATGTCAACAATGGGACACTCTCTCAACTGTGCAAAAATTCGCTTCGCCTGACCCGCACCCGTGACAATGATGCGTATACCGCAGTCCTTCAGCTCTTTGAGCAATGCGAGATGCTCGTCGGTTATCCATGTGCGGTGTTCGGTCAGTGTTCCGTCAAGGTCGAAGGCAAATACTTTCTTTTCCATAATCTTGTTTGTTCCGGTGTGGGGCACATCCGGAGTTCTCCCTTTCCCGTTATTTAGAGATTTTTTCAAATATCTATAGACTTATCTAACGTCACAGCTTTTCGCGAATTTTCAAAGCTGTGACAGGGTCGGTCATTTTCAGCAAGCGGACGACGTGATTCAAATTGCTTCCACCTGCGTTTTTATGCTTTCCGCTTTCTTTGTTCGATGTGTTCCTCGTCCGGCGTAACATATGCGGTCCAGTTTGTGGTGTAAATCACCAACCCCGGCTTTGCACCCGCCGGTTTTTTTACCTTTGACACCTTCGTATAGTCAACCGGAATCATGACACCACCGCGCGCTTTGGAGTTGTATGCGGCGATTTCTGCGGCTTCGGTGAACGCCCGTTCCGACGGCTCATCCTCCCCGTCCTTGCAGACAAGAACGACATGCGAGCCGGGCTGATTTTTAACATGGAACCACCAGTCAGAGCGGTCCGCGAGCTTTGTAGTAAGGTAATCGTTCGCGATGTTGTTCCGACCGCAGAGGACCGTATACCCATCGCTTGTTTCATACTTCGCGATGCTCGGTGTGGACTGCTTCTTTTCAGTGTAGTTTTTCATTTTGGAGGCGTATCCGCTATGGTACAGCTCTGCACGTATTTCGGACAGTTCCCTCTCTCCGTCTGCTCTTGATAAGGCGTCGAGAACGGAATAGACATAGGTCAGCTCCTCGTCCGCGGCGGCGAGCTGCTCGGTGAGGTGAACCCTCGCAGTTTTGGATTTGTTGTATTTTTTGTAGTAAACCTGCGCGTTCTGAGATGGCGTCAGGCGCTTGTCGAGCGGAATAGTGATGGTTTCGCAGTCCTCGCTCATGTAATTCTGCACCTCGCATTCGCTCATACCGCGCTTGAGACGGTAGATGTTCGCGGTAATGAGGTCTCCCCACAGGCGGTATTTTTCGCCATCCTCACAGGCAGTCAACTCGTTTTGCTGGAGTCCGATTTTTTTGGTGATACGTGTTTCCGCATTTGACAGCAGCTTGAAGATATCGGCGGCGCGGCGATGCAATCTTTCGTTTCGGCTTCGCTCGCCGAAGTATTCGTCGATAAGCTCCCCATAGGAATTCATGGTTTCCGTTGTCATTGCGCTGCCGTATTGTCTGATTTCCATGAACGCATATTCGGCTGGAATACCGTCAGCATCACGGATGAGGCAGGGCGTACCATCGCAATTTTTGATGGAGGTCATCACCGCGTCGAATTTATTCCACAAATCTCTGGCGGCATCGTGCATGGTCGCGTCGGTTCGTCCGGCGGCTCTGAATACGATTTCACGTGCGATAAGGGGAGAAAGTCCGGCAAAATTCGACATGATAAATTTTTCTGCTGACTTATCCGGTTCGACAGCGGAAGCGAGTTTTTTGAAAAACCGCTCGTCCACCTCATCGGAGGTAGGGTCGTACTTGTCCTGCTTTGGCGGCAGCTCGTAAATCATGCCGGACAAAACCTGTCTTTTCTCACTCGTTGTAAAATCAATAGATTTCAATACGCCGATAATCTTATCTTCAGCATTCGTGATGATGATGTTCGAGAAGCGTCCCATAAGCTCACAGATAACGTGCTTTTGGGTGGAGAAGCCAAGGTCGTCATGCGTATCGAACGTGATTCTGGCGGCTCTTTCAAAGCCGAGCTGTGTCACGCCCGCGAATCTCGCGCCTTGGAAATGCTTCCGCAGCATCATGCAGAACATCGGCGGTGTTGCGGGATTTTCCGGCTTAATGGAAGTGAGGTTCATCCTTGCGCCGCCGCCTGCGTTAATATGAAGTCTGTGTTCTTCCCCGCCGCACCGTATTACGAAGACTGCCTCGTCGCGGGACGGCTGATAAATTTTGTCTACTTTTCCGCCTGTCAGCCGCTCATTCATTTCAGCGACGACAAAACGGAGCATTGCAGCATCGTATGCCATATGATAAAATGTTGTTCTCTGAGGGTGACTTTCCCTTAAAAAGTCACCCTCAGCCCCCCTTCAAAACCTTTTTACAATCAATATCTTAAGTCCGTTTTACGTTTTTATATCATATCAGAATATGACCTCATCGTCAACCATTTTGGTGTTTTTATAGCATACGAATGGCAGACATTTTTTGTAAAATCTGAATCCAGCGGCTTCTGCGGTTTTTTGTGACGCGATATTCTCGTCGGTGCAGACATATTTTACCCGCTCACCGCATGAGAGGATATGCTTTGCAAGATGCGCCACGCAAGATGTTGCAAAACCTTTTCCGCGATAGGCTTCTTGGCATTCAACGGTGATTTCGTAGTATCCATCGGAGTCCGAAATATCGTTTAATCCGGCATAACACACGATTTTGCCATCCTGCCTGATAACTGCCATACAGTCGCACGGGTCATCGGGGTCGAAGATAAACTCGTCAAGCGGCAATTCGTCGAACTTTTCACCATCTAAAGATTTTATGATATCGCACGCACACATTCCATCGGTAGAAATGTCACCATCGGCATAGTATTCGAGATGCGCATGGTACGCAGCGTCGGTGCAATCATAGCCGAGCTCCTGCATAATAGGTGAGATTTTATCACGCAAAAAGGTGCGTGCTTCTTCGCTGAACGGTTCAGCGGCAAACTTTTTTTCAAATTCACGGGCAATATTGAAACAGAAGGAATAGACGGTAATACAAATCCCGCCCTCTACTGCATTATAAGCAAGCTCAAACGGAAGTGCGATATGATACCCGGTATTAATCACTTCATCCTCAAAGCTTTTATCTTCAACTATGATCATTGTGACCTCCTTAATCGATACAGAGTGCGGTTATTCTGCGGGAGTGCCGTTTGTCACGACAAAATAATAATCGGTCGAACGAGTGTCAAGCCGGTCGATGATAGGCTTGCTTGACTCGCGAAGACCAGCGATGACGGCGTAATATTGATAAAACCAGTCCGCTTTGGAATTGTTTACAAAATATGTAGTCGGCTCGCTTGTGTAGTCCGGAAAACGATATGCACGATGACCATCCCCTGCGGCACAAGTACCGGAATATTTGACCTGCAAGTACATGACCGTCAAGCCGGCAGAGGACGCGAGAGAATCAAGCTCCCGCCGGAAGTCGCTGTCATATTCGGTATCACTCGAATCTACGACGCAGAGCGCGGAGCGTTCGGTGAGGTTATATGCGTCGAACACACGCTGTGCCGTGGATTTATCTTCCATATTGTCAGTAGGATTGTACATGTCTTCCTCGGGGACGGAGAACGAAAGAACGTCGAGACGACGTATCGCGGTCATAGTGCGATTGATATAGAACAGTTCGGAAATGTAATCACAATAATCTGAGGGCATACCCGTTTTATTTTGAAGGATATCTATGCGTTTAAAGTACTCTTCTTCATCTGTGCGAGTCAACAGATTTCGAACAAGGTTTTGCTGTGACACAGTAAGGTTGAGGAGAACTGCGGAAAGGTTATTGTACTGCTTAACGAATCGGGTAAAGTGCCCAAGCAGGTCGTAGCTTTCAGCAATGCCGAAGTCCATTCCGACTACAATGAGGTCAGCCGCAGCCACCTCGACACGCGTATTGTAATACACAGCATATGTGTTAGTCTCGGGAGCAAATTTTTCGGCAGTCACGCGGGCGATAGGCGGAAAAATAAAGTCAAGTCCCGCAGGGGTCAAAAACAGCAGCGCAAGCGCCTGGAGGACTAATATTGCTACAACAAACCGCACGATATGACGGATATGTTTTTTCATACACAGCCTCAGATTATAGAAAGTCAAAAGTATGACATCTTAATTACTGATATTTTAACTTATTCATACGATAAAATCAACATTTTTTTATTAATAATCGTGAATAAAAAAGAGACAAGATTACTTTTTTAAGGAAAATACCGTCGTGGGATGAAAAATTTTATTTTGATTATAAAAATAATGGGGGAAACTTTTTCAAAAGTTCCCCCCATTGTCTCCTATTTCTATCAAATTCGCATTATTTCACAATAAAGAAGGTACCCATATCCTGCGTAATTTCGGCGCCACGTTCGACAAGCCGAGCAAACACAGCGCCTTCCCATGCACCGTGTGCACAGTAGCTCTCGAAGAATTTACGCTGGTATGCGATATGGTTGGGAATGTTTTTTTTCATTAGACTTACTGAGCGTGCGCACATTTTTTGCTGTAATTCATTTACCCGTTCTTTGACCGGCGTGAGAACATCAACCAGTTTTTTGTAGTCGCCGCGCTCGTAGCTAATGACCGGTACCGCGATTTCGTAACCGTCGCCCTTCTTACGGATTTTACCGTTTTCAATGAGCTTAGCGGTAAGATAATCCTCGGCAAGCGTGCCGGTTGTGTAGAAATCGTAAAACTGCTTTCCCATTTCCTCCCTGTACGTGCGCATATCCTTCGTGTACTGAGAAGCAATGTGGATTTCTAAAACGTCCCCATGCAAAGCTCCGGACGAGTTCATTCCAAAACCATAGACGTTGTAAAATGTATGCGGGTGTGACAGCATACCAAGAATATACCATCCTTTGTCGCAATCCTTACTTTTGAATGGCAGATTTTCCGTATCAAAGAAATCATTTGGCATCTCGCGATACAAAATATAAATCGCAATCAAAACCAGCTGTTCAATGGGCGCGTCGGAACCGAGGAAACCGACCGCTTTCATTTCGTTCTTCAAAGCATATAAATGGTCGAGAATTTCATCCGCGTATTCACGGCATATTTTGACTCCATCCACGAACACTTCGCGGCAGACGTCCTCCCCCCAAATCGGGAAAGAGGTCTGATAACGGTCCTTGGTCTGCTTGACACATTGTGTCTTTACAAGAGATGTAAGCACATCCTCTACATAATCCGCCGCACAGCCAAGATC
The DNA here is from genome assembly GCA_964621755.1 of uncultured Ruminococcus sp. Lineage (GTDB taxonomy): Bacteria > Bacillota > Clostridia > Oscillospirales > CAG-272 > UMGS1696. Next base: position 13,607 of record CAZUPI010000005.1, on the reverse strand, counting down.
AGCCGCAATTTCTGTGACGGTTTTCGGCTTGTCATATGCGGAAATGCAGACATTCTGCGCGAGAAGCCCCTCAAGTACACGGTCAGCTTCATCGTAAATTCCGAGCTTTCCAGATCGTTCGGCATATCCACCCATATTAAAAAACATTTTTTCTGCTTTTCTATATCCATTTTCCATAAATTCCATTTTTATAATCTCCTCTTTCAATCTGACTTTTGATTGGTTCAGCCGCCATTTCACAGATGACAAAGGAATATCAAGCTCTCGCGCGATGGTATTGTAATCCTTATCCTCAAGCCAATACATCACGCAGACGTCGCGGTAAGCCTTCGCGAGATACGACACCGCACGGCGAATTTTTTCGCTGTCCTCGCGCTGTATCACCAACTTTTCCGGCGTCTCATAGCTGACTGCGTTTCCGTCGATAATCATAATAACATCGTCAGATGGAGTTTCGCACTTCGATTTCGCGTTTATCGTGCGCAGATACACGTTACGTGCGATACCCCACAGCCATGGCATCATGCGCTCCTTGTCCTCAATATGTGGGTAGGAGCGAACCGCCGCTTCCACGATATCCTGCGTCATATCCTCCGCCGCAAATTCGTCATTCAGGCGATTGTACGCGAAGCGGTACAGGCGGTCAAGCTGGGATGTAATAAGGTCAGTAAGTTCTTGTTCCATTTGTAATCTCCGTCCATAGCGGGATTTTTTATTTTAAGCCGGCTCTCTGTAAACTGTTTACATATATAAAGTCAAGTTTTGGCGGATTTTGTTAGGCGTTATTGAGAGAAATTTTATTTTTTCTCAGAGGAGACATAATTTTCACTCTCTATTATATCAGAATTATATCAGATGAAATTATTCAAAAAAAGTTACAATTATTAATATTCTCATGTGGAAATCACGGATGGGTTATGGTATAATATAGACTGAATTTGTTTACTTAAATTTTTTTCGAGTTACTTCTTTGTACTTCAGTGTCCCTGAAAGGATTTGTATATGCCTAGATATATTGAAAAGGTAGAAAAGCTGACTTTACCCGTGATTCCTCTGCGCAGTCTCGTCGCTTTTCCCTCGATACCAATAAATTTTGAACTTGAACGCGACATTTCCAAAGCCGCGTGCAAAATCGCAGAAGACGGTGACATGTTCGTCTTTCTGCTCACTCAGAAGGAATTGAACGTCGCTGACCCCACCGAATCCGATTTATATGACGTCGGCTGTGTAGCGAAAATCAAGCAGACACTCAAAAAACCGGATGGAAACATCCGTGTTGTGGCGGAAGGAATGTGCCGCGGTACAGTCTCCGCACTGTACACAGAGAAAGACCATCTCGTTGCCGATATCATTTCAAAGACAATGACCGCGGACTATAACGTCCCCGATCTGCGCCGTGAAGCCTTGATTTCTGAGGTTATGAACACCCTCGATGAAATACTGCACTACCTCCCCGGCGTTTCTGAGGAATTTATCAATGCGGCTGCGTCCATAAAAAATCCCGGACTGCTCGCGGATTTTATCGCATCCGGCGTGTTCGTGCGCTATCAGGACAAAATCGAAATTCTGAAGATGTACGACCCCATGCAGCGTGCGGAAAAGGTCATCATCCTTATGGAAAACGAAATGAAGCTGCTCAAGACCGAGCTTGAAATCCATCGCAAAGTCAAAAAGGCAATGGACGACAACCAACGCGACTATTACCTGCGCGAACAGCTTCACGCGATTGAAACAGAGCTTGGTATAGACGAGGACACGGACGAATATACGAAAAAAATTGCAGCAGCGAAGCTGCCCAAAGAGGTTCGCGAAAAGCTCGAGCGCGAGGTCATTCGTCTCGGTAAAACACCGCAAGGTTCTCCTGACGCGGCAGTTATTCGCAATTATCTCGACACATGTCTTGAAATTCCGTGGAATAAGAAAACCAAGGACCGCAACGATATTGACGCTGCGAAGAAGATTCTCGACGCCGATCACGACGGTTTGGAAAAAATAAAAGACAGAATTCTTGAATATCTTGCAGTAAAACAGCTCAATCCTGAATTAAAGAATCAAATTCTCTGCTTTGTAGGTCCCCCCGGAGTCGGCAAGACCTCCCTTGCAGCATCAATTGCACGGGCGATGAAGCGGAAATATGTCCGCGTATCGCTCGGCGGCATCCGTGATGAATCCGATATACGCGGTCATAGAAAGACCTATGTGGCATCCATGCCCGGACGTATCATCACTGCGCTGACTCAGTGCGGCTCACTTAATCCGGTAATGCTTCTCGACGAGGTTGACAAAATGTGTTCCGACGTCCACGGCGACCCGGCTTCCGCTCTTCTCGAAGTTCTGGATGGTGAACAAAACAAAAATTTCCGTGACCACTTTATTGAAATGCCCGTTGACCTTTCGGACTGCATGTTTATCGCGACCGCCAATACGCTTGAGACCGTCCCGCGTCCGCTCATCGACCGTATGGAAGTCGTTGAGCTGAACACATACACTCCCGGCGAAAAGCTGGCGATTGCAAAAAATCACCTGCTCCCGAAGCAGCTCAAAAGGCACGGTCTGTCCCGCCGGACAATGAAAATCACCGACGCAGCGCTCTCGGAGGTTATCTCCGGCTACACCCGCGAATCCGGTGTGCGCAATCTGGAACGCGAAATCGCTTCCCTATGTCGGAAAGGCGCACGTGTGATGATTGAAGAATCGCGCAAAAATCTAACGATTGACGCGGGAGACGTTGCAAAATATCTCGGCGCACGCAAATTCATCGACGACGCGCTGTCAACCAACGATTTTGTCGGCGTGACAAACGGTCTGGCGTACACGGAAGTTGGCGGAGACATGCTCAAAGTTGAAGTCCTTGTAGTCGACGGAACCGGTAAAATCGAGCTGACCGGAACGCTCGGCGACGTCATGAAGGAGTCCGCACACATTGCGGTAACGTATATCCGTGCACACTGCGACGAATACGGTATTGCCCCCGATTTTTACAAAACTAAGGATATACATATCCACGTTCCTGAAGGCGCCGTCCCCAAGGAGGGTCCAAGCGCGGGTGTGACTATGACAACTTCCCTCGTAAGTGCACTGTCCGGCATTCCGGTGCGGCATGATATCGCTATGACAGGGGAAATTACCCTGACCGGACGTGTGCTGGCAATCGGCGGCCTCCGCGAAAAGTCTACCGCGGCATACACAATGGGGATTCGAAAAATCTTGATTCCGCGCGACAACATGCGCGATATGCCGGAGCTTGACAAAACCGTCGCGGCTGAGGTAACCTTCATTCCATGCGATACGATAGGCGATGTATTGAAAATCGCACTTGTTCGTGATGAAGAATATTCCGATATTGCTCATGACGTTTCCAAATTAACAGCCGGCGAATCCGGCATCTGCGCAGATGTCATCCCCAATCAACCAAATGAACGCATATATGGAACGGTTTGATTGGAATGGGGAAGAAGTTTAAAAACTTGTATTTTAAAAACTTGTATACAAGTTTCATCTTCTCCGCAAAAACTTTCAAACTGAAAGTGAGGCTAAATCAAAATGAAGCCGAATTTAAATAACGTGTCTTTGAAAATTTCAGCCGGTCTGACCAAGCAGTTTCCGGCTGACAGACTTCCGCAGACGGCGTTTTCCGGACGCTCGAACGTGGGCAAAAGTTCGCTTATCAATTCCTTGCTCGGCAGAAAAAATCTCGCGCGCGTTAGTGGTGAGCCTGGAAAAACGATAACGCTGAACTTTTACGATATCGACAAAAAAATGTACCTCGTCGACCTGCCCGGATACGGTTATGCCAAGCGCACCTTTGAAGATAAACAAAAGTGGTCGGCGCTGACTGACGGGTACTTCACGGATAACAAAAATATCGATTCCCTCAAACTGGTATGCCAGCTCGTCGACAGCCGGACAGGTCCGACCGAGGACGACTACAACATGCTCTACTACCTACGTGAATCCGGTCTTGCGCACATCCTCGTCGCTACCAAAACGGATAAGCTAAACGCGGGAGAACGCAAAAAGTTCGACGAAATCATCGCTTCGGATGAGCTCACCGCCAACGCACCTCTCGTGATGTATTCCGCCAAAACAAACGCGGGACGTGAAGAATTGTGGAAGTATATCTACTCGCATTGCAATATATAACAAATCCATTCCAAATATAACGGAGAAAGCATTATGATTTTACACAAAACCTATGATACCAACGAGGCAGGACGCCTCACCATCGGCGGTCTTGACGCAGCAGAGCTTGCCAAAGAATTCGGCACCCCCGCCTATTTTCTCGACACCGACGCGGTTCGCGACATGTGCCGTATCTATAAAAAATCGTTTGCCGAATACTTCGGCGGGAAATCTTGTCCTGTGTATGCCGGAAAGGCACTCTGCTACCGCGGGATTTACAAAATCATCGCAGAAGAAGGTCTGATGGCGGACTGTGTTTCCTCCGGCGAGCTTCATACTGTCCACGCCGCGGGCTTTCCAATGGAGAAAGTCTTCTTCCACGGTAATAATAAAACGGACGCAGACCTTGCATATGCCCTTGAACTCGGCGTCGGTCACATTGTTGTCGATGGCATGGATGAGCTTGCCGCCCTCGAAAAAATCGCCGGCGAAAAAGAGATTCGCCAGCCGGTGCTTCTGCGCATTACCCCCGGCATCGACCCGCATACCCATAAAAAAATCATCACGGGCAACGTGGATTCAAAGTTCGGCATGGCCATTCTGACCGGACAGGCTTTCGAATTCGTAAAAGCCGCTCTCGCATGCAAAAATATCAAACTCGACGGCTTCCACTGCCATGTAGGTTCCCAGATTTTTGATATTGAACCGTTCACAGAAGCGGCCGATATCATGCTCGCTTTCATCGCAAAAATCCGCGGCGAGTATGGATATACAGCGGAAATTCTCAACATCGGCGGCGGCTTCGGCGTTCGCTATACGGAAGCAGACCCAGAAATCGACTATGAAGCCAATGTTCGCGCACTGGGTGCGGAAATCGACAAAATGTGCGCAACCTATCACATCGAAAAGCCGACCATTCTCATGGAACCCGGTCGTTCTATTGTAGCGGCTGCAGGCTCTACCCTGTACACCTGCGGCTCGGTCAAGACGGTCAACGGCTTCCGCAATTACGTATCGGTCGACGGCGGCATGCCTGATAACCCGCGATACACACTGTACCAGTCCCAATACACAATTCTGAACGCGCTCAAAGCCAACGCACCAGCTGATTTCGAATGCACAGTTGCCGGAAGATGCTGTGAGAGCGGAGACCTTCTCGCAGAAGGAATTAAAATCGCAAAACCGCAGCGCGGCGACCTTATCGCAGTGCTCGTGACCGGCGCATATAACCACTCTATGGCGTCCAACTACAACCGTATTCCCCGTCCGCCGATTGTTGAAATCTCAAACGGTAAGGCAAAGGTCGCAGTCAGACGCGAAACTTATGAAGACTTAATTTCACTTGATCTGTAAAATATCTTGCTTCTCATCTAAAAGGTTTTGAAAGGGGTTTAGGGAAAACTTTCTATGAAAAAGTTTTCCCTAACAAAATTAAAAATTGATTGCCTCCCTCACAGACAAAATAATTGAACTGCTGTTCGTTATCCCCTGCGTGCTGATTGCCTTGACTGTACATGAGGTCGCACACGGGTGGATGGCATACAAGCTCGGCGACCCAACGGCGCACAATCTCGGACGCTTGACGCTTAATCCTCTGAAACACATCGACCCACTTGGCACGCTGTGCATGATATTCTTCCACTTTGGATGGGCGCGTCCTGTTCCCATAAACACGCGCTATTTCAAAAAGCCTCGCCGCGATACCGCTCTCACCGCTGCCGCCGGACCTGTCTCAAATTTCATTATGGCGTTTATCGGTTTGCTTATTAGGCAAATATTATATGCGATATTTATTAGCCATCCGGCAACCTCACAGTTCTCCTATAATCTTCAGTACGCAGCCCTTACGCTGTTCTCCTATTTTCATATTCTGAATCTGTCGCTTGGCTTGTTCAACCTCATCCCTGTCCCGCCGCTCGACGGGTCGCGCATCTTTCTTGTCTTTCTCCCCGCCAAATACTATTTCGGAATCATGAAATACGAGCGGTATATCCAGTTCGGACTGTTGCTGATTCTTTGGCTCGGACTGCTCAGCCGTCCGCTCTCTTTTGCGGTCAACCTCATTTCAAACGGAATGGGTTTTCTCATCGGGCTGATACCGTTCCTTTAATATAATATAACGATGGAAACCATAAACTACAAATTTGAGCTCTTTGAAGGTCCGCTTGACTTGCTGCTGTCCCTTGTCACAAAGAATAAGCTGAAAATTGATGACATTCCAATAGACCTATTGTGCGAGCAGTATATGGATTACATCAGTACAGCGTCCATGCTGAACATCGAGTTGGCGTGTGAATTTCTCTACATGGCAAGTGAGCTGATGCTGATAAAAAGCCGAATGCTCCTTCCTCGTACTCCCGAAAATACAGAAGACCCCCGCACGCCCCTTGTAAACGCGATTGTGGAGTATCAAAAGGCGAAGCTGGCTGCAACCCAGCTATCGGATATGTTCGCCGAGTACGGTTCCCGCATGATAAAAGAGCAGGACGATATCTCGCCGGACAAAACCTACGTGGCGCCGCATGATGTAGAGCTGCTTCAGGCCGCACTGATACACGTTCTCACGGAAGCAAAGCTCAGCGGAAGCGAGTCGGTCAAAGAGGAGTTTGAAGACATTGTCAATGCGCCGCGCATTCCGGTACAGACGATAATCACAGGGCTGATAGACAGGCTAAAACAATCGGACGGCGTTTTTCTTGACCGTTATTTTTTAAAAACCGACCGGAAGCCAAATTTAATCGCAAAATTCATCGGCATTCTTGAACTGCTGAAATCGCACATCATCCGGCTTGACGATTCAGAGGAAAACGATGGCGGCGTTACAGACCTGATGTCACATGCCAAAATAACACTCATTGCCACGGATGAAGAAATAAGAGCGTCCTCACTCGAATGGGAAGAATAAAATGAATATAGAAGAGCAATTGGCGCTTGGTGAGCAGACATATACGACCTCGGAAATGTTTGCCGCCATTGAGGCGTGCCTTTTTGCCGCCGGTCACCCGCTGACCTATGACAAGCTCGGCGAAGCGCTCGGAGTTACGCCAGAATATTGCCGCGACCTGGTGGAAAAATTTTCTTCAATTTATAATAACGACAGATCTTTTCCCCGCGGAATTATGGTCGTGCGGTTTCCGGATTCTTGCCAGCTCTGCACGCGCGAACGATTCGGTGAGCAGATAAAAACCGCCCTCGGTATACGCCGCGGCGGAAATTTATCCCAGTCTCTGCTTGAAGTTCTTGCAGTCATTGCGTATAACCAACCGACCACACGAGCCTTTGTCGATGCCGTTCGTGGGGTAGATTCCAATTATGCCGTAAACGCGCTCATCGAAAAGAAGATGATTGAATCGTGCGGCAGACTTGACACGCCCGGCAGACCTACCTTGTACCGCACAACGGAGGATTTCCTTCGTGTATTCGGAATCGCGTCCCTGGAAGAACTGCCATCAGTCAAGCTGAACAGCAGTACAGGAGAGAGTGTCGAGATAGTACCGCCGGTGCAAAACGGCTCGGACGAGGCATAGCCGCAAAAGGAGGAAACATAAATGACAGCCCTGTATGTCATACTTGGCATTGTGTTGTTTTTTGCGCTCATTCTTTCCATGCGGCTCAAGGTTTATATCAGACTGGATGACGGATTCAGGCTTCGCGTCGGACTCGGACCGGTTATCTTTACCATTTTTCCTACCCAAAAGCGCAGAAAAAAAATCAATCTTGCCAACTTCTCATATAAAAAGCATCAGAAACGGCTGGCACGAGAGCGACAAAAAGCTTTGCAAAAATCTCAAAAGGCTCAAAAAAAGAAACAGGCGCGAGACCTTGCGAAAAAAGCTAATGAGACCGTTCAAAAGGAAGCATCCGGCGAAGAAGTCAAAAAATTCTCGCTTGAACTGATCATCGAAATCATAGAATTTGCGTTAAGCGAGCTGCCGCGTCTGGCTTCTAATATCGTAACGAACGTGCGGATGATAGACATCACAGTCGGTGGACATGACGCAGCCGATTGCGCAAACAAATACGGAATCACAGCACAGCTCACAAGCTACCTTCTCGCAGCGCTTGACCATTCCACATCCATGAAACCGCTGAAGCCGGATGCGATAGCGGTAAAAGCAGACTTTCTCTCTGAAAAAACGGTTTATAGACTCGACATCAGTTTTAAAGTAAGCCTCTTTTCCACAGTGAAAGTCGGTATCCACACATTGATGTGGATGATTCAATCGAAAATTTTAAAATGACTGATTCTGACTTGCTTCAATCACATAAATTCATTACCGGAGGATATCATGGCTGAGAACAACACAAACAAACTTGGAGACATTACCAAAACATCGCTCGAATCAATTCGCTCGATGCTCGATGCAAACACAATCGTCGGCGACCCCATCGAAACTGCCAGCGGAACATGTATTATCCCGATATCAAAAATCTCGGTCGGATACGCGTCGGGCGGCGTGGATTACCTCAAAAAGGATGCCCCCGTCACGAACGGAAAGCCGGTATACAACAACTTCGGCGGAGGTGGTGGAACCGGTATCACAGTTACTCCCGTTGCTTTTCTTGTTGTTTCCGCAGACGGAAGTGTGGATATTCTCAACGTCAACTCACCTGCCGCATCCACTGCCGCTCCGACCGACGCAGTTTCGCAGGTAGTCGGTTTTCTTGAACGCTCTCCTGAGCTTCTCGACCGAATCAAAGCGGTATTTTCCAAAAAAAATGAGGAAAATCAAATTTGACGTAAAAGGAAAAACGCGAATTTCTTGAAATTAAGCTTGGCATAAGACTTCGTTCTGGACAAATCCAAGAATTTCCTTTATAATTTACACTTCATTTGTTCATAATACGGTTGTAATGATGATGAAAATGGAGTTTTTATGAGAAAATTTTGTTGGTTTGTCGTAACCTTTGCCATATTATTGTCGTTGTGCAGCGTGTTTGCCGCGGCTGAAAATGTATCCGCTCATGCCGCAATCCTGATGGAAGCGACAAGCGGAGATGTGATTTTCGAAAAAAATTCGCATGAAAAACTTCCGATGGCAAGCACCACAAAAATCATGACCGCCGTTGTCGCCCTTGAAAACGGGGATTTAAATAAAACAGTGCATATCGCGGAAGGCGCCTGCGGAGTGGAAGGGTCAAGTATTTACCTGACTGCTGGAGAAAAGTTGACCCTTGAGGACCTACTCTACGCGCTGATGCTTGAAAGCGCGAACGACGCAGCAGCGGCGATTGCTTATGAGATTGCCGGCGGCATTGACCAATTTGCCGAGCTGATGAATCAGACGGCGGTGAAAATTGGTCTTATAGAGTCGCACTTTACCAATCCCCACGGACTTGACAACGAAGCGCACTACACGACGGCATATGACCTGGCCAAACTGACCGCGTATGCGTTAAAAAATGAGAATTTTCGGAAGATTGTTTCGACTTACAAGCACCAAATACCGCTGCGCGGCGATGAGGGAATCCGTGTTCTGCTGAATCACAACAAGCTACTGCGGCTTTCTGACGATGTAATCGGAGTCAAGACCGGATTTACCAAACACAGCGGCCGCTGCCTTGTTTCTGCTGCCGAACGGGATGGTGTTTGCGTGATTGCGGTAACATTGAACGCCCCTGACGACTGGCATGACCATACTATGCTGCATGAAATCGGTTTTGCTTCCTACCACTGTCAAGGTCTTGCAAAATCGGGAGAATTTACTGTAAAAATTCCCTGTACGACAGCCCCTGACGGATATATCACTGCCGCCAACACGGATGAATTATCAGTATGTCTGAAAAACGGCATCGAAGTAACACACGCCATTGAAGCACCGCATATCATCATGCCGCCGGTTGTACAAGGAGACGCAGTTGGACGCGTCGTATTCTCAGTCGGAGGCTCCGTTATCGGTGAAGTACCGCTGTATTCCTGCGATACCGTCGAGGAACCAGTGGATAGCCGTTCCTTGGGAGAAAAAATCTTGGATAAATTCCATTAAGACAAAAGAAAAAATTTACACCAACTGAAAAGGTTTGAAGGGGACCGGGGTGACGCGAAAAACGTGTTTCCCCGGATATTCCCTATCCTGTATCATGAATAAAATCAGACTGCAAAAGTATTTAAGCGAGTGCGGTGTAATGTCGCGCCGTGCCGCAGAAGCTGAAATTTCGGCCGGACATATTACAATCAACGGCATTCCGGCGCAGCTCGGGGACAAAATTGACCCTGAATGCGACATTGTCGAGCTTGGTGGACACAGAATTGAACCTCAGAATGTCGATGCGGAACGCCGCAACACCTATATTATTCTCAATAAGCCGTCCGGATATGTGACTACCATGTCTGATGAAAAGGGCAGATCAATCATCGCCAGCTTGATTTCCGACGTTGGCGTAAGACTTTACCCTGTCGGAAGGCTTGATTTATATTCTGACGGGCTCCTCATCTGCACGAATGACGGCGACTTGACCAACAAAATCACGCATCCGTCGCACAATATCCCGAAAAAATATGTGGGAATTTTAACATCCCACCTTGACGACCGCGATATGGAGAATTTGGCGGTTCCGTTTGAACTTGACGGATATATGTTGCGCCCGTTCGAAGTTCGCAGAGTCGGTTACAAGAAGATATTCTCCGCGGACGCGACAATCGTGGAGTTTACTTTGCATGAAGGACGGAATCGTGAAATTCGCAAGATTTGTGCGCATCACGGATATCGGCTTGCAAAACTGACGCGGATTGCGATAGGAGAAATTGAGCTTACAGGTCTTCTGCCGGGCAAATGGCGTTATCTGACAGACGATGAGGTTGCGTATTTGAAATCAATTTAATCTGAGGAGAGGTCATATGTTCAAAGTTCAACCGGTTCGCTCCAAGGAGCTGCAAGCAGAGATTGCCAAGGCGCTGGGAGTGGACTTTTTCGAAAATACATACGCATTTTTTGCTGTTGAAGTAAATGAAAATGCTACCGCCATTTTGTCGATTATCGGCATGTGTCAGTTCGAATTCTCCCCCGATGGCGCGATTATCAAATCGATTGCTGCGGCGCCAAATAAAAAAGAAGACGAAGCGATTTTCATTATGGTGCGCACCGTGATGAATTTCTGCTATCGCGCGGAGCTTCCGACAATTTCGGCCCCCTGTACAGATGAGATGTCAACGGACAGTGAGCTGATTCACAACGCTTCCTTCATCCAATCGCTCGGATTCCGTGAAAGCAACGGATATGTGATTAATTTGAAAGATTTTTACAAATCCCCCTGCCATTACAACAATGAAAACGTATAAAATCATCTATAGGCTAACTAAACTTAATTAAATATAAAATTTAACAAGTGTATATCTGTAGTTAATATTTATTAAAATCAAGGAGTGACAATGAATAAATACAGACAAATACCAACGTTGTTAATATGTTTTACGATGCTTTTATCTTCGTGCAATGTGAACAAAAACGAGATAAACAACCAAAATACAGAGACTTATGATGAAGAAGAAAACAAAACCGTTATGTTATCAGAAGAAAACACAAACGACTCACGCATGAACCCATATATCTTTTATAAGAGTGAACCAATCGATACAATCAAAAAAGAAATTAACGCCCATTCATATAAGGGAGACACAGGACACTGGAATTATTTATACATTAAAAACATATAAACCTCTCATGAACTTTACGGATGTGTATGGTGAGAAGGAATTTAAGAGGATAGAGTTCGATTACGCCGATACATACGACTATTTTTACGCGCTATGTACATATAAACAGTATCTGTATTTTCTAATCGAGGAAGGAAACGAGCACCGTGTCTTCCGGTATAATATGGATGACGATACTACTGAGGATATTTTTACATACGTCAGCGAAAACAAAATAACACTTGTAGCAGTAAACGATGATTATTTGGTTTGGCAGGAAGATGAAAACGCTAACTGGCTTAAAGTGTCAATAAACTGCTATGATATGAATAATAAGACGAATGAGAAGTTTTACACATATCCGCGAGATGATAACGGCAGGATGTTTTCGTGAAACTTTGATAGACTGGTTTTGTCCGGCAGTTATTTGTACTTTGACAGCACTGTGGGCAAGACTGATAATAAATCGGATATAAATTTGTATAGATACAATATAAAAGAACATAAAACCGAGCTGATAGATGAAAAACGAGGAGCACAGCCATTATTATATAATAAAGGCATATCGTGGCTTAGTTTTGATGACGAGCACGGCGAGTATTTTATCATAAATCTTGATGAATCTGTAAAACCGATATACATAGGTGACAAATACGCTGATGTTTATTCATCACCGAACTACATTGTTGGATGTAAGTACGAAGGCACTGAGGCGGTTATGTATTATAATGGCAGCGATTCAATTCCGGTTATCGAAACTACAGGACACTTTGATGGAATATGCTGTTCTGACAACTTTATTATGTGGGATGGCTGGTCAAACGATTATCCAATGTTTTATGATATCCAAAAGGAGACGATTGTCTATACTGATATAATAGAATATGACCGTCAATATAAGCCATATTTGAGTGATGATTATCTTGTTTTTGAAGCAAACGACTTTGTTGCTGATACAGCTAGGGGAGAGGGAGCGGTAAAGACAAGAGCGTTGATTTTTTTACTATATAAATACCAATGAATTGCATAAAGGTTGATTAGAGTTTGTTGCTAAACACACTATTCGGTATGGTTTTCTCTCAAAAGAAATATACAAGATATCTGGAAATTGAATAAATACTCTGCTTTAAATAAAAGTGTTCTTGTTGCATAAGAATTAGCATATATAAATATTTTTTGTCTATACATCATTCTACCTCATATTGATATGATCTTTTAAAAATGAAAGAATATGCTCCTTTTGTCGATTACATTCAATTAATTTTTTGGACTTGCATAATGAATCATCATCTACGTTTAGACAATTAACAGCACATAAACTGCAAAATCTAGCTGCCCAGCAATTTTTACATTCATTTTCTGTGAGTTTACCAATGTTCAAAATTGATTCAATTCTTGATAAATCAAAGCCAGTATAAATATCACCTATCTTATTGACTGGCTTTTCTAAAACCTTTTCACAAGGATAAAAATTACCAAAAATATCAATAAAAGGTCTACGAATACCCGGAACACAAGGTCCATTATGATGCCACACTGGTGGAATATTATACTTTATAGCGAAAATTTTAGGTTATCGCTGAAAGCCCCGGAAATACGGGCATTTCGCAGGATATGAGAACTCAATTTACTACCAATTTACTACTTTCGGATTGAGCCGCATATATGCTATCCATCCTGCCAATACCCACTACCCCAAATACGGCACATCATAAATCGAATACGACACCGCAAAGGCGGCGTTTCTTAAATCCCTTAATGGGAAAAGGAACGCCGCTTTTTTCATGCCCAAATGCAGAAAGGAGGCGACACTATGAATTTTACTTCCGGCCCTGACCGGGCCTTTGAACGG
>CAZUPI010000004.1:0-80234 GCA_964621755.1 uncultured Ruminococcus sp. | reverse complement strand
GCCGGACTTGGGTTCACCGCAGGGGACCGGCGCGAGAACCTGCGGCGGATTGCGTACCTCGCGAAAGCTGTAGCGTCGTCCGGTCAAACCGTTGTTGTATGCACCATTTCTCCGGACAAACAGTCGCGCGACTCCGCACGTGCGATAATCAGCGAATCCGCAGAATTTTATGAAGTCTACGTAAAAGCATCCGTAGATGTATGCGCCGCGCGTGACCCGAAGGGGTTATACAAACGCGCCTTCGCAAGAGAAATTGCAAACTTCACCGGCGTATCCGCGCCCTACGAAACGCCGGAAGCGCCCGACATCACGCTTGATACTGCCGCCTGCTCCGCTGACGCATGCGCCGCTGTCCTTTTTGATGCGGCAATGCGGGGGATTTACAGGCCAGAGCAGCTCGTTCGCTCCATGATTGACGCAGCGGTCACAGCCTCCGTCAAAATCATGGAAATCTACAACGGCAAATACGACGTATCCTTCAAGGAGGATTCCTCCCCCCTGACCACCGCCGACGCCGCCTCAAACGAGGTGCTCACCTCCTACTTTCGTGAAAAATTTCCGGAGTACAGCATCCTGACCGAAGAGGAAGCCCAGCCATCCGATTCCCACGGCATTCCCGAACGCCTGTCCAACAACGCGGGCGTGTTCATCATCGACCCTCTTGACGGTACAAAGGAATTCATCCACCGCAACGGCGAGTTCTGCGTCTCAATCGGATTTGCGGCGAGACATCGCGTCACCGCCGGCGTTATCGCGGTCCCGGCAAAACAGCTCCTGTACTACGCAGCCGAGGGATTTGGAGCCTATAAAGTATCCTTTGACAAAATTCCCCACAACCTCTTCGACAGTTCTCACCGGATTCACGTATCGGCCAGAACCGGCGGAGGGGCAGATAAACTCGTCATCACCGCAAGCCGCTCCCACGGCGACACGCAGACAGAAACGCTTCTTGCCCAAAACGCCGACCGCATCGGCGAAGTGATAACCGCAGGAAGCTGCCTGAAGGGATGCCTTATCGCAGAAGGGCGTGCCGACGTCCACTACCGCTTCGGCTCCTTTATGAAGGAATGGGATACCGCCGCCATGCAGATAATCTGCGAGGAAGCGGGCGGAATCTACACGGACGCCGCCGGAAATCCCGTCCCGGCAAACCGCGCGGACCCCGTCAACCACGGCGGATTCATCATTCTGAACACCCCCGATTCCGCTTTGAAGCTGCCTGAGTAAGCTGGAAAAAGGAAAATCCCCATCCAGCCAATTAAATAAGCAGAGGAAAAACATATGTACAGCCATCTTGATATGCTTGAGTCACGCAGCATCCACATTCTGCGCGAGTCGTACTCGGCATTTAAAAATCTATGTATGCTGTGGTCTATCGGCAAGGACAGCACCGTTCTGCTATGTCTTGCACGCAAAGCGTTCTACGGTCATGTACCCTTCCCGCTGGTCCACATCGATACGCATTACAAAATTCCCGAAATGATTGCGTACCGCGACCGTCTCGCCCTCGAGTGGAACCTCAATATGATTTACGGCGAGAACCGCGACGCGCTCGACAAAAAAGAAACCTTCCCGGACGGCAAAACCACCCGTATCGAATGCTGCCGCAAGCTCAAAACCGAGGCGCTCGCAAATACCCTCTCAGGAGAGTGGCCGAGATACCGCCTGAATCACCAGACCGGTCTCTATGAAAAAGACGAAAACCGCGAGCCGTTCACCGGCGTTATCGTCGGCGTGCGTGCGGATGAGGAAGGAAGCCGCTCCAAGGAACGGTATTTCAGTCCCCGCGACAAGCACAATGACTGGGACGCGGACGACCAGCCGCCGGAGTTTTGGGGTCAGTATAAGACCGATTTCGCCCCTGGGACCCATGTCCGCATTCACCCGCTCTTAGACTGGACGGAGGTCGATATCTGGGAATACATCCGCCGCGAAGGGGTACCGGTTGTGTCCCTCTATTTCGACCAAGGGGACGGTCACAGATACCGCTCCCTCGGCTGCTATCCCTGCACCAAGCCGGTTGAGTCGACTGCGAAAAACCTTGACGAAATCATCGAGGAGCTGAAATCCGGTAAGTTCGCCAGAGTCGCGGAACGCAGCGGACGCGAGCAGGACAAAGAGGATGGCGGCGGTCTGGAAGAGCTCAGACGGGACGGGTACATGTAAAGTTCCGCCCCGATTCGTTTAAAAGTTTTTGCGGAAGAGACAAACCTGACTGGAGTTTTTACATATGAACGATAAACAACATATGAATATCGTCGTGGCGGGGCACGTTGACCACGGAAAAAGCACCGTTATCGGCCGTCTTCTCGCCGATACGCACACCCTCCCCGACGGAAAAATCGAAAGCATTCGCGAGCTTTGCCGCAAGACGAGCAAGCCCTTCGAATACGCCTTTCTCCTTGACGCCCTAAAGGACGAGCGGTCACAGGGCATCACCATCGACACCGCGCGGTGTTTCTTTGAAACAGAGCTGCGCAAGTACATCATCATCGACGCACCCGGGCATATCGAATTTCTGAAAAATATGATAACCGGCGCTTCCCGCGCTGACGCCGCCCTTCTCGTCATTGACGCTGCTGAGGGCATCTGCGAGAATTCCCGTCGCCACGGCTATATGCTGGAAATGCTGGGTATCACGCAGATTGCTGTTCTCGTCAACAAAATCGACCTTGTAAACTATGACAAGGCGGTATACGATGAGATTTGCGAAAAATATACGGAATTCTTACATTCCATCGGCATCACGCCGGCGGCTTTTATTCCCGTCTCTGCCATGGACGGCGACAACATTGCAAACCACTCCGACCGCACGCCATGGTACAAAGGCGCGAACGTCCTCGAGCAGCTTGATTTGTTCGTGGGCGGCGGAACCGCAGACGACAAACCGTTCCGTATGCCGGTCGAGGATGTTTACAAATTTACGGAAGGGGGAGACGACCGCCGTATCATTGCGGGCATGTGTGAATCCGGCTCGTTAAGACAGGGGGATAAGGTCGTTTTCTATCCTTCACGAAAGGCCACGACGGTAAAGAATCTGGAAGAATGGTTTATGGACCCGTCGGCACACGAGGCGCCGGAAGTGTTCTGCAAGGGAAAGTCCTGCGGATTTACAACGGACACGCAGATTTACGTCCACCGCGGCGAGATTGCCTGCCGCGCGGATGAGATCCCACCGGTGGTTGGCAGACGGTTCCGCGCCAGCATGTTCTGGCTCGGGCGCACGCCTTTGACTGTAGGGCACGAATACATCATCAAATCCTGCACCGCGAAGACGGCGTGCCGGGTGGTGAAAATCTACAGCACCCTTGATGCGTCCTCTCTTGACAAAATCATCTCTCCCGACTGTGCAAACAAAAAAGACATCGCCGACTGCGAAATCGAGTGCGAGCGCGATATCGCCTTCGACATTGGAGCGGCGGTTCCGGAAACCGGACGGTTTGTGATTGTTGATAACTACGAAATCTCCGGCGGCGGCATCATCACGGAAGCGCTGGCGGATACATCCGAAATCAAGCGCGGTGCGGCGGTGACAGCAAACGAACGTGCGAAGTACATGGGTCAGCACCCGTTCACCATCGGCGTCACAGACGCGGACTACGGCAAATCCCTGGAGCGCGCGCTGTTTGACGAAAACCGTCTGCCTTATTTTGCAGCACATCTGTCCGACGAGCAGAAGCAGGCGCTCACCGACGCCGGACTTATCGTGATAACCCTCGGCGACGGCGAATACAACGCATCCGGAAATCTGGCAGAAGATGTAGGCGAGATTCTGATAAAGACAGAAAATATTCTGGAAATTTAAAAAAGTGAGTTGGCGTGGAAAACTTTAAGCTAAAAACAAAATGACAAAGCTTGTGCGAATTTTGCACGACGCCTTGTCATTTTATTTGTTTAATAGGGTTTGGTCCCCGGGAATCCTATCTCATTTTCTCTTGTTTTACTTTGTGGTCGACCACGTGACGCGAAGCCAGCTCGGTCATGACGTCTTCGTAGGAAATGCCCATTTCGACCATCAGAACTAAGACGTGATAGATGAGGTCGCAGATCTCGTATACCGTCTCCGCCTTATCCTCCGCCTTTCCGGCGATGATGACCTCTGTGGACTCTTCGCCGACCTTTTTCAGTATCTTGTCGAGCCCCTTCTGGAACAGGTATGTGGTGTAGGAACCTTCGGCCGGTTCGGTTTTGCGTCCCTCGATGAGCTTCATCAGGCCGCGTACACTGAAGTCTGATATCTCATCGCTGATGAACAGTTCGTCGTTGAAGCAGGATTCCGCACCGGTATGGCATGCCGGACCGTCCTTCTTCACGGCAACGGTCAAGGCATCGCGATCACAGTCTGCGGTGATTTTGACGATGTGCTGGACGTTTCCGCTGGTTTCGCCCTTGCGCCACAGCTCATTTCTTGAGCGTGACCAGAAGCAGGTGCGGCGTTCCTTCATGGAAATCTCCAGTGATTCGCGATTCATGTATGCGAGGGTCAGAACCTCGCGGGTCAAATAGTCGACGACGATTGCGGGAATCAGGCCGCGGTCGTCAAATTTCAAATCAGATATGTTAAGCATCGTTTTCCCTCATTTCAGTCTTACATTGATTCCATTTTCCGACAGAATCCGTTTGAGTTCGTCAATTTTTACTTCGCCAAAGTGGAAGATAGACGCCGCAAGTCCCGCGTCCATTTCGGGGATTTCGCGGAACAGTGTCACAAAATCCTCTGCGCAGCCTGCCCCGCCAGACGCGATAACCGGCACGTTGACCGCATCGATGACGAGCCGCAGCATCTCCAAGTCGAATCCGCGCTTCACGCCGTCCGTATCGATGCTGTTGACCACGATTTCGCCCGCACCCCGCGCGACTCCCGCTTTTATCCACTCGATGGCGTCGATTCCGGCGTCCTCCCGTCCGCCCTTTGCGAACAGTCTGAATCCGCCGTCTACGCGCTTGATATCGCACGAGAGCACCACGCACTGGTCTCCGTAGAGCTTTGCGGCCTCCGTAATGAGCTCGGGATTTTTTATCGCGCCCGAGTTTACACTGACCTTGTCTGCGCCGCACTTCAGCACGCGGTCGAAGTCGTCAACGGTATTGATGCCTCCGCCGACGGTCAGCGGGATGTACACCTTCGACGCAGTTTCCCGCAGGATATCGCAAAACAGAGACCGTCCCTCCACCGACGCGGTAATATCGTAAAACACCAGCTCATCCGCGCCTGCTCGGCTGTAGTACTCCGCCAGCTCCACGGGAGACGACACATCTGCAACTCCTTTGAAGTTTACGCCCTTCACAACCCGACCGTTTTTTACGTCAAGGCACGGGATTATTCTTTTTGTAATCATAGTTTGAAAATTTACCTCAAAAAAATTTTTATGAAAAGCTATTTTGCAGCGGCGATGGCTTCTTTCAGGTCGATAGCTCCTGTGTACAGCGCCTTTCCGACGATTGCACCATAAAGGTTCATGGATGCAAGCGCTTTTATGTCGTCAATGGTCGACACGCCGCCGGACGCGACGACTTGGAAGGAATATTTTGCGGCAAGCTCACGGTAGAGCTGTCTGTTCGTCCCTTGCATAGCGCCGTCCTTTGACACATCGGTACAGATGACGGTCTTCACGCCGATTCCGTCGAGGTAGTCGAGAAAATCCGCATATTTGACGCCGTCGTCCTCGGTCCACCCCTGCACCGCGACGTTTCCGTTTTTGATATCCACGCCGACCGCGATTTTTTCGCCGTATAAGCGGAGCATCTCCTCAAGGAACGCGCGGTCACGAAGAGCGGCAGTCCCGAGAATCACCCGTCCGACGCCGGCGGAAAGGTATTGATGGATGGTCTCCGCATTGCGGATGCCGCCGCCGATTTCGACAAACATGCCGGATTCCGCGGCAATTTTCTTCACGATATCATAAGCTGCGGCATAACCGGCTTTTGCACCGTCGAGGTCAACAAGATGGAGAATTTCCCCGCCGGCTTGCCGGAATCCTTTGGCAACCGAGACGGGGTCGTCTGAGTAGATGGTTTTCTGGTGGTAATCCCCCTTCAGCAAGCGGACAGCGCATCCCTCAGACATATCTATGGCAGGAAAAATTTTCATTTTTGTTTTGACCCCCAAAATCAAAGTTTAGCGAACGCGCGCAGGATATCAAGTCCGACCTCGCCGCTCTTTTCCGGATGGAACTGCACGCCGTAGACGTACCGGTTATCACTGACCGCTGCGGTCAGCTCCGCGCCGTATTCCGCTGAAGCGATAACGCTGTCCGCGCAGTCCGAGGCGTAATACGAATGGACAAAATATACGTGGTCGCCCTCATTTGTATTGGCGAAAATCGGGGATTTCGCTTTATCCTTCGGGAAATGCAGGGCGTTCCAGCCGATATGCGGGACTTTATAGGTTTCCGGAATGACGTCGGCTATCGGCACGACAGCGCCCTTCACCAGACCAAGTCCGCGGTGCTCGCCATACTCATAACTGCGCTCAAGCAGAAGCTGCATCCCCAGGCAAATCCCGAGCAAAGGTTTGCGTGCGCTCTCCTCGACCACCGTATCCCAAAGTCCGGACTCGCGCAGCTTCAGCGCAGCGTCTCCGAATGCGCCGACGCCGGGCAAAACCACCCGATCCGCCCGTCGTATCGTCTCCGCGTCCGCCGTCAGTTCCGCGTCCGCCCCAATATATCCAAACGAGCAGCAGAGCGAGAAAATATTCCCCACTCCGTAATCAACAATAGCAATCATGAATAGTCCCTTTCTATGTTATCTTGACTATTTTATTGTCCTCCCCTACAGGATTCCCTTTGTCGAGGGAATTTCGTCGGCGTACTTTTCCTCGATGGCGACAGCTTTGGAGAGGACGCGGGAAACAGCTTTAAAGGTGCCTTCGAGAATGTGGTGCGAATTTTCGCCGGACAGTTTGCGGATGTGAAGCGTGATGTTGGAGGAGCGGATGAAGCCCAGCCAGAATTCCTTTGCAAGCTCGGTATCAAAGTCGCCTACCTTTTCTGTCGGTACCACGACATCGTAGGTGAGGTGTGCGCGGCCTGACACGTCGACTGCCGACAAAATCAGTGACTCGTCCATCGGCAAAATGATGTCGGCGTAACGCGTGATGCCGCGTTTGTCTCCGACCGCTTTCCCGAAAGCCTCCCCGAGCGCAATTCCAATATCTTCCACAGTGTGGTGATAGTCAACGTAGGTATCGCCGGCGCAGGATACGGTGAGGTCGAATCTGCCGTGCTTCGCGAACAGGGTCAGCATATGGTCGAGAAAGCCGCACCCGGTTTTGATGTCCGATTTCCCTACGCCGTCGAGGTTCAACGTCAGGGATATCTGGGTTTCCGCAGTATTTCTGGTGATTTCAGCAATGCGTGCCATGGTTTACCTCGCGTTTGTTAAGATTTCGTCGGTCGCGGTGAGAAGGGCATCCATTTCCGCGCGCGAGCCTATGGTGATACGGACGTAATCCGCCGTCCGCACGCCATTAAAGTGGCGCACGAGAATGCCGTGGGTGCGGAGCGCTTCATAATAGTCCCCGCCGGACATTCCGTCAGGCGCGGCGAAAAGGAAGTTTGTCATAGAATCGGTCATCTTGAAGCCGCGTTTTTTCAGCTCGGATTTGGTATACTCGCGGTTTTCGATAATCATGTCCCTTGTTTTATCGAAGTAGTTTCGGTCCTCCATGGCGAGTACGCCGCAGAGCTGCGTGAGGCGGTTGACGTTATATGGATTTGTGGAATATTTGATTTTCTCAAGTCCCGCGATGATTTCGGGACATGCGATGGTGAAGCCGAGTCTCGCGCCCGCGAGCTGTCTGGATTTTGAATAGGTCTGGACGACTGCGAGATTTTGATATTTCTCTGTCAGCGGCACGACCGATTTCCCGCCGAAGTCGATATAGGCTTCATCTACCACGACGAGGCGGTCGGGATTGGCGCAAACGATGCTTTCTATGACGTCCGGCAACAGGTAAATGCCGGTTGGCGCGTTGGGATTGGCGATAAAGAGGGTTTCTGTTGTCGCGCGCAGTTTTTCCGGATCGAGTGCGAAGTCCGGCTCGAGCGGGACGATAGTTGTTTTTTTGCCGTACAGGTCGGCGAACACCTGATAAAATCCGTATGTAATATCTGCAAACGCCGCGCCATGCTCGGAAAACGCCATAAACAGGAAATTCAGCGACTCGTCAGAGCCGTTCGACACGAACACGCGGTCTGGGGTCGTTTTGTAGAACGCCGCAATGGCGCGCTTCACTTCGTTTGACGTTGGATCGGAGTATAGACGTAAATCCGCTGCCGCGTCGCCGTTTATCGCACCTATGACGGCGGGGCACGGCGGGAACGGAGATTCGTTGGTGTTCAGCTTGATATATTTTTTATCGCGCGGCTGTTCCCCCGGGACATACGCCTCCAGCGGCACGAATTTTGAATCTAAAAATCTGCTCATGTTCGGCTCCGGTTATTTGTCGAATCTCACGACTGCGCTTCTCGCGTGAGCGGTGAGTCCTTCACGCTTTGCAAATTCGTTCACCCGCCATGCTTCGGCTTCCAGCGCGGATTTTGTATAATAAATGTAGGAGGATTTCTTGATAAAATCGTCGACTGACAGGGGGCTTGAGAACTTCGCGGTCCCTGAGGTGGGCAGGACGTGGTTTGTGCCTGCAAAATAATCGCCCAGGGGCTCGGGGCAGTTCTTCCCGAGGAAAATGGAGCCTGCGTTCTTGATTTCGGGCAGTACCGCAAACGGGTCATCGCACATCAGCTCTAGGTGCTCAGGTGCGATCTCGTTCACCATGTCGACAGCCGACATGAACGTATCGGTCAGGATGATTTTCCCATACGTGTCAATGGAAGCGCGGGCGATTTCCTCACGCTCCAGCTTTTTGAGCTGTACTTCCAACTCATCCGAGACGGCGGCGGCGAGTTCTGCTGAATCTGTGACGAGAATCGCGGAGGCAAGACGGTCATGCTCCGCCTGTGACAGCATATCGGCAGCCACGATTACCGGGTCGCAGGAGCCGTCGGCGAGGACGATGATTTCGCTCGGACCGGCAATCATATCGATTCCGACTTTTCCGAACACTTGACGCTTTGCCTCTGCCACAAACGCATTGCCCGGTCCGACGATTTTGTGGACAGCGGTTACGGTCTCCGTGCCGTAGGCAAACGCCGCAATCGCCTGGGAGCCGCCCATTTTGTAGATAACGTCCACGCCCGCGACCTTTGCCGCCGCGAGGATTGCCGGATTGATTTTTCCGTCCCGTCCCGGCGGGGTAGCCATCGCGATAAACGGAACGCCTGCGATTTTGGCCGGAATCACATTCATGAGCACCGATGACGGCAGGGGTGCGCTTCCGCCCGGAACGTACACGCCGACCTTTTCAATCGGGGTGATGCGCTGTCCGAGAATAACGCCCGGCTTGTCGGTGAGGGCAAAGCCCTGTCTGAGCTGACATTTGTGAAATTTCTCAATATTTGCCGCTGCATCCCGGAGGATATTCAGAAACGCCTCGTCGAGGGAGGCTACAGCTTCTTCGATTTCCGCGCTGCTTACGATGAGGGAGTCCAGCTTGACCTTATCAAATTTTTCGGTGTACTCCGCCAATGCTGCGTCTCCGTTTTTACGGACGTTTTCGATGACCTCCGCAACGATGCCTGACACGTCGACTGTATTTTCTTCACGGCGCAGGATTTCCTGAACCGGGATATCTTTTATATTGTAAGTTTTAATCATTTTTCTGTCCTCGATAAAGCGTTTATTTTTTCGATAAGTCCGCGCACCTCTTCGTTTTTGAAGCGGTACGCCGCCTTATTCACAATCAGTCTCGCGCTGATATCGCATATGGTATCCTTCACCTCAAGATTGTTTTCCCTGAGGGTCGAGCCGGTTTCTACGATGTCGACGATGACGTCCGACAGTCCGAGAATCGGCGCAAGCTCAATCGAACCGCTCAGCTTGATGATTTCGATTTCCCGGCTTTTCGCAGCGTAATACGCCCTTGCGATGTTCGGGAATTTCGTTGCGACGCGGAGAGTACGGTTGGGATTTGCGTCACATCCGACGACGCCGGCCACGCACATTCTGCATTTTCCGAACCCCACGTCGAGGAGCTCATACACATCCGGCGTATGCTCGAGCAGGATATCGCGTCCGACGACGCCGATATCGGCAGCGCCCCGTTCCACGTAGATATCCACATCGGACGGTTTGACCCAGAAATAACGGGTGATGCCCGCATCGTCCTCAAAAATCAATTTTCTCGTGCCGTCGGTCATACTGGGGCAGCCGTAGCCGAGCCCCTCCAGCATATGATATGCCTTTTCGCCGAGTCTTCCCTTCGGCAAAGCAATGTTAAGTCTCTGCAATTTCAAGTCCCCCGTCTCCGTATCTGAAATGTTCGCGGCATTTTACGGCGCCGTCTCCGTTTTTCTGCACTCTGACGCTCCGTCCGCCGCCGGTCAGCATTTTCACGGTCCGCGTCAGAGCGGCAAGGTCTGCGCCGTCGTCGTAGGTGATGAGGATATCCACGTCGTATTCGGCCTTATCCTCAAAATACAAATCGAGCGTATTCATGTAAATCGCAAAGCCGACCGCACCGGTATGCTTTCCCATTTTCGAGAGCAGCTTATCGTATCTGCCGCCTGACAGAATCCCGCGTGGTACGCCGTCGATGTAGCCGCGGAAGATGATACCATCGTAGTAGCTCATGTCATTGATGAGGGAGAAGTCCAGACGCAGGCCGTCGCTTTCGCCCACCGCGTTCATAAAATTATAGATAGCTTCCAAATCGTCGAGGGCGGCGGTCATCGTTTGATTTTCGGCAAGCGGGCGCAGCTCTGCGATGACGTATTCTACTTTGCCGTACGTCTCGGAAATCTTGGTGAGCTTTGCACAAGTGTCGTCATCCACGCCGTTGTCGCGGCAGATTCGCATGAGGTCATGCGGATTTTTGCCGGATACGCAGGTAAGCAGCTTTTCCCGCACGTCATATGGGATATCGCGGTTCTCAAAAAGTCCGCCGACAAATGCGGCATTTGAGAGGTCGAGAATATAGTGCGGCGAGATGTGCTTGAGGCTTTTTTTCGCGAGCATAATCACCTCGCAGGTGGAGTACAGGTCCGATTCCCCTATGCACTCGAGCCCGACCTGCATGATTTCGCGGTACTCCCCGTCGATGGCGCGGTATACGTTTTCGTTATAGTATTCCTTGATACGCTCGCCCGGCGCGGCATTTTTCACAATCGACAAAGTGACGTCGGGTTTGAGGGCGAGGAGCTTGCCGTGGGTGTCGTTGAAGGTGATGATGTTCCCTTCGGCGAGGAAGCTGCGGTTTTCCGCGTAGAGGTCATACTCCTCGAACTTGGACATTTTGTATTTTTTGTACCCGTACGTCTCATAGAGCTCGCGCAGGTCAAATATCGCTTTTTCTTCTTTGCTGAGGATGTTGTTGGTCATTTTATAAGAATATCTCTCGGGAAAGCCTTTTTCAGGAAAAAGGGGTCCCCGAACCCTTTCCAAAAAACTATTTTATTTATTATATCACGCTTTAGCGCTTTAGTCAAGTAAATCGATAAATTAAAGAAAGTTTGTAGGGTTGTATAAAAATAGGCTGGATGGCGGGGGAGAGATGAAGCAACTTTTCCCACGCATTTTAAGGGGAGGCGCTTTTTTCAAAAAGCCCCTCCCCGTCCAACTTTGTTATACTTCAAGAGTAAGATTTTCACCATATGGCGCGGTGTTCACGACAAGAGTTCCCTCTTTTGCTGAGAGGATACCGCCGACGTAGTACTCGCTGCCGTCCTCACGCTTCTTTGCGGGAATCGACAGTACCGCAGTCATGAAGTCCGCGTTGCCTTTTCCTTCGGTATGCGGAGGGATCAGGTACGCACGGTGCATGTGTCCGCACAAGAGGAGGTCGATTCCCATCTCGTCAAGCAGCTTTATCCAATATTCGTAGATATCGGACGCAACGTCGAACGGGTACTCGAATTTCTCCGTAATCGGCACGTGGCAGAACGCGATTTTATATTTTACGCCCTCTGCAGCATATTCATTTTCCTTATTGGCAATCAGCGACTCCAGATATGCCGTTTCGCGTTTGCGGAAGTTTTCAAACAGTACCGTTCCGCCATACTCGACATTCTGGTCGTACTTGTCTTCGCCGCAGTCGAGGACGAGTCCCCACAGCGAATCTTGCCGGAAGGAATAGAACGTTTCACGTCTGCCGTCACGGAATGCGGTCGGGATATAGTTCGGCAGAAGCTGGGCTGCATGCCCTCTCGTATCGTGGTTGCCGCGCGAATAGATCACCGGACGCTCGCCGTGTGCAGTGTTCGCGGACAATTCAAACGAGGTATAGAAATGCTCGACCTTGTCGCTCCACTCGTTGATATCGCCGTTCAGGAGAATGATATCGCAATCCCCGACCGCGCGGTATGTCTCAACCGGCGTCACCGTGCGCGCGTGCGTATCGGCAAACTGGAACAGTCGGAAATTTTCGCCCTGCAGCGGATAGAAATTGTAGGTCTTGCGAACCTTTTCGATTCCTTCCGGGAAGTACGGCTTCTTATCCGCATATTCGACAAACACAACGGTATAGTGTCCGGCCTTGTTCAGCTTCTCACCTGGAACCGGAATTTTATGTACGGTATCGTACATGAGAAGTCCGCATTCCTCATCGGTAAACCGCTCACCGTCAATTTCAATCCACCCCAATCCCATTGTGGTGGTAAGGAAAATAATCTGATAGTCATGCCCTACGACAAATACGGACGGGTCATAACGCAAAACGCTGTTTTCTTCCATTCTTTTGTTTCTCCATTAGAGAGTGATTTCCAGCCCATCGAACGCTTGGCGGTATTCGTATGGATGTTTATTTTTTGCCATTTGATGCAGGTCGGCGTTCCACACCGGCGAGATATGATTGTGAATCACGCATTTGACTTTGACATTCTCAAGCACAGCTTCGGTGGCAGCCGGTGTAAAGTGTGCGGATTCACAGACGAGAAGGTCAAGCTCCTCTTCAAACGCCGCTTTCGGGAAGTCCACCGTCGGATGTTTCAGATCGCCGGTGAAAAGGACCTTTTTCCCTTCCGCTTCGATGAGATACGCATACGAGGTGCGGCAATGCTGGGTACGAATTGCGGTCACTTTGAGGAATCCGTCATCATAGGCGACTCCTTCCTGCACCACGCCAAAGCGGATATTCCGCAGCTTTGTGCCGTTTGCTTCAATCCACGCGCACATGGCGTCAATGGCTTCCTGCTCGGGCAGAAGGACGGTCGGGTCAGCAGTCTTGAAGTACCAGTTGATGAGGTCGACAAACGAAATCAGGCCGTTTGTATGGTCGCCGTGACAGTGGGTGATGAAAATCCCCCGCACATCATCGATTGCGATACCGCGGTGGCGCAGATCCTCAATCGCCTGCGTACCCATATCGATGAAATAATAGAGGCCGGCAATCTCGAGCATGGCACTGCTGCATCTGCGCTCCGGCTCAGGCACACCGTGGCTTGTGCCGATGAATGTAATTTTCATGGTATTTTTCTCCATCTATATTGATTTGCCCAAAAGTTTTTGAAGTGGGGCCTGGGAGAAACTCGCGTTATTTTAATATTTCCGCCAGTTCATCGATGGTTTCCTCGAAGACTTTCATGGCATTTTTGACAACCTCAGGGGACGTAAGGTCGACGCCCGCGATTTTCAGCTCGTTGATTGGGTAATCGGAGCCGCCGGTCGAGAGAAATTCAAGATATCTTGACGGGTCGCCCGTTTCAAGGATATTCGACGCGATGGCCACAGCGGCTGAGAATCCGGTTGCATACTGGTATACATAGAATGCGCGGTAGAAATGCGGGATATAGGCCCACTCATATTTTACTACATCACGGAACTCTGCGTCGGGATAGTACTGCTTTACAAGACCGCCGTACAGCTCGGACAGGCAGCTTGACGTAAGCGGGGTACCGGAGGCCTCCAGCTCATGGGTGCGCTGTTCGAACTCGGCAAACAGCGTCTGGCGGAAGACTGTGGTGCGGAATCCCTCCAGGAAGTGATTGAGAATATAAGCGCGGCGGCGGGGGTCTGTCTCGGTGGACAGGAGATACTTTGTCAGCAGGACCTCATTGCAGGTTGAGGCGACCTCAGCTACGACGAGGTGGTAATCATGGTTGGCGTAGTCGCGCGCGCCGGAGGAGAGATACGAGTGCATGGCATGTCCCAGCTCATGGGCAAGCGTAAACGCGTCGTCGAGCGTATCGGTATAGTTGAGCATGACATACGGGTGAACGCCGTACACGCCCATTGAGAACGCGCCGGAATCCTTACCGGGCGTCTCATAAACGTCAATCCAGTTTTCGCGGTACGCGCGGTCAATCACCTCCACGTACTTTTCGCCCAGCGGTGCGACTGCCTTTTTCACGAGTTCGCAGGCGTTTTCATAAGGCATCGGATAGTCGACATCCGCGACCATGGGGGTATACAGGTCAAACACATCGAGCGTTTCGAGTCCGAGCGCCTTCTTACGCAGGTTCAGATACTTGCTCATGGACGGAATGGCGTCGTGCACAGCTTCCACGAGGGAGTCGTAAACCTTCTCGGGCACATTGCTCCCGGCGAGAGAGGCAGCGCGAGCGGACGAATACCCGCGGATATCGGCGGCCATGTTGTCCTTCTTCACGCTTCCGCCGTAGAGGCATGCGAATGTGTTGATATACTTCCCATACGTGCCGAACATGCCCTCAAACGCAGCTTCGCGGACCCGTCTGTCCTTTGATTCGCGGAACATGCCGAAGGTACCGGAGGTCAGCGGCGCTTCCTCTCCGTTTTCGTCGGTGATGCTTGGAAGCTCCATTTCCACATTGGTGAACATATCATAAGTGTCACTCGGGATTCCGGTGATTTTCGATACTTTGGCGAGGAGCTCCTCGCTCTTTTCGTCGAGCGTATGGCTGCGCAGACGGGTCGCGTCCTCGATAATATGCGCATACTTTTTGAGGGGCTCATACTGCAAATATTCCGTGAGCGTCTCCTCGGGAATGTCCATCAGCTCCGGCTCGAAGAACGCCACAGCCGCGCTGAACTTCACACCCAGCATCTGCACGCGGTCGGTCATGACCTGCGCGTCGGTATCCGAGCCGTCAGCGGATTTTGCGAGAAACGCGTAGCAAGCGACATGCTCAAATTTTTCCGAGAACGCATACAGCTTTTCATAGGCATCAAACAGCGTCTCCGCTGATTTTGCGAGAGTTCCTTTTACGGACGCCACATCCGGAATCATCTCCTCGCACGCCGCATAGGCTTTCTCCCAGTCCTCGGCCGTTCTATAGATATGCGAAAAATCCCACTTAAGCTCGGCGGGAATTTCATTACGTGTTTTCATATATTACCTCCAATATTTTATCAAGTCAAGATAGTTGGGAAGGAACTTTTCTTCAAAAAGTTCCCCTCCAATCCCACCTCAAAAACTTTTGGGCAGGGGGCTTTTCAACCTCGGGAAAGCATGGATTTCAATTCGCGGAAAGTGACGACGCGGAAGACGAGAATCATGGCGGCGTAGACAAAGACGGAGCAGCAGATGGCGATAAGGCCGCCGATTCGGATGCCGAGAAGGTTGGAAAGGATAGAATATGCAAAATAAGCAAAGGCGCCCATAATGAGGGAAGCAGCCGCTGTTTTCAGCGTGTTGCCGATAATTGCAGTGCAGCCTGTCAGGTACGGGCGCAGGAAGACGAGGTTCATGACAATCATGACGACGTAACAAACGCAGGTTGCAATCGGTGCACCCATGATATTAATAGATGCAAAGCCGACGAGTACCGCGTTGAGCACACATTTTACGACCCCGCCGACTGTGAGGCTGATAAGCGGCAGATTCACGTGTCCAAAGGCTTGCAGAATAGCGCCGCTGATGGATACGACTGCGTACAGGATGACTGCGATACCGTAGACCGCGAGAAGGGGGGTTCCGGCGGTCGCCTCCTCGGGCGTATTGAAGTAGATGATGTGCATAATCGGCGCGGAGAGAACTGAGATGCCAATCCCTGCCGGAAGAGCGAGCAGGAGGGCGTATTTGAAGCAGGTCACCATATTGCTGCGCACACCTTCTTTATCGCGCACGGTATACGCGGCGGTCAGAACGGGGAGAATGCTCACGGAAAACGGCACAATAAACGCAGAGGGAAAATTGAATATCTTTTTTGCGTTGCCGAAGACGCCGTACAGCCAGTTTGCGCGCTCGTAAGAATAGCCGAGCCCGTCCTGCAGAATGCGCATGATGACGGTCGTATCGATGAGGTTAACAAGGCTCATGACCGATGCGCCGAGGGATACGGGAATCGCGATTTTGAACAGTTCCTTGATAATGACCTTATCGGCACGCACGGGCATATCGCAGAGAGTTTGGGCCTTGTCCATACGTTTCTTATTGAACAGCAGGTATAAGACCGCCAGCGCTGCGCCGATGGACACGCCGAGAATCGCGCCTGCAGAGCCGCCTATATATTCATATTCGGTTTTAAGAAGCACATAAGCGAGCAGGCAGCCGAGGACGAGCTTGGCAAACGCCTCGATGACCTGCGACACGGCGGTATACTTCATAATGGAATGTCCCTGGAAGTAGCCGCGGAGGGCGGACATCACGAATGCGCAGAACGCGGTGACGGACAGAGCGCGGATGGACATACCGGCGTTCGGATTTTTGATAAGTGCGGCGAGGAGGTCCGCGCCGAAGAACATGACGGCGGCGATGACTGCGCCAATGATGGTGAAAATCCGGACGGAGACTTTATAGATGCGGTCCGCTTCGGCGGTATTGCCGGAGACGAGTGTTTCACTGACCATTCTCGACACGGCCACCGGAAGTCCGGCGGAGGCGAGGACGGCAAGCATATTATAAATATCGTACGCGGCATAAAAATAACCCATACCGTCGCCGTGCAGCATATTGGCAATCGGGATGGTGAACAGGAGTCCGGCCAGCTTCACGAACGCGGTAGAAATCGTGAGGATGAACGCTCCCTGCAAAAACGTCCCCTTTTTATCAGAAGTTTTCAGAACAGATACCCTCCTTACTTTGAATTCAGAACTTGCAATTTCCGCAGAATCTGCGGTTTCTTGTGTCTCATTTTATCACACGCGGGAAATAAAGTCAATATCATTCGCACGTTTCCCTGTCAAGCCCTCTCTTTACAATCTCCCTGACTTATGGTATAATTTTTCTATTCAAGATTGTAATCTGAAAGGAGCGTGCAATGAAATATTATCCTCCCCTTTCCGCCGTCACCATCGAAGGTGATAACGCGTTCTCCACAAATTTTGCGGGGGACCTCAAATATTTAGCGTCACTGGATTGTGACCGTATGCTGTACAACTTCCGCCGTGCCTTCGGCGAAACGCCCGACTGCGAGCCCATTTACGGATGGGATTCCCCGGACGGACTGCTGCGCGGCCATTCCACCGGGCACTTCATTTCCGCGCTGTCATTGGCATACAGTGCGACAAACGGCAAAATCTACAAGGACAAGCTCGACTATATGGTAGGAGAACTGCGGAAATTACAGCTGAAATCCCACGGTGCGCCGCAGGATTTTGTGACCGCATGCACCCCCGACGACTGCGGTCAATCCAAATGGAGCCGGAATCCGGACACGTGGGGCGAAGGATTTCTGTCCGCGTACTCCCCCGACCAGTTTGCGCTGCTCGAGCAGTTCACACCGTATGCGAAAATCTGGGCGCCGTATTACACGCTGCATAAGTTGCTTGCTGGGTTTATCGAGGCGTATGAACGGGCAGGAAGCGAGCCCGCGCTGGACGCAGCCATCGGAATCGGACGCTGGGTATGCGGTCGTTTGTCCCCGCTTACAGCGGAGCATCGTGCGAAGATGTGGAAGATGTATATCGCCGGAGAATATGGCGGCATGAACGAATCCCTTGCGAGACTTGCGCTTCTTACGGGAGACAGGACGTTTCTCGAAGGGGCGGCGATGTTTGACAACGCAAATATTTTCCCTGGACTGGCCGACGGCGTCGATACGATAAAAAATCTTCACGCCAATCAGCATATTCCGCAAATCATGGGTGCGCTGCTTGAATATCGCGCCTCCGGGGAGGAGTCCTACCTTCGCGCAGCAAAAAACTTCTTTGATATCGTGACCGCGCATCATATGTATGCAATCGGCGGAGTCGGTCAGGGCGAATGTTTCCGTGAACCGGACATGCAGGCGCATTTCATCAAAGGGGACACCAACTGCGAGACCTGCGCGACTTATAATATGATAAAAATTGCAAGAGAATTGTATTCCTATGCGCCGAATACCGCGGAATATATGGATTATATCGAGCGCGGGCTGATAAATCACATTCTGGCGTCGCGGAATCCGGCAGTCACAGAGAATATGACAAACGGGGTCACCTATATGCTGCCGATTGGTCCGGGAGTGGAAAAGAACTATACGGACGACTACCACAGCTTTACCTGCTGTCACGGAACGGGAATGGAAAACCATGTGAAATATGGGGACTGCATCTACTTCCTTGACGGTGACGCCGTTTATGTGAACCAATACATCCCCTCGACCTTGCGCATGGAGGGAATCTCCGTAAAGATGGACATGAAATTCCCTGCGCCCTATGGAAAGATTGAAATTACAAGTGCACGGGACCTGACAGTAAAGCTGCGGATTCCGGCATGGCAGGAGGGAAATCCCTTTCAAACGGATGGGACGGTCCCGGACGCCTGCGGGCGCTATGCGATCGTTCAATGCAAGGGCGGCGCGTCCTTAGTCATTGACGTCAGGTTCACCTACGCGGCGCGTCTTGAACATCTGCCTGACCTGCTCAGCGAATATGACGCGTATATGGTGAATAAAAATACACACTATCACGGCGACCAAAAGCCTGATGCGACCGCAGAATCCCTTGACAAAACGCCGGTCATGAAAGTGGCAGCGGTTCTATACGGCCCGTTTGTCATGGCGGCGTGCGGCAAAGAGAATGAATATCTGCGCCTTCCCGCCATTCCGGCAGCCGTAACGGCAGCCGAAACGGATGGAAGAATCACACTGCGCGTCGGTGGATTCTCGTTCCGTCCGCTGTACGAAATCCATGGCGAGCCGTACCACGTATATTTTATAATCGAAGAATGAGGTGTGTCGTGAAGATAAAAATGAATAGAATAATCGGATGCCTTCTTCTGGCCTGCACTCTTTTGGCGGCAAGCGGATGTGCCGAAGACGATACGCCCGAAGCAGAACCGGAGATTGCAGAAGAGACCGAAATTCCGGCGGACATCGATTCAGAGTCAGAGAGCGTTGTATACGTTTCTCTTGGCGACTCGATCGCACACGGATACGGGCTTGAAAATATGAGCGCTGAAGCCTACACAGCGGTCATCGCGGACAAATTCGAAAGTGACGGCATCCTCTGTGAGGCGTGCAACTTCGGCGTAGACGGGCAAAAGAGCGGCGGTTTGATTTCCTATATCGACGCAAACGAACAAATTGCCGAAAAGCTCGCCGCCGCAGACTATGTTTCCATAAGCATAGGCGCGAACAACATTTTATACAGCGCGACCTCTTTCATCCGAGACTACAACGACTTCAAGACCAATCCGTCCACCTCCTTCACCAGCGACGACATCACAGCAAAATTCAAAGAATTCAACGAAAGCATCGTCGCAGGACTGGATGACCTGCAAACCGACATTCCAATACTGATAGACAAAATCCGCTCCTACAACGAGGACTGCGAAATCCTTTTCATGACATGCTACAATCCCTACGGCGCAGTCAAAATCACGCTCGATTGGGGCGGACTCATGACAATTGACTTCGCTGCCCTATCCGACACCTGCGTCTCCCAAATGGACGACATCATCCGCTCGCTGTCCGATGAATGCGGCTATCAAATCGCTGACGTATACACCGCTTTCGACGGCAAAGCCGCACGCCTGATTAATGCCTCCCCCGTAGACTCCGGCGATACCTTCGACCTGTCCGCCATTGACCCCCATCCCAACAAAATCGGTCATGCTTTGATTGCGGATGTGATTTATGAGGTGATGGTGGGGGCATAGGGGAAAACGTTGGGGGTACTTTTGAAAAAGTACCCCCACTGCATCCCCCAATCACTCACTCTCCATCTCATCAACAATATTCCCACAGCGATTCACCAGAATTCCGAGGTCGTCTTTGCTTTTGTTCCAGACACTCGCACCGCTCCATATATAGTCTTTGGTACTTCTGTAGCTGGTGCAGGCGACTGTGATTTCCGCGCCGGGGGCGATGACCGCGCCGTCGGGGAATATGAATATTTCGCCGCCGCGCTCGGATATCAGGAACCAGCGCGACAGGTCGACTTCTGTATCACCGTAATTTTTGATGACAGCTGCCTGGTCGGTTTTGGATATTGAGACAAAGGCCACGTCGCTTCCCTCGTCCTTGACTTTGGCATTGTCGAAACTGATTTTTCCGCTGTGTGAGATTTTGACGAGGAGGCCGATGTCGTATTCGTCTGTGATGTATATTTCTGCGCCTATATCTTTGAGTCCCTTTTGCACGCTTTTGTGTGCGGTACCGCTGTCGACCGAGCGGTCTGTGATGATGATTGCGTAATCCGGCGACGTTTCCGCCAGGAAGGATACGGAGGTCGCATCCTTATTGCCGTGATTTCCCACCTTCAGGATATCGCACCGCAGGTCGTATCCGGCGCGCATCAGCGTTTTTTCTTCGTCATACTGCATATCTCCGGCAAAGAGTATCGTCACACCGTTTACCGTCATGCGAAGCACCAACGAGTTGTCGTTGTCTTCAAGGGGATTGTACTCTATCGGACCGAGCACTTCAAAATACAACCCCTCCGACACCTCGACAACGGAACCCGGTTCCAGCATGGTCTGCTCTAGGGAGGACCGCGCTATGATATTCTGGATTTTCGTCATCTCAATTGCGATAGCCGCCGTGTAGCACGCGCCGATATCCCACAGTTCTGACAGCGTTGAGAGACCGCTGACATGGTCGTCGTCGGAATGCGTCAGAAATACCGCCTCGATTTTGTCCACATCCATATACTCCAGCGCGGCGTTGATTTTCGGTACCGAGGTGACCTCCCCCGTATCAATCACGTAATACAGCCCGTCCGCCTCGATGATGATGGAATCCGCACGCCCCGCGTTGACAAACAGGATTCGCACGTCGTGTTCTCCGGAAATTTCAATCTTTTCATAATCGCTGAGAATCTCATGGTTGCTTCTGGATGAGTCCGCCTCCGCAGACGCGGTATCGCTCTCATCAGATGGCACGTCTGCTTCCGGCGCGGCACATGCCGTCATCACCTGAAGCATTAGCAAAAATGATATAAAAATCGATATTTTTTTAACAAGCTTCAATGCCTTACCTCTGTAAATTTATCACTTTTTACGGTTCCTTACGCCTGTCCGCACAGGATTGCGAAACGGCTGATAATATCGGCGGTTTCAGCACGGGTTGCCTTCGCCGCGGGATAGACTTTCTGAGAGAACTTATCACCAATCAGAGAATTGACCTTGCAGTATGCGATACTGTCAAATGCCCAGTCGGAAATTTTCTCACGGTCCTCGTACAGCACCAGCACGTTCTCCGTATCCATAACGCCGGCATTCAAATATTCTCCGCACAGCGCGATAATTTTGTACATCTGCTCGTGCGTGATTTCCCCCATCGGGTCGAACAAGTTCCCGCCGATTCCGTTGACGATGCCCGCGTCCGCCGCCCACTGTACATAGGGGCTGTACCACTGCCCATCCTGCACGTCGTCAAACATCACGTTTGTATATAGGGAAACATCCACATTGCAAAGGCGGCCGAGCACCGTCACAAACATCGCGCGAGTCAGATACGCGTCCGGCGCGAACTTGGTCGACGATACGCCCTGGAACAAGCCTCGGCTATACACGAACTTCACCGCCGCATAATACGAGTCCAGCCGCAGTACGTCGTCAAATGGCAGAGGTTCTCCGAAGTCCTCCTCGGAAAAGCCGGTGATTTCGAACGTCTCGATCACTCCCGTGTCTCCATCCGGCACCTCTGACAGGTAGTATTCGAGTGTGTATTTGTAAATCGACGAGCCGAATATCCGCTCTCCGTTTCCCTCCAGATACACGTTCGCTCTGCCGTTATCCGGGCTGTAAATGATGATATCATAAGGAGTATTGACAAACAAATAGCCCAAGCATTCCGACAATCCGGAAAATACGCCGACATAGTATGCGTTTTCCGAGTACACGGTCGACCACCTCTCGCGGAAGCGGTACGCATCGGATCGCATCGCGCCGTCAAACTGCGATACTGCCAGAGACAGGCTCTGCGGGTCTATGTAATACCACTGCCCTCCGAGGTATATCATCCGTGAGGTCACGCCGTGCCAAATCCGGTTCTGGAAGGTCGAGGATCCGCACCGCACAGAGCTTCCCCAACCGTAGTGCGGCGTGGCAGTCTGTTTGATTCCGTCGTCATCGAGCAGAAAATTCTCGTGAAGCACCCGCCCCAGCCTGTCCGGCGACGGGTCGTCGAAGGAAAGATCCACGTGGTACCATTGACCGTCGATCTCGACCAGATTCCACGCGTGATTCATCTCATCGCTTGTGACCATGACTACATCGATGCCGAGTTCCCGAAGCACCGCCATGTACGCGAGAGAGTACGCCTGACAAACGCCGCTGCGGCCTGTGAAGAAGGACAGCGCGTCAAAGCTGGTTTCTTCGGTGTCATAGGAGTAAGAGGCTATCAGATAGTCGTGCACAAACAGCGCCTTTTCCGCCTCGGACAGCGTCGGTTCCACCAGCGATACAATGTAGTCGATCTCCCGCTGGTACGTCTCGGACGCCGCCGTTATCTCCTCCTGTGACATCGTATACATAAATTCCACCTTGGTGACCTTGCCCTGCTGGTCATAGAAATACGCGATGCGGTTATCCGCGTAAAACAGTTCCGGGCTTGACATGATCACGTCGCTGTATATTTGTATGATATCCGACGTGCTGATTTTGTACATGGAAAGGTCGACAAACTCGGACAAGGAGGTCATGGCCTCATATATTTTGGAAAAAGCGCCATCGTAATTTTTGATCGTATCGCGGTACGGCGATACTGTATAGGTATTTGCGGATACCGACACCGCCAGCAGGAAAGCCGCGGCCAGTCCTGAAATCATGATAATAATTTTCTTCATTACTTATATGTATATTTATATATGGGCTCCAAATAAATTAACCAGTATGGAATTTTATATTTATAAAATATAAACAATGTCTTAAAGAAAACACATAACCGGGCTTGCGTCCGGTTATTGTTATAGACATTCAGTTGATGATGCAGCGCTTTTATTTATCGGAGAACGGGTCTATTAGGACGTGCATGTCACGAACGAGGTCAGGAACCTCCACCGTACGGCCGCATTCGAAAGCAAGCCATCTGTCGTAGCCGGTCTTCTGGATCGCTTCGAAGATCTTTGTATAGTTGAGTTCGCCGGTGCCGGGCTGCTGTCTTCCCGGGTTATCCGCGATATGGAAGTGGCCAATCAAGTCAATGTTGTTTGTGATGTTGCGAATGACGTTTCCTTCAGAGACCTGCTGATGGTAGATATCGAACAGAATCTTGCAGTTCGGGCTGTCAACCGCTTTAATCATACGGACCGCTTCTTCCGTTGTGACGAGGAAGTAACCCATGTGGTTTACGAGAACGTTCAGAGGTTCCAGAATAATCATGATGCCTTCCGCTTCGGCAATCTTGGAAAGCTCCTTCAGCGTACCCACACAGATATCGAACTGTTCTTCGCGTGTAACGTCAAATCTCTCGTTTCCAGTGGTAGCGATGATATTCGGAACGTTCATCGCATGAGCCGCCTTCACAGATTCCTTGAAGGAGTCGATGAACGCCTGACGGGAATCCTCCCATGTCATGCCATGTCCCCAGGCGGTAAGCTTGCCATTTTCCGGATTTTCGGACTGAATTACGATAGCGGTAGACGTTACACCGTTTTCTTCGAGTGTTTTTCTCGCGCGGTCGAAGTCAAGTCCGAGCCAGCTGAGCTGTTCCACGCCCTTAAAGCCGTATCTCGCGCCGAGCTCGACGGTTTCATACCAGTCTCGCCCCCACCATCCGCCTGCTGCAGAAAATTTCATTACGTATGTACCTGCCTTTCTATTGTAAATCCGCTGTTCTGAGTGTCAACGGACAAAATGTTCTGATAGGTTGTGTCCATTTTACCTTAATATCCCTTCTTTGTCAAGCGTTATTTGCAAAAGTATATACAGATTCTTTTCACTTGGTATTTTTTTCTTCGAATGCTTGCAAAATATAGCGCGAGTGTAGTATAATATAGAAAGCTGTTCCTGCCTTACATTACCGGTTGACCCGTGTATGCGGTTATTGTATAATTATTGTAGAATGTTTGATAAATAAGGCGGAACCGATGTCAAGAAAATCATACGAATTTATTTTCTATAATCTGACGCGCGTGCTGATGCTGCTGATGTTCTGCGGATGCGTGTACCTGCTTCGCGCCGTCCTGCACATGGCGGAGAACCCTGCGTCCGCTATGCGGCTGTACCATAGTTTTCCTGAAATGGCAGAATACATCTTTGCGGGGATTCTCTTCTATCTGGCGTGCGGCATTCTTTCCTTTAAAGCTGCCGCAGATGCTGTATGATATGAACGAAACTTGCCAAAACTATCGATTGGGGGAGTGTAACCTTTTGATGAGCAGCCTGAATTTTGACGACACAATCTCCCGCTTTCATCTCGATAAGCCCATGCTGCGGGCCGGATTTGTCATTGCGGCGTACTCCGGCGGCGCGGATTCCTCCTGCCTGCTCCGCTTTTTGAAGCAGTGGTGCGCGGCACACGGCGTATCCCTTGCGGCGGCGCATGTGAATCATATGATACGCGGCGAGGACGCCATGCGCGATGAAGCCTTCTGCCGCGAGACCTGCGAAGAGCTGGGGATTCCTATTTTTGTGCTGCGCGAGGACGTTCCAAAGCTCTCGCGGGAGTCGGGACGCGGGCTTGAGGAAACGGCGCGCCTCGTCCGGTACTCGTTTTTTGACAAAGTTTCAAAGGAGCTCACCGGAAATCCTGACTTAGCGGTTGTGGCAACCGCTCACAATGCCGACGACAATCTTGAGACCGTGATTTTTCATCTTCTCCGCGGAAGCGGGACCCACGGTCTGTCCGGCATCGACCCCATACGCGACGGCCGCTATGTGCGTCCCCTCCTCTGCGACAGCGGCAGTACAATACGCCAATGGTGCACAGAAAACCATGTGTCGTACGTAACCGATGCAACCAATGCGGATACCGATTATACACGGAACTTCATCCGGCACAACATCGTCCCGCAGATGGAAAAAATCTGCGAGAGTCCGCAGCGCTCCGCCCTCCGTCTGACCACGCTGCTCCGTCAGGACGACGAATACCTTGCAGGGGAAGCCGGGCGCTATGTGCAGGGCGAGGAAACGTCGCTGTCACGCAAAGTTCTCGCGGGGCTTTCTCCGGCGATTGGCTCCCGCGTGGCGCGTCTCCTGTATGACAACGCGCTCCATGCCAAGGACGGCAGCGCCTCAATAGAAGAAGTGCATATCCGCGAAATTCTCCGGGCGGTCACCTCCGACGCGTCCCAAACCACGCGCTCTCTGCCGGGCAAGATAACCTTTGCTATGGACCGGCATACGGTCCGGTTCGCAGATGGCGAAGACCTGCCGCACGACGAGACGGTCGACGACGGAAGGCCCGCGTTCTCCTATCCCGCGGACGGTGATATTTTTGAGAATCAGCGGTATATCATCAAATTTTCACACAGTGAACAGGAAACAACCTCGCAAATAAATGAAAATATTTACAAATTCTTTATATGCAAGACTTTCTGTTTTGATAAAATAATAAATACATTGCAGATTCGATACAGGCGTCCAGGCGATGTATATCTCTACGGCGGCATGAAACGGAAGGTGAAAAAGCTATTCATCGACAAAAAGCTGACCGCGGATGAAAAATCCAGCCTTCCCCTGCTGTGCGACGGGGAAGAAATCATCTGGATTCCGGGATTTCCGCCCAAGGACGGGGTGTCTCCCATCAAAAAGGATACGGGTCCCCGCCTGTACATCACGTGTTACTTCAAAATGTAGTCCAATCTTCTATATATCCATACAATACCAGCTTAACATTGGAGGAAATTTTCATGCCATACACATCCGCACTGAGCAAGGATATTGAGAAAATTCTTGTATCACAGGAAGAAATTGATGCTATTACCACCAGAATCGCGTCAGAAATCGACCGAGATTACCAGAATTCCGACACACGTCTGCTCTTGCTCTGCATCCTCAAAGGAAGCGTCGTCTTCATGGGAGACCTGATGAAAAAGGTAACCCTTCCGGTCGAGATCGACTTTATGAAGGTGTCTTCCTACGTAGGCGGCACCATATCGACCGGGAAAATCAACATCCTGCTCGACCTTCACCGCAGCGACCTGTCTGAATGCGACATTGTCATCGTGGAAGACATCATCGACAGCGGGCACACGCTCTCCTATCTTGTCGATTACCTCAAGCTGAACGGTGCGCATTCGGTAAAGACCTGCACCCTTCTTGACAAGCCCGAACGCCGTGATCCCGAACTCCGGGACTTCACGCCCGATTACGTGGGCTGCGTCATTCCAGACGAATTCGTAGTGGGCTATGGGCTAGACTTTGCGGAAAAATACCGTGCGCTTCCCTTTGTCGGGGTTCTGAAGCCGGAGGTCTACGAGAAAAAGGGATGACAGGCACTTTCATCCAGCGAGAAATTGCACCCGTTTGAAAAGATTTTTGGAAGTGCGGAAAGTTTTCCGCAATGCTGAAACCTCTCCATCGGGATTTGGGGCAAAGCCCCTATATAAATCATTCACTCAAGAAAGGACCGGATAATGAAGAACGGCTTTAAAATAGCTATATTTTACATTGTTCTTGTCGGGATTATTCTTATCGCCACAGCTTCCCTTTGGAGCTCGATTCCGGAAGACAAACTCATCTACAGCGAAGTTGTCGACCTTTTCAAAAACGAACGGGTCAAGGAATTCGAGGTCGATGAAGACAATAATCTGACGATGGTTGTTCGGGCGACTCTCACGGATGGGACGGAGGGCGAAGCCTTTGTCACATATCAGCTGCGCGATATCAGCCTGTTTATCAATGACCTCGGCGCGCTCATTGAGGAGCAGCACGAAGCGGGCATTATCACGGCATACGACTATCCGCCGCCGTACAACATCCCGTGGTGGGTTTCCCTCATTCCCTATGTCATTGTCATCGTTCTCCTTATTGCTATGTGGATGTTCGTAATGAACCAGGCCACAGGCGGCAAGGGTTCCAAAATCAATTCGGTGGGCCGTGCGAAAGCAAAGCTCATCACCGCCGACAAAGCGAAAGTTTACTTTAAAGATGTCGCCGGCGCGGATGAAGAAAAGGCGGAGCTGGAGGAAATCGTCGAATTCCTGCGCAATCCCGAATACTTCACCAAGCTTGGCGCGAAGATTCCACACGGCGTTCTGCTGGTGGGACCTCCCGGTACCGGTAAGACCCTTATCGCAAAGGCGGTAGCCGGAGAGGCCGGGGTTCCGTTCTACTCCATTTCCGGTTCCGACTTTGTCGAAATGTACGTCGGCGTCGGCGCATCCCGTGTGCGCGACCTGTTCGATACCGCGAAGAAAAATCCCGCCGCTATCATTTTCATCGATGAAATCGACGCAGTGGGCCGTCACCGCGGAGCAGGACTGGGCGGCGGTCACGACGAACGCGAGCAGACGCTGAACCAGATTCTCGTAGAAATGGACGGTTTCGGCTCCAGCGAGGGCGTTATTGTCATGGCGGCTACCAACCGCCCCGACATTCTCGACCCTGCTCTTCTCCGTCCGGGACGTTTCGACCGTCAAATCACCATGAACGCGCCTGACGTAAAGGGGCGTGAAGATATTCTGAAGGTTCACTCCAAAAACAAGCCCTTTGAAGCAGACGTTGACCTCTCCGTAATTGCAAAGACGACGGTCGGCTTCACAGGCGCTGAGCTTGCCAACCTTCTGAATGAGGCAGCTCTTCTCGCAGCACGCAAAGGCAAGCATCTCATCGGCATGACCGACCTTGAGGAAGCGATGATTAAGGTTATCGTGGGACCGGCGAAGAAGTCGCGCGTTATCAGCGAGGCGGAAAAGAAGCTGACCGCATACCACGAGGCAGGTCATGCCATCACAACGTGGGTTCGTCAGCCAGACGAGCCGGTGCATCAGATCTCGATTATCCCCAGCGGACGTGCGGGCGGTTACACCCTCTCGTTCCCGAAGGAGGATAAATCCTATATGTCCCGCGGCATGATGGAAAATGAGATCGTGACCCTTCTCGGCGGTCGTGTGTCCGAGCAGATCATTCTGGGGGACATCTCAACAGGTGCATCAAACGACATCCAGCGCGCGTCCAGTATTGCGCGGCAGATGGTGACAAAATACGGTATGTCGGAGAAGCTGGGGCCGATTCTGTATGGCAGCGAGTCGTCGAGCGACGAGATCTTCCTCGGACGCGACTTCAACCAGACGAAGAACTACTCGGAGGAGACCGCTTCCATCATCGACAGCGAGGTCAAGGATATTGTCATGAAGGCATACGCCGACGCGAAGGCGATTCTTGAGACGAACCTCGACCGTCTGCACTTTGTAGCGTCGTACCTGATGAAGAACGAAATCATGGAAGAAGAGCAGTTCGTGCGCGCCATGAACGAGCCTGACGTGACCATTGAGGACCTGGAGGAAATGGTAGCTGAAAAGCGCCGCCGCAGCCGTGAGGAAAACGAAGCGCATGCACGCCACATTGCGGAGCTTGAAAAGCAGCGCGAAGAAGAGCGCGCCCGTGCCGAAGCACACGAAAAGCACCGTGACCAGTTCCCGCCGAAGGATGAGGAACACAAATAAGAGAACCGTGAGGGGGATTTTTCAAAAATCCCCCCTAAAACCTCCTAAAAACTTTTCATATAGGGTGGGATTGCCGCTTTGAGAAACCGGCCGATTTTTTGAATTTTTTCAAAAAAAGTATTGACAAATGAGGACGGCAGTGGTATAATAATGATCGTCAACGAGAACGGCTGTACAAGCAGTCCCCTCTTGGAGATAGCGGTATTGTGTAAAGGTAGCACAGCAGACTCTGACTCTGTATGTCGGGGTTCGAATCCCTGTACCGCTGTAAAAAGATATCCCGTCTGGGCAATCGCTCAGGCGGTTTTCTTTTTTTAGTCCAACGTTTTTTGATGGGGTTCAGGAAAACTTTTACGTTTTCCCTGAGAACTTACGTCATTTTATACAAATTCACTTGTAGGCATCCCCTGTTATTCGTCAAAATTTTGTTAAACATTACCATTTGATTTTTATGGTCGGTTTGTGGTATTATAATAATGTAAGAAAAAGAAAGGTAAAATCGGGAGTACTATACAAGTTTCTCCCGTGTATGAGTTCCGGTTTTCCGGAACATGGGGATTATATTATGTATAAAGTGAACGATACCGTATTGTATGGGACCAATGGCGTGTGCCGCATTTCCGCAATCGAAAGGCACAGCTTCAACTCTGACCCGAGCGACTACTATATTCTGAATCCGGTTTACGACAGCTCATCGACCATTTTCGTACCGTTGGACAACAGCACTCTGTGCGGCAGGATGCGTCCGGTAATGACGGGCGAAGAAGTGTCCATGTTGATTCGCTCCTTCCCGGAGACGGAATCGGAATGGATTGAAGATGACAA
Source organism: uncultured Ruminococcus sp. (assembly GCA_964621755.1). Lineage (GTDB taxonomy): Bacteria > Bacillota > Clostridia > Oscillospirales > CAG-272 > UMGS1696. Next base: position 50,459 of record CAZUPI010000004.1, on the reverse strand, counting down.
CCGCCGCCGCAGCGCGTACAATGAAATTCTGCAAAATGGGGAGCCTGAGAAGATGGCATCGGTTTTGAAGACCCTGCACAACCGCCGTGAGGCGCTGCGTCAGAAGAAGAAAAGACTCCACATAACGGATGAAAAGCTATTCAACGATGCAGAGCGGATGCTTCATGAAGAAATCGCATATGTTCTTGGAATCAAGGTAGACGAAGTGGACGGCTACATAGCGGGAGAGTTGGGAAAATTAGCGCAGTAGCTGCTTGCCGATATGAGGACTGTTTCAATCCCCCTCCAAAGCGTTTGGAGGGGGCTCATGAAAAATTATGCGATGTTTGCACGAATTTTTTTTGCAGGCTATTGCAATTTGGCAGTCAATATGATATAATAACGTGGCATGAGCCGGTATGTTGGAATTGGCAGACGAGGCGGACTCAAAATCCGCTGCTGGCAACAGCGTGCGGGTTCGACCCCCGCTACCGGCAGAATAATTGTGAATTTGGGGAAACTGGGATTTACAAAGCAAATCCCAGTTTCCCCAAATCTTTTTCGTGAACAAAAATCTCCCGCCCGCCTGACGAAAGGGTCAAACGGGCGGTTTTGTTTACCCTTCAGTCTGATTTGTGCTTGAGTCGCTGCTTCCGCTTTCGAGCCTTGCCTTGTCCACGGCCGCCTCGCCGAAGATGTACCCGAGGACTGACATCACCGACGTCACAACCCCGGCGACCTGCGCGTAATCATTCTCCTGAATCCCGAACGCCGCCGCAAGTCCTACAATGATTCCCACCACCGCAGCCCACAGCTTGCGGCTCATTAGCTTCTGCTTCCAATCGATTTTCATAATAAATCCTCCTCAACTTCGTTCTCTTTCACTGCATTGCTTCCCATAACTTCCTCCATAAGTCGGACGCATACGTGTACTCATTCAAGTACGCCTTCGTCTGCTCCTCCAGACCGCATTTCCCGCATACCAGCGCCGCATAGTCCGGCGTCACTTGTACTGGATAACTTCCCACTGCGTTCGGAATTCCCAAATAAGGAGACGGGTCAAGGGACACTCCGGCATTATTCCGCACCTCAAAGTGGCAGTGCGAACCCAAGCTGTAGCCGGTGTTCCCCTCCACGCCGAGGATGTCCCCCGCTTTTACACGCTGTCCCACAACCGCAATGCGCTTCGACATATGGCAGTAGTACATTTTGAGCCCACTGTCTGTGTCAATGCGGACGTAATTCCCCCATTGCCATGTCAGCGTGGTGTCAGTCGCCTGTTCGAATATCGTCGATACGCCGACCACACCGCCCTCCACCGCAACGATGTTCTTGTTCGTCCCCACAAGGTCAATCCCCTTGTGATATTCCCGCTCTCCGTTCAGCGTCCGCCAACCGAACGGGCTCGTCACCATCACAGTCCCCCCTTGATACGGCAGCACGTCATTCCTCCTTCTTTTTCTCAAGCCTTTCGACACGCGCCTCAATGAGCGGGATTTTCGCCGCAAAATTGTTGTGCATCTCGACCTTTTTCTCCAGCTGCTCGACCCGGTATGCGGTCAGCCGGAAGCCGGAAAAGCTTCCGATTATCGTCCCAATGAGCGCCAGCAGCGCGATGATGATTTCTGTTATGTAACTCATCCGGTGCCCCCTCTCTTTTGATTCAACTCTCCACAAATGATTAATAAGCCCATCTGTTCACGAAATATCGGGTGCATTATACCACAGTCTTACGGATTTGTCAACCCCCCGCCATCGCGGAGGGTTGAGTTTATAAAATAGCTCGGGGAGATGCTTTTCTCAAACAGCATCTCCCCATCTCCAATTCACGTTAAGATAAATTTTGGGCTATATTTAAGCAGACCGCCGCCATCTCACCTAGGGCGCGGAATACGAGGGATAAAAAAGCTGCGGCAGAGTCACACATTGTGTTTTGTTTTTTTATTTTCTCTTCTTGCTTACTGCAAATCCAGCTGCCGAAACGACTGCGGAAATTGCTGCGATAACGCCGAGGTCAAAGGTCTGCGGCGCTGTTGCAACTACTACTTCCTCAACGGGAGCTGCAACTTCCTCTACAGGAGCTACCACTTCTTCAACAGGAGCCGCCTCTTCTGCAGGAGTTTCCTCAACGGGAGCCGCTTCTTCTGCAGGAGCTGCTTCTTCCGCCGTGTCTGTTATTGCGTAATCGAATACCTTGTAATCCGCAACAAATTCAACATTGTCCAGCACGAATGTCTGACCTGCATAATCACCGTTGTCAGAGTAGTCCCAGAACAGGTATACGCCGCTTACATCTGCTATATTAGCCGGTGTGAGCTCATCGTATGCTTCCCAGTTTGCATTGCTGCGAATGGTGAAGTCAGCAACCGGGAATGCGAACCATCCCTTTAAGCCTGCGATTGCCGAATCCTGTGCGTCGCCGAAACATCCGTCACTGCCGTGCAGATACTCGCTCCAGTTGACGCCATCTTCTGAGTAGAAGAATTTGCACTCCCATGCCCCATCAACTTCGTCGGTTGAAAACAGAGAGTATGTACTGTCGGTCACACCGAAATTAGCTTTTCTAAATTCAATATTTGTAAAATCGCACCATACGCGCAGGTATGCGGCGCCGGTATAGTCGGTCGGGATCTTATTGTCAGCTGTTGCGAACAGATAAAGACCTACGTTTGCGGTCCCGGACGAAGATACTACCAGACCCTTTGAACCCATAAAACCAACGCCGTCCCGGTTTTCTGTGGTCTGCTCGTCGCCATTGTCACCACCGCCACTCCATTCGCCGTCCCAGTAGTCTGCGGGGTCCTCGAAGGCGTAGACAGGGTTTCCACCTTCTTCAAACTTTTCATATGAGTCAAAGTCGGTAAATGTTGCAGCACCTGCGGACACTGCGGTCACCGCTGCAAGAAGCATTGCCATGACAATGGATATTGTCTTTTTCATTTTACTCCTCCTTTTATGGATTAAAATAAATATAAGAGAATGTGCGGTGTTTTGAGCCTTTATAGCATAGTCGTCCTCTTTTGTCAAGAATTTTTTTTAAATAAGGTACGTTTTTCTTAAGCTTTACTTAAATTTTACGCGTAAATTGGTCGCATTTCTAAAAAAATATTGCATATTTTCCGGAATTATGGTATACTTAGGACATCTTTCAACAAAGGTCAAACACAGGAGAGAAAAATGAATAGCTTCAAAAAGGGAACAGCGATCTTTATAGCGCTTCTGCTCATGCTCATGACGGCATCATGCTCAGACTCCACAGAAAACAGCGCTGAAGATAAAACGAGCGTTCCGACAACCGTCACTGCCGATGATACGGCATCCACCGAGACCCAAATTGCAGAGGAAGATGACGGTCAAACCCACTATGCAGATGAAATTGCCGCAGTCGACTACGACGGCTGGACGCTGCACATCGCAAACAACGGACTCAGCGAGGAGTATTTCAGCGCTTTCACAACGGAAGAGCTGACAGGGGACGCGTTCAATGACGCCATTTATGACCGAAATGTCCGTGTAATGGACAAGTTCAATGTTGTAATTGAAGAAAACACCACCGGTGCAGTCAGCCTCATCAAAAATTCTGTAACAGCAGGAACCGGGGACGTCGGATTTGGCTACGCACTCCTTCAGGAATGTATGGATTTGATATCCCAGAACTACGTGAAGGCAATCTCTGACATGCCGGTGATTGATCTGACAAAACCCTATTGGGATAAGGGTTCCCAGGAAACTCTGACCATCAACGGCAAGCTCTATTACGGACACTGTGACATCAGCTTCGACCACTACGAATCAATGGCTCTCCTTTTCTACAACGCTGACTTACTTGAGGACAACAACATTGCGGACACACCGTACGAGCTGTATACCGCCGGAAAGTGGACGCTTGACGCCATGTACAACATGATGACTCAAGTTGCGGTTGACCAGAACGGCGACGGCAAGATGGACGAAGCCCACGACATTTTCGGCTGGGCGGGCCGTGATTTTGAATACCTGCCGAGCCTGTACTCGTCAAACCTGCGTCTGATAGTCTTTGATGAGTCTGCAAATACCTATGTCTTGAATATTACCGACGAAAACGTCATGGCGGTCGGCGACTGGATGAACAAAATCATCAATAACACAAACTACTCGCTGGTCGGACGAAATGATGAAACCAGAAACCTCTTCAAAGAAGGAAGCGTTTTGTTCTACAGCCGTCTGATGGGCGACTTCCGTAACCTTCGTGACAAAGAGGATGACTACGGCATCATCGCATACCCGTCACTCGCCGAGAACACCGACGGCATGGTATACATCCAGAATCCGTTTACCATCATCATCCCCTCTGACTGCGACAACGATGAACGTCTGGCGACCATCATCGAAGCTCTTGCAGCCGACACATACGACAACGTGCTCGACGTCTACATCGAAAAAGCGGTAATCGGTAAAGGTACCCGCGACCGTGAAAGCGCCGCGCTCCTCAAAGACCTCATTACAAAACGCGCCTACGACCTCAGCTACGCCTTCAACGTAAGCTCCCCAATCGTAGCATATAACGCCGGCTTAAAAGACGGCCAGTACGCCTCCGCCGCTGCCAGATACGAGCGCTCCTTCTCAAAAACAATTGAAAAGGCCATCGAAGCACTGGGAATTGGTGGATAATCATTTTTGAAGGGGATATGTTCTACCCGAACCCTTTTTTAAAATTTTAATCAGGGTACTTTGTTTAAAAGTTTTTGCGGAAGGGTCCGGGAGGTGCTTTTTTCAAAAAGCATCTCCCCGGCCAACTCACATGAATAAAATAAAATATAGGGGGAAACTTTCCGAAAAGTTTCCCCCTATATTATTATTCTACAATATCAGACCCAATCGCACGGATTTCGGTGATTGCCGCCCAAGCATCACCGGCGGTGGTGAAGCCGGAGAGCCTGATGGACGTGGTTTCGCGGCCGCCCAGGTTAAAGACCATTGCGGACTCCGTTTTGTATAGATCAATGTGCTCCGTTGTCCCGTCCGAGAAGGTGACGTCGGCGCCAGTGAACCATGTGTCATGCGGGAAGTCGCAGCGAATGATGATTTCGAGCGCATCCAGCTTGACCGTCCGGCCAAAGTCAACGGTAAGGCAGTTGTCTGCCATTGTGTCCTTTTCCGGTCCCCATGACTGAACGGGATATGTGCCATGCCCGGTATTCGCTGTGAAGCTGTCGATGGCGCATCTCGCCTCGTAGTACGCCGCGCCGCTGTCTGCTACGCTGTTTGTCGACGCGTGAGGATAAGATGATGCGTTATCCTTCAGGTCGTACACGTTCTCTGCCAGGTTGCGGGACGCTGTCAGCTCGTCTTTCGTCGGAATCCGTGCGCTTATCACGTTGGCAATGTAGACGGTATCCTTCGAATCATCCAGCGCGGTCGGATAAATATTTCCCATCTGCGTGGGGAATTTGTATTCAAATACCCCATCCGGACAGTATACAATGCTCTCGCCCAGCTTGGACGACAAGCATACCGCGACGTATTTTTCACCCTCCGGAAGCGTGATTCTCACACTCTCCTTTGCTACGTATGTGCCGTCGATGTTCAGTATCGCAAAGCCCTGACCGGACGCCGTCGCCGCCACAGTACCGTTTGTCCGCAAAAATTCAATCGTCACATCGCCGACGCTGTTATACACGCCTGCTTTTTCGTCTATAACCGCTTTATTCAGGTTATCGTAATATTCGCGCTTGTTCGATTTTTCATCGAATTCGCGCTGGTCGTTGGCGCTCCACGTCACGTTCTCGTCGTATGCGCCGTACGCCGGGACAACAAGGTCGATCCAACATGCGATGGTGCGGATTTCCTCTTCGGTGAGGTCTCCGTGACCGCTGCGCAAAAGCTCAATCAGTCTGCTCTTTGACGAACCGAAGGAGTACGGCTCGACGATTTCCGCGCCGCTCATCGACGACAGGAAATTCACATAATCTCCGTTCGGTGACGCAAGCCAGTTTGTACTGCTGGGATAAGAGCCGGTGAGAACAAGATAGGACAGGGGCCAGTATTTCTTCTGCCGCGAGCCGACCACGTTGATGTTTTCCAGCGAGAATGCCGATTCGCGGGACGAGTCAAGGGGTTCGACCTCCTCCTGATTCGGTTCCCTTTCGTATGCGTACAGGGACAGGTCTATCTGTCGTCCGCCCGCCGTATTGCAGAGGGATATCGCAATGATGTTCTCTCCCTCGACGAGGTATTCCGCCGCATCCTTACACAGCTCAATCTCGACGTAATTGTCGACCCAGCCCGTGTCTTCGTACAGCAGCTTGCCGTTGATGTAGAGCTTGATGCCGTCGTCATACGTGATTTTGGTCCAAAGAGACGAGTTTTTGAACTTTTCAATATCGTCTACCGTAAACGTGCGCCTGATGAAAATTGCGTTGGCAGCCCCTGACCATGCGGTTTTATAGCCGATACCGTCAATGGTGCGGTCTCCGAACGGGGTCTGTCCGGTCTGCCATTTGGTCGAATCATCTTCAAGCGTGATCCAGCCGTCGGGAGCATAGGACAAATCCTTCGCTCTGATATATTCCCACAATGCGTACTGCCTGATAAAGTACTTCTGATCTCCTGTTGCACTCGCCAAAGAGGTCAGACCTAGGGTAAAATACTTGCCGTCGGTCACGTGTACCGCAAGTGTATTTTCCCCAAACAGGAATGCCTCTCGCATGTCTCCAGTCACCGGAATACTCACGACGTCGGACGTCTTGTTTTCAACCTCCGCCACAAGGGCGCCGTTGAGGTAGATTTCCGCCTTGCCGCAAAGCTGTCCCGTGAACGCCAGAGAGGAGTTGTTGAGGTCGTAAACAGTACCGGTGAAGGTCGTCCGCGCCCAAAGCTCCCCGGAGGTCCACACGGTATTGTGTTCGTATGGCTCGGTCTCGCCGTCGGCAAAGGGCGCGTGTGAGGCAGAGTCCGGTGTAAAGTCGGTCAGCCAGTCGGCGGCTGGTGCTGTGGTCGTGTAGTGCCATACTGCATCCTCGGCCAGAATAACGTCCGCGGGGGTGGTGTCGTATCCTGCTGCCGCGCGTGCGCTTATCAGGGAGTAGGCTTCGTCGGTGTCGGAGTGGCAGACGATGCAGTTCTTATCCAGTATCGGCTGCACTTCCTCAAGGAACGAGAAGCCCACCGCGTCCGTATACGGGTCATACGTTTCGTCGGTCATCCACAGGTCCGGTTCGATTTCAACCACACCCTTTTTCATAGCCATGGTGACCGTCCCGCTGACCGTGGGAGCGATGTTTTTATCCTCATGGCAGCCCACACAGGAGAAGGTCTCGTTTGGCATGAGAGTCGTCCAAGAACGCATGGTTTGAACGACGCATCCGTTTTCGTCGAGCAGCTGGAAGAACAGCGGCGTATTCGCGGGCGCTTTGAACAGCGCGCTCCCGTCTTCCTCAACCGGCGCCACGCCAAGCACGGTTTTGACGTCCCACGAGCCATTTCCCGTTGCAATAGGGGAAAACGGGTCAGCGGAGCCCGAGCCAACTGCGACCGTAGCCCCTATTGCGGAGGAGCGGAATTCCAGCTCAACAACCCGCAAATACTGCACGGAGCCGACTTCAACGCCCTCCATTGCCTCCCCTTCATACACGTTTGATACGTAGAACGTTCCGGTTTCCGAAGCATAGTTGACCATGCTGGGGCGGGTGAACAGGTCGCGGGTGTAGACCGGAACAATCTGCGATGCGCCGATTCCCTTTGTGCCCGTCACCAGCTCAACCTCCGTATCAGTCGTTCTGTCATAAGCATAAATGGAAAATTCCGCACTCACACCGGTGTAATTGTCCACTGCCGAGTAGAGGAACAAGTCGTCCGAAAACGCGTAAGGGTATTTGTACTGCCTGCCGGACTGCCCGAAGGTGTCGACGCTATTTTCCTTCCGGGTGCCGTCGCTGAAAACAAATTCCACCGCGTCGCTGCTGTTTCTGTCGACCGACGTGTCTATCAGCACCAGTTTGCCGTGTTGATAAACGTGATGTCCGGAGGCGATAGAAAGATACAGTCCCGGATGCCCCGGCACCTCGCGCGTGTGCAGAAGAGACGTCGGGAAATCCGAATTGTTGCCATACAGCTCGGTCTGGTTGGTGCCGTCCTCGAACATCTGGAATACCGACTGAATCCACATCTGCGTGCGGTCGTTGTAGTCCCATCTGGTGTAGATGATTCGCCCGTCCGAGGTCACGGTCGGGTAAGAGGTGTGGACCTGGTCGTAGCCGAGCCGGATGATATCCGTTCCGTCTGCACTGCACTTATATAGGTTCGATACGGGAGTTATCCAGCAGTCCACAGTCTGGATATCCCTTGAGGAGCTGAAAATAATCGAGCCGTCCGACAGGTATTTTCCTTCGGTATCGGCGACGCCGGAGCCGAAAGTGAGCTGCCTGATTTCCCGGTTCTGAAGGGTCATTTCGTAGAGATGATAGTCGTCCGTGCTCTGCTGCTTCCACGAAAACAGGACTTTGGTCCCGTCCGCAGACACATCCGGGTCGCGGATGACGCCTTTTTTCGAGGACAGAAGCACGTCTTCATAAGTGGAGTACGTGTCGCCGTCCTTCACAATTGTCACAAGCACAAGCTCCGATCCGGGATTGAAGACCGCTTCCCCGCCCTCCGGGTCCGCGTTGTCCTGACCGAGGTCTTCCGCGAGCGCTTCTGTATAAGCGTAATGCGACGCGCCGAGCTGCCGGTGCCGAACCACAATATAATACGGCGTTTCCTCATACAGCCTGCCAATCACATCGGCATTCTCGCCGGCTTCATAGGTGTTCACCAGCACCGCTTCGCTCGACAAAGAGAAGGACAGCTTGTCACCTGCCGCAAAAATCACCACCGCGCTGCAGAGCATCGCAAGCGTTAGGATAAGGGACAGAATTTGAATCGTTTTCTTCATAATATAGAATCCCTCCTCAGCTTTCCTTGACTGTCAGAACGTACTCGGACGCCAGCGGATTGCCCTTTTTGTCGACCAGCGCAAGGCGGACCTCGCCGCCAGGCTGTGCATACAAGTCCACGTCAACGGTCACACGCACCGCCGTATTGTACGGCACAGTTCCGATATTGGTCTCATAGGAAACTTGCCCGTCATCTCCCGTCAGCGTCAGAATTGCTTTGCACGCGGGCGCATCCTCACTCTGACAGCGAACGGTAAATCCGCTGATACGCGTATATTCCACAGGTCTTCCCTGCACTTCGCCTCCGTCCGCGCCTACGGAATAAAGCTGCTCGACCCCGTAAATCTCACCGGAACTGCCGATAGAACGGACGAACTCGGCCAGCTTCTCAATCTTCTCCTCCGAAGTTCCTTCGGGGACAAAATGTCTCACCGCATCCTCAAGAGTAAGAGCCGAGCCGTTGTACATGTACGGCGCGCTTCTCCAAACTTCGACGAGGGTCGGCGTTACAAAATCGCGGTTTTCCCATCCGCCATCCTCCCCCAGAATCGGAGAGGTGTGATACTCAAGGTCCGTGTACAAGGGTGCGGGATGACAAGTCACACAGCCATATTCCGTGAACAGCAGTTTTCCTTCCGCTGCCGCCTCGCTGAGGGTCCCATCGAGGTTCAGCGCTGGTGAGTCGACCGGAAGAAGGGATTTCAAATATTCATCAATCGCACAGTTGGACTCCTCGTCAATGGTGTTGAACTGAATATACTTCATGCCGGCACGGACCGCAGTTTCCGCGTTGGCGCGAATGCCCGTCGTCATAACCGGCGGACAGCGGTGCGTATACATCATGGAGGTCGCAGATTTCGGATTACCGAGGCCATCGTTCAGGTTGTCCCAGTTGAAGCCGTCCACACGTCCGTCGGGATGGCAGGACGCACAAGCCTCCCATTGCTGATAGCATTTCGTCGCGTCATACCACAACGTCTCACCAAGGCGCACAATATCTGCTTCCGGCTGCTCTCCAAGGGATAAGGTGGCAATGGTCATATCGGAAGTATCAAGCACCGCAAGGTCACCGGTGAAGTACTCCGTGCAGTAGAGCTTGCCCTCCGCATACATGATATCCCGTACCCCCTCGCCCGGCATCTCGGTCCGGGTGCGGATGCTGTTCAAAATGCCGATTTCGTCCGCAAGCTCCCGTCCGCGGTAGGCCGCAGAGCCAAGCAGCGAATCCAGCCGGTCGAGCGGAAAGCTGATGATTTCACTTGTCCCCGACGCCGCAAAGTACACATTTCCCCCTCCGAAAGCAATGCCCCACGGGGACGCCGCCCCGAGCGTCACATCATCGAGAAGAATCGTGTTCACATACTCGTCAGTCTCCGCATCAATGATGGCAAATCCGTTCGAGTTGATCCACGCACCGTCAAGCTGGGTCGTAGGATATTGATACCGCGCAATCACGGCGGACACAAAGAGTCTTGTTCCGTCAGGCGCAGCCTCGATATCCTTCACGCCGCCCGTCCCGTTGACAAGCTCAATCGTGCGCACCGCCTCCGTCGCCATATCGATAACATAAACCGACGCACTGACAACATCCGCGTTTGCAGCATCATCGGGCAGATGGCACGCAACATACAGCTTGTTGTTCGCAATCGCCGCCGCCATGGGCTCCCGCCCAACAGGGATTTCTCTAATGTCTCCCGACTCCGTATCAATTACCGAAACCGTATTCGAAAACCGGTTCGTAACATAAATTCTGCTTTCCGAAAACTCGATATCCGTCGGCGTGTGTCCAACTATGTATTCTCCGGTTAACCGCAAATCTTCATCGAGTACCGCCAACGTCCCGTCAAGCTCTCCCCGCGCGACGTAAACCGAATCACCGTATACCCTGATACAGTGCGCGCCGCCTTCAAGCACAGCCTGCGCCGCAATACTGCCGTCCGGATTCAGCTTCAATACCCGCCCGCCAGTCTCATCCGCAGCATAAATAAATCCGTCCTCCGCCACAAAAACGGACGATGGCGAAATATATTCTTCCGCATCAATCCGCTCCTCCAGCGTAGGCGCAACGTTGTCCGACCGCTCAACTGTGCCGCATGCCGCAAGCACAGGCAACAGCAAAGCCGCCAACAACAACTTCCATTTTGATTTCATAATGTTCTCCTGATGGTTGTATTTTGGGGAAGACGTTAAGTTATACCCCTCTAAAAACTTTTATATGGGGTGGAACATAATTTCATATGGCTGAAGAGTGAGCCCAAACCAAATGTCAGCGCCATCCACTCCCCAAAATCTCAGTTATACGCATGCATAGATCCCCCCGCCGCATTCATGAGATTCACAAAAAAGAATGTCACAATCACGAATGCAAATCCGGCGACGAGGAGGACGTCCTTGAATCTCGAGAATCTGGGACTGCGGCGGACGTGGAGCCATGTCATAAAGGTCAGCCATGTCACAAGGGACCAGCATTCCTTGATGTCCCAGCTCCAGAATGCACCCCAGACCTCGTTCGCCCATACCGCGCCGAACAGCATCCCCATCGACATGAACGGGAACAGTACGCATACGCAGTCGTAAATTCCGCCGTCGAGCTGTTTTCTTCGTTCGCCTTTTGCGAAAAATTTCGTGACCGTCATGGCAAACGCCGCTGCCGCCATGATGTAAGATATCACGTACGCCAGAATGTGGGGAACGAACCATACCGACCGAAGCGCCGGCGGAAAATGCCATACCGCGTGAATGTCCATAAAGCACAGCCCAAGCGACGCCACGAGCGAACACCCGATAAAGTAGGGCGCCGCCCATTTTCCATTCCGCAGACGCGCAATATAACAATACACCACACCAAAAAGCGCCGCCGCAAAGGTCAAAAGCTGATACATGCTCACAAACGGCACGTATCCGTTGACCACAAAATTGTTCACCACAAGGACGACCGACAAAGCCTCCGCCAAAATCCAGACGATACCGCCGACTTTGGCCTTCCGCCGCAGATACAGCACAAGCGCCCCGCCGTACAAAAGAGTGGCCAAAAGAATAATTCCGCGCAAAATAACGTCACGCATCGGCGTTCTCCTCCTTCTTGCGCACCCCGTTTCCGGCGATGAGGGAGAGAACGCATCCCGCAATCAGCGCTGCAATCCCCGCCTTCACAACATACTCGCCCGGGTCGCGGCGGAACATCAGACTTACGTACCCGCTGCTATAATTCATAAGGTAGATTTTCCACCCGCCGCGGCGTACCGTGTGATTCACCGACAACTCAGACGTGTCTACCCGCAGCGTAACTTCATCCGCAAAGGCCAGACCCGCATAATACTGCTTGTCCGAACCATCCTCATAAGTCTCGATTTCAAAATCGTCCACACGGAAGTTGAAGCCAAGGTCGCACATCTCCCCCGATTCCCGCTGGATTTGCGAATAAAAAGTGTCGCCGCCCACCGGAACTGCCGCAGTCACTGTATCTCCGAATAGCTGGAACAGTGCAAATCCCACAAGAATCAAAACAACCCCCGCATGAGCAAGATAAAATCCGGTCTTCTTCACCGCACCGCCGGACAGCCGCCGCGCAAACAGCGAACCGAACGCGAGAACGCCGCCAAATGCCAGCACAGCCGTCGTGACCGCACCGTTAAAGTTGACCGAACTTCCTGTGGAAAACTTCACGGTGAGTACAAGGAAAAACAACGTTATCAGAAGAAGAGCCGCGCACACCGCATCATAGAGCTGAATTTTTCGTTTTTTCATGCGCTTCCACCTTTTCCAATTTAGCCATTGGTCTTTTTACAATACATTCTTATTTTCATTATATCACGAAACAATAGATTTAACAAGATGTTTTTCTGCGAAATGTGGAGGCGTTAGGGGGACACTTTTGAAAAAGTGTTCCCCTAACGCCTTCCTTTTCTTTAAGGCTTCAGCGGGAAATATTCTTTCAGCGTCTCAGTTGCCGTTGTCTTCCGGTCGGTGAAATAATCAGCGAGGTTATTTGTAGCGGCGCAGTCGCGGATGAGGCGGTAGGTAGCTGCGGCTATGGTTGGGTACGCATTTCCAAAGGCGAGGGCGAAGTCGAACGATGCTGTATCGAGAATCAAGTCCAGCATGTTGACGGAATCGTTGTCGCGAAGTACGTGAATCATGTGGTAGTCGACGTATTCATCATAGATGTAGCCGTATGACGCTGCGTTCAGCGCAGATAGGATAATTGCCGGGAACTCACCGTTCGTATGATTTTTCGGCACCGCAAAAATCAGCTCTGTGTTTGATATCAACGTGCGATACTCGTCGTTTTCGTCACCCTTCGGCAGCGGAAGAACGCCCCAGTCCGCTGACGCGTTGATCATCCACGACATAACGTACAGGTAATCCACCAAGAATGCGGACTCTCCTGCCGAGAAGCAGTTTATCGCGCCCGCTGACGAGTCCGTTATGGCGTGACTGTCGTTGTAAATCGAGGCAAGGACGTTCATCGTCGCCTGCGACGACTTCACCGAGTACCCGATAGCCGGGACGGTGCGCTTTCCCGCCAGGATGTAGTTGTTGCCGCCCGATTTGAATACAAGGTCCGGCAGCCTGTCAGCCGTGTTCTGCGCGGTGATGGTGTAGTATTCGTTCAGCCCCGCTGCCCCACGGCTGCCGTTTATCGTCTTGACCGCCTCCGCGCAGCCGAGTAGGTCGTCCCATGTCCACGTTCCCTCTATCACCGACTTATAAATCGTCGGCGTGTCCACACCGGCTTCTTCCAGTATCGTCTTGTTCATGAACACCGCGGAAAACGACGACGGCGCAATCGACGCGTCCCCTGCCACACCATACGTCGAGTAGCCGCCCGAGGTCATGTCGGACGATTCAGCATTGAAATACGGCTGCTCGATATCGAAAAACGGCAGAGTGCGCATGTTGATCAGGGTCTCGGCGCTGCGGAACTGCCCAACCATGTACACCGGTATCATCAAAAGATCGCTGTAGTACGAGCCCGCCGCGATGCACTGCGTCAGCTCGGACAGCATAGTCGACGCCTCCACAACAGAGGTGATAATGGTCACGTCAAACTGCTCCTCTACATCGGCGTTCCGTTCGACCACAAGTTTATTCACCGTCGTATCCGTGTTGTCGGGGGAAATATAGTCCTTCGATGGGGTGGTAATGAAAAATACCGCCCCATCATAGTCACGCTCCGGCAGCTCCGCCAAGTATCGGCGCGACTGCGTATACATATCTTCCCCCGCGTACTTCGTGTATGCCGTCCCGGTGAACGGTTCGGCAGCGTCTCCCTCGGTTTCGGAAGCGGCGTCGGTCTCACTGGCACTCTGTGCTGCCATGTCATTGACTATAATAAAACCGCACGATGTCGCCTGAAACGTAAGTATCGTCGCAAAAACGAGCGCGGCAAACGGCGGAATATGCTTGAATTTCATTAGTAGTTTTCTCCATACAAGGAAAATATATCGGTTTCGCGGGTTTCCTGTAATATTATATTACATTGTGCGCAAAAAATCCATATAATAATGTAAAAAATAATATCCTCCCGTTTTTTCAATCCAAAATTGTCCCTTACAGGAAATAAGGAAATTTTTTCCAAAATTAGCATGGAATTATTTTCCTGTTAATATTTTGGTGATAATATGATATAATCGAACCGACTGATGGTCGAAGGAGCGGCCTGCTGTATTGTCAATAAGAGTCTGGTTCATCAATTTATAGATTTTTTTAACCCGGAGGATTTATGAAATTTACAGAAAAGCTTTTACTTATCGCAGCACTTGCTGTAGCACTCACACTTGCCGCGCCGGTTTCCGCCGAATGTATCTACGAGACCGAGCCCGCGGACTTCTACATTGTAGTAGATGGATTCCCATATGACGGCACGGTTCTTTCCGTGAAGGATACCGCATACGTATCGCTGCGGGAATTTGCGTGCATGGCAGACAACTCGGTGGTATGGTGGGACGAAGCGGAGAATACCGCCCACGTTCGGACAGATTCCCTAGAGCTTAGCGCGCTGGAGGACGCCTTCTACATCGAAGCGAACGGGCGTATGATATGGTGTCAGTACGGCGTATTCACCGAAAATGACATCATGTTCGTCCCGCTGCAAAAAGCGGCAAAAGCGTTCGGTTTTGACGTCACATATGAATACGAGGACAACACAACATACCTGACACGGTTGCGGAGCGCGGCTGTCCCCGGCGAGGAGTACTACGATGAGGACGAAGTCTACTGGTTAGCAAGAATCATTCACGCGGAAGCGCAAGGGGAACCGCTCCTCGGCAAACTGGCAGTCGGGAACGTCATCCTAAACCGCGTAAGCTCCGATGAATTCCCCGACACCATCTACGATGTCATATTCGACAACGATAACGGGGTTCAGTTCACCCCCACAGTCAACGGCGCGATTCAGCAGGAGCCGAACGAAGAGTCCATCCTCGCCGCCAAGCTCTGCTTAGAAGATGCGGTTCTCAGCACCGACATTCTCTACTTTCTCAACGAAGCTATCGCTGTAAGCCTGTGGATACCCCAAAACCGTCAGTTCATCATGACAATAGGCGAACATAATTTTTACGCTTAACGCAAGGGTTGCCCCCTTCAAAAAAGTTTCCCACGAGAACGCCCCATCACTTCACCCTGCCCTTTATCCGTCTTATGTCACGCAGCATACGGAGGCTGTCGCGGAAGAGGTGGATTTTGGAGTCCCGGTGGTTAAGGACGGCGACGGGGTACTCTTTGATGCGAAAGCCCTGTTTTTCAGCGCGAAGGAGGACCTCAAAGTCGAAAGACCAGCCGTCTGTCTCGGTCTGGGAGAAGAGCAGGCGTGCCGCGTCGCCGCGAAACATCTTGATTCCGCACTGGGAGTCGGTGCAGCGAAAGCCTGCCGATAGCGCGAGGAATTTCAGATAAGCTTTTGACGCAAGCTTTCTGGCGAAGGTGTAGCCGGCGTAGCCGTCCTTTGCGATTGCACGGGAGCCGATGAGCAAATCTGCGGGGTCTGCCTGCATCTGCTCCGCCATCCCGCGAATCGCATGCGTACCGTACGCCAGGTCGCAGTCGGTGAATACCACGACGTCCCCTCTCGACGAAGCAACGCCCAGCTTGACCGCATGTCCTTTGCCGCGGTTTTCCTCTGACCGCACAACACGCACTTCCCCGTGCGACAGGTCAAGCTCATGCGCCGTATTTTTCACGATATCGCCGCAGCCATCTGTAGAGCCGTCATCTGAAAAGAGGATTTCGTACCGCTCGCCGGATTCTTCCAGCTCCGCCGACAGGGCGCGGACGCAGGATTCCGCAACAGAGCGCTCGTTATACATGGGAATGATTACCGATAGATACATGGCTTACACGACCTTAAAAATCGAATAGTTCACGTCAACGGTCAGGGAGAACGGCATCTCATGTGCGAGAAGCCGGTTTCGCCCCGCCTCTGTGGTCTTGTAATAAAACGGCGTCATGGCGAACAGGGACAGCAGCGACGCCGTACTGTCCAATGTGATGCTGTACTTGAGATGATGCCTGCCAACGTCTGAAAATCCGTCCGGCGGCACGGGAAACTCCTCTGATATGCGCACCTCGTCGTATATCAGCCGCCGCATTTCTATGAGATGCTCCGCTCCGGACGATACCACGACAAGAATGCCGTCCTTTGTGAGGATACGCGCGGCTTCAGCTCCCGCAATGGGGGCAAACATACTGACCGCCGCGTCGATAGAATCTCCGGCAACCGGAAGGTGAAAAATGTTCGCCGGCATAAAATACGCTGCCGCGTCCCCGACGAAGGGAGCGCCTACGCCCTCCCTCGGCATCAGACCTGTGCGGACTGCCAGCTTTGCCGCCCGTTCCGCCGCGTATTTCGAAGCGTCAAACCCTAGCGACAGGACCGGCTCTCCCGTGATATCGGCGAGCCGTCCCGTCAGCCGGCAGGTGTGATAGCCTTCGCCGCATCCCATATCGCAGAAGACGGCGCCATGAGGCGCGCGTACGTGCGCGGCTATCAGCTCTGCTGCGGTATCCGTGATTTTTCCATAGTGCCCGTGTGAGAGAAACTCCTCTCTCGCCCGGACCATCTCGCGCTCGTCACCTGTGTGCGCGTTTTTTTCTTTCCCGGGAGGGAGCAGATTCACATATCCGGCTCTCGCAATGTCAAAGGAATGTCCGGCATTGCATCTGAGACTTCCGCCGACCCGTGACAGGTCGGCGGCGCATACCGGACAGGTAAGTATTTTTAAAATATCGGTCATGTTGTTTGTCCTTGTGATAAATCAATCTACAATCGTCTTAATCAATTTTGCGTGGAGGGCATAGCGCGCATAATACGCGCCGTTGGTACAAGTGGACAAGGTGATAATGCGGTCATTCCCCGTGAAGGAGACATCCTTTTGTTTAGACGAGTTGTCGCGCACCTCCTCTGCGAACTGGATAAAGTCGTCCGCTGAGGTAAAGCTGGTTTTGAAGTAGTTGTAGTCGTATCGGGTCTCGTAGATGGCGAACGGCTCATATACATATATGCCATCCATAGTATATATGTATATGTAGGTATTCTCAAAATAGCTGTCGCGGAAGAACTTGGAGACGTCGTGGAACATGGAGCCGGAGGTGATATTGTGTCCGTAGATGACAGTGTTGTAGTTTTTGGTGATGGACTCGTTGCAGCGGTAATCCACAAAAATGGAGCCTACCGGAAGATAATCTCCTGTATATGCGTGGTCGAGGTAGTAGTCGTTGTCGGTTCCCTGCACGAGCGGATAGTTGATTTCGGTTCCTTCTATGCTGATCCAGCCGTACACATCGGGGTTGATCTGCGCCAGAGACGCGAGTCCGGCGCGCATTTTTTCAAGATCCTCGTTGTACTCCTTCTGTTCGGGGAGGATGAAATCCGTTTCGGAAGAGGACTCAATGTCGTTCAGGGTGGAGGTCATATCCGCAAGGGTCGGGGATTCCTTATCCTCGGCGAGATACTTCACCTCTCCCTCGTCGGGACGGAAGGCGTTCGATAAATCGAGGCTGAATCCGGTGGAGAAAAACTCCTGCTCGAGCTGTGCGTAAATTTCCGCTCCCTTCCGCCTTGCCGCAAGGTTCTGCACCAGCATGATGCAGCCTACGATAAACGCAACGAGAAAGAAACAAGACATCACGCGTCGGACAATCTCAAGCACGGAAAGCTTTGCGGTGCGCGCCGCAGTTTCATTGAGCTCAATATCTCCTTCTGACAGCTCGTCAAGGGAGTTCAGGAATGTGCCGTTCTGAACGTCAGATAGGTCGCTATCAAAGAACAGCTCGCCATCCATATCATCCTCGCCGCCCGTTCTCTTGCCAAGCGTCAATTTTATTTTTTTCAAAAAATTCATGAATGCCTCCATCCGAGGGGAGAAATGTATGAGAAACAATACAGCAAGCGATTAGGGGACCGCATAAGTTTCCTCTGTCAGTCCGGACCCTAATCGCTCAGCCGTGTCAAACTCGCGTTTTAATATTATTATACAACGATATCCGCTGAAAACAAGAGGTTCTTCGGAGAATTATCCGAATCTTAATTGACTTTTTACAATTTATCCGGTATCGGCAAAAAAATTTCTTGAATTTCCTCAATTTGATATAGACAAACAGACAAATTCGTGGTATAATATACGGAGACGGAAGCATAGCTCAGCTGGTCAGAGCGTTCGGTTCACATCCGAGAGGTCTTGGGTTCGAGCCCCAATGTTTCCATGAAGGCGAACTGAAAGGTTCGCCGTCTTTCAATTTACCGGAAATTATTTTTATACATAAGGAAGTACTGTTATGAATGTAATGGATGCCCGACTCGCCGCGCTGCGCGAAAAGATGTCCGAGATGGGTCTTGACGCGATATACGTAAACTCCGCTGAAAACCACCTCTATATGTCTGCATTTGACAATCCGGACGGCTATCTTGTCATCACGGGGGAAAAGGCGTATGTTTTCGCCGATTTCCGCTATATCGAGGCAGCAAAAGCAGAATCCTCCAAATCCTTTGAAGTATGCCTGCCCGGCAAGCCGACGCTGAACGAAATCGTGCGCGACTGCGGCGTAAAAACAATTGGCTACGAAGACCGCCGCATGACCTGCGCCGAGCTGAACCGAATCCAGAAGTCGCTGGACGGTATGGGCGTGGAATTCTGCCCGATCGGCGGTATTTTCACCGATATCCGCTCCTATAAGACCGACGACGAGGTAGAGAATATCGTGGCCGCACAGCGCATCGCAGAAGGAGCGTTCGAGCACATCGTCAAAACGGTCGCCTACGATATGACCGAAACAGAGGTTGCAGCCGAGCTGGAATATTACATGAAGAAGAACGGCAGTGAAAAGCCGTCGTTTGACACGATTTGCGTATCCGGCTCCGCTTCCTCGAGACCCCACGGCGTTCCGCGTCCGGTGAAGCTGGAAAGGGGCTTCCTCACCATGGACTACGGCGCTATGATAAACGGATATCACTCCGATATGACGAGAACCATCGTCATCGGCAAAGCTGACGCCGACATGAAGAAGCTGTACAACACCGTTCTGTCCGCACAGCTGGCGGCAATCGACGCCATCACAGAGGGTGTAAAAAACGCCGATATGGATAAAGTCGCGCGCGACATCATCGACGGCGCGGGATATCAGGGATGCTTCGGTCACTCTCTCGGTCACGGAGTCGGTCTTGAGATTCACGAGCAGCCCGGTCTGTCCGGCGGCATGGGAGATACCACGCTGAAGGTTGGTCAAATCGTCACAGTCGAGCCCGGTATCTACATCGAAGGCAAATACGGCTGCCGCATCGAAGACATGGTGCTCATCACCCCAGGCGGCAAGAGAAACTTGACAAACTGCCCGAAGGAATTGATTGAGATATGAGGGAATGGGGATGCGTTACCCCCTTCAAAACTTTTTTATAAAAAAGGTGAGGTATTGCCGCAAAATACCTCACCTTTGTTTTTTCTGCTTGAATTTTTTCACATATGGCTTTTCAATCCACCGCTTGAAGCGGAAAAACAAGCTCGTCTTATCCTTTATCGGCGGAACGATGATACAGTACAGCCCAGCGGAATTTGCCGCGGCAGCGTCGGTCAGCAGCTGGTCCCCGAGAAGGACCGCAGTCTCTTTGTCCGCGCCGAGCTCACGCATGGCTCGCTTCAGCTTTCCGGTACAAGGCTTGTGCGCCTTCGCATACGCCACATAGCCAAAGTTCCGATTGAACAACGCCACCCGAGCCTCGTTATTATTCGATACGAACGCCACCGTTATCCCCTTCCGGTTCATATTCTCGCACCACTGCACCACAGTATCCGGCGGCGCCGGGTCGTCATAGGTCGCTAGCGTGTTGTCGATATCGCAAAGGATAAACCGCTTTCCGAGGGCCAGAAGATGCTCCGGCGTCACCAGCATAAACGTATCGTACATCTCATCGGGCATAAGCAGCTTTTCTAAAATCATCGCCCATCCTCCTGTCTGAAAAGGGTTGGGGGAACCTTTTCCAAAAAGGTTCCCCCATTCGCGTCCCCATTTATATTTTCACAATCGTATTGCTCTCGTCGCCCTTGTAAGCGTTTTCGAGAAGCTCTGTGAGGGCGATTGCGTCGTCTATGCCGAGCCCTTCCGGTGAGCCTTTGCCTTCGGAAACCGCATCAACAAACTGCTCCAGCGGAGACTTTTTCGGGTGCGGGAGGTCAGGCCTGATGAATCCGCCGACGATGCCGCCGAGCTTCTGGCTGGAGAACTGCACATCCTCCCCGTGCGCAATCATCGAGCCTTTTGTGCCGTAGATTTCGATGGTCTGCGGCGAGTTGTGAGAGTCGAATCCAGTTTCTGCTACGCCGAGCGCGCCGCCCGCGAACTCTGCGATCGCAACCGCGTTCTCGTCAACCGGCTTACCGTAAGGCGAGGTGAACATACCGGTCACTCTCCTCGGCTTGCCGAGGAAGTAAGCGAGCAGATACATCGGATGGCAGCCGAGGTCCATCATCGCACCGCCGGCAGCGTCCTTCTTTTCGAACCAATAATCCGGGAGCCAGTTTCCGGATACGCCGGAGTGCGCGTCACGGGTACGAACGAGGGTCACATCTCCAAACGCGCCCTCATCTATCATGCGCTTTGCGAACTGTACGCACGGTCTGCCTCTCTGCGGATAGCTGATAACGAAGGTGACGCCGGCTTCCTCAATGGCCTTCTTCACGTCGAGACATTCGGCAACTGTCGGGCAGAGCGCCTTTTCGGTGAAGATGTGCTTTCCCGCCCTTGCGGCCTTCACGAGGATATCGTGATGCGCTGTCGTCGGTGCGTCGCAGATAACCGCTTGGATATCGTCTCTCGCGAGGAGCGTATCGAGGCAGGGGATGAATTCGCATCCGAGCTCCTTCGCCCAGCTCTCGCCGCGTGCGGTATTATCGTCCCATACGGCTACAATTTCGCACTTTCCGCAATTTTTGATGAAGTTGGCGTAACCGCCGGCATGAACATGCCACTTCGAGAGCATTGCTACTTTTAACATTTTGGTTTCCTCCCTTGGTGTTATATAGGAATTTTGTTTTTACAAATTGTATGGAAAAGGGAACGCGCTTTCCTGAAAGAAAGCCGCGCAAAGAACTTGGATCTTTGTGGGTGGCTGGCATTTGGACGCTCGGTCACGGGGTTGATCCGTTTTTCTAAAACTTTTTAAATGTGTTTTAAGTATAGCAGTTTCCCCGTGATATGTCAATAAATCAGGTGAAAATTTATTTTATTGCGGGGGAACTTTTGCTATACGGGAAACGTCTATTAAATAACATAATTTTCGGAAGGAGATCTCATATGAAAAGAATCTTCACTTTAATGCTCACACTGATTGTCATTGCGCTGCTTCTCGTCTGCTGCGCAAAAGACGAGGTCGACGAAAACGGACAGGACTACTTCAACGCAAAGGTTCTCGAAGTTTGCGACAGCAGCATCCTTGCGGAATGCACCGACAAAGGTCAATCCGGCATGTCGGTAGGAGGTCAGGTATTCATCAGCCGCGAAACGATAGCTGCCGACGGTTTCCCGGAGGTAACGGTCGGGGACGAAATCCGCGTCGTCTTTGACGGAGAGATCATGGAAACCGATCCTGCACAGATAAATACTCCTTTTGCGGTCTATGTGGTGGACTGACTTTCCCGCCTGTGTCCAAAGATTCGAGGTTTTTAAATATTTTCACTTGACAAACCGCACAATATATTATATAATATAGTCCAAAGGCAAAGACGGAAAAGAGTACGCGTAAGGTTTTAGTCCAAGAGAGCCGGATTTGGTGAGAGCCGGTACGATGCCCCGCGGAAAATCATTCCCGAGCCGTATGGTGAAATCGGCAGACGCCGGAAGTAGCCGATACCGGATTCCGACCGTTATTGCGGAGACGTATCATGTGTGCGAGTGGTATAGCAGAATTTTTCTGTCCCGGACAAAGTCCGGGATTTTTTGTTTTACGCTGCATAATGTTTTTGGAAAGGGGTTTTCGGGAAAATCATTTCCCCGAAAAACAAATTTTTTATGTACAATAAAGTTCAAACTAACTTAAATTTTGTTGAGCGCGAACGCGAAGTATTGAAGTTCTGGAACGAGAACAAAATCTTCGAAAAACAGCTCGAGCTAAGCGAAGGACGGCCGGGTTACACCTTCTACGACGGCCCCCCGACCGCAAACGGTAAGCCGCATATCGGTCACGTTCTCACCCGTGTCATTAAAGATATGATTCCGCGCTACCACTGGATGAAGGGCTGCGACGTTCCGCGTAAAGCCGGCTGGGATACCCACGGTCTCCCCGTCGAAATCGAAGTCGAGAAAAAGCTCGGCCTCGATGGCAAGGACCAAATCGAACAGTACGGTCTCGAACCGTTCATCAACGAGTGCAAAAAATCCGTCTGGAAATACAAGGGGATGTGGGAGGATTTCTCCGGCGCCGTCGGCTTCTGGGCCGATATGGATCACCCCTATGTAACCTATGACAATAACTTCATCGAGTCCGAATGGTGGGCGCTCAAGGAAATCTGGAATAAGGGCCTTCTGTATAAGGGATTCAAAATCGTTCCCTACTGCCCGCGCTGCGGTACCCCCCTCTCCGCTCAGGAGGTCGCACAGGGATATAAAACCGTAAAAGAGCGCTCCGCTGTCGTCCGCTTCAAAGCAAAAGGTGAGGACGCCTACTTCCTCGCGTGGACAACCACACCGTGGACCCTTCCCTCCAACCTTGCGCTCTGCGTCAATCCCGACGAAACCTACTGCAAGGTCAACGCCGCAGACGGCTATACCTACTACATGGCAAAAGCCCTTCTCGACGCCGTTCTCGGAAAACTCAAGACCGATGACGCCCCCGCATATACTATTGTCGAGGAATATACGGGCCGCGACCTCGAATACCGCGAATATGAGCCGCTGTTCGAATGCGCCGGAATCGCCGCCGCAAAGCAGAACAAAAAGGCGCACTACGTCACCTGCGACAACTACGTCACCATGAGCGACGGTACCGGTATCGTTCACATGGCGCCCGCATTCGGTGAAGACGACGCGCGCGTCTGCAAAAAATACGGCTTCCCGTTTGTTCAATTCGTCGACGCAAAGGGCAATCTGACCGCCGATACCCCGTACGAAGGCATCTTCGTCAAGAAAGCCGACCCGATCATCCTCGACGACCTCCGCGCGCAGGGCAAACTGTTCGACGCGCCGAAGTTTGAGCATGAATATCCCCACTGCTGGAGATGCGACACTCCTCTGATCTACTACGCACGCGAATCGTGGTACATCGAAATGACCAAGGTCCGCGACAACCTTATTAAGAATAACAATACCGTAAACTGGATTCCCGAATCCATCGGCAAAGGACGCTTCGGCGACTGGCTGGAGAACGTTCAGGATTGGGCTGTCTCCCGTAACCGCTATTGGGGCACCCCGCTCAACATTTGGGAATGCTCCTGCGGACACCGCCATCCTGTCGGAAGCATCGCGGAGCTGAAGGAAATGTCCGATAACTGCCCCGACGATATCGAGCTTCACCGCCCCTATATCGACGCAGTCACGATAAAGTGCCCGAAGTGCGGCGGCGAGATGCACCGCGTACCGGAAGTCATCGACTGCTGGTTCGACTCCGGCTCCATGCCCTTCGCACAGCACCATTACCCCTTCGAAAACGAAGATCTTTTCAAAGCGCAGTTCCCCGCAGACTTCATCAGCGAGGCGGTCGACCAGACCCGTGGCTGGTTCTATTCCCTTATGGCAATCTCCACCCTCCTGTTCGACTGCGCACCGTATAAAAACGTCATCGTGCTCGGTCACGTGCAGGATGAAAACGGTCAAAAGATGTCCAAATCCAAAGGAAACGCGGTTGATCCGTTCGATGCCTTGAACACCTACGGCGCGGACGCTATCAGATGGTATTTCTATACCAACAGCGCACCGTGGCTGCCGTCCCGATTCAGCGGCAAGGCCGTCACCGAAGGACAGCGCAAATTCCTCGGCACCCTTTGGAATACCTACGCCTTCTACGTTCTCTATGCCGATATCGATTCATTTGACCCGACCAAATATTCCCTCGCCGACTGCAAGCTCAGCGTCATGGATAAGTATATCCTCTCGGTGCTGAACACCACCGTCCAGACCGTCGACGCCCACCTCGCAGGCTACCGCATCCCCGAATCCGCGAAGGCGCTGTCCGAATTTGTCGACGAACTGTCGAACTGGTATGTCCGCCGCTCCCGCGAACGCTATTGGGGCACCGACATGACCGACGACAAGATCGCCGCTTATATGACCCTTTACACCGCGCTCGTCACCATTGTAAAAGCGGCCGCTCCGATGATTCCGTTCATGGCGGACGATATCTACCGCAACCTCGTATGCTCCGTCGACAAGAATGCGCCGGAATCCGTCCACCTCTGCTCCTATCCCGCCGCGGACGAATCCATGATTGACAAGGCGCTCGAAGCCGATATGAAAGCCGTCGTCGACGTCGTCGTTCTCGGACGCGCAGCAAGAAACGGTGCGAATATCAAAAACCGTCAGCCGCTGTCCGCTATGTACGTCAAAGCGGACGAAAACGGCAAAGCGCTCGGCGAAATCTACTCCGACGTCATCCGCGACGAGCTGAACGTTAAGGAAGTCCGCTTCACCGCCGACGTGTCCGCCCTGTCTTCGTACTCCTTCAAGCCGAACCTCAAAACGGTCGGACCGAAGTACGGCAAGCTCCTCGGCAAAATCAGAACGACCCTCCAGGATGAAGCATTCGACGGCAATAAGGCCATGTCTGAGCTCGAATCCACCGGCATGCTCCGCCTCGAATTCGACGGTACACCGGTTGAACTGACCCGTGACGACCTTCTCATCGACGTCAAGCAGAAGCCCGGCTACTTCAGCCTTGCTGCAGGCGGCGTCGCAGTCGCCCTTGATACCAACCTCACCCCCGAGCTGATAAGTGAAGGCTTCGTGCGCGAAGTTATCTCCAAAATCCAGACCATGCGCAAGGAAGCTGACTTTGTCGTAACCGATCATATCACCGTATCAGTGACCGGCAGCGCAAAGGTTGAGGAAATCCTCCGTGCCGATTCTGACGAGCTGAAAGGGACCGTTCTCTGCGATACGCTGACCTTCGAACCCATCGAGGGATATACCAAGGAATGGGACGTAAACGGCGAAAAAGTAACAATCTCCGTGAAAAAAGACTGAGGAAACTGCGCAGAAATTTTACACAGGAAAATTTTTCTCAAAAATCGGCTCAATTTTTGTCACCAAGTTGTGGATAATGCCGATTAAAAAATAATCCAAAACTATTGATTTAAACGTAAGAATTTGTTATAATATAAGTAGATTCAGAGGTGTAGCTATTTTTCTGTTTCGTAAAATGGCTTCCATGACGATTGAGAAGCATGAATATGCATCCGCGACGTGGGGATTTGCCTCATATTACCTGATTAAATTAATTATATAAAAATTTGGGAGATAATAATATGATTTCACGCGATGTAACAATAAAGAATAATGTAGGTCTGCACGCAAGACCGGCTACATTCTTCATCCAGAAGGCAAATTCTTATAAGAGCTCGATTTGGGTTGAAAAGGATGACCGCAGAATAAACGCAAAGAGCCTTCTCGGCGTACTTTCCCTCGGTATTGTCAAGGGCATGACCATCACCCTCATTGCTGACGGGAACGATGAATCCGAAGCGCTTGAAGGTCTCGCAGCCCTCATTGACACCGGCTTCACTGAATAATTCTGCCTATTTCCAGTAAAACTATACTAACCCTGAGCGATGGTGGATCATACACCCTCGCTCAATTTGTTATGTGCGTGAGTTTCATCACCCAGAACCGAATTCCACTCTTTTCAAAAACTTTACTTTATTATGCCAGAATTATCAAAGAACATCGAATATTTACGGGAAAAGTCGGCTGCGCTTCCGCGGGTTCCTGGGGTGTACATCATGCAGAACGAGGCGGGGCACGTCATTTACGTTGGAAAGTCACGTTCGCTCCGAGACCGCGTATCGCAGTATTTCCACGGCGCACACGACACAAAAACCACAAAGATGGCGGCGTCCGTGCACGATTTCCGCTTCATCACCTGCACCACGGAGATGGAAGCGCTGGCCCTTGAGAACTCCCTTATCAAGCAGTACAACCCGAAATACAACATCCGTCTTAAGGACGCGAAATCCTATCCGTACATCCGCATTGACGTAAAGTCGCAGTGGCCGAGAATCTCCATGTCCCGCAAGCGCATTCCCGACGGTTCTCTCTACTTCGGGCCGTACTCCTCAACGCAGACCGTGTACGGCGTCATCGCACAGCTTGAGCGAACCCTTGGCATTCCGACCTGCAAAAAGCGGTTTCCCCAGGACATCGGAGCCGGACGTCCGTGCGTATACTATCAAATCGGGCGGTGCATGGGCGTCTGCACAGGACGGGTGGAAAATGAACGCTACCGAGAGGCCATCGACCGTGCGTCGGACATTCTCCGCGGCGGCACGCGCGACGTGATTGCACAGCTGACCGAGAAGATGAACCGTGCCGCGGAAGAGCTCGAATTTGAAGAGGCCGCGCGCTGCCGTGACGCCATCGAAGCTATGCGAAAACTTGGCGAGAGACAAAAAGCGGTTGGCTCGCCCGACGTTGAGTGCGACGTCATTGGGCTGCACCTGACGTCCTTCGAGGGTGAAAACGTGAAATTCCGCGACTGCGCAACAGTATTTTACATCCGCAGCGGCTACATTGCCGACAGCGAGCATTTTCTTTTTGGCAGCGACGAGATTGCGGGCGTATCGGAAGCGGACGACGAGGATTCCCCGCTGTCCGCCTTCATCCTGTCCCTGTACCAGTCGCGCGAGTTCATTCCGCCGGAGATTCTGCTGTCGTTCGAGCTTCCGGAGCACGACCGCCTACTTTTGTCTGATTATTTATCCGAGCGGGCGGAGCACCGTGTCACTCTGCGGACTCCGAAAAAAGGCGCGTCCAAATATCTGTGCGACATGACGGTCACGGACGCGGAAAAGCACTCGGAAAACGCCGCCAAGCGGGACAAGAATGATGAGCGAACGCTGGTATCTTTGGCGTCTCTTCTTCAACTTGAAGTGGTGCCGGAGCGAATCGAGGCATACGACATATCGAACCTCGGCGACGAGCACATCACAGCCGGAATGGTCGTGGCAATCGACGGGCGGATGAAAAAGAGCGAATATCGGACGTTTGGAATCAAATCGAAAGTGACGCAGGACGACTACGCAGCAATGCGGGAGGCAATCTCACGTCGGCTGACCCACATTGGCGTGGAGGGGGACTCCATGGAAGCGTGCCCGGACCTGATACTTCTGGACGGCGGTAAGGGCCATGTATCCGTGATACGCGAGCTGATGCAGGAGACGGGATTTGAAATCCCCGTTTTCGGCATGGTAAAGGACGAGCACCACAAAACCCGCACCCTGACCGACGACGCCGGCGAAGTAAACATCGCCCGTCAAGCGGACGTCTTCCGCCTGATTTACGGAATTCAAGAGGAAGTCCACCGCTACACGATTGGCCATATGACAAACGCCAAACGCAAAACAATGAGGACCTCCTCCCTCGAAAAAATCCCGGGTATCGGTCCCGCCAAGGCCAAAGCCCTCACCAGCCATTTTAAATCCTTCGCCGCCCTCAAAACCGCTTCTCCCGAATCCCTCGCCGAAGTAAAAGGCATCTCGCAAAAAGATGCCGAAGCGGTGTATCGGCATTTTCATGAAGGAAATATTTGATATAGGGGGATGGGCGCTGCCCCGAGACCCGCGGGTCTCTCCCCCGCTCAGGGACCTTTTGAGGAAAGGTTTCTGAGGACCTCCAACCCTTTTTGTGAAAAAGGTTTTTGGGAGGGATTTTTTCAAAAATCCCTCCTAACATAACAAAATTCCAACCAAGAGGTATTTTTATGAGAGTAATAACAGGAAGTGCGCGTGGTACGAAGCTGGCGTCTCTTGAAGGCGAGACGACCCGGCCGACGACGGACCGCGTAAAGGAAGCGCTGTTTTCGATGATACAGTTTGATATTGAAGGGCGCGCGGTGCTGGATTTATTCGGCGGAAGCGGGCAGCTTGCGATTGAGGCTCTGTCGCGCGGTGCCGCTCGTGCAACGATTATTGACCAATCGCGCGACGCTGTTGACATTATCATGGAGAACGCTAAGAAGACCCATCTTTTTGAAAAGTGCCGGATTTCCGCGGCCGACTATTCGTCGTTCATCCGCGGCGCCGCCGGACGAGAAAAATACGATATTGTTTTTCTTGACCCGCCGTACAATTCCGGACTTCTGCCTGCATCTCTTGAAGCGCTGCATAAGGCGGGGCTTTATGCGGACGGCGCATATATCATTTGCGAGACGGACTGCGATATTCCGGTGAAATACACGCGCCTGCGCAAGGATGAGGATATGTCCGCTGAGCTGGTGCTCCGCGATGTCTTCGGTGGGAAAAAGGAGCTCGCCGCGAAGTACGAGATTTTGAAATCCACCCTTTACGGCAGGACAAGGATTACCCTGCTGACCCCAGTACAATCATGAGCAGAACGGCAATCATCACGGGCAGTTTTGACCCCGTTACATCTGGTCATCTCGATTTGATTAAGCGCAGTGCAAGTATGTTCGACGAAATCTGGGTCGTGATTCTCGCAAACACGGAGAAAAAGAGCGGGCTTTTCACTCCGGATGAGCGTATGAGGCTTCTTGAGGCGGCGATAGACGGTATGCCTCATGTTCATGCTATGGTATACAGCGGTCTGACCCGCGATGCTGCGGCTTTCGTTGGGGCGAAGGTCATCGTCCGCGGGGCGCGCTCGGCGTCTGACTTTGACTACGAATACAACATCGCCCTTATCATGAAGCGCTTCGCTCCAGAAGTCGAGACGATAATTCTCCCCACAGCGCCCGAATGCGCCGCCATCAGCTCGACCTACGTCCGCGACCTTTTGAAATACGGCTGCGACCTCGGCGACGCGGTACCCGACGGCTGCCGCGCGCTGATGCGCGAAATGATGGACCAAAAGAAGCGCGATTGAGTCCGCTTATGCTTTTGTAAAATCCGTTACCACTGTGCTGCTTGCACAGTCTTTCAGGTAGAACAGCAGCTCGATAAACGAGCGGTGATACGGGATAAACTCGCCCGCGTCAATCATGGCGAAGATTTCTTCCTTGTTCGCCCATTTTACCTCTTTGACTTCCTCATATTGCAGGTGCAGCTTTGACAGGTCCACATCATCCTCCTTGATAATATAAATGTCGTCGAAACCATGGTCGAAATTGACTGACAGCGCGGGACGCACGCCTTTTTCTGCAAAGTCAAAATGGTATCCGATTTCCTCCGCAAGCTCACGTTCTGCCGCCGTCTGGCTGTTGTCTCCTGCAACCGCCGATCCGCCGACCGTCACGTCCCACATATTGGACCATCCGGACTTGAACGGCTGTCTGTGCTGGACCAGCATCTTTCCATCTGAACGAAAAAGGCAGATATGTATCACCAAATGGTACGCGTCCGGCGGATAAGTTTCCCCGCGCACCATGGTGCGGCCGGTCTTCACACGGTCAATGTCGTAAATATCCCAAAGTTCCATTTTTTCCTCCCAAAAAAGATACCCGGAAATACATCCGGGTAATTTTTTTGCATTCCTTCCGTTTATTATTTGCCGAAGCTGTATGCCTGCGAAAGGATGAATCTCACGTAGTCAAAATCATCACTGGAATTGACAACGGTTTTGCCGTTCTTTGCGAGATTGTATTTTGTGATGATGGTTGCGAGCTCCTCTTTATCGCCGTATGCCTGACGAATGAGGTCCGCTACGCTCACATTTTCATAGCTTACCACTGTGGTCTGTTTTGTGGTGCCGTCTGCATTGACAACCGTGCCAGCGCTCTTTTTAATCACCGGGATAAACGTACCTTCATCGGACTTAATCCAACCGGCGATATAGCTATTGCACAGGTCGGAAATGTCGTAGTCCCAATACTTTGTTACGACCTTGCCGCCGGTTGTGGTATAGTAGCCGTCATAAATCGAAGAAACATACTTGCCCACATAAATGAGCGCTTCGCCGTACACATTGCCGTATCTCTTGTTGCTTACACGAACGACGATCGGACCGCAGCCTGTGGTCTTGAGCTTACCATTGACGATGGACGCGATGTCGTTGCCGTATACAACGGAGAGGGTGAAGTCATTGGCATTATATTTCTGGTCACACTTGATGGTGAAGCCGGTAGTATCGCCCGCTTCGTCGAGGTGCCATTGATCGGGGATGAGCTGTACTACGGACGGTTTGCTGGTCGTGGACAGGGTACGGATAACAGACACGTTTAGACGGAAGAACGGTATGCCGCCCTTTGTATAAACGTAAACATATGCGTTACCGGCTTCATTCGCCACCAGTTTGCCCTCGGTGTAATCATAATATACAACGTCGTTGTCGGTGCTTACAAAGTATACATCGGAGCAGAAGAATCTCTCGTCCCCTTCGTACAGGAACATCGCATAGGTGTTATTCTCAAAGTACTTTTTGAGTTCACTCTCCGCGTCCATGTAAGAGTAGTACTTGCCGCCGCTAATGACGGAATAGTTCTTGTAGGTGGAAACCGATTTTGTTGCAGTCGGCTTTGTTACGAAAACAGTCGAAGGACTTTTGGTAACGGTAGAAGTGGAAGTGGACGGCAGGATGCCGCTCGTTCCGGTCTTGATCCAAGAATTGTCATTCTTGAGGACATACGTTGTTTCGCCAGTCGATGCGACTGTTTTTGCGGCCTCTGATACAACCGCGTCATCGTCGATATAGTAGTAGCCTTTGAAGTAGTAACCGCCGTTTTCATAAATCGCGTATTCCGTTGAACTGCTCGTTGTGCCAGACCCCGAAACCTTGATGAAATTTGTGTCTATCGCAGAAGCCGTAACAGCAAAAGCTGAACCCATTGTCAACGCTGCGAGAAGAGCGGAAAGTCTTCTTACACTGTTTTTCATAATCGTCTCCTTCATATGGGAATTACAAATTTTTCTTATACACTATAATTATACAACATCCCGTCACTTATGTCAATATATTTAAAATTTAATTTTTCTATAATTTTACACAGTCCGACACGGCGCTCGCATCAGCTTTTTTATAAACTGCGCGTCCCGGCTTGCTATTTTGGGAGCGGTATGATATAATGACTACGATCGCAGGATATCCGAAATAAGCGATGCAGAAACGAGGAGAATCAATCAAACAAATATGAAAAATCAAAAATATCTCACCGTCGCAGGGACTCGCGTTTCTGTATATTTATGCAAAATTGCCGTAATCGGAAGCGGCGCGGCTGCATATAATGCCGCTTTGACCGCACACCGGCTGGGCGCTGAGGTAGCCGTCATCACCGAAGGGCGAATGATGGGAACCTCCCGCAACACCGGGTCGGATAAACAAACCTACTATAAACAATCCACGTCCGCCTACAAAAGCGACAGCGCAGCGGAAATGGCAAAGGATTACTTTTCTATGGGCTCCATGCACGGGGACCTCGCTCTGACCGAAGCCGCAGGCTCTCTCCGCGCCTTCTTCGGATTGGTTGCCCTCGGTGTTCCCTTTCCCCACGACCGCTTCGGCGAATATCCCGGCTACCAAACCGACCATGACGAGCGCGGACGTGCTACCTCCTGCGGACCATATACCTCCAAATACATGACAGAAGCCCTCGAAAAGGCGTGTTTTTCCGCAAAAATCCCCCTTTACGACGGCTATCGTGCGGTCCACGTGCTGACGGAAGACAATCATGCCCGCGGCGTCGTCTGCCTCTCTCAATCTGAGATTACCCCTGACAATCCCGCCGGGCTCACAGTTTTTCTGTCCGGCGCCGTAATTTGGGCAACCGGCGGTCCCTCCGCGCTGTACTACAGCTCCGTCTATCCGGAAAGCCAGAATTGCTCCCTCGGCGCCCCCCTTCTTGCCGGTGCGTCCGCTGTAAACCTGACCGAATCCCAGTACGGCATCGCCTCGGTACCGTTCCGCTGGAACCTGTCCGGTTCGTTTCAGCAGGCGATTCCGCGCTATATATCAATCGATTCCGCCGGAGCTGAACGTGAATTTTTATACGATATATTCACCCCTTTATGCAGTATAAAAGCGGTGTTCCGCAAAGGCTACCAGTGGCCCTTCGATCCCGAAAAACTGACCCCCGGCGAGGGCTCCTCCCTTATCGACATCGCAGTATACAACGAAACGATGGCAGGCAGACGGGTATTTCTGGATTTCCGCCGCAATCCCGCCTCCCTCGACCACCTTCCCATGACCGCTGAAGCTCTGGGCGATGAAGTATACAACTATCTCTTCAGCTCCGGCGCACTGCAGGATACCCCCATCAAGCGTCTCCGCGCCATCAACGAGCGCGCATATGGCGTATGCCTTGACCACGGCGTCGACCTTGAGCGGGATATGCTCGAAATCCATGTTGCGGCACAGCACATGAACGGCGGTCTCGAAAACGACATCTGGTACGAAAATCCCACCCTCCGTGATTTCTATCCGGTCGGCGAGTGCGGCGGTGTATTCGGCGTCAAACGACCGGGCGGCTCTGCGCTTAATTCTACGCAGGTCGGCTCCTACCGCGCGGCGGAACGCGCATGCGCGATGTCACCTGATATAAAGTCCGGCGAAATACTGTCAGACGCCCTGACTGCTCAAATCGCCGAATGCACAAAATATTCGCATCTTCTGACTGACCCGGACGGCGTAAGGCTCGACCGCACCCAAGTCCTTGCGAAACGCGCACACAGCGCCCTTCTGCATGACAAATACGCGGCTTTTCTCCGCTCCCCCGCCGGTGTCCGCGCGCTCCACACCGAAACCGTGCAGGAACTCTCGTCCTTTTTCACAAAAAATCGGGCCGCCGACCACGCTGCTCTGATAGAGCTCGCCATAAACTACGACACTCTCGTCACCCGCTGTGCAGTTCTGTCCGCGATTCTTTCCTACATCGACGACGGCGGCGCCTCACGCGGCTCCTACCTCATCGAAAACCGGCCCGAAATCGACCAAATCCACCGCACCAAAGTCCAGCGCACCCGTCTCCTTCTCACCTCCAAAGCAATCACCGCCGTCAACGATTTCATCCCCGTCCGCCCGGTCCCAACAACCAACAACTGGTTCGAAGAAATCTACAACGCATTCGGCAGTCGGAAGATGTTTGAATAAAGAAAGTCCGAAGTAATTTCAAACATAAGAATACATAACATTCGGTCCCGATGCGCTCGGCTACTGGAACGACGAATCCGGGGAAATCAAATACCAGATTGGCGACGGCTCCGCTCTTGACCAGTGTCTTGCCCAGTGGCACGCGAACATCAACGGCATCGGCGAGATTTATGATAAAGAAAAGCTGCACACCGCACTTCGCAGCATGACAAAGACAACTTTCTCCCGAACATGGGGACGCATTACAACGCCCTCCGGCTGTTTGCCGTCAACGACGAGGCCGGTGCGATTATCTGTACCTTCGGATTTGCTCCGAGGCGCGCCGGCGACTTCCGGAGCATGTGGTCTCTTGACGCCGCATGGGGCAATCAACCCGGAAATCGTGATTTTCTATCATTCCTGCGGACACGTAACGGAACTGATCCCGAATTTAATTGAAGCGGGAGTCGACGTTCTCGACCCGGTACAGCCGGAGTGCATGGATTTTGCGCGAATTCACGAGGAATACGGCGACCGTCTCAGTTTTCACGGAACCATTGGGATCCAGTCGGTCATGCCGTTCGGTACGCCGGATGAGGTACGTCGTGAAGTATTCAAAAACCTTGATATTGCCGGAAGCCACGGCGGACTTTATGTATGCCCGACCCATCTGCTCGAACCGGAAGTACCGCTTGAAAACGTTCTCGCGTACATCCAAGCATGCGAGGATTATATAAAATCGTGATGATTTACAAGGAGAAACAACATGACAAACTATATTCATGAACCGGCAAAAGACCTTCCCGTTGCGGGAGAGTATGACGTTATCGTTGCGGGTTCCGGACCCGCCGGCGTGTCCGCCGCTATTCAAGCCGGACGGCATGGCGCTAGGGTTCTGCTTCTCGAGTGGAGCAACGTCGTAGGCGGAATCTCGACTTCGGGTCTTATGAGCCATTTCACCGGCACGGTACACAGCAAATTCTATACCGAACTGCTTCAGGCAATGGCAGACCGGAATGAGGGCGAAAGAAAGGGGAAGATCACGCCTACCATCAATCCGGAAAACCTCAAGGACGTCTATCTTGCGATGCTGGCGGACGCAGGAGTGACCGTCCTCCTGTACACGTTCGTCTGCGGCGTCGTGATGGACAAAAACCGCATCACAGGCGTCATCACCGAAAGCAAAAGCGGACGGCGTGTGTTTACCGCAAAGATATTCGTGGACGGAACAGGGGACGGAGACGTTGCCGCCTTCGCCAGGGTCCCGTATTACAAAGGACGGGAGAGCGATGGAAAAATGCAGCCTGCAACCCTAATGTTCAAGGTAGACGGCGTGGATACGGAGCACGCGGTCTTCCTCGGCTCGTTTGAGTCTACATATGAGACCCCAGCCGGAGAACTGCAGGCTGTGGCAAAGAAGCATATCCCCTATCCTGCCGGGGATCGTCACCTGCAATATGACCAACTGCACCGAAATCGACGGTACACTTGCGGAAGACCTGACCAGAGCTGAGCTGGTATGCCGCTCCCAGATGCCCGCAATTGTGGCATATCTCCGGGAATACGTCCCCGGCTTCCGGAACTGCTACATCATCAGCGCAGGTTCTCTGATGGGCATTCGTGAGACCCGCCACTTCAAGGGCGCGTACACACTGAACGAAAACGACATTCTCACCGCACGCGTTTTTGACGATTGGGTTGTCCGGGGCGCGCACTTCAATTTTGACGTTCACAACCTGACCGGCGCCGGGCTGGACGCAACCGGCATTCAGCACCAGTGGAAGCAGCCCAAGGGCTACACCATTCCTTATGGCTGTCTTCTCCCCGAAGGCGTGGAAGGACTGCTGCTGTCGGGACGGAATATCAGCGGAACGCATATAGCGCATTCCAACTACCGCGTCATGCCAATCTGCGTGGGAATCGGGGAAGCCGCCGGAATTGCCGCTGCACTGGCAGTAAAAAAAGGCGTGACCCCCAGAGAAATCACAGCCGCAGAAATACAGGCGGAGCTGATATAACATTTCAGGCCATGAAGAGCTGTCTTGCGTGGGATACGGTCTACGAGCCGGAGCACGACCGCATTTGCTCCCCCGTCAGCCGTTCGTGGAGCGATGGATGGGGCGAATATGTCCTTTCTGCTGGGATACCTATTTTGCCGCGCTTTGGTTAATGTATGCTGCTGTCCGACGTTGGTCTGACCAGGCTTTACATCAAGGACTGCCGCTGTCTGATGGAGCTTGCGGAAATCGCCGGGCATCCGGAGGCAATTCCCGTTCTGCAGGAACGGCTTGATAAAACCGAAGCTGCAATGCAGACCTTTTGGAATCCGGACGCCGGAATCTTCGAAAACCGTGACGCCGCCACAGGCAAGCTCAGCCACAGAATTTCCCCGACCAATCTTTACAGTCTTTTTCAAAGAATGTGACGGAGCGGCAGAAGGAGTCCATGTCGGCGCGGTATCTCTGCAATCCGGAGGAGCTCTGGGCGGCGATGAATTTCCCCGTCTACGAAGCGCTGTGCGAGGATGGAATGGAAAAGGAAAAGAAGCTTGCTGGCGGAAAGCTCCCGTGCGCTCTTGCTGAAGGAATGGACCGCTCATGGACGTTCACGAAAACTACAACGGCACAGACGGCTGGGGCTGCGACAAACCAAACAGCAACAATTTCTATCACTGGGGCGGCTTGCTCGGCTACATTGCGATTGCCTATGAAGAAGAAGCTGCCGAGGCACGATGATGGAATTCATACAAACCTTTCGATCTGTCCGCGAAGCGCCACTTCTGCCCGGAACACATCCGCAGGGTCCAGGGGATTTCGGCGCGGTATTATCGTGTTCCCTCCACGCAAATCCAGTCGGTTCCACTTAGGGTATGCGGCTTTATCTGTGAAAAGCCCGCCTGTTCAAACAGGGTGCAAAATTCCTGCTGGGTAGGATTGAACAGACTATACTTTTGGATATTTTCCATGGTCTCCTTGCTGAGGCCTTCTTTTTGGTAGATATCCGCTGCGAGTAAAAACACACCGTCCTTTTTCAATACGCGCAGGACTTCTTTCAGATTTTCAGCCGGATTCGGCCAAAAATAGAAGCTCTCAACCGTTATAATTTTATCAAACCGCTCCTGTTCAAACGGCAGACTTTCCACCGAGGCCTCCAGAATTTCCATTTTGCCAACGTGAATATCGGCGGCATTCCATTCCCGCGACAGGGCAACGGAAACTGGGGAATAATCGACGCCGGTCAGGTGACCTGTTTCGATGTGCTTTGCCATCCGCGCCAGTGTAGCGCCGCCTCCGCAGCCGATATCAAGCACCTGGTCGCTTTCTTGAAAGCGGAAAAAATCCAGCGCCCACTGCGTCAGAGCCGCATGACTGTCATTCATACGCCGGAGCATTTGCTCCCCCTCGTCTCCCTGCGGCTTTCGCGGATTTCCTATACGGGTAATTTCTTCCTGTGTTCTATTGCCTTCCATATGAAATCTCCTTTTTTCTTCTAAAACTTGCGTTCATCGATTCTGTCTTTCCGGCGCCGTGCCAGTTCCCCAGCGTCTCTCCTCATTCCCGATTGTCCTTCAAACTTTCAATCATGTCGACACGCTTCACCTTACGGCGCAGCAGCCACAGAGAGCCGAAATAGCACAGAACGGTCAGAGCAATGGCAATCACATAGCTTTTCGGTGAGACGTAGGAATCAATGAGCATCACACCGTAATCCACCATCATTTTGAAAAATGCGCCGCACACCGCGTAAGTGACGGGGATAGACAGCAAAATGCCAATGGGCAGTAGAATATGATGCGCACGCAGGACGATTTTATTAATCTGACCATCCCGATATCCCAGCACTTTGAGCATAGAAATATTGTTACGGCTCTCGGTCACCATCATATTCACCGCCACGTATACAGCGGCAATGCAAATAATCACGCCCAGTCCGATAATCATCCACAACAGGAAATTCATCTGCTCGGTCATGGCCTTTACCTGGTCGTTGATGGAGGAGGATTTAATCTCCTGCGCAATTTTCGCTTCAGGGATGGCAAGCGCCTTATCGCTGACGATGCAGTTGAAGCGGTTTTCATCCAGTCCTGTCAGCTCCGCGGCAAAGCCTTTGGAGGTAACAATGCTTTTCTGCACATTATTTTGAATCACGCCGGAAATGGTAATTTCGCTTCTTTCCAGCGACAGCGGGTTATATACCGTCACACGGTCACCCTCGTGCCAACCGAAAACAAGCTCCGCAAGACTGGTAATATAATATCCGCCGTCGATTGCGACAGGCTCTCCCTCCTTATCCTTTAAATTCAGATAGGGGTTGTCGGAAGAAGTACCGATAATGGAGATGGATTTTCCGTTCTCGTTTTCCATGGCGGACACAAGCATCGTTTCGCCGCCGTAGGGATTATCGTCAAGCAGCTCGCCCATGATGTACTCATGTTCAAAGCTGCCAATCGCCTCTGCCGCCGTACTGCTCATATGGTTGATGGAGTCAAAGAACGCCTGTCCCAGCAACACGATAAAGCAGCCGAGAAACACTCCCAGCAGCACCACAAAGCTGCGGGCGGGATTGCCGAGCAGGGAGCGGAAGGCCAGCTTCGCGCGGAAGGACATCTTCCTCCCGACAAAGAGACGCTTCATCTTCTTTTTATCTCCGTCAGCGCTGCCGTTCAGCAACAGGACGGTATCCTTTTTGAGCAGCCTTTGCACGGATAAAAGCGCCGCCAGTACATACATCGCCGTAGGGATCACAACACCCAGCACGGCTTCCGTCACATTCAAATGTCCCACAATCCGCATAGGTTCATAGTCTGCCAAACCCATTTCGCTGAGCGGCTGGGCGCCAATTTTAGCAAGTACGGCAGTGAGAATCCCGCCGACCAATCCCGGCAGGACAGCAAATCCCGCATAGTGGCGCATGAGCTGTCCTTTTTTGTAGCCCATCGCCGAAAGCGTGCCAATCATGCGCTGCTCGCTCTTGACCTTGCGGCTGATAATAATGCTGATTAGCGCAACGGCAATGAGCGGCAGGATGCACAGCAGCACATAGGACATTACAAGAAACATCCGCGCCTGCTCATCCACCATGGTAATGCGGGGATTCTCTCCGGCGGCACTGTATGCACGCATGTAATACTGCTCATGCACCGCACGGCGAAAGCCCGTCACGTCCGAATCGTCCCCGTATCGCACAAGATACTGTACGCTGACAGCATTCAGTTTTTCAAAGGCTGCGTCGCTCATGTAGCAAAGATAAAAAGTGGAAATGTTCTTATAGGAGTCGTCCTCATTTTCCAGCATGTACAAATAGTCCGGCCGCTGCATAAACCCGACGATTTCGTACTCCTGTTCTCCTATCTTCCTCTTATCCCCGATATTGACGTTATTCGCCGTCGCATAGCCTTCGGATATGACAATCTCGTCGTCCTCGGACACATTCCGGCCGACAGTAATCTCATAAAGGTCCACGTTTTCTGTGCGTTCAAAAACCCGCGCGGTCACACCGTCCGTCTCTATATTGATATAATGCTGGGCCTCTAACGTGAGGGCATATTCTTTTTTCAGTGCCGCAATCTCCTCGTCAGGTATCGGGAGGTAGGTGGAAAAATGGGCGTCTTCCAGTCGGTTCCGGGCAAAGAACTCCTCGCTGAAATCCAAAATCGCATTTCCCGCAATGTTGAAGAGAAAGTACAACAGCAGCGTCACGACGGTGAGTACCGTGGCGGATATGTAGAAGGAGAGATTTTCCCGAATGTTCCGGGCATACCGTTTGTTCAACTTCATCCCGCCGCCCCCTTACAAAATCAGTTCTGCAGCGGGAATTTTCGTCTCGTTTTTGCAGTTTTCTATGATTTGACCGTCCTTCAGACGAATCACCCGGTCAGCCATACCGGCAATGGTCTCATTATGCGTAATGATTACTACCGTCGTGCCGAATTGGTCGTTCATCTTTTCCACGAATTGCAGCACACTGCGAGAGGATTTGGTGTCAAGTGCCCCAGTCAGCTCGTCGCAGAGCAGAAGTTTCGGGTTTTTAATCATCGCCCGGGCAATCGCCACCCGCTGCTGCTGACCGCCGGAGAGTTCCTTTGGAAAACGGCGTCGGTATTTTTCGACGTCCAGCGCTTTCAGCACCTCGTCCATATCCAGCGGGTGTGCAGAGATGTCCGCGACCACTTCGATGTTCTCCTCCACTGTCAAATCGGGAATCAGATTGTAAAACTGAAAGACAAAACCGACGTCCTCCTTGCGGTAGTCTGTGCGCTGCTCTTTGGAAAGCCCCGTTACCTTTCGTCCGGCTACCGTCAGTTCCCCGCTGTCCAGCGTATCAAGACCGCCCAGCATATTGAGCAGCGTACTTTTTCCGGATCCGGAGGGACCGAGAATGACACAGATTTTTCCCTCCTCAAGCTCCAGCGCTGCATGGTCGAGGGCATAGATTTCCGTTTCACCTGCTCCGTATTTCTTCACCGCGTTTTTAAGTTCAATAAACATACCCCTATTTCCTCGTTTCTTCCAACCGGTTCTTTCCGCAATCAGCCGCTGTCAGAATCGTTTATTATTCTCGATATAGCGTTGTCACCGACAGTTAGCAGCGACTAACTTCGCGCTTCATTATAGTCTTTTTCTTTGGCATTGTCAATGCTCTGTGAGCATATTTTTGAAGAGGCAGATAAAATATTTTTAATTTTTTTCTCCGTACGCGATAAAAAAAGAATGAATTGAGCGAATTTTTCAAATGCTACCACATGAGGTGAGTAATTTGAAATATCATGATATGAATGAACTGATCCGTCACAGCAGCAGCACAAGGCGGTATTTTTTATCACTGCCGGTAGAAATGCAGCTTGCTCTGCACGAGCATAACGACTATATCCATACAGCGGAAGACTTGAGAAAGCATGTTGCCGCAGTGAATGACTACGTCCGCCATGTTAAGATAAGCGGCCATATTCGGACATAATCTGTGTTTTCTTTTCCTGCGGAAGAGCTTCGCAGCCAAAGAAGGCCCCTTGTCTGAAAATTAAACTTGCTTAAAGGAGCAGAATGTAGTATAATGAAGCTGGCAAAAGATTCACATTTTTCAAACAAATCTAAAAAAGACAAGGAGGCTGCCAGCAAGATGAAAAACATCAAAGTGATGCTTTGGTTCGACGTGGAGGATTTTATTACCCCGGAGTCAGACGACGCGCTGCTTGCGCTCATCCATATGATGGATTCACTGGGAATTCGCGGCTCGCTGAAAATCGTTGGTGAGAAGATACGGGTACTGAAGAAACGAGGCCGCACCGATATTCTGGAAAAGCTTGCGGGGCATGAGGTCTGTTATCACACCGAAAATCACAGCGTGCATCCCACCCAGACCGAGTATCTGCGGGATATGGGCTTTGCCGAAGGGGCAATGGAATTCGAACGCCGCGAACGACAGGGATTTGAGGATGTGCAGGAAATAAGCGGTCAGTTTCCCACCAGCTATGGCCAGCCGGGGGCAAGCTGGGCGCCGCACGTCTTCCCGGTCCTGAAAAAATGGGGAGTGCCCACCTATTTGGACAGCCATTATCTGTTATCGGTAAAGGAAGGACCGTTTTGGTACGGCGGCATTCTGAATCTGACCCGCTTATGGAGCACCATGCGGCTCGAATTCACGGAGAACGGCTTGGAGGACGCCAAAGCCCAGTTTGACAGCTTTTGTGAACGCGCAGGGGATTTGCAGCTTGTGAGCATATATTATCATCCG
The DNA here is from genome assembly GCA_964621755.1 of uncultured Ruminococcus sp. GTDB lineage: Bacteria > Bacillota > Clostridia > Oscillospirales > CAG-272 > UMGS1696. The sequence goes on along the minus strand of CAZUPI010000004.1, from coordinate 9,189 downwards.
TGTGAGTTTGCCTGCACCGACTTTTGGGATGGGGTAAACTTCAAAAAAGGCGTAAATCCTCCCAGAGAGGAATGGAAGCCGGCGCCGCTGCGTACCCGTGAGGAAATGCGGCGCCGTGTCGACCTGCTGGGCGAATTTTTACATTATACCCTGCAAAATCCCGCCGTGGAATACATCACCGCGCAGCAGGCTTGTACCTTTGAAAAAACAGACCCGGCGCCGATTACCAAAGAGGATGTGCGTAAGATGGCGAAAGCTCTTGCCGCCGGACCTGATTATTACCTGCGCGGCGAACGTTCTCTGTGTGCTTCCGAGGTACTCTCGCTCTTTTCGCGTCTTACGCTGGGACTGCATCTTTCGCCTGAGTTCTTTTATGGCCCCGAGGCCGACCTTTCTTCCACTGTATGCGGAAAGGCGACCCCCGGAGAACTTGCAAAAGCCGTATCGGAACAGTATGAGCGTGTACTGGGCTACAAGCAGCTTCCCGCCCTGTACCGGGTGGGAGAAAACCGCATCAATCCGGTGGATTTATTCTGCAATCTGCGCCGTGCCATTGCGGACGGAACCGCGGCAAATCAGGAGATAACACTTTCTGCCGGAGAGGGCAGTCTTTTGCCAACACGGCATGTCAACACCAGCTACGACTGGGCAAAAGACTGGATTATCTTCCCGGATGAGCTGGATGCATCAGGCATTGTGCGGCACGCACTGCTGCAGACTTGGACGCTGAAGCCGGCGATTTTTTAGCGGAATCAGCCATACGAATTTCCTGTGGAAAAATGATTTGAAGTTAGCTTTAGATTTTTTTAATCTATTTTTAATTTTTTAATCTATTTTTAAACATATATTAATTTCAAATTAATTGACAAAATCTATATGGTATAGTATCATAGATTCGAAAATACAACTGCACTAATACAAATAATACGGTTTGTGCAGTATGCAATTAAAATCATCAAAATCACAGGAAATATTCATGAAATCTATTTACATATTTCTCACACGTTCGACGTCGTTCCCTTCTCGTATCATCCGATTTTTCACCGGAGAGCCATTCACACATGTGTCGATCGCCTTTGACGGGGGGCTCACCATTCTGTACAGCTTCGCGCGCAAGCACGCCGTTTTTCCGCTTCCTGCGGGACTTGTAGAGGAGCGCATCGACCGCGGATTTTATAAAAATCAAAAAGACATTCCCTGCGCACTGCTGCGAATCGACGTTCCAAACAGGGTCTACTACCGTGCCAAAGATAAGGTTCGGGACATGTTCCAGCATCGCGGCGAATACCATTATAGTATAGTCGGACTCATCCTGTGCAGCTTTCACATCCCGTTTGAGATTCCAAATCAATACTTTTGTTCCCAATTTGTAAGTGAGATTCTCGCCGACAGCGGTGCGCTGACCCTTCCAAAGCCCGCCGCGCTCATGCACCCGTCCGACTTCTGCGATATCGACGGCTTTCACGTGCTATACTGCGGCGGATTGTCGAGCCTGCGCGCCGGACGCCGCATCGGAATGCGCCAAAAGAATACCGCCTCGACATGCTTCGTCAATGTATGAACGGGATAAAATGATGGAAAAATAATGGTACAAGCAAAAGCGAAGGTCAAGCCATGTCCCCAAAAAAGAAAAAAATTATTACAGTGGTATGCGTTCTCATCTATCTCGTTATATGCGGGCTGGTGATCGCATACATCGGTACACCGTTTATTAAATTTGTAGACGAACCTGAAAAGTTCCAAAATTGGATAGAAGAGCGCGGGTTTGCAGGACAAGCTGTGTTCTTTATGATGGTCGTTCTGCAAGTTCTCGTGGCAGTGATGCCCGGCGAGCCTCTTGAGATCGCTGCGGGCTACGCATTCGGCGGAGTCGGCGGCACAATCCTTTGCCTTGCCGGAATCGCAGTCGGGGAGTTCATTGTTTTCCTGTTCGTAAGAAAGTTTGGGATTCGAGCCGTTGAGCTGTTTATTTCCAGCGACAAAATCATCTCTGTTAAATTTCTGAGAGACACCGCTCAGCTCGAGCGTCTGATGTTCATCCTATTTCTCATCCCCGGCACGCCAAAGGACCTTCTGACCTATTGTGCCGGACTCACCAAAATCAAGCTGGCTGACTTTCTCATCATCACCACCATCGCGCGCATTCCGTCCGTCGTCTCCTCCACACTTGGGGGCTCCGCTCTCGGAGACGGCAACTACATGCGCGCGCTCATCGTTTTCGCCGTCACCGCAGGGCTCAGCACCGTCGGTCTGCTGGTATACTCGAAAATAAAAAGAAAAAACCTTAGGGGGTACTTCTGAGAAGTACCCCCTAAGATTCTCTCAAAACTTTTTATCGCTATAGGAGAAGGTCGGGTCCTATTTTATTTCCCGCGTGTCACTTTCCGGATACCGTTTATGATCACTTCAATGGCAGCGCCGATGAGGAAGATGAGCCATGTGTAGGCCCAGCCTCCGAACGTAAAGCTGTAGAGGAAGTAGACGATAACGATGGCAAGCCAGAGAATGCCTGAAAAATTCTTTTCGAATACGCGGCCGAGCGGCATACCGTTGTTGTATTTCCGAAGCATATTGAGGATGACGGAGCCTATCGCAGACGACAGGAAGATGAGCCATGTGAGATACCAGTGGCCGAACTTGAAACTGATGAGGAAGTACACGATGACTGTCAAAATCCACATGCAGGCCTCGATTGTATCCAGCACCACTTTGACCCGCTTGCCATTTTCTTCGACCCGCTCGCGTTCCCGCTCCTCGTCCGTCTTAGGAAGTTCATTCAGCATTTCGCGAACTTTATCCACATTCGATAAGACCTCGCGATACGCGTCAAGCTCGCTCATTCCCTCCGCAACACGCCGTTCGTATTCCGCATCGACCTTTTCGGTCAGCTCGTCGAGCTGCTCCGCTGCGGCGGCAGTCCCGATCTCGTCGCAAATCGATTTAATTTTCTTTCTAAGCTCTTTTTTCATATTGACCCCTTATCCGGCTTTACTTATCTTACGCCACTCTATGCCATAATCGTTGTAAATATACGTATCGTCAGGAAGGAAGAATGCGTCCTCCGCGTACACGTCGCCGTTGCCGATATTCATGGACTCGTTGTATTTGCCGCGATATACCGCCACATGAACGTGCTTGCCCGATGATATACCATAGTCCCCGCTGTCGTAGAAATATTCTCCCTGTGTGACGCCCTGTCCCACTGACAAATCTTCGATATCGTTGTCATGGAGGAAGCAGACTGTCATGTAGTCGTACGTTCCATCCGCGTACAGAACCGGACCGTTGCTTTGCAGCCATACCGCGTTGCACGCAATCTCACTTGCGTCAATGCGTACGATTTGACCATTGAACGGCGCGCGTACTGCTTTTTCCATCGGCTGAATGTCAATCGCGTTCTGCTCCATGTGCGAGTAGTCGTCAAACGCACCCTGCGTCACCACCAGAGACTCCGCTACAAAAATCGCGATTTCACGTCCCTTGGAGTCCATGATACCCTGCCGCTCGAATAACCACGTCTGAGCCGGAACTGTCGCGGTATCCGCAAGCGTGACTGCTGTTCCATTCCGACTGGGGTCAGCGCAGGACAGGCATTTGTTCTCCCGCTCCGCTGATACGATGTACCACGAGCCGTCTGCGGAACCTTTTATATAAAATTCCGTCGCGCTCTGGGAGGTCGAGCTATACAACCCCGTCTTTGCTCCAGACGATGCCGCTCCAATGACTCTGCCGTAGCCGTTGCGGGATGCTGCGGAGTAGATATAGTACGTACCGCGCTCCGTCCGTTCAATGCGGAAGGTCTGCGTAATATCGCCCGTGGTCTCCCATATGGTTACGCCGACACCTTCGTAATCCGTATTCGCGCCGCTTGACGCCACATTCAGCGCCCGTCCGGTATCCGCAGAACTTATCGTGTAGTATCCGTCCGGGATAATCCACTCGTTGTTGTATCCAATCGCTGACAGGAATTCATTCGTCTCTTTTGGGTTGCTTGCCCAGAGCATGAAAACCGCATCCTGATACGCCATACTTCCGTTTTCAACAAGAGCATCGGACAAAACCCGATTGGACTTCTTCATCGTCGTGCGCAGCGTATTGTACATTGCAACCACCGCGCCGCCGCGTGTCAAAGGCTCGTCCCGCTCCGTGATGCAGATTCCGATATCCCGGCAGTACTCTGCCGCCATCAAGTATGTGTAGTCCCCTTCCTCGATTCGATAGCCGAGTGCATACAGCATGTAGCTCATGAACTGTTCCGGCGTCTCCGCGGAGCTGGGATTAAACGCACACGTGTCCCCATCGTCTTCACACAAATCATCCAAAAGGCCACAGGAATAAATATACCCAACGTAACCGTTCGCCCAGTCAGGCACATCTGTAAAGGGATGGGTATACCCCGCTGTGAGAGCCAGTTCTTCCACTCCCATGAGACGCACCGCAAGCACGACGGATTCGATACGGGTAAGACCTCTTTCAAGGGCAAAGTCAATCCCGCCGTTGATGTTTATCCCCGTTCCATTGAGCATGCCCAGATAATACAGCCGCATTGCGGCGTCCTCTTCGGACAGCGATGCTCCTGCTGTGATTTTCGAATCAAGGCTAAGCTTTTCATGTATCATATCTGACCCGATAAGCTTCAGCGCCCCGACCGGCGTCGTTGCAGCAGCTACCGCCAACACGACCATTACCGCCGCCAGAACTCGTCTTGCGAATCCCTTCTTCCCAAACATATGTATCGATTCCTTTAACTTTTTGTATCGTATCTATTAATTAAAATAATCTCACTATTTTATTATACCGCATTGTCGAACATTAGTCAATAGAATTCCGCAGATAAATTACTGGTATTTATATACCCCTCTCAAAAAGGTTTGAAAAAAGTTTTGGGGGACCTTATCTTAAAAAGGTTCCCCATCGTATCAAAAAACGGGGACACTTTCCAAAAAAGCGTCCCCGTTGCTCTTATTTTTCAATCGCCGCAGGTCTGGACATAATCTTGTGCAGTCTTTCGAGGTCGAACTTCGCACGACGGTCGAAAGCGTAAATACCGTTCTTTTCCTGATATACGTCGGTGAGCTGCGTGTAGCAGAACGCGCACATCTTCGGATTGTCAAGCAGAACGTTGATAAGCCCTTCGAATCTCTCGTAGAACTCCTCGATGGTCTTCGGCGCCTGACCGTAGCCCCAAGCGGCACTGGGATCCTCGTCGATGTTCCAGTAGGTGCCGCCGAACTCGGATACAAAGTAAGGCTGGCCTTCATATGCCTCGTGATTCGGATTGTTCACAAACGGTGTGCCCTCGCCTGTTATGAGAGGCTCGAACGCCTTTCTGAAGGACTCAGGATCCTGGTCATAGTTGTGTACGTCGTAAATATCGGTGATCACGTGAACATAACCGGAGGTGTCGATAATCGGACGCATCGGGTCAATCGCGCGTGTCGCCTGATATACGGTGCGGAATACATCCTTATTGCGGCGAACACCTGTTTCGTTGAAGGGGCACCAGCCTACAATAGACGGATGGTTGTAGTCGCGTTCAATCTCGGTCAGCCACTCGGGCATGATGGACAGAAGCGATGCGGGATTGGATTCATCAAGACCCCAGTTCGGGAATTCGCCCCAGAGGAGATATCCCATACGGTCAGCGTGATAGAGGAATCTGGGCTCGAATACCTTCATGTGCATTCTCGCGCCGTTGAATCCTGCCGCCTTGGAGAGCTCAATATCATGCGCCAGATCTGCATCTTCCGTTGCGGTGTAGACGCCGTCCGGGAAGTATCCCTGGTCAAGGACGAGTCTCTGATATACCGGCTTGTGGTTCAGCTCAATCGCATACCCGTTGATGGCGACACTTCTCATGCCGAAGTAGGAGGTAACAACGTCGTCGCCAGCGGTGACCTTGAGGTCGTAGAGGTTCGGCTCTTCGAGGGACCAGAACTTTGCATCCGGAACCGGGAGAGAGAACTGTGCGAACTTGCCGAGAACCCGCGCGGTTGCGGAGGATACTTTTTCTCCGGCGAAGGACGCTTCTGCGGTAACGGTATCGACAGCGGAGTTGTCCCCTTCGAGAGACACCACGATGTCCAGCTTGCCCATATTGATGTCGGGTGTGAGCTTAAGGGTTCTTATGTAGTTTGCGGGAACGTATTCCATCCAGACGGTCTGCCAGATACCCGTGCAGCGTGTGTAGTGGCAGCCGGCGTTGTAGTAGCTGTAGTAAACCTGTTTACCAGTCGGCTGGAGGCTGCTGTGACCGTTATCCTCAACGAATACGGAAACGCTGTTTTCGCCGTCGGTGAGATATTTGGTAACGTCAACGGCAAACGGAGTATAGCCGCCGCGGTGTGTGCCGGCAAGCTGACCGTTTACGCGGATTTCAGAATAATAGTCAACCGCGCCGAAGTGCAGGAGTACGCGGCCGTTTGCCTTATACCATCCCTGCGGAAGGGTGACGGTGCGTCTGTACCAGCATGCGGGAATGAAGTCGATGTATTCGATGCCGGAGAGCTTCGATTCGGGAACGAAAGGAACGACGATTTCGTGGTCGTACTTCGGAGCTTCCCAGAGTTTTCTTTCGCGCCCGGAATTACCGAAGTCGAAAGCGAACTCCCATGTGCCGTTTAAATTCACCCATGATTCTTCTCCGCGCACCATTGTCGGACGCGGATACTCAGGTCTTGGAATTGCCATATTTTCCTCCAAAAATTTATTTTTTATTTTTAAAAATGATTTCCGTGAAAGAGCGGAGGCTGCGTGCGACGCGCTTTTACGCTTACTTCACGTCATCCGTATAGATGCCTGTGATTCCCATGTCGAAGTAGGGCTGCTGTTCTTCCTCCCCGTTGACGGTATGGATATACAGCGGCACGCCCGATTGGAGCATTCCTTCCACATAGCCGTCGACGGAACAAAGCTCATAAGAGAACGTATATCCTATCAGCGGATGTGTCTGTGCAAAGCTGCCGAGCGCCTTCCAGTTGACCTTTGGGGCCCAATCGAGACGATAGAGCGTATACACGATATACTCAAATCCAAGCTCGCGTACGGCGTCATACTCGTCCTCATTGTAAATCTGCACGATGAAGCGGTTTTTGAGGTCGGGGCAATACTCCGCAATGGCGGTAATGCCCGCAATGTTGTCATCCTTAATATCGGTTACGATATAAGTACCGTCGTGCTCGCGCAGGAAGTCCACAATATCCCCCAGCCAAATCGGAGTAAAGTTACGATAAATCTTACAGTTCAAAAACTCTTCGAGTGTCAGCGGGACGTTGTCCGTGATTTCATCGGCATACTCGGTATACCAGTCGTGAATGCACGCAAGCTGACCGTCAGCCGTGAAGTTGAAGTCAATCTCAATAACCTCGCAGCCGGCTTCCGCACACTGCCGCAGGCCCTCGAGCGAATTCGACCCGTCGTATGTGCGCGTAGTTCCCTCTTTATCGACACCGGTAAGCCGTCCGGCGGCGTGGATAATATAGCGCATATCCTCCCGGATGGTCGCAACCTCCTCCGGATTGGTATATTCCGGGTAGCGTGATTCTTCCGTGCTGTCGCTGCATGAACTCATTCCGACCGCAAGCAGCATGCAGGCTGCCGCGACTCCTAAAATACGCAATAGCTTCATGTTCATCCTCTTTTTCCAAATGGAAAAGCGGAAGAATCTTCACTCTCCCGCTTGACAATCTTATGGGTCGGAAAAGTTGCTTCAAACTCCAAAAGAAGTCCTTGTTTCACTTTTCACTTACAGGCTGTAAATTATTCAGCATCCTCTGCTGTTTCGTCAGCCTCGTCGCCATACTCCTCATCAGCTTCTTCGAGAAGGGCACGAATGGAAAGGCCTACCTGATGATTTTCGTTGTTGATGGAGATGATCTTTGCGGACACAACCTGACCAACTTCGAGAACCTCGTCGGGCTTTGCAATCTTGTGGTCGGTGATCTGGCTGATGTGGATTAAGCCGTCGCAGCCGGGAACGATTTCAGCGAATGCGCCAAAGGGCATGAGACTTACAACCTTTACTTCAACGACGTCTCCTTCCGCATACTTGTTGGTGAAGATGTACCACGGATTCATTTCCTCTGTCTTATAGCCGAGGGAGATTCTTCCCCTTTCGCGGTCGAAGGACTTCACATATACGTGAATCTTCTCGCCGACGGAAACGACTTCGGAGGGATGTCTGATACGCTTCCAGGACAGCTCAGATGTATGTACCATACCATCTACGCCGCCAAGGTCAACGAATGCGCCGAAATCTGTAAGGCTCTTTACCTCACCGTCGTATTCCTTGCCTTCTTCGATTGCTGCCCAGAACGCTTCCTCGCGCGCCTTACGCTCCTCGCGGAGTACGGCGCGGATAGAGGCATATGCTCTCCTGCGGTCTGTCTGCTTGATTTCGATAATCTTGACCTTCTGTGTGGTGTTCAAGAGGGTGTTCAGGTCGCCATCCTTCGGTACGCCGGTAAGGGAAGCGGGGATGAACACGCGAACGGAGTTAATGTTGATGATAACGCCGCCCTTTACTACTTCAACAACCTTGCCTTCGAGCGTCTCGCCGGAGTCACAAGCCTCGACAATCTTTGTCCAGTTGGACTCAGAGTCTACTCTTGTCTTGTCGAGAGTAGCGATACCGTCGATATCACTTACCTTGACGACCTTAGCCTTTACAACATCCCCAACCTTATAGAGGACGTCGAGCTTAGCCTGCGGGTCATTGGTGGCCTTGTCATGCGTGATAACACCGGTGGTCTTTGTGCCGAGGTCGAGATGAATCTCATTCGGCGAAATAGACGTGATGACGCCTTCGACGATATCTCCTGTATTTAAAGTTTTGAATGAAGTCTCGAGAAGTTCAGCAAAATTTTCTGTCTGCTCGCTCATAGTTTTATATACCTCCTGTATTATACTGTACGGCGTCGATGCGCCGGCAGTTATTGACAATTTGTCATGTGGCTCGACACGTATATGATGACAGTCTTCCGCACCGCCCACAAAATACACATTTCTGCAATATTCTGCTGAAATATCACGAAGTTTTCCTGAATTCGAGCTGTCCGGGCTCCCAATAACAATCATAATATCGGAGTCTCTGGCAAGGCTGGCTGCTTCTTCCTGACGCAATTGTGTCACCTTACATATTGTATCAAAAATTAAGGCGTTTGTATATACCTTTTTGATAAAATTTATACT
>CAZUPI010000003.1:0-84038 GCA_964621755.1 uncultured Ruminococcus sp. | reverse complement strand
CTTCTTGCCGTTCGGAACGCCGCCGCCGATTTCTTCTACGATTTCGCGGAGTGTGGTACCCATCGGGATTTCCACAAGACCGGTATTCTTGATCTTACCGCCGAGAGCAAATACCTTTGTACCCTTGGAGTTTTCGGTACCCATGGAAGCAAACCAATCCGCACCGTTCAAGATAATCTGCGCGATGTTTGCATAGGTTTCTACGTTATTTACAATAGTCGGCTGACCCCACAAACCCTTTACTGCCGGGAACGGCGGACGCGGATGAGGTTCACCACGGTTACCTTCAATAGAGATGAGGAGCGCGGTTTCTTCACCGCATACGAATGCGCCGGCGCCAAGTCTGATATGTATATCAAAGTTGAAGCCTGTGCCGAAAATATCCTTACCGAGCAAGCCGTATTCGTGTGCCTGTTCAATGGCGATGTTCAATCTCTTGACAGCAATCGGATACTCTGCACGAACGTAAATCCAACCTTCGTCCGAGCCGATAGCGTAGCCGGCGATAGCCATTGCCTCAAGAACGGCGTGCGGGTCACCTTCGAGGACGGAACGGTCCATGAATGCGCCCGGGTCACCTTCGTCGGCATTACATACAACGTACTTCTTATCGGAAACGGAAGCTCTTGCGAACTGCCACTTACGGCCTGTCGGGAATCCGGCGCCGCCGCGTCCGCGAAGACCGGAGTCGGAGATAACCTTGATAACGTCGTCCGGTGTCATTTCGTTCAGGACTTTCGCGAGAGCGAAGTAACCGTTCATGGCGATATATTCTTCGATGTTTTCGGGGTTGATGACGCCGCAGTTGCGGAGTGCAACGCGCTTCTGCTTCTTATAGAACGCCGTTTCGGAAAGGGATGCAGCGATAGCTTCTTCTTCGTCGGTAGCGCCTTCGGTCTCGTTATAGACAAGACGCTCTACGATACGGCCCTTCAGGAGGTGTTCTTCAACGATTTCCGGAATGTCAGCGGGAGTTACCTGGCTGTAGAAGGTTCCTTCCGGATAGATAATCATAATCGGACCGAGTGCGCAAAGACCGAAGCAGCCGGTCTGAACGATTTTTACTTCCTCGTCAAGCCCCTTCTTATTGAGTTCGTCAGCGAGTTTTTCGCGGATAGCCTGGCTGCCGGAAGATGTACATCCGGTACCGCCGCAGACCAGTACATGTGAACGAATCATAGTAGTTTTTTCCTCCTAAAGTTTATATCTTAGCCGCGCCAATGGTGTATTCTGTAACGACGGCGCCGCCCTTGATGTGCTTTTCGATAACTTCCTTCGCACGGTCAGCGGTCATCTTCACATAGGTCACCTTTTCTTTGTCCTTCTCATACACTTCAACGACAGGTTCGTACTGGCAGATGCCGATACATCCGGTCTGGGTAACGGTAACCTTTTCCGCCAGTCCGGCCTCTGTTACGCCCTCCACAAAAGCGTTCAGAACAGGACGTGCGCCTGCAGCAATACCGCATGTAGCCATACCGACAACGATTCTGATATCTCCGCTTGAATTACGGACAGCAACCTTGTCCTGCATTTTTGCCTTTATGGCCTTGAGCTCCTCAATAGATTTCATGGTATTTATCCTTTCGTTTATTAAAATGAACTGATTTATTTGGGGACGCTGTCCCCATGGAGTGGGTTATTATTCGTTGTTTTTTATTTCAGCGTACTGCTCGTGCAGGAACTCGCCGATCCACACGAGAATTTCGGGTTCTGAGAGAGAGATGTCTTCGCCGAGGATTTCCTTCAGTTCGCTGCACGATAGGCGGACTTCCCCGCCCGGCATGGTGTGTGTAAAGATGAAGTTGATATCCGGCGAGCCTTGGATGAGAGTTTTTAACGTTTCCACAATATCGCCCATCGGGATAAAATCAATGTGGTTTTTGCCGAATTTTGCTTCGGTGGTAGTTCCGTGGTTTTCGCTGACTTTTTCCGATACAGATGTGACTTTCACGGAGCCGCCAGTCATCTCTGCGAGCATTTTTAAAAACGGAATGCCCAGCCCGACCTTTCGGGTAGTGCGTGTGGTGAAGAACGGGTCGTCAAGGCGTTTCACCTGCTCTTCCGTCATGCCGCAGCCGTTATCAGATACGGTAAATATGAGCCATTCCTCATCTTCGTTGAGCGTTATCGATATCTCGGTAGCGCCCGCGCGTACGGAATTCATGGTTATATCAAGTATATAGAGCGACAACTCGTCCAATCCGCAGCACCTCCCCGCGCTGTAAGTTAAGTTAATTTTTTAATACTCAGATTTGTGCCTGACAGATAATCTATCAGACGGTTCCGCACCAGCGCCGACGAGTACGGTTCATCGTCCAGCGGGATTTTGAACCCGGCTTCCGCAATGTCCCACAGATAGTGAGCGTCTGAGGAGACCGTTTTGATGAGGCCGTTGATTATCGGATATTTTTCGCGATATTCCGCTTCAGACTCCGCATCATTCAGCTCATATGCCGTGAAGTGCGGTTCCTCCGGGAACGTGCCGAGCATTGCAATTACGCCGTTTGCAGTGCGGTCGATGTGAGCCGGATAGCACGCGCCGTCCAGCTTGGAGACAAGCGCATAGGCGTCCTCGAGGAACAAGTCGGTTGCGTTGAGAAGGAGGTATTGTTCCTCCCCTGCAATCTCGTCGTTCTCGTCCATGATGTACTGGTGCCCGAAAATGTCGGCCTCGTTCGGAATCTTCACCCGATGCTCTTCCACTATGCGGTCAAATTCCATCGCATCCTCCAGCGTCCGGAACAAGCACACAACGTGGATATCTTCCCCGGTCGTCAGCTCCATCCCCGGAATCGGGATGAGACCGTTTTTCTTTGCCTGTGCAAAGAACGCCGGACAATTTTTGGAAGAATTGTGGTCTGTCAGCGCGACGATTTGCAGTCCGTTGAGGGACGCCATTCCCGCGATATTAGCGGGGGTCATCTCATCGTCTCCGCAAGGGGAGAGGCAGGAGTGGATGTGGAGGTCGCAGAAATAGTCCGTCATGACACGCACGCGTGAATTTTCACGCACAGTTCGTATACGGTCAAATCGGAAGAAAGAACGGTAATTCCCTTGTCATGCGCCGCCTCAAGCGCCTCGGGAATCAGCTCGACTCCCTCCGCGAGAATCACGGCAGCAGCCTCTGTCAGACTTGCCACAGCGATAACGTTGGTGTTCGACATAATGGTTATCCACAGGCTATCCGCTTCGACATGGCTCATGGCACGGCTCAGCAAGTCTCCCGCATATACCCCATCGAACTCCGCCTCCGTACCGCCGGAGACAACTTGAAGGGACAGTTTTTCACACAGCTCGGACAGCTTCATGGTCTATTCCTCACTTTCATCCGTCTGATTTTTGATTTTGCTGGCTTTTATCGCGTTGATTTCTCTGAGTATTTCCTGTTGTTTGTCTTTTTCCGTATGCTGCTTCAAATATTCGTGGAACAGCATACGCATGATAACAGTGCATTCATCCGCGGTGGTTTCTCCCTTTACAATGTCCTCCGCAAACGCCATACAGGTCGGTGCGCCGCAGGAACCGCAGTCGAGTTTTGGAAGTCCCTCCATAATCGCTTCGATGTCGTTCATCATGCGAAGGGCGGTCTGTCTGTCGTCCGAGAGAAGGTTATAGGGGTTATACTCCACTTCGTTTTCGTTATAAAATTCGTCCGGTATCCGTTCGCTGACCGGTCTGTTCGGCGATACGGGAAGATATCTCTTGAGAATTTGCAGTCTCGCCTGCGCGATATAGGGATTTGCGACCGTCATAGCGCCTCCGACGCATCCGCCGGAACAGGCGTTGAGTTCCACAAAGTCAAGGTTGCTGATATCCTCATTGTCAATTTGGTCAAGGACGCGGATGCAGTCCTCGATACCGGATGCCGCAAGGTAACGCTCGTTGAAAATCGCGGTTGACTCGCCGCCCGTAGTCGCCCAACCGATTCCGACCATACCGGACTCAGTGGTCTCATACGGTTCGTCATGACGCCGCTTCATTTTATCGAGCAGTTCAAAATACACATCGCGCACAGAAAGAGTTGCGTCAATGTAGTTTCGCTCGCCGGCAAAATCGTTCTTCACGTAGCTCACTTTGGCAGGACACGGGGAGATAAAGATGATCCCGATATCCTCGTCGGTAAGCTCCGGATGTTCCCGTTTCGCCTTCTGACGCGCAAGATACGCGGCAATATCGACCGGCGGCAGAATCGGCATGATGTTCTCACAGAGCATGGGATAATTCATGCTGATGATGCGCGTGATGGCGGGGCAGGCGGAACTGATGACCGGCTTTTTAATGTCTTTTCGTCTTATGTACAGTCTGGTGTAAGCGGATACCAACTCGGCAGCACAAGCTACCTCAAACACATCGGCGAAGCCCATATCATGGAGTCCGCGGATAATGTAGCCGATATTTTCCATGTTGTCGAACTGACCATACAGAGACGGCGCGGGGAGCGCGACCGCGTACTTATAGTTGTGAATACACGACAAAGGGTCATGTGTTGCCTTTTTTGCTTTATACGGACAGACTTTGATGCACTCGCCGCAGTCGATGCAGCGAGCGGAAAATATTACAGCACGTCCGTCACGTATCCGTATTGCCTCAGTCGGACAACGCTTCAGGCAGGTGGTACAGCCCTTGCATTTGCTGACATCGAGCGAAACCGAATGCTTGTAATCCTTCATAAGTCCTCCGTGCCAAGAATCGTGTGGAATACGTCGTCAGGTAAGAGCCACCTTCATGGTGATAGTCGTACCCACTCCGATGGCGGTATCGATCTTCATATAATCGGTATACTTTTTCATATTGGGTAGGCCCATACCGGCGCCGAACCCGAGCGCTCTGATGCTTTCTCGTGCTGTGGAATAGCCCTCCTGCATCGCGAGGTTCACGTCAGGGATACCGGGTCCCTGGTCTTTCAACACGATTGTAATATACTCGTCGTCGATTGTGACGTCGGCGGCGCCGCCGTTTGCGTGGATAACCATATTAATCTCGCCCTCGTACATTGCAATAGAGACGCGGCGTATGATGTCGGGAGAGAAACCAAGCTGGCGCAGCTTTTTTTTCACCATCACGGACGCTTCGCCCGCAGATGAAAAGTTTTCGCCGTCCACGTTAAAGTGGAAATTCAGGTTTTCAGACATGACAATCCCCCGGTTTTCCGCTGAGACCACCCACGTAAAGAAGTCCACACGCCTCAAATGCACGCAGAGACGACTGCATCACAACGATGCCGAATTCCTTTGCCAAGTCGAGCATACTCTCACTCGGAGCCTTGTTTCTGACAAACACGATACAAATCATGTCCATCATATTAGCGGTACGAATGACCTGCGGATTTACAAGGCCCGTCAACAGGACTCCTTGGTCCTTGACATAGGCGAGCACGTCACTCATCATATCACTGCAGCACGCAGAGGAAACTTCGTGCTCCAGATATTCTTCCCCGCACAGCACTTCCGCACCGAGGAGATTCTTAATTTCACTGATTTTCATAAAACTCCCCATTCTGCCACAACGGCGATATCGTTCAGGGGACCTGTCGACGGATGCGAATCCCCCTCACACAATTTCAAATCACTTAATATTTTGCGAGGATGCCTTCAAGCATGCTGGGTTCAAGACGTCCGTAAACGTCCTCGCCGACAGTGAGAACAGGAGCAAGGCCGCACGCGCCGATACATCTGGTAGCATCAAGGCTGAATCTGAGGTCAGAGGTAATATTGCCGCTCTGAATCCCGAGAAGAGACTCAAGCTTTTCCATAATGAGACCGGAGCCCTTTACATAGCAAGCCGTGCCGAGACATACAGATATCGGATGCTGACCCTTCGGATTGAGAAGGAACTGAGAGTAGAAGGTAACTACGCCGAACACCTCTGAATAAGGCACGTCGAGCGCCGCAGCGATATGACGCTGAACCTCCTCTGGGAGATATCCGTAAATGTCCTGCGCCTTCTGAAGTATAGGCATGAGCGCACCCTTTTCGCCCTTATGAGCCGCGATAACCGCATCAAGGGCCTCAAGCTGTTCCGCAGTACCTTTGAACGGAACGGATGTCATTGCTTTTTTCATATAGCTTATGTCCTCCTAAGAGTAAGTATTATTTTTCAAAAAAGGTTCAAAAAAGTTTGCCGGGGTTCTTCGGGGTACCTTTTCTCAAAAGGTACCCCGAAGTGGGGTGAACAAAGCCCGTCACCCCTCGCAGAACTTCACCACCGCATCGGCGGCTTTTTCGAGGTAGTCGTTTTCCATGAGCTCGATTATACCATGGTCGATGAGGGATGAGAGCTTTTCATCGATAGGCATACGAGCGATGAGGGGAATGTTGTAGGTCTGGCAGACCTCTTCGGCTTTCGATTTGCCGAAGACGTTGATTTCGCGGCCGCAGTCGGGGCACTTTACATATGACATGTTCTCTACCAATCCGATGACCGGAATGTTCATGAGAGACGCCATATTTACCGCTTTGCCCACGATCATAGACACAAGGTCCTGCGGAGTCGTCACAATAACAATACCGTCCAGTTTAATCGACTGGAATACGGTCAGCGGAACGTCGCCCGTTCCCGGAGGCATGTCGATGAACATATAGTCTACATCGCCCCAGATAACGTCGGTCCAGAACTGCTTTACTGTACCCGCAATAACGGGTCCTCTCCAGACGACAGGACGGGTCTCTTCCTCCAGAAGCAAGTTGACCGAAATCATCTTGATACCAGTCTTTGTTGCAAGCGGGATGAGCACATCGCCGGAGGACAGAATATCACCTTTCGTTCCGAACGCCTTCGGGATGGAAGGACCGGTCACGTCCGCATCGAGAATGGCGCATTTATAGTCACGTCTTTGCATGACGGTCGCCAGCATCGAAGTCACAATGGACTTGCCGACGCCGCCCTTGCCGGATACAACGCCGATGACATGCTTCACGTGCGAATCCTTGTGCGGCGCTTCATAGGTGGGAGCGCCCTTCCGCGACGAACAAGCAGCGGAGCACGTGGAACAGTCATGGGTACATTCGTTGTTTTCAGCCATAACAAGTTTATCCTTTCGTTTTAGTCTATTACGCCTACAGAACAGTCTCCGTTCATATATACACAGTGATAAAATTAAATATCCACATAAGCGGTTTCAGTGTCTTTGCGTATTTTCAATATCACATAACGGTTATGCAACATTTTATATATTATATAACAAATCGCCGCAAATTACAAGAGCCCATCCCGAGAATAATGCTTTATTCGCCAGATTTTTTTACGAACTTGGAATAAAATCATAGCATACAAAGGGGCACTTTTTGGAAAAAGTACCCCTTTGTCCCACAAAAATTTTGAAGCGTCTGCAAAAAAATATCAGTTTAGCATATTTTGGTTTTTCTGCTTGTTTTTGGATTTCTTTATTGTTTCCCATACCACAAGCGTTATCGCAGGCGATACCAAGGAAAAAGCGGCGTATCCACCGCAAGGCTTGCCGCCGACCCACGACGCGCCAAAGCCGGTAAGCATGACAAGCGGAGCGAGAATCAGCGAACACAGCGCGAAACCGAAGAAAGCGTAGTTGATTCGCATTTTCTGAAACAGGCTTTTCCGCTTCATAATCTCGCACGAGGTGACCAGCCCCGTAAAGATTAAAGTCCCCACAAGCAGGACTGCAGACTGCTGCTCAGTGAACTTCTGTCCGAAAAGCGGAACAACAAGGCGAGTCAAAATCACGGTGAGCGCCGCTGAAGCGCCCCACGCACCTCCGCATATGGCGGCTTTAGATATGCTTATCGGGATAAATCTGCCGGATGGGACGTCTTTCTCGCGATTTATCGGGGATTTTGCATCGGAATCCCCCGTTTCGAATGCCATAACGAGAATCGCCGCGAAGTCGAACAGCAGTCCCCACACGAGGATGACAACCTCATTCAGCAGCGGAATCCCGCACAACACCGCCGCAAGGAGAACGACAAGCCGTGCCACCTGCGCCGCCGTCAGGTAGAATGCGGACGATTTGATGTTGCGCACCGCCTGATTTGCTGTGCAGAGTGATTTTATCACACCATCCAGACCGCCGTGTCCCGTTTTTGACGCCGGATTAACCACCGCGGTAGCTTCTCTCGAAAGAGGCTCGGAAACCGGACGATACGCAGACTGCGCCACGGCAAATCCGACGTTCGCCTGCCGAAGCACATCGGCGTCACTGATTTCGCGGCCGACCGCCGCGGTTCTCGCGTCCGTTTCAACAGCCATGATTTTTCTCATAGCCCCTGCCTTTGCCGACGCCGGAATTCCATGCGGCATATCCGGAAACGAAACGATCATACCATATGAGGTCAGTCCGTTGAGGTCAGACGAGTCAAACTCGCTGTAAGGAACGATTTTGGTCTTCTTCCCCATCAATCCGATGTCATGGCAATAGTACAGATCCCGCTCTGCATCGGATGACAGGAGAATTGGCACAATACTACTCCTGCGCATGAAGGAGATGTTTTCCGCAACATGCTTTTCCGGCTGTTCTGCAATCGCAAAAAATCCGACAAAAGTCATGTTCTGCGTGATGACCGCAAGCCGGTTGAGGGTAGCGTATTCCGAACGGGTACGCGCCACGGCGACAATTTTTGCGCCGATATATTCAAGAGACGCGCACTCGGTAAAAATTTGGCGGCGCGTTTCCGCATCAAAGGGCAAGGGACCGTTTAGGGTCTGGTATTCGCTGCACGAACGAAGGACCGCGGAAATCTCGCCGCACGATACGGCTTGCATTTCACCGTCGCGCATGAGGAGCGAAGTGTCAAGTCCCGCCGCAAATACGTTTGAGGAATCCACGTGGTCGACCACAGCAAAGTTGGTATTCGCGAATTTGTCCGCCCCCACTTTGTGGGAATAAACTTCAGCGGCAGTTTGCACAGTGCACGCGCGTTCGCTCATCTGTCCGACGCTCCCGTTTGAGAGAGACATCCCGAAACGTCCCGCCGCAGATGCCGGCAGCGCGAGAGAAATCATCTCCTCAAGCGCGGTATCGGTCGGCGGAAGGGAACCGTGAGCGTGAAAAGTACCGTTTACCCGGTACGCATAGATTTCGGCTTCCCCTGACTCAAAGAATGAGCTTCCGCAAAAAACAATTCTGCCGACTTTGGCAATATTTTCCGTTTCAGAGGATTTTCGTATCGCAGTGAAGGACTGCAATTTTTTATATTCGGGGCCATCTGCGGACGGTCTGGCACAGCGGTGAATAGCAGCGGCGATAATGATATAGCCGATGACAAGGAGATACTCGCTCATCGCCGCAACTGCCATGGCCATCGTGCCGAGAAAAATGTCCGGAAGGGTGTATCCCCGCTGGAGAAAGAGGGACAGCACCGTGAGAATCATCACGAAAGCGAGCATCACGAGGCTTGTGAATTTGCACCAGTCCCGGAGCTTCTCGATGAGCGGGAGCTTATCGGACGGCTCGACGGTAATACCGCCCTGCTTCATACCGATAAGGGAACGTGTGCCGCATGAGGTTGCAGCAATGCGCAAAGTTCCGGACAGGACTGTCGAACCGGCAAAAAGCATGTTAGAGCGATATTCGCATGGCACTTCCCCGCTCTCCGCTTCGGTCTCGATGACCATATCAAATTTATGTACAGGCGCGGCGTTTTCCGTGATGTTTCTCTCGCTGACGACGGAATCCTCGTTGGAGAGGACTCTGCCATCGCACGGCACAGTGCATCCCGGTTCAAGAAAGATGATATCTCCCGGCACGATTTCACCGGCTGGGAGGAGCTTGACCTGTCCGTCACGTATTACGGACGCCACAGGGATGAGCCCCTCCGCCATATTTTCCAAAATGCGGCTGGCGCGTACAAACACGACGGCGCGCAAAATTCCACCGATAATGAGAATCGCAGTTACGGCGAGCGCTTCCTTGTCCTTATCAAACAAGGCTGCGGCAGCCGCGCTGATGACGAGGAGGAGAGTCGCAACGTCAAACAGGGACTGACAAACCGCCTCCAGCGCGGACACGCGTTTCACCCGCCAGATAGTATTGGCACCATATTTTTTTCGTCTGCGTCCTGCCTCCTTGTCGGACAAACCTTTGTACATGTCCGTCGTCAGCGCGGAGAGAACTTCTTCCTTTTTCAGAAGGTGCCAATCGTTTTTGTATTTCATCATTCCGTTTTAGACTGCCGTGACTTTGATTCCGCTCTCGTCGGAGTCCACGGTGATTTCGGAGAGAAGTCCGCGTGCGGCAATGATCTCGGCGGCAATTTTATCTTCAATTTCCGTCTGGATGAAGCGGCGCATGTTTCGTGCGCCATACTTGACGGAGTACGATTTATCTGCGACATGGGCAATTGCGGCATCGGTGAAGTGGATATCCATGCCCTTATCATAGAGGAGCTTTGTGAGGTCGCCGGTCATGATACGCGCGATTTCGATGAAGTTATCTCGTGTGAGAGAGTTAAATGTGATGATTTCATCGACGCGGTTGATGAACTCGGGGCGCAGAAATTCTTCAAGCGCTTTTTTGGTTTTGTCCTCGGTAAGGGCGGTTTTACTGTCGGAGAAACCGGCTTTCGCGGTCGCATAGGTGCTTCCCGCATTGGTTGTCATGACGATAATGGTATTGCAGAAATCGACCTGCTTGCCGTGCGAGTCGGTAATGATGCCATCGTCGAGGATTTGCAGAAGGATATTCATGACGTCGGGATGCGCCTTTTCGATTTCATCGAATAAGACCACGGAGTACGGTCTGCGGCGGATTTTTTCGGTGAGCTGTCCCGCGTCGTCATAACCGACATATCCCGGAGGAGAACCGATGATGCGGGAAACGGAGAATTTGTCCATGAACTCGCTCATATCGAGGCGAATGAGGGTTTCCGGAGAGGAGAACAAGTCTGCGGCGAGAACTTTGACCAATTCGGTTTTTCCCACACCGGTAGGACCTGCAAAGATAAAGGAAACAGGCTTTCTCTTGTAGGACACACCGGCACGGCTCCGTCTGACGGCGCGTGCAACCGCGTTTACAGCTTCGCTCTGTCCGATAATCCGTTGCGAAAGACGTTCGTCGAGGTGTTCGAGCTTTTCGTATTCGCTCTCAGCGATGGTTGACGCAGGAATGCCGGTCCAGATTTCGATGACGTCTGCAAGGTCGGATTCCCGCATTCTGACCTTTTCGCAGAGCTCGTCAAGTTCGTCGAGGCGGGCTTCAATGCGCATTTCCTCGGCTTTAAGGTCGGCTAGGCGGCGATATTTTTCCTCAATGGTTTCGGTATCGGAACTTTGGCCGGTATCGGAGGAGGAAATAGCAGTCTCCAAATCGGCGTACTCTTTTTTGACGACCTCGCGACGGTCAGCAAGTTCATGACGCTCGTTGATTTCAGGTGTGTGAACAGAAATATGGGATGCGGCCTCGTCAACGAGGTCGATTGCCTTATCGGGGAGATAGCGGTCGGTGATATAGCGCTCGGACAAGGTCGCGGCGGAAGTAAGGATTTCATCCGCGATTTTTACACCATGGTAGTCTTCGTAATATTTTTTAATTCCCTTTAAAATTGCAACCGTATCTGCCACGGAGGGTTCGTTGACCATAACGGGCTGGAAGCGGCGCTCGAGGGCGGTATCTTTTTCGATATACTTGCGGTACTCCGTGAGAGTAGTCGCGCCGATGACCTGAATTTCTCCGCGGGAGAGCGCGGGCTTCAGGATATTGGCGGCGTTCATGCTTCCTTCTGCGTCCCCTACGCCGACGAGGTTATGGACCTCATCGATGACAAGGATGACCTTGCCATGCGCCTTCACATCGCCGAGGAGCCCCAGAACGCGCGACTCAAACTGACCGCGGAACTGCGTACCGGCAACAAGAGCGGTCAAATCGAGGAGGCATACATCGTGGTCCTTGAGCTTATACGGCACCTGTCCGTCAGCGATGCGCTGTGCAAGGGCCTCCGCGATAGCGGTTTTGCCGACGCCGGGTTCCCCGATGAGGCAGGGGTTGTTCTTTTGACGGCGGCACAGAATCTGTATGACGCGCTCCAGCTCACGGTCACGTCCGATGATGCGATCGAGTTCGCCATTTTTGGCGCGTGCGGTGAGGTTGGTGGTATAATTTTTGAGAAACTTCATCTCGGGTTCGGAGTCGGATTTGGAATCCCCTTTTTGACGCTTTTTATCCCGGGAATTCTTTGCGCCCTCTCCCATCAGCTTGGAGAAGTTCAGCAGCGGGGCGCTTCCGTCCGTTTCTCCGGGTACGATATCGCCGTTCTCCAGCATCGTCTCCATCTCGCCGTTCAGGCGTTCGATAGTCTCGTCGTCAAGCCCGGTCTGCGCAATAATGTCGTCAATCGGCTTAATCCCCAGTTCCTTGGCGCACTTGATGCACAATCCCTCCTGCTTGCTCTCGCCGTTATCCAGCCTCGTAATAAAAACCGCAGCCACTCTTTTGTGGCATCTTGTACACATAATCATAAGGACACCTTTATTTTCTGTAGTTTTGTTTGTTGTTTTGATGGGGCCCTGCCCCAAACCACGTCAGAGGACCATTTTAGAAAGGGTCCCTGACTCTCCAAATCATTTTTTAAATGTTTTCTGGTCTGTAGGTCTCATTAACCCCAGCCCAGCGCAGTCATGAGACCGTTGACAAGGTTGTGACGGAGGACGAATTGACAAATGACGGTATCTTCTACGGCATCGGAGCCGAAGAGGGAGGGTTCAATCGCACCGAGGGAAGAGACAAGGACCGACATAACGGTCGCGAGGATGCTTGCAAAAAAGGCAGCTTCCGCGAGTCCCAGGAGGAACCCAAAGAACATGTTCGCGCTTCTGAGTACCGGAAGAGTGAAGATGAGGTCGAGCACGGCGGTGAGCAGGGACAGCACGATGAGAATCACCACAAACAGGATGGCAAAGGCCGCCACTGACGCGATGAGGTCGGCGGTCGGGGAGGCTATCTCTCCCGCGAAACTGTTTACGACCTCCTCGCTGCATCCGGTTAGGCCGCGTATCTGTTCGGAGAAGGCATCGATGTCGATGTTGTAGCGCTCCAAGATTCCGGTGAACGGCTCGGGCAGGTCGACTGCTAAGCGGTCGAGGTCATATAAATCGGTGCTGGTATCGAATGCAAGAGAGCGCAAGGTCTCCGCGATACCGTTTGTGATATTATCGATTAGATAGTTTTGCCGGATGTACGCGGCAAGAACAGGTGTATAAGCGTATGCGGCTATTGCCGACACTATTCCGCTGACCAGTCCCATTACGGAACGAATCAGTCCTCTTTTTGCTCCAAGCCAAACAATAATGACCGCGCTGAACAGAATCACAGCATCAATCGCCAGACTCATGATTCCCACCTCCTATTACTTATGGGAAGAATTTTAATGTTTTTTATTTTATTCTGTAAAAGCCATATAGGCTCCGGTTTTAGTACAGATTATCGCGCCGTTTGTGACCGGGACTACTTCAATAACATCGGAACCATCCGGGGTATACAGATTTTCCGCGCCGTCAGGGGTTATCTGCACAATTCCGTCCGGGACCTGCACATAAGCAAGCGCTTCTTCGAGGTTTTCTGACGCTTCCACACCGGTAATGCGGTTGTTGATTACGGTGTCGAGCAAAATTTCTCCGGACGAATCCGTGACAATCACGCGGTTTTCCATACCGAGCGCATTCACGCTTCCGACCAACACCGACGCGTTATCGTTTGTATCCGCATAACGCAGGGAAGTTCCGGCCATGCTCACGGTCGATTGCAAATTTCCGTTGTAATCGAAAAAATAGAGGGCCGTGTCGCACAGCATGACAAATCCTTCATTCGACGCGTAGACGTCGAGGGGCATCGTATGGGGATAAGTCAGGGTCGTCAGATTTTCGGAAACGCCGGCAAGGCACACCGACACTTCGCAGTCAAAGTCGGTATCGGAAGGCGCCGCGGAACAGATGATAATGTGCGTGCCATCCGGCGAAATTGCCGCGTCGAGGACGTAGTTCTCTTTATAGATGCTCATAGAGTGATTGAAAGCGGAGTTATAGACCTCCACGACGTATTTGGTTTCCCGTGAGCGGGTCACGAGAATATACGCGCCCGAGTCGCTCATATCGCCCGTAATGATTTTGTTATCGCTTTCCCGACTGATGATTCGGGTAAGCTGATTGTATACGGAGTAACTTGTTCCGCCGAGGTCGTAAAGGAGCAGGTATTTTTCGGCGGGAACCAAAATGGGGTCGGTGCAGCCGGAATCCTCTTCAATCAGGCGAATTCCCGTCGCATCAAAGTAGAGGTACTTATCGCTGCTCACCGCGGCAAGCCCATTTTTAAAGGAGACAAATTTCATATTGTCGACCCCATTATAGACAATATTCGTGAAGCCGACATCCTCAGACAACATCATCGCGCCAAAATCCTTTGCGAGGTAGCGCATATTCTCATAAGTCACATAGTCGCTGAAAAACATCGTCACAAATATAAGAAACAGGACCAGTACCAGCAGCAGAGCAACTCCACAAATCTTATATGTCTTTGCCACCTTCAAATAGTACCTGTTCACCTGCGGCGGTATCTTTCCCGCCACCCGCAGTTCTTTCTTCGTACTGATATTTGCCATCGTTTGTGTACCGCTTTTTCTTATTTTTTATTGATAGGGCTCCATAGAGCTCCGACCCAGTCGAAAGGTTTTAGGGGAATAGAGACCCCTACTCCAATTTCCACTCAATCTCCCGGTCGTAAGTTACCTCGGCAAGGTAGAGGCCGTACGGGGGAGCCGTTGAACCGGCGGCAGCGCGGTTTTTGGAGGACAGAATCTGGGGGATAGCGGCTGGGGTAAGGGCACCGTAGGCACATGCAACAAGGGTACCCGTGATGATGCGGACCATGTTGTATAGAAAGCCGTCCGCGGAAATGCGGAGGTCGAGGAACTTGTCGCTGCGGCTTACGGTGAGGGAATAGACTGTTCTGTGGGCGTCGATAATGTTGGAGCCGGACGCCATAAATGATGTAAAATCG
Organism: uncultured Ruminococcus sp.; assembly: GCA_964621755.1. Lineage (GTDB taxonomy): Bacteria > Bacillota > Clostridia > Oscillospirales > CAG-272 > UMGS1696. The sequence continues at coordinate 69,079 of CAZUPI010000003.1, read as the reverse complement.
TGGTATCCGACAATAGGATCGGCAGCACGATTCATGCATGCAAGAGCGTCGGCGTCTATCGGATGCTTGAGGCGCCACGCACGGTTATTCTGAAACGGGTCGTCCGCGACCGAGTCGTACATGCGGTAAAGGTATTCTTTCCGCGTAACGGAATAGCGCGGGTGAAAGTCGTCGGGGACGCTGGCTTCGCTGCAGACCGCGATATCCGGCGGCAGGAAGCGTCGGAGGGCGCGGTGGACCCGTCCGATGGGGATGGACAGCCAGTCTTCAAATGGGACTTTAGGTTCGATGGCGGCGCAGAAGCCGAGGGCATGGACACCCGCGTCGGTACGGCTGCACCCGGTGACAGTGCACGGGAAGCCGAAACAAGCGGATGCTGCATCGGTCAAAGTGCGCTGGATGGACGGTTTGTCCGGCTGTGCCTGATAGCCACTGTAAGCGGTGCCGTCATAGGCGATTTTTAAGAGAAGCTTCATGATTTATTAGATGCTCAATCCCCACATTGGGAAATAAAGATTGACAAGGATAACGCCCCCGCCAAGCGCAATGACTGCGGCGCCGAATATCCAATCAAGTGAGGTGGTGTGAAGCACGTTCATGCGGGTTCTGCCCTCGCCGCCGGTATAACAACGGCACTCCATAGCGGTAGCCAGCTCGTCGGCGCGGCGGAAAGCGGAGATGAACAGCGGAATCAGAATCGGAATGAGCGCCTTTGCGCGCTGAATCAGGTTTCCTGTGGAAAAGTCCGCACCGCGCGCCTTTTGCGCATTCATGATTTTCTCGGTTTCGTCGATGAGGGTCGGAATGAAGCGCAGGGCGATGGTCATCATCATGGAAAACTCATGCACCGGAACGTGAATCTTTTTAAGCGGCGCAAGAAGTTGTTCCAACCCATCGGTCAGCGCGAGCGGCGTTGTAGTATAGGTCAGGAACACCGAGGTTGCGACGATAAGAAGGACGATGCGCAGGATAATCAGCACCGCGTTGATGATACCCTCAAGGTAGATTTTAATCGGCCCGAAGGACAAAAGGAGGTTGTCGCCCGTCATCCAGAAGATGTTGATGACCGCAGTAAACAGGATGATGAAAAGCAGCGGCCGCATGGAGCGCAGAATCATGGCGGGCGAGATTTTCGTGAGTCCAACGAAAACGGCTGCGGAAATGGTCAACAGAATAAACGCAGTTACGCTCTTCGCCAGAAAAATCACCAGAATATACAAAATTGAAAGGAGGATTTTCGCTCTCGGGTCAAGCCTGTGAATCAGGGAATCCCCCTCACAGTACTGCCCGAACGTAATATCAGATTTCATATGGCAGCAATTTTATTTGGCGGTATGCGCGGGAGCTTTTTCCGGAAGGGAGTTCTGTTCTCCACTCTCTGATTTCCCGCGCCCATCCAAATACCTTTTTCTACTATAGTATATAATTTATGAATCCGGGGCTTTATACCTGTTTGGGCTCTTTGGTTTTATTATACCCCTGTTCCATCTGTTTGAGCAGCTTCTTCACGGCATAGTCTACCGTGTAAATGTCGTTTCCGATATCGATCCCGTGCTCGGCGAGAGCGGAGGCGATACGGGTTATCTGCGGCACGTCGAGCCCCACAGCGATGAGTTCGCGGTACTCAGAAAAAACTTCGGCGCAGGTTTTGTGCATGAGGATTTTCGCATTCGACATGACCACAAGGTTATCACAGTACATAGCCATATCTTCCATGCTGTGACTGACGATGATGACCGTTGTCCCGCTTTCGCTCGCATATTTTCTGATGCCGCCGAGGATATCACGTCTTCCGACGGGGTCAAGCCCGGCCGCCGGTTCGTCGAGGATGAGAATTTTCGGACGCATGGCGAGGACGCCGGCAAGAGCTGCCCGTCTTTTTTGACCGCCTGACAGCTCAAACGGGGATTTTGCAAGTAAAGCGGAGGACAATCCGGCAAACTTAGCAGCTTCCGCTACACGGGCGTTCAGCTCGTCTCCCGTGAGTCCCATATTTTTGGGGCCGAAGGCGATGTCTTCTCTTACCGTTTCCGCAAAAAGCTGATATTCCGGATACTGCATCACAAGTCCCGCCTTAAAGCGGACGTCGCGAATCTTTTTTGGGTCATCCCAAATGTTGACGCCATCCAGCTTTACTTCCCCCGTGTCAGGTTTCAGAAGGCCGTTCAGCAGCTGCACGAGGGTCGATTTTCCGCTTCCGGTATGTCCTATCAGTCCCGTGATTCCATCGGCTTCTCCGTCGATTTTCAGCGATATGTTATCGAGAGCGCGCGTTGCGGAGGGGGCATTTTTATTATAAGTAAACGTAACGTTTGTCAGTTCGATTGTAGCCATACCTTCTCCTTCTCCGCCTTCCGTTCCATCGCGTTTGCGATTTCCGCCGCGCATTCGTTTACGTCGAAGACGTCCAGCCGCACGTCGAGTCCGGCTTTTTTCATTTTATAGAGGAGCTCTGTCGTCTGGGGGACGTCGAGCCCGGCGTTCCACATGGCTTCGGGATTGGAAAAGACTTCGGACGGGGTGCCATCCCGCAGAATTTTCCCCTGATTCATGACGATGATACGGTCCGCCATAGTAGCTTCGTTCATATAGTGAGTAATGAGAATCACGGTGATGCCATCCTCGCGGTTGAGCTTGAGCGCGGTATTCATGACTTCTCGTCTTCCCATGGGGTCGAGCATTGCGGTGGACTCGTCGAAGATGATGCACCGTCTCTTCATCGCGATAACGCCCGCGATTGCGACTCTCTGCTTTTGACCGCCTGACAGATTATGCGGCGCGCTGCGTGCATATTTGGTCATGCCGACCTCTTCGAGCGCGCTATCCACGCGTTGGCGGATTTCTTCGGAGGGAATACCGAGGTTCTCACATCCGAACGCGACGTCCTCTTCCACGATGGTAGCCACGATTTGGTTATCAGGATTCTGAAAAACCATCCCGACATCCCGTCTGGCGTCAAGGATATCGCGGTCGGTAATATCGTCAGCGGTCATCTCCCGTCCGCGAATCCAGAGCTTGCCGGAGTCGGGATAATTTATCATACAAAGAAGCTTTGCGAGAGTGGATTTCCCGCTTCCGTTGTGACCGAGTATGGCGGTAAATGAGCCTTCTTCGATTTCAAACGACACGCCGTCGAGGGCACGGACAGGCTGGGACTCGCTGTCGCCGGGATACGTGAAGGTAATATTTTCGGCTTTTATAATTGGAATTTTATCAGATTGCATTTGTATTCCCTTATTTTTAATACTTAAATTCGCACCGTACGGAAGCACCGCTTGGCAGGACAAGTCCCGAATCGGCGACGGGGATTCCGGTTTCGCCGCACTCCACGTACGCCACGCGTCTCAAGCGTTCCGGGAGAGCGTCCTGCAAAATATAGCCCATGGTAGCGGGAGAAAGTCCGGTGGTATAAGAATTGATGAGGAAGAACGCGGGTTTATCGGACAGCACGCGAACAGTAAGTCTCGCAAGGTCGGCGGCACACTCTTCGAGCTTCCAGACCTCGCCGTTCGGCCCTCTGCCATAGGAAGGCGGGTCCATGATAATGCCGTCATAGCGCACGCCGCGTCGAATCTCGCGCTCGACAAATTTACGGCAGTCGTCGACGATATAGCGGCACGGAGCATCGGCAAGTCCGGAGAGCTGCATATTCTCGCGCGCGGCATTCGTCATGCCCTTGGACGCGTCGACATGGCATACAGCGGCGCCCGCCATAGCACACGCGACAGTCGCGCCGCCGGTGTAGGCAAACAGATTAAGCACCTTTAGTGCTTCTGTCCTCCGTTGAATCACACCGGTCGTCCAGTCCCAGTTTGTTGCCTGTTCAGGAAATAATCCGGTGTGCTTAAAGCCCATCGGCCGTAGCCGAAAGCGGTAATTCCCATAAGAAATGCACCAATTCTCAGGCATCCGGTTGACGACCCACGAGCCTCCGCCGCCCTGTCTGCGATATACGCCATGTGCCTCCTTCCACAGCGGATTCTTCCGCTCCCCGCTCCAGATGACCTGCGGATCCGGCCTGACAAGAATGTATTTTCCCCATCTCTCCAGTCGTTCTCCGCCCTCGCAGTCAATCAATTCATATTCCTTCCATCTATCCGCAACCCACATGCTATGCTCCTTTAGTTTTTGTTTTCTGCTTGAAAACGCTTATCTCCTCACAACCCCGCTCAAAAACCTTTTGTACAAAAGTCACCATTCCCCTGCACAATCATCATGCTTTCCTCCAGCTCGAAAAGTCTTCATGGGGCTTCGCGTTCCCTTATCACTTTATTTTTCCAGCCATGGAGGTTGGTTTGTTGTAGAATTCAGCTAACCTGGAAGTGCCGGAGTGGGCATGACAGATGGCAGCGGCAAGAGCGTCGGCGGTATCATCCGGTTTTGGCGGCTTCTGGAGACCGAGGAACATGGTCACCATGTCGATAACTTGGCGCTTGTCTGCTCTTCCGTAACCGACAACTGCTTGTTTTATCTGCAGCGGCGTGTATTCATATATCGGAAGACCGACGCGGCGGCAGGCGAGGAGGATGACCCCTCTCGCTTCCGCGACAATAATGCCGGTTTTCTGATTTGTATTGAAGAACAGCTCCTCTATCGATACGGCTTCCGGCTTGTATCTATCGATTATCGCTGTCAGTTCCTCAAAGACTTTTAGGATTCTGTCTTCCGTTTTTTCGGTCGATTTTGTTGTTATCGCTCCAAATGCAATGGGCTTTATTTGGGTCCCGAAGCCGGAATAATTTATAATTCCCCATCCGACTATCGCTATCCCGGGATCGACTCCTAAAATTATCATAAAATTTCAGTAGTTCTCCGATTATATATTGTAATGATATATTATATCATATAATGCACGTCATGTCAAAACGGTTTATATAATTTTTGATGAACAAAGTATGTAATTTTTTCTATCCTGCCCTATCCGGCGCCTAAGTTTTTGAAAAGGTTTTAGGGGACACTTTCTTTCAAAAGTGTCCCCTAACGTGCTCTTGATTTATCCTTTATAATTCACGCCATAATCGATTGTTTTTCCGTCCGGACCCATCACGCTGTAATAAAGAACATCGCCTGTTGAATTGATGCGGATGCTTTCCAGCTCGCCAACATATACCGTCTGTGTCGTGCCGTTGTGGAAGACCATCACCAAGCGATAATCGGAGGCGCCGCCGCCGTAGAGTCCTCTGCCATACAGGATGCGGCAACGGTCGCTTTCGTACTCGAATATGATTTCGTATGCGTTCTGCTTGACATCATTTACCGCAGAGGTGTATATATCGTTCACCACGCTGTCGACTGTTGTTTGGCTCTGATATGCCGGAACGGTGGTACTCTGGTTCAAGTTTGACAGCTCGGTCAGACCGTTTGTCTCAAGAACCGATGCGTCGAGCTTACCGCACATAAATTTCAAGTCGGATACAGTCGACAGGTCAATGCTGTCAACGAAGTAGAACGCGTATGTAGTATAGTTTTCCACTTCGTCGCTGCCGCGGTGGTCGGCGTACCACAGCTGTGATACCGGGATGCGGACGCCGTTTATATAAATATACATGAGTCCGTTGATGCCGTCATAAGTATTGACAATGCTGTCTATTTCTTCTCCGTTTTGACCGACTGCTTCGTTATTCAGCCAGCCGCGTACAATGCCGAGTGCCTCATAACCGCATCCATCGTAGAGGCGGAAGGAGAGGCAGTCGCTTTCGAGCTCAACGTTGTTGATAAGACTGAGAGAATATGCGCTGTCGAGAGTGGAAATGCCCTCTGAAATGGTGAAATCCGCCGCGACGCCGGTGATTCCGGAAAAGCTCTGCGCGGTCTTGATTCCGTCATACAGGGTGATTTTGCCGTATGTCTGGGTCGGGGTTGGGTCAATGCTGGGCACGGTAACAGAAGGAGTCTGCGTTGCAGTACTGCCGTCTACCTGTACGCGGGCGCTTGTGTCAACCACACGGATGAGGACTGCTGAAATTTCGCCGCGTTTTACCAAAGATTCCGGATAGATAAGATGTGCACTGTCTCCGGTCATGATACCGCAGCGGTACATGCGATATACAGCGCTCGCATACCATGCGGACGTATCGACGTCCGGCAGGTCGCCGAAAGCAATTGCGTTTATTTCATCAATATTGGCGCTGTCCTGTGCCGCGGTAAGCATACGCGAAAAGAGCACCGCAACCTGTCCGCGGGTTGCCGCAGCGTTGTAGTTTTCATATTCCTCGGTGACGATTCCGTACTTTGTGGCATAGGCAACATAGCCGTCATACCAGTTGGAGCCGATGGCAGCGACGGCTGTCGTCTCACCGGTCGTGAGCAGCTGATGGCATGAGGAAGCTAACTTTATCAACTGGGCGATGGTCAGATTTCCATCCGCGTCGAAGGTTGTTGCGCTTACACCGTCTATCAAGCCGAGCGAATAAGCGGACGCCACTTCGTTGTAATACCACGCGCTCTGCGGCACGTCAGTGAATTCGCCGTTGTAGGTCCGTTGGATGCGGTAGGCGCCGGTGTTTATCTCGACTGCACTCACCGCAAACGCAAGAAGCACCGCGGCAAGTATAGTTATAAAGATTTTCTTCAATTTTTCATATTTCCTCGCACTTTCTTCAAATCTTATCTTTTCTATTATACCACAATATCTATTGCAATTCAACGGTTTATTTGGATGATTGAATGCACCCATTTATGCAGAATTATTATTCGTTTTAACCACAGATTTTCATGTAAAAATTCCGAACTGCTCAAACATACAGTCCGGAATCCAATATTGAATTGACATTATAGATTTGACGCTTCGCAGAATTTTATGATGTCGGAAATGGTTCCGTATTCCGTCAGCTCTCTGTCATTGGATATGACCAGCGTAGGAGCGCGGGTAATGCCCAGCGTACGGCAAAGGTCGGGACTTTCCTCCGCAAGCACCTTCTGATAAGAAACGCCGCATTTTGTCAGTCTTGCTTCCGCCACACGGCAGTTCGGACAGGCCACAGTTGCGAACAAGTAGATGCCGTCCTCAAGTGCCGCAGACTTCTTTTCTCCCTCGTCAGGATGAGAATGCTGAGTATCTTCTGTTTTTCCGTCAAGGGAAGCGGAATTCACTTCGTACAGGCGACGGTCCCTGAATTCCTGCGACTTGCCGTCGTTCCAGTTCTGCACAGGACGGTAATATCCGGTGATTCGGCTGTAAACCTCAGTTTTTTCGCCGCATTCCGGGCATTCGTAATGTTCGCCCGCAATATAGCCGTGGTTTTTGCATATGGAATAGGTGGGGCTTATGGTATAGTACGGCAGCTTGTAGTTCTCGGCAATCTTGCGGACAAGTCTCGCAGCTGCCTTCCAGTCGGGCAGCTTTTCGCCGAGGAACGCGTGGAATACGGTACCGGAAGTATAAAGGGTCTGAAGTTCATCCTGAATATCGAGCGCTTCAAAAATATCGCTGGTATAGCCGACCGGGAGGTGCGAAGAATTTGTATAGTACGGGGTTCCGTTTTCGTTCGCGGTGATGATATCGGGATATGTTTTCTTATCGTGCTTGGCAAGGCGATAGCTTGTGGATTCCGCCGGGGTTGCTTCAAGATTGTAAAGGTCCCCGTACTGCTCCTGATAATCAGACAGTCTCTCGCGCATATGATTGAGGACGTCCTTTGCAAATTGCAGTGATTTTTCGTCAGCGATATTTTTGCCAAGCCACTTTGCGTTGAGGCACGCTTCATTCATCCCCACCAGCCCAATTGTGGAGAAGTGATTATCGAACGAGCCGAGGTAGCGTTTCGTATAAGGGTACAGCCCTTTTTCCATAAGTCCGGATATGACCTCGCGCTTGATTTTGAGCGAACGCGCTGCAATATCCATCATTTTGTCAAGACGAACATAAAAATCTGCTTCGTCCGCTGCAAGATAAGCGATACGGGGGAGATTGATGGTCACGACTCCCACCGAACCGGTCGATTCGCCGCTTCCGAAGAAGCCGCCCGATTTGCGTCTGAGCTCACGGAGGTCAAGTCTGAGACGACAGCACATACTGCGGACGTCGCTCGGCTCCATGTCGGAATTGATGTAGTTGGAGAAGTACGGCGTGCCGTATTTGGCTGTCATTTCGAACAGGAGCTTGTTATTTTCCGTCTCAGACCAGTCGAAGTCGGAGGTAATGGAGTACGTCGGTATGGGATACTGGAAGCCGCGTCCGTTCGCATCCCCTTCAATCATCAGCTCCATAAACGCGCGGTTCACCATATCCATTTCGTTTTTACAGTCCTTATATTTGAAGTCCTGTTCTACGCCGCCCACGATAGCGGGAAGCTCCGCAAGGTCAGCGGGGACAGTCCAATCGAGGGTGATGTTTGAGAACGGCGCCTGCGTACCCCATCTTGACGGGGTATTGACGCCAAAAATAAAGGATTGGAGACACTTTTTGACTTCGTAAAACGAAAGATTATCCTTCTTCACAAAGGGGGCCAGATAGGTATCGAACGAGGAGAACGCCTGCGCGCCCGCCCACTCGTTCTGCATGATGCCGAGGAAGTTGACCATCTGGTTGCAAAGGGTGACGAGATGCTTGGCGGGTCGGGAGGTAATTTTTCCGGTAACGCCGCCGAGTCCCTCTTTGATGAGCTGCCTGAGCGACCATCCGGCGCAGTATCCGGTGAGCATAGAAAGGTCGTGGATGTGTATCGCCGCAGACTGGTGCGCATCGGCAATTTCCCTGTCATAGATTTCGGACAGCCAGTAATTGGCTGTAATCGCACCGCTGTTCGAAAGGATAAGACCGCCGACAGAGTACGTGACCGTGCTGTTTTCCTTGACACGCCAGTCAAGGTTTCCAAGGTATTCATCGACAAGTTTTTTGTAATCGAGAAGAGTCTTCTCCGTATTGCGGACCTTCTCTCTCTGTTTACGATAAAGAATGTATGCCTTTGCGACCTCCGTATACCCGGTCTCACTGAGAACTCTCTCGACACTGTCCTGAATTGTCTCTACACCAATAGAATTGTTGTAAACCCTTCCAGCAAAGTCTGCGGTAGCGCGCAGGGCAATCAGATTAATGATGCTGTCGTCATACGAAATGCCGCAAGCGATAAACGCCTTTTTGATAGCGGCAGAGATTTTGTTGATATCAAAAGAGACCGACTTTCCGTCGCGTTTGATAACTGTATATGCCATATATACTCCGTTTCTATATATTGGGGGATTCGAGTAGCACTATTATATCATATTGCGCCGTATATGTCAATATGTTGTGGGTATAAAATTTTATTGACACAATATGTAGTAACAAAGACACAACATTGGGGATACTTTTGAAAAAGCATCCCCAATGTCTCTCAAGCGTTCTCAAAGAAACGATCAGTCGTCGTACTCCTTTTCGTTTTTCAAGATACTGCCGCTTACAGCGTTGATCTCGTATTCGTATTCGTAGTTGCCGCTCTTGAAGTCAATTTCGTATACAACGGTTCCGCGTTCGACATCAAATTCGATATCGTAGTCGCGAATATCGTTAGCCGAAACACCTGCGTGCTTCAGGGCGATCGCTTTTGCTTCGTCAGCATTGATGAACTCAGCAGTAGAATCGGTGCCGTAGATGGAATCGCCGTCGATTTTTTTAGTAGAATCGGCATGGTTATCGATTTCCTTATCGTACTTTACAATGGCTCCGGTTGTAGCGTCAATGTCGTACTCGTATTCGTAACCGGAAACGTCGAACTCAACCTCGTACACCATAATTCCTTTTTCGTAATCAAGCTCGGCTGTCAGTCCAAAAGTATCGGATTCGGCAACGCCTGCGTGCTCAAGCGCGATGGCCGTTGCGCGGTCCGCGCCGATATACGCCCTATCGCTCGCTTCTCCGACAGAATTGACATTGTCAAGAGAGGACTTGGTGAGCAGGTTCAGCTCGTTTATCGAGAGGTTCGCAAGTTCTTCAAAGCTGTAGAGCGGGTTTGTGGTCGCAATCTCTTCAACCAGCTGTGCCTTACCTGTCGTAATGCCGTATGTGTCGGCGAGAGTCTGCAAATCCTGATTTGCGGAGATGGTCTGACTGAGAACCGCGCCGCTGAAGGTGTTGGTCTGAAGTAAGGCGTTGACCTCATCGGCCAGCTTTTGCTGGAGCGCCGCACCGTGCTTGGGGTCGCTGTCGTCTACGCTGATGAGAATGGAATTTGCAATTTCGGAGAGGTAGCCGTTCTTCAGCATGGAGCCGATGAGCGCGTTCACCGTCACTTCAAGGCTGCTTCCCTTGAAGTCCATGTCTCCGGTAATCACCGCGCCGTCGTCGTTCAGCGCATCGACCGCCAGAACATCCTCTTTGCGGTTCACCTGGATTTCCACACTCGGGTTCACGTCCAGCGACACAGTAGACGCCACCTTGTAATTGTTTTCGTAAATCATAAACCCGGAAGCGCCGCCGATTAAAATAACCGCTGCCGCTGCGATACCTGCTATACGTCTTGCAATAGAATTCATTCTTTTCTGTCCTCCCATGACAATGATTTTCTCTTTCTGCGAATTCTCAGATTCAATATCAGAGATAACGGAATTGAGAACGTCTGGCGTGATGTGTTCAAACGCAGTCTTAATTTTTGTTTCGATTTCTTCGTTTCTCACAATTACCGTTCTCCTTTCGAAAGTGATTTTTTCAGCTTTTTGAGTGCGCGATTGTATTTAGAAAGTACGGTGGGAAGAGCCATATCCATAATCTGTGCGATTTCGCGATGCTTGAATCCGGACACCGCGTGCAGCGTGACGATTTGTCGTTCCTCCGCGGACAGCTCATTCATACACTCGGATAAAATCAAGCTGTCTTCGGATGACATTACGCTCTCGTTATAGTGCGCGTCGATGAAAAACGAGTCATTTTCGGTCTCTGCGGATTTTTTGCGCTCGCGCAGCTTCATCAGACACAAGTTTTTCGCGATGGTGATTATCCACGCCATCGGCTTGCCATCCGACTTGTAGTTCACCGCTGCGCTGTGTATCGCCAGATAACAGTCGTGCAGCACATCCTCCGCATCGTGCACATTTTTCAGTATAGATAACGCATACGAATAAACCGATACACTCGTCTTTTGATACAGTGCCGCAAGCGCCTCAGAATCGTTGCAAGCAATCTTTTTGATGTACTCGTCAAGCGCATATGCATCAGGAATATCTCTGACCTCATTTACCGCCGGCAGGTAAAGAATCATAGCAGCTCCACCACCTTTCATAATATTAATGCGTGAAAAAGTCACTTTATTGCATGGGAGGAAAAATTTTTTATTTTTTTATTTAAGCAGTTTTTATTTGATAACAACCTTTTTGAAGCAGGAGGTGATGCGGTCGCGTTCGACGGTGTATGACCCCTCTGTGAGTGTGTATGTGCGTCCGACCGCAGATTTTCTTTTATTCCGTCATTTGGCACGCCGGTATAGCGGATATGTGCCGCGCGGCTGAACAGTTTGATATCCGCCATCACAAAATCCGCAGCGGATATGGTTTGCTGATACGTGTCGTACGGTGCAAAGGAGGAGGTTTCAATAGCGGTAGGAATTTTCGCGTCCGCCAGGATATGCAGCACCTCGGTAACAAATTCATGCTGCATAAGCGGCTCGCCGCCTGAAAACGTCACGCCGCCGCCCGACATTTCATACACATCGCGGTCGCGAATCAGCTTTTCCGCGAGCGCATCGGCAGTGATGGGATACCCGCAAACGGCAACGCAGTCATTCGGACACACGTGCAGACACCTGCCGTACGGTCGACAGTCCTCATGCCCGCACGGCGCCTCGCACCGACCACAGTGCATACATTTTGTATGTTTTATGTACAGCTCCGGCTTTGCGGACAACCCCTCCGGATTATGGCGCCAAATACAGCGCAGGGGGCATCCCTTCATAAAGACAGTCGTTCGAATTCCCGGTCCGTCGTTCAGCGCAAAGCCTTTTATGTCAAAAATGATACCTTCCAATGGTAAATCCTCACTATAAATTTTATAAAGTATATACCTTTCCCATTTTTTCATCAAGAGAAAAATTTTTGCTCTCCCCACTTGACTTACCCATTGCACCGCATTATAATATAATTAACATTGGTTGTGAAAAATTCAAATATTCTTCGGAGGATGAAAAATGAATGTTGAATTCTTTAAAAATAACCGCTGCAGAATGATGGACGCGCTGCCGGAAGGAGCAGTCGTTGTGCTTTTTTCGGGATTTGCACCGCGTAAACGGGCAGATGAGGACTATCCGTTCTTTGCTGACCGGAATTTTGTTTATATGACCGGAATTACGCATGATGCCGGTCTTATTTATATGGCCAAAAAGGCCGGCGGGACATATGATGAAGTCCTGTTCCTGCTCCCGGCCGATATGCTGAAAGAGCGTTGGACAGGCCGCCGCACAAAAGCGGACGAGGCAGCGGGAATTTCTGGAATTACGAATATCGCGTACAGCGCGGATTTCGATGGAAAGTTCGGCGAGTGGGTACGGGATTGTTCGGCTGTTTATCTCGATATCGACAACAGCAGAACCGAACGCGACTTTACAGAAGCGCATCGGTTTGCCGCTAAACTGGCGGCGCGCGGCATAAACGTCTCAAACATACGAAGTGTTATCGCCGGACTGCGCACCATCAAAGCGGACTGCGAAATCGACGCGATGCGGGAGGCTGTGCGAATCACAGGAGATGGAATCCGCGCCATGATGCGCGGCGTACGGGACGGCATGCGGGAGTACGAAATAAAGCAGCTCTACGACGCGGCGCTTGTAGCGAACGGATGCCTTGAGCCGGGCTTTCCGTCGATTATCTCAGCGGGGGTAAACAATTTCTGCATTCATTATTACAGCTATATGGGCACTGCGCACGATGGCGACATGGTTCTCTGCGACGTAGGCGCATGCTACGACAACGTAGTCTGCGATATCTCACGCGGCTTTCCGGTGAACGGAAAATTCAGTGAACGTCAGCGTCTCCTATACGAATGTGCATACGCAACGAGCGGACACCTGTTTGACACGATTCGCCCGGGATATCCCATGGAGGAAGTAGATCGAGAAGTCAAGCGCTTCTGCTTCGAGAGACTGCGCGACATTGGTTTGATGAAGGATTTCTCAGAAATCGGAAAACTTATGTGGCATGGCGGAGCACATCACGTCGGTTTTGACACGCACGACATCGTAGTTCGCCCTGAAACGGTCGCCCCCGGTATGGTGTTCTGCGTAGACATCGGCATATACAATGAAGACTGGGGCATCGGCTTCCGTCTTGAGGACAACTGCCTTGTCACCGCTGACGGCTGCGAAAACCTCGGCATCGGCGTTCCGAGAAGCATCGACGAAATCGAAGATTTGATGAAAAGATAAAAAGTTCAGAAGCTGTGTTAAACAGGCAGCAAACATCCCCAAACAGTCTAAGAAATAAAGTATATTGAAAAAACGGTAGGATTTGCTTATCCTACCGTTTCGCTTTCGGAAACTCCGTAAGTACCCACAAAGTTTGACAATATTCCCGGAACCCCGTGGACCTCACGCTTCCTCTTTTCTCTTGACCGTCGCGGCGTACCAGCCGTTCTCCCGCCTGTCTTCAATCACGGTATAACCGGCGGCATTCAGCGCGTCCGTGACCTCAGCCGCGCGTTCTTCGATAATACCGGAAACGATGAACACACCGTCCTTTGCAAGATACTCACCGACAGCCGGAGCAAGACGGATAATAATATCTGCAACAATGTTTGCGACAATCACATGATACCCACCGTCCACACGTTCGACCTGCTTGAGCAGGTCAGACGCCGCACACTTCACGTTCGGCGTGTGGTTCAGCTCGGTATTCTCCTTCGCCACGCGGACCGCCACAGGGTCGATATCGCACGCAAAACAGGAATCCGCGCCGACCTTTGACGCCGCAATCGCCAGAATTCCCGAACCGCAGCCAACGTCAAGCACCCTGCAAGCTCCTTTTTCCTTAAATTCAGTTGTGTATTTCTCGACAAATCCGGCGCAAAGACGGGTCGTCTCATGGGTACCGGTGCCAAATGCCATTCCGGGGTCCATCAACACGATAATCTCGCCGTCCGCTGGCGTATACTCCTCCCACACCGGAACGATAACCAGCCGCTGACCGGTCTTTATCGGCTTGTAGTACTGCTTCCACGAATCGGCCCAATCCTCTTCGCGCACGCCCTCATGCGTAATCTCAAACTTCACGCCAAGCAGCTCCAGCCGATTCTTGATATAAAGCTCACTCTCCGCCGGAGACTTGATAGTCGGAATAAACACCGATACCGCCGCCACACTGCGGTCAGCATTCAAAATCGACTCATCAATAAGGTCGCCATATACCCCATCAAGTACCTGACCAACATCCGAATAATCCTCAATCATCAGCCCATTGTCAACCATGCTCATCACGCTCGACGCCACCTCAACGTCAGCCGCCGCGCACTTCACTTTAATCTGAATCCAGCTTTTATTATCGTCCATTTTTACTCCTTATTTTGGGGAGGGGAGACGTTAGGAGGATTTTTGAAAAAATCCCCCTAAAACCCCCTAAAAACTTTTATACGAGGTTGGGACATCAAGAAACCTTTTTCATAAAAAGGTTTAGAGGTTCTTGGGGCCCCTTCTCAAAAGGTCCCTAAGCGGGGCAGCGCCCCATCAATTATCCTTGTTAAAAAATCTCTTAAAAAATTTTGTCCGCTTGTTGTAGTTGGATTCGCCGCAGGAGGAGGCAAATTTTTCGAGGAGTGCTTTTTGTTCGGCGTTCAGATTCTTTGGAACTTCTACTACTACTGTGATGTAGAGGTTGCCGCGCACCTTTGAGTTGACGCGGGTCACGCCTTTGTTCTTCAAGGTGAAGACTGTTCCGGTCTGCGTGCCTTCGGGAATCTCGTACTTCTGGCTGCCTTCCAGCGTCGGGATATTGATTTCCGCACCGAGTGTCGCTTCTGCATACGTTATCGGCACCTCGCAGTAGATGTCGTCTCCATCACGCTCGAATACGGAATGCGGCCGCACACTGATGATAATGTTTAAGTCCCCGGCTGAGCCGCCGTTCATACCGTCGCTGCCCTGATACTTCAGCGCAATCTGCTGCCCGTCGTCAATGCCTGCCGGAATATTTACCTCCAGCTTCTTCGAGGCGCGCACAAATCCCGTACCACGGCACTTATCACACTTATTTTCGATGATTTTACCTGTACCGCGGCAGGTCTCGCAGGTCTTCATCGTCTGAATAATGCCGAATGGGGACCGCTGCTGCACCTTCACCTGCCCGTTTCCGCCGCAGTTCGGACAAGTCTTTGGAGACGTTCCCTTCGCCGCGCCTGTGCCGTTGCACTCTGCGCACTTCTGCACCTTTTGGTATGTTATCTCCTTCTTACAGCCGAACACTGCTTCCTCAAATGTCAGCGTCAGACGCACGGTGATGTTGTCGCCGCGAATCGGGCCGTTACGGCGGGTGGAACCAGTCGAGCCGCCGAAAAAGCTCGAGAAAATGTCGTTAATGTCGAATCCGTCAAAGTCCCCAAAACCGCCAAAGCCTGCGCCGCCCATGCCCGATGACGGGTCGAACGCTGCATGACCATACTGGTCATATTTTGCCTTCTTGTCCGGGTCGGACAGCACATCGTAAGCCTCGTTTACTTCTTTAAATTTTGCTTCCGCCTCCGTGTCGCCCGGATTCATGTCCGGGTGATACTTCTTCGCAAGCTGCCTGTATGCTTTTTTTATCGTTGCTTCGTCGGCATTCTTCGATACCCCGAGCACCTCGTAATAGTCTCTTTTATTCGCGTCAGCCATGTGTTCCTCCGAAAATAAGTGGATGATTTTTGAGTCAGAGGTTAATTTACTTTTTTCACCGCCAAATGGGCGGAGATTTCCCCGCCCGCGGTTGTGTTATTATACTGTAGGAGAGGCTGGAAAAACCTTTTTGAAAAAGTCCCTCCCCGCACTCCTTCTCAAAAACTTTCGAACAAAATGTCCTTTAATTTAAATTCCATACTGCTCAGTATAAGTTTTTTTGAAAGAATGACCGGACACCTCTTACTTATCAGACTTATCTTCGAAGTCTGCGCTGTAGTAGGTGTTGCCGTTGCCGTCCTGAGCACCTGTACCGCCCTGTGCGCCTGCATTCGGGTCAGCCTGTGCCTGCTGTGCGTACATCTTCTCCGCTATCGGATAGAACGCCTTCTCGAGCGCTTCTGTGTCTGCCTTGATTGCGTCAAGGTTGTCGCCCTTCACGGTCTCCTTCAGCTTGTCAATTGCCGCACGAACGGATGCCTTATCCGATTCGGATGCCTTGTCGCCAATGTCGTTCAAGCTCTTTTCGCTCTGGTATACGAGAGTCTCCGCTCTGTTCTTGATTTCAACAGATTCCTTATTCTTTCTGTCCTCTTCCGCGAACTTTTCCGCTTCGTGAACTGCACGGTCGATGTCTTCCTTGGACATGTTGATGGAGGAGGTGATGGTGATATGCTGCTCCTTGCCCGTTCCCTTATCCGTTGCCGACACGTTTACAATGCCGTTTGCGTCGATATCGAAGGTAACTTCAATCTGCGGTACGCCGCGCGGTGCCGGTGTGATGCCGTCGAGAATGAATCTGCCAAGGGTCGTGTTGCCGGCTGCCATGTCGCGCTCGCCCTGGAGCACATGAATCTCAACGGAAGTCTGACCGTCAGCAGCGGTGGAGTAAACCTGACTCTTCTTTACCGGAATGGTTGTATTTCTGTCGATAATTCTATTGAATACGCCGCCGAGAGTTTCAATCCCGAGTGACAGAGGCGTTACGTCGAGAAGGAGCAAATCCTTTACATCGCCGCCGAGAACGCCGCCCTGAATAGCTGCGCCGATAGCAACGCATTCGTCCGGGTTGATACCCTTGAAGGGTTCCTTGCCGATATAATTCTTGATTGCTTCCTGAACAGCGGGGATTCTTGTGGAACCGCCGACGAGAAGAACCTTGTCAATCTGGCTGGGCTGGAGTCCTGCGTCGCGGAGGACCTGCTTTGTAGGCTCGATGGTAGCGCGAACGAGGTCGGCAGTCATGTCGTTGAACATTGCTCTGGTGAGGTTTGCATCAAAGTGCTTCGGGCCGGTTGCATCTGCGGTGATGAACGGCAGATTGATGTTTGCAGAGCTCATGCCGGACAGTTCAATCTTCGCTTTTTCAGCTGCGTCCTTCAGTCTCTGGAGCGCCATCTTATCCTTGCGCAGGTCGATACCGCCGTTTTCCTTTGCGAATGTCTCCGCAATCCAGTTTATGATGCGGTTATCAAAATCGTCGCCGCCGAGTCGATTGTTGCCGGCAGTAGCGAGCACTTCAAATACGCCGTCGGAAATTTCGAGAAGGGATACATCGAAGGTGCCGCCGCCGAGGTCGTAAATCATGATTTTCTGCTCATTTTCCTTATCCATGCCGTATGCAAGAGCAGCCGCGGTAGGTTCGTTGATGATACGGAGAACTTCCAGACCTGCGATTTTGCCCGCGTCCTTGGTCGCCTGTCTCTGTGCGTCGGAGAAGTATGCCGGAACGGTGATAACAGCCTGCGATACAGAAGTGCCGAGGTATGCTTCTGCGTCAGCCTTGAGCTTCTGAAGAATCATCGCGGAGATTTCCTGCGGGGTATACTTCTTATCGTCGATGGAAACGGTGTAAGCGGTACCCATTTCACGCTTGATGGACATAACGGTACGGTCAGGGTTTGTGATAGCCTGACGCTTTGCAACCTGTCCTACCATACGTTCGCCGGACTTGGAGAATGCGACAACGGACGGTGTGGTTCTCGCGCCTTCCGGATTCGGAATAACAGTCGGCTCGCCGCCTTCAAACACCGCTACGCAAGAGTTTGTTGTACCTAAATCTATACCAATAATCTTTCCCATAATGTGCCTCCCAATACTTTCTATATTTATATTATATATAAAATTTTGATTTGACTGACTTATACCAATTTATGATGCTTTCGCCTCAGTTCGCGACCTTGACCATCGCGTACCGGATAACCTTTTCGCCATACATATAACCGCACTGAAGCACGTCCACGATAACGCCTTCCTCGAGGGATTCATTCTCGACGTGCATCACCGCGTTGTGCAGCGCCGGGTCGAACTTTTCACCAGCTTCTCCGAACGCCTTGATTCCAAGCCGATCGAGGGTATCGGGCAGCTTACCAAGAATAAGGTTCACCCCCTCGATAAACTTATCCGCGTCCCCTTCCGTATACTTCGCCGCATACTGCAAATTGTCGATGACCGGCAGCAGTCCGGCGAGCGTATCGGAGACCGCGTCCCCGTATGCCGTTTCGCGCTCCTTCACGGAACGCTTGCGGAAGTTGTCGTACTCGGCAGCGGTGCGAAGGTACTTATCATTCAGCTCATCCGCACGTTTTTTCTCCGCTTCAAGCTTTTTTTCCGCCTCTGCCAATTTCGCCTTCAGTGTTTTCACATCGGATTTTTTATCCGGTTTACTATTTTTTTCTTTTTCATCCTTCGCAGCCTCAGCAGCTTGAGCATTACACTCCGGCGCAGCTTCTGTCGCGTCAGGCACCTTTTGTTCGGCGTCGGGGACGTTCTCATCAGGCTGTGTTTTTTTCATCTCTGCCATTTTTATCTCCAACTCTATTATTTTTCATTCTTATCCGCGTTTTCCGCGTTGTCAGATGGATTGGATCCATCAAGCAGGTCGGTCATACCGCGTGTAAGGTGGTCAATCGTCGCGATAACTCGTCGGTAATTCATCCGCGTTGGTCCGATGATGCCGATTGCCCCGACCGTTTTGCCGTGGTCGCGCACCGTTTTGAAGATAAGCGTCGAATTGTCCATAACCTTCACCACATTTTCACGGCCGATGTAAACCTGCACGCGGTCGTTATCCGTGTGCGTCGTCTCCTCAGACAGCACTGCAAGAAGGTCGTCCTTTTTCTCAAACAGCGCAAGCATATCGCGGAGTCTGTCCATATCGTAGACCTCCGGATAGGACAACAGCCGGTTGATTCCTTCAAACCGAAGTTCGCCGCTGTCGAACACGGATATTGTCTCACACACCGCCTTGATGACAGGAGCGACAAGGTATTCGTACTCGCCCATCATGCGCTCCATCTCCATCAGCATCGGCAGCGTAATCTCTGCGGCGGTAATACCGGTGACGTATTTGTTCAGGACCGCAGACAGTCTCGACACCGCCTCGCTTGGAATCGGGCGATTCGCATGTACATACTTCGTCTTCACAATACTGCCGATGAGCATAATGAGCACCAGCGTCGTTTCATCAAGCTCGATAAGCTCGTACCGTCCGACCGTGATGCGCGTCTGACGCGGTTTTATCGCGAGAGCGGTGTAATTCGTAAGCTTTGCCGCAAGAGCTACGGCAGTCTGCATGATGGAATCAAGTTCAGACTGTTTCTGCCGCAGAATACGCTGAAGCTCGCTGATTTCGCCCTGCGTGAAATTGTACCGGTCAATCAGCCAGTCGACATAGAACCGATATCCGCTTTCCGACGGAATCCGTCCCGCCGAAGTGTGCGGCTGTTCGAGATACCCCATCTCCTCCAACTCCGCCATCTCGTTGCGGATGGTAGCAGAGGAGCAGGATAACTGCTCATGCCCAGTCAAAAACTTGCTCCCGACCGGCTCCCCATTTTCAATATGTGCATCAATGATTGCTTTTAGTATGATTTTTTTTCGTTCACTAAGATTATTTTTCTTTTCCTCCACCCTCAAACACCTCCCCGAAAAAACGGAAATAACCGCGAGGTGGATTACTCTCTTCAAAGATTAGCACTTAAAATCATCGAGTGCTAATCCATGCAATAAATTTACCATTTTCCGCGTCTCATTTCAATAACAATATTAAGATTATTTGTTAAATATCTATGAATTCAGAAAAAAAGCGCCCCCTCGTTTAGCATTCAGCTTCAACGAGGGGAACGATTTATCGAAAAATCATGGATAAGCTTGCAGGGACGCCAAGTCCTCGCTCGCCACGACGTCAAAATAACGTGTGATTTCGCGCATATATTTTTAATAAGGCTGCTCCAAAGAGAGCCCCGCAAATACAGATGCAAACTCCTGCCAGTAAAACAGTGAGAACGGGGTCGGAAGTGGCAGGGGAATGTTCCAAAACGGGGGAACTTTCCGTGGGAATGACAAGGGGGGATTCATCGGCGGCATAGGACTGGGTCGCGTAGTATCCGGTTTTTTCTGCGTAATCTGTACCGTTTACTATGTAGATTTCGGAGATTTGGACACTTGCGTTGCGTACCGCAAAACCCATTTCCCCTTCGTTAATTACGAGCACGTTGTCGCGGTCGAGCGTACAAGCGCCCCTCTCGGACATCAGCTCAATACGGTGCAGCGCGCCGTTTTCGATTGGAATTTTTACGTGAATCTCCTCGCCGTCCACGATGCTTTTTGACAGCGCCTCATCCGGCTTCTCAAAATTGTCAATCGTACCGTTCGCGCGGATAGTCAGGTAGGTGAGGTTCGTCGGCTCCGGTCCCCGGCACGTCAGCAGAAATGCCAGATAGCCGTTCTCCGTATTGACCGCCGTAAAAGAAAAATCAAACTCCACCGTGTATGAGTTTTCCGCTTCCGTTTGCGGCAGAATCGCATATACCCTGTTGTTGTCGTATATGTTTATCTCAAGGGAGTCCCCTATACATAAGAAGGATGCGTTCGGCGAACTCAGCGTTCCAGACACAATGCCGCTTTTGGAAAAGTCCGAAAGCACCGCAAAATCCTGATGGTACAGTACCTCGCCAACCGCTTTTTCAGCGCTCCCCGCGGATACCGGCAAAATCGCTGCGAACATGCAGGCGGATATCATCAGCAAAACCATCAGTATATACCGTATTTTTTTCATACCGTCTCCAATTGCTCCATAAAATTTATTTTCCGTACATATTATATCGTGTTTTTCACGCTCAGTCAAGTGCACATTCACATTTTTTTCGATGTTTTCCGCCCCTTTTTGATACGATTTGTCTATTATCAAGTAACTATTTTATAATCACATCACATATTGGATAATAGCCGGCGGAGTCCTTATCTTTCATTGCCAGCTCGATGGGGCGGTCATACTCAAAAAAACCCGCGGACAAGCGATAATTGCCGGTCATACCGCGCAGGGGCGTGACGGTCAAGGGGACGCGGGTGATTTGTCCAGCCTCCCACTGCCGGTTGTCACAATCTACGTTCTCAACATAGCAGCCGCCGTCTCCCTCGAGCTTCAGTTTCGCTTGATAACGGTGGTATGCCTTAGCGAAACCGCGGTTTTCGACGTAGAGGACGACACTGCTCGGGCACCCGGCGGTCATATTTCCGACCTCCGCACCGTCGAGGAAGTACCAGTAACCGAGGCGGTTTGCGGCGTATTCGGTGAGGTATGGCTCCCGCTCAAGCCACGGGACCGGGTAGCCGTGGAATCCCGCGAAGGTGCATCCAGTGCGGCGCATGGCGTCAACGAACGGGAAGCCGCCCTTGAAAACCTCCGCCGCCACACTTTGGTAGTGCTCAAACTCAAGGACAATGGGCGCGTTTGGGTAAAAATAGTCGAACAGCCACGGAGAGCGAAGCGTGTTGTACCCGCAGTGCTCCGCATAGTACCGCACGCAGACCGAGTCGTCGTCGAGCCCGAGTCCGCGCGATGCGGCATATTCGATAAGGTCCATATTTTCCTCCCATCCGCGCGACCAGCGGTGGTTGATGTGGTCGTCGTTGAGAATAACGAAAGTGTCGGGGAAGTATTTTCTGGTGAGGTCGATATGCTTTTTGATGACTTCGGCGGGGTAAATGATATCGCTGCCGTTTCCGGTATGCCCTTCGCCCCACGTTCCAAACGTTCCCACATCGACCAGCTCGATTCTGGGGTCGCCGTTGAAGCGTCTGCCCGCCTCTTCCATGAACCGCTCAAGATTTTCGAGGAACACTGGGTCTCCATAGTCCGGCTCCAGCCTGCCGCCGGGAAGTGCGTATCCGCGCGCACCCTCTTGATAGACGTACTCCGGCGTCGCAAACGGAATTTCGCCTGCTCCCTCGTAAGTGACAAAGCGCATAGAGAAGCGGTAGTCGTATTTTCCCCACTCCTCCATAATCTGGTCGATATAAGACCAGTCGTACACACCCTTTTCCTTCTCGATATCGCCCCAGTCGAAGCGGAGATAGAGGTGATTCAGTCCCGGAAACCGCTCAAGATGGTCAGCCGGGTCATGATGCACGCGATAATTGTCCCGCAGATATCCGTTGTCAATATAATGCCAATACCATCCTTTATGGGGATTGCGCAAGATCCTGCGGTCATCCTGAAACGGGCGCAAATCATGATACAGTCCCGACGGCGACTTTCTGTCAAACCTCGCGAACCCAATTGCATAAGCAGTATTCGGCTCCAGCTTTTCAGTCACATTTGGATAACGATACATATGTAATTCTCCTTTTGGGGATTCTGGGACCCACGCGGTGAGTCTCACTTTAATTTCTTGCTCGTCCAGTTCATCAAGAGAGGTAAATGTCGTATATCGCGTACGCGTCAGATTCCATCATCAGGCAAACGGTAATGGTGTTGTCGGTATAGTAAATCATACGTGTCACCTGTTATGAAAAGAACCGCTTCGAAACAGAAGCGGCTCTGTGTAAAGTTTTGCCGATATTAGTGAACGATGTAACGTTCGGTATCCTTGTCGAAGATGTGAACTCTGGACATATCGAACGCAACGTTGATAATGTCGCCTGCACGAGCAGTGGAACGAGCGGATACACGCGCGATCATGTTGGTTTCTTCTGCTACGAGATAGAGGTAGATTTCAGCGCCCATAAGCTCTGTTACTTCTACGTCTGTTTCGATTACGGAATCGGACATCGCCTTGATGGATGCAGCGTCGTCGTGGATACATTCGGGACGGATACCTACAACAACTTCCTTGCCGATGTAATCCTTAAGCGCAGGATTGTTAGCCTTTTCAGCCGGCAGCTTGAGGGAGTTGGAGCCGAATGTGATGTAGAGGTCTTCGCCCTTCTTTTCAAGAACACAGTTGATGAAGTTCATCTGAGGCGTTCCAATGAAGCCTGCAACGAAGAGGTTTACAGGGAAGTCATAGAGGTTCTGAGGAGTATCAACCTGCTGAATGAGACCGTCCTTCATAACAACGATACGGGTAGCCATCGTCATAGCTTCTGTCTGGTCGTGCGTTACGTATACGAATGTTGTACCGACTCTCTGGTGAATTTTGGTAAGCTCAGTTCTCATGGCAGCACGGAGCTTAGCGTCAAGGTTGGAAAGAGGCTCGTCGAGAAGGAAGACCTTCGGGTTACGAACGATAGCGCGCCCAAGAGCAACACGCTGCTTCTGACCGCCGGAAAGAGCCTTCGGCTTTCTGTCAAGGAGGTGAGTGATATCAAGAATACGGGCAGCTTCTTCTACGCGGCGCTTGATTTCTTCCTTCGGTGTCTTGCGGAGCTTAAGACCGAATGCCATGTTATCAAATACGGACATATGCGGATAAAGAGCGTAGTTCTGGAACACCATCGCGATATCGCGGTCCTTTGGAGCAACGTCATTTACGAGCTTGTCGCCGATGAAGAGTTCGCCTTCTGTGATTTCTTCAAGACCTGCAATCATACGGAGCGTGGTTGTCTTGCCACATCCGGAAGGTCCTACGAGAATTAAGAATTCCTTATCTTTGATTTCAAGGCAGAAGTCGCTAACGGCTGTAACGCCGCCTGGATATTTCTTATAAATGTGTTTGAGGGATAAGCTTGCCATTAATAAATCCTCCTTGGATATATTATATACAATTTTAAATTTACGCGCGGACATGTGTCCATACTATTTACTGATGTATATTGTACCAAATTACACTATATTTTTAAAGAGTTTTTTTTACCGAAATTTAAATTCATACTTTGTGCATTCTGCACATTTTCACTTTCCGATTCCCACTTTTTTGCAAATCCCCGTTGCGCCTGCGGCTCTAATAAAATTAGAATTCAATTGAGAAATTTGAGAGAAGGTTCCTATGCGTGGGCTGGGGGCAGCGCCCCGTCATCCTCTCATCGTCAGCCCAATTCTCCCCTTTTTCACATCCACGGACTTAATTTTCACGGTTACGACATCACCCACGGATAGGACTTCGGACGGATGTTTGATATAGCGGTCAGAAATTTCGCTGATGTGGACAAGGCCATCCTGGTGAACGCCGATGTCAACGAAAGCACCAAAGTCGATGACGTTGCGTACTGTGCCCGTCATTGTCATGCCGACTTCGAGGTCCTCTATGGACAGTACTTTATCGCGCAGTATCGGCGGCGGCAGGCTGTCACGTATGTCACGTCCCGGCTTCTCAATCTCACGCAGAATGTCTTCGAGCGTCGGCTCGCCGCATTCCAGCTCCGCCGCCAGCTTTTTTATGCCGTATTTCTTCGCTTCGCCTGTGAGCGACAAACCACCGCGTACATCTGACAGTGTGTGGCCAAACTTCTCAATGAGCTTCTTCGTGATTTCGTACGACTCCGGGTGAACGCCCGTGTTGTCCAGAATTTCGTCCCCGCCCGGGATTCGCAGGAACCCCGCCGCCTGCTGGAACGCCTTCGCACCAAACCGCGGCACTTTCAGAATCTCCCGCCGTGTCCGGAATTCCCCGTTCGCCTCGCGATACTTCACTATGTTTTTCGCCGAAATCGCGTTGATTCCCGCAATGTACGAGAGCAGCGAATACGACGCCGTATTGACATCTACGCCAACCGCGTTTACCGCATCCTCCACAACACCCGTCAACGCTTCGTCAAGACGTGCCGGCTTCATATCGTGCTGGTACTGCCCTACCCCGATGGACTTCGGGTCAATCTTTACAAGCTCTGCGAGCGGGTCCTGTAACCGTCTTGCAATCGATGCCGCGCTCCGCTCCGTGACGTCAAAATCCGGGAATTCCTCCGCTCCCAGCTCCGACGCGGAGTACACCGACGCCCCGGCTTCCGATACAATGATGTACTTGGTCTTTCCGCCCATCTCGCGGAGCAGGTCCGCGATGAACATCTCCGACTCTCCCGACGCCGTCCCGTTTCCAATCGCCACTACGTCAACGCCGTACTTCTCAATCAGCCCGCGTACGATTCTCTTCGCGTCTGCGATGCGCTCGTGCGGCTTGGTAGGGTAAATCACCGCCGTATCCACCACTGCGCCCGTTTTCGTCACCACGGCGAGCTTGCATCCGGTACGGTAGCCCGGGTCAAACCCCAGCACCGTCTTCCCCTTCAGCGGCGACTGCAAAAGCAGATTTTTCAAATTCACGGAAAACAGCGCAATTGCACTCTCGCTCGCGCGGTCCGTCAGGTCATTCCGGATTTCCCGCTCCACGGACGGCGCGATAAGCCGGTCGTACGAGTCGCACACCGCTGCGGAGATGTGCGCAAATGCAGGACTTTTCGGATTGACCACAACCTCCGAAAAGAGATAGTTCAAAATAACATCCCGTTCTATGACAATCGAAACAGACAGCGCGTCCTCCTTTTCGCCACGGTTAATGGCCAGAACGCGGTGCGGTGGGATTTTGGCAACCGCTTCGGAATAGTCAAAATACTGTTCGTATACAACAGCCGCGTTTTCAAGCTTTTTCGTGGTAATCACACCGTATTTTTCGGTCAGCCTGCGAATCTCACGGCGGTACTCGGCGTTGTCCGATACGTTCTCGGCAAGGATATCCCGCGCGCCGGCCAGCGCATCCTCAACGCTCTCAACCCCGTTTTCTTCCTTAATATATGTAGCCGCCGCCTCCTCAATCGAAGGCACGTACGAGCGCTCCTGCTTCATTAAAAGGTCGGCAAGAGGTTCCAGACCGCGCTCTCTCGCAACTGATGCGCGCGTACGGCGTTTCGGCCTGAACGGACGATAAACGTCATCCACCTCCGTCACGGTTTCGGCCTTGCCGATGGCGGCGACGATTTCATCGGTCAGCTTTCCCTGCGCCTCAATGAGAGCCCTCACCTCATCCTTGCGTTTTTCGAGATTTCGCAGATAAGTAAGCCGGTCACAGAGTCCGCGCAGTACAGTGTCGTCAAGTCCGCCGGTCACTTCTTTCCGGTATCGCGCCACGAACGGCACCGTATTTCCGTCGTCGAGCAGCGCCACAGTAGCGGTCAGCCGGTCGAGCGGAATGTTTAGTTCATCAGATAATCGCTGTAATATCTCCATTGTTTTCTCCGGTGTAAAGCTTCGGAAAGGGTACGGCTTTTCCCGAACCCCTCCACGTTACTTTGTTAAAATGTTGATTTCCTCATCAGTGAGCTCGCGCCACTGACCGCGCTCCAGTTTTTTATCCAGCGTAAGGCCCGCAAAGGTCAGGCGTTCGAGATACGTTATCTCGCTGCCCACCGCGTGGAACATCCGCTTAATTTGATGGTACTTTCCTTCCGTGACGGTGATTTGACCATGGGTGGCGTCATCAAGCTGTACGATGCACGGCTTTGAGGTGAAGTCAGACAGCGTAACCCCGGACTCAAGCTTTCGCTTCATGTCCATCGTGAGAGGCAGGCATGTGAAGCGGTACGTCTTTTCACGGTGATGCTTGGGGGACAAAAGCCCGTGCGCAGTCGGACCGTCGTTTGTGACAAGCAGAAGTCCGACAGTATCCATGTCAAGTCTGCCGCAGGGGAACATACCGAGCCTTGAGAACTCCTGAGGAAGCAGCTTCATGACCGATTTTGGATCGTTGTCGGTCGTGCTTACATAGTCCGCCGGTTTATTGAGCATAATGTACTTATACTTCGACCATCGCACTGTCTGACCGTCAACCGTTACGGCGGCAGTATTTTCGTCAATCTTCACGGACGGATCGCGGACAGCAGCTCCATCCACAGCAACTCTTCCCGAACGGACGGCGCGTCCCGCCTCACTGCGCGAGAACATGCCGCTGTCGGCCAGATATTTATCAAGGCGCATCGGGTGCAATCCTCCCTCGGATGTGCGGAAGCTGCTTTCGCTCCCCACATTACACCAGATACATCCGGTATACGACCATTCCCGCGGCGGCGAGAATCGTCAGGATAGCTGCGGCTGCACAAAAGCCGATAAAAAAGCTCCGCATGAATTTCATAAAAAAATGGTAAGCGCGCATATCGATACCTCATATATCGTATCATTCAAGTATCGATAGTATTGTCAATATGATACCATAATTATTCCTTAATTTCAAGTATCTGCGGCGGTCACACGGCTTGCGGGGCCGACTTTTTTCGAGAGAAAACATAGAAATTAAAACTACACCCAAAGTTCTGCATTGCGTCAGGCATACGGTCTGCTCTGCTTCGCATACATATCCGCATACAGTCCGCCGTGCTCTAAAAGCTCCGTATGACTGCCATACTCCACAATTTTTCCGTTCTCTAATATGGCAATTCGCTCCGCCAAAGTGGATGCCGCCAGACGATGACTGATAAAAATTGCGGTTTTTCCGCGTGCCATTTTCCAGAAATCCATATAAAGCTCGCTTTCGGCCTTTGCATCCAGTGAGGCAGTAGGCTCATCGAGAATCAACAGCGGCGTATTTTTATAAATCGCCCGGGCAATGGCAAGTTTCTGGTCCTGTCCTCCCGATAGTTCCACTCCGTCCGAATCAAAATTCCTTGTCAGACAGGTATCTAAGCCTTTCGGCGACGTCTTCAGGAATTCTTCCATTCCAAGCTCTCTCAAAATCGCGGCAATCCGTTTTCGCTCCGGCGTCTCATTCAACAAAATATTTTCCGCGAGCGAAAAGGCGAAATTTTTATAATCCTGAAATACCGCACTGACCCCTTGATAATATACACGGTTTGGAATACTCCAGATATCCTGCCCGTTCAGCGTGATTGTTCCCGCCGTCGGGCGGTACAATTTGCATAACAGCTTGATGAGCGTTGTTTTTCCCGAGCCGTTCAGGCCTACGAGCATGAGCTTTTCCCCATCTGATATGGTGAGACGGATGTGTTCCAGTGCGTTTTTGTCACTTCCCGGATAGGCAAACGATACGTCATCAAAGACAATTTGAATCTGCTTCGGAATCCCCGTCGAGTGACCCGGCGTGTCGTTTTCTCTCCTTGACAGCAGTTCGAGCAGCTTTCGGTAATCTATAAAATTCAAGACCTGTTCGTTGTATCTCCTGATTTGCTGCGTAAAAGCATGAAGAGAGGTGGTCAGCGTCGTCACAGCAGAAAAATACATGGTGAAATCCGCAATGGTAATCGTGCGGTCTATATAGTTTTCCCCAAGGAGCAGGAGAACCACCAGCGACTGCACAGCCATCAATACCGCCATGATACTCTCAAAAATCGCATATTGACGAAACTCCCGGTATTGTATCCGAAGCATTTCACCGCGATACTTTACAATTTTACCCATGAACCATTTCTGAAGATTGTTCAGACGCAGTTCTTTTTCCGCGCCGTGATTAAAATACGCTAGTCCATTCAGATAGCTCCCGATACGGTCGTTTCTGGCAGATAGTTCACGTGATTTTTTTCTGTATTTGAACTGCAGGCAGGTGAACAGCGTTTTGACCGATAAGACCACAAAAATCGCAAGCAGAAAGACCGCGTTCAGCTGTACGGTAATCCACGCAAGCCCCGCAATGCTGATAATATTGGAGAGCATCTGTTTGATAATCCCGAGTATTTCCGTCAGGCCTGCGGCGTTATTTGCCATCTGAATGATTTCCCGTTGGGTAGCGGTTTCGATATCCTTCATTTCCAGCCGCATGGTTATTTTCCCGATTTCAAACCGAAGATGCTCTGCAAATTGTTCCGCCGCAAGCTCACTATTGTATGAAAAAAAATCATTCAGAATGCGCAGCAGCAGTAAAATCCCACAATATATTGCAATCACGCGAGCTGTCGACAGATACGGACTCCCGTCAGTCAGGGTCTCCAGAATCCGTTTTGGCATGTAGACGGCAAGCAGGGGGAGAAGGGAGCTTGTCACAATCTGCGGCAGAGACCACCAAAGATACGACGGCTCATATTCTGTCAGAAGCCGGAGAATTTCATAGGGAATTCGTAATTTATGCATTCGCTTTTTCATTTTATTGCCTCCGGTGCTTCGTAATATCTCGCCTGTGCGGAAAATAAATCGGCGTAAATCCCGTTTTTCCGCATCAGTTCCCCGTGGCTGCCGGTTTCCGCGATTTTTCCGTCCGCGAGTACCAGAATCCGGTCACAAAATTTTGTGGACGACAGTCGATGGGAGATAAACAAAGTAGTTTTCCCGTCGGCAATTTCGGAAAGGCTGGAAAACAACTTGTGCTCAGCCAAGGGGTCGAGGGCCGAGGTCGGTTCATCGAGAATCAGAATGCCGGCTTCTTTATAGATGGCGCGGGCAAGTGCGAGCTTCTGCCCTTCCCCGCCGGAGAACTCCACTCCGCTGTCGTCGAACGTTTTATAAACGGAGGTATGCACGCCGTCACGCAGAGACGCGATTTTATCTGAAAGACCGCTTTTTTGGATGCTTGCCCCAAACCGCTCTTCATCCGCCGGCGAATCGAATACCACATTTTCCTTCACCGAGTAGGCAAACAGGCAAAAGTCCTGTAGGACAATCCCGATGAGCTTTGTGTATTCGTTATGCGGAATGTTTCGGATATCGATACCGTTTAGGGTAATTCTGCCGTCAGTCGGGTCATACAGACGGCACAGGAGCTTGATCAGGGTGGTTTTACCCGAGCCGTTCAGTCCCACAATTCCGATTTTCTCTCCCGGCTCTATAGTGAAGCTGACGGCTTCAAGAATCGGATGCTCCGCACCGGGGTAGGTAAACGAAACGTTTTCAAATGAAATCCGCAGGCTTTGTCGGTCGATTTCGGGCATAGAAAGGGCGCAGCTTGCAAAAATGCCGCTGTTTTGTGCCGCATGGTTCCGGTATTGTCGAAACAGTTCCGTATAGTCCAGCGTACCGCGGCTGGCTGTATGATGAAAAAATCCGACCAAAAGGGAAGTCAGAAGTGTCGTTGCACCAAGCAAAACCGTATACTCACCGATGCTGATTTCGGAAATGGAAACCTGATAGGAAAAATACAGATACATCGCTGCCGTCTGGATAATCGTAATGACGGTACTGACTGTATGGATTCCCAAGGTTTGATTGGCGAGATGCTTTCGTCTCCGCATAAAACTCGCATACCGTTCTGAATACTTCGTTTCAAGAAGCCCTCCTGCGCGGTTGATGCGCACCTCTTTCGCATAACGGTCATCCGACATGGTTTCGTATAAGTACGCCATCATTCGCTCATCCTCTGCACTGTCGTTCCGATATTCAAAATCCAACCGCTGCTCTCTGAAGGAAAGATAGAGGGAGAAGGCAGAGGTCAGAAGAAGGAGAAAAAGAAACAGCGGACTGAACACGGCAAAAAGGTACGCCACGCCCGCAAACTGCACAAGATATTGGAGCAGCACCCCGAGATTATTCAGGAACCACACGGGATGCGTCCCCATAGATTTCTTTTTGAGGTCAAGAATACTGCCGTCCTGCGCATAGTGATAGTTGATGTAGATGCAGTCTCGCATATAGTCGAGTTGGGTGATATCGGACACTTTGCGCTTTATATTGTTGTCCGCCAGCGTCAAAAGCTGCTTCAAAACCGCAATTACGAGATTAAGCGCCAGATATAACAGAATCAGCCGTACCACATCCTGTTTGGACTTTCCATTCGTCAGCGCCTCGACAACAAGTCCAAGACCCGCAATATCGATAAGAGGAAGCAACGCGTGAAACGTCGCTGTTCCCGCTGTAGTGAAAAAGATAAGTCTGCCTTTTCCCCACGCATAGGAGAGCAAGTAGACCATATTTTTCAAACGTCTTTTCATAACTCGCCGTTCTTTCTCTGCCGTTCCCACACATCCTTCCATGCTTCCCGCATTAAATCAAGCGCATCCCACGGCAAAGCGCCTTCCACGACAGCGGCTTCAATTTGACTACGCAGGTCATCCTCCGTGTACAGCAGCATCGGTCGAAGAAAATGCCAGTCCATTTCTCCGATTAAAATTTTTTGGAAAATGGTAGATTTCGATTTGCCGTCGAGCAGCGGCATGAGCTTTTCTATCAGTTCCGGGCTTATGGTCTCAAATTTTGCGTTTTCCAGCATTTCAATCACGCTGTCGTCGTTCAGATATTCCGCAAGCGCAACCACATTGGAGATATCAATCCCCTGTGCGGACAAACCGGAGGAAAGTCTGGTCAATACACTGGGCTTTAAAAAAGGGGCGAGGTTCACGATATCCTCAATGTTATCCGCCGCGATGTTCTCGCTGCCCACAGCCACACCCTTGAGAATTTGGGATTCTCCACGCGTGGGCTCCCCGGAGCTGATGAGCTCATCGAGAGAAATATGGAAGATATCCGCAATCAAAATGAGGATAGAGACGTCGGGAAAGCTGTCGCCGTGCTCATATCGGGAAACTGCCTGCCGGGTCAGATTCAGCCGGTCGGCAAGCTCGACTTGTGTCATATCAGCTTTTTTTCGCAGCTGGGATAAGAATCCGCCGAATTTTTTGGTATCAAACATGAGTTATACCGCCTTTCTGTAAAAATTAGGATAGCATATTTTCCCCGTTTTGTCGAGCAATGATTAATTGACAAACAGGGCGGACGTTGAGGAAAAATAAACTGGGGGAACCTTTTTAGGAAAGGTTCCCCCAGAGCCCCCGCCAAACCTTTTTATCTGGGTGAAAAAAGATATGGACTCGCTGCAGCGGCTGCTGTCTTCTCAATTTATTCAGCTAAATTTATATCCGGATACAAAATCTCTGCCAGCTTCAGGTAAGCTTCACCAAAACGGCTGTTGGGCTTGTTGTGGAAAAGTATTTTTTCCAAATAATATATCCTGCCCTCCTGCACTGCACGCAGGGATTGCCATACGGCGTTCCCTCCATACGTATCTTCAACCATCTGCTTGGCTCCTTCTACATCGGCATGGCAATTGTATCCCACAGCTCAGGTGGGTCGTCCTTAAGATTATGCAGATCGCCTGTACCACATGAAAAATATTTTTGAAATTAACATACTAATAACACTTAGGAAAGAGAATGTATAATATTGATAACTTTAATAGTGCAAAAGGAGATTGCTTATGGAAAACTATCGTGAAACGTACTGTAATCCCGTATGCGAAGGCGCTGACCCATTCGTGCTGCTCCATGACGGAAAATATCACCTCTACTCCACAAACGCTCGTGACGGGTATGAGGTTTTCGAATCCGATAACCTGAAGGACTGGGTGAATCGTGGCTACTGCCTGCGGAAAGAAGAGGTAATGGGGGAAAAGTGGTTCTGGGCGCCTGAGGTTACGTATTTGAATGGAAAATTCTACATGGTGTACTCTTCCGAAGAGCACCTCGGCGTCGCAGTATCTGACAGTCCACTCGGTCCTTTCAAGCAGGAGACGAAAAAATGGCTCAGCCGGCGCAACGGCATCGACGGGCACTTTTTCGTGGACGACGACGGGCAGGTATATTTGTACTACGTACGCTTTGACGGCGGCAACGTAATCTACGGAACAAAAATGAGCGGCGACATGCTCTCGATGGATGAGGCGGCGGAAGTACGTCTTATTCAAGCGGAAGAGGACTAGGAAACACGCGACTGTCTTGTGACAGAGGGTCCATTTGTGCTGAAACATGGGGGAAAATACTACCTGACCTACTCTGCTAACCACTACCGCAGTCCGGATTACGCCATCGGTTATGCGGTTTCCGACTCTCCTTTGGGGCCGTTTCGCAAATACGAGGGCAATCCCATTCTACATAAATCAGAGCGCGTATACGGTACAGGGCACCACAGTTTTACTACGTCAAAGGATGGCAGCCGCCTGATTTGCGTATACCATTGTCACCGGAGTCTGACGGAAATTCATCCGCGCATGACATGCGTAGACTGGGCAGAATTTGTACCCCGTGAAAACGGAGAGGATGTTCTTGTCGTCCACGGACCTACAGCGGATGAAACTGAAAAAATTTGGTAAAGACAGCTTGATATATAAAGAAAACGTCCTCTTTCTGAAAGAGGACGTTTTTCTTATCGAATTCTCTATGGAATAACTTCGTAAGAATGATTATTTATCCAAAGCCTTATTAACGAAGTGAAGAATGTGGGGATCAGGAATGCTGAAGACAACGGTTTCTTCAACTTCAACTTCGACAGCTTCTTCTTCAACCTCAACAGTTTCTTCTTCAACCTCAACAGTTTCTTCAACCACAGGCGCCTCAGCTACGTAAGCATCACCGAGAAGATTAGAGAAGATAAAGTTGCTGATGTAGGCATATTCATCACGCTGGTGAATCTTATTGGTGAGGGAGTTTGCAAAGAGTACCATGTTTACAAGGTTGCCCTCTGCGTCTGTGCCGTTATATGCGATACCCTGTACCGAATCATTCAGGTATGCTTCGCATGCAGCTGCCTGTTCTTCTGTGATTGACTGGATAAAGCCTTCAGTGGGTTCACGAGCGCCGTCCATCTGAACAAGAACGGCTGCACCTTCCGGTATTACGCTGTAATAGCCTACACCGTAACCGTAGAGAACATCGTCACCGTCCATGATGTAGCTTGCGTTTACAAGGCTTGTGGTAGGATATGTAACGTATGCGAGACAGTCCATACCATATGCGGAGTCACGAACGAGCATATCGCCGAGGACGCCGCCGCCCTGGCCGCCCTTGGAGCTGTAGCCTATATAAGGTGTGCCGGTTTTGATGGCTGCGATTGCGTCTTCTGACGGAGCGCTTGCGCCAACAATGGCGTCAGCTGCGAGAACATCGCTGGTCACGTCAAAGTTCATCAGTTCCATAGCAAGGCGGTCATAGTTCCAGTTTTGATTTGTAACACGTGCGGTGTATACAAAGCCGGACTCGCTCTCAGCAGAAGTTTCGCCGGTGATATAAACGGTAGGAGCCTTTGTGATAATCTGAGCGGTGGGAACTTCGTCATAAGAGATTCCGGTACCGGTCAGGATATATTCGTCTGCTACGGTGAGCCATGCGTCGTAGGAACATACGAAGTCAGCATAATATTCGCTTGTTTCGTCTGTTACCATAGCGACTGTTTCCCCCGCCTTGAGGAGCGCATTCACAGCTGCGGTGGAGTCTTCGGATGCGTTGGAGATGATTACCTGGTCTCCGGTCTTGCCGTCAAATGCGGAAGTCACGTCGGCGAGGTATGCGAGGCAATCCTCATAATCCATCCAATCGCCGCATACTGCTGCAATCGCTTCGTATGCTGCGGGTTCTGCAACAACAACAACGTCAAAGCCGCGGGTCTCACCAAATGTTGTGACGCCTTCGGAATAGAGGTCAGTCCACTGCTGGATGAGAGTACCATCATAAAGAGCGCCGTTTGCTACAGAACGCTTTGCCTGGTACATAGAGATGATCATTGTGCCTGCGGGATAGGTAACGCCGTCATATTCTACTTCAGATTCGGTAACAAGAATCTTAACGTCGTTGCGGGAGAGCCATTCCATCATGTCGTTGGCAGCCTGAAGGTTGGTCTGGTTTACAGCGTCCAGCGGGATGATGTAGCATTCGGGATAGAAGTTGCCGTTCTGGCCTTCGCCGTCGTACTCAGGGCGGAAGAGCTCCATTTCAGCGCCTTCGTTGTCATACTGGTCGGTGAACCACTGACCTACGAGCTCATATGCGTCGGAATTGGCGTTGGTCACACCGCGTTCGAAAATCTTAACCTGAGCGGTCAGATAACCGAGCTTTTCGCCTGCTATATAATTGGACTGGCCAAGGCAGCCATACTGAACGAGAGCGGCGCCAGCGTCATTATATCCGGGGAGCTCAACGGTGTAAGAGACTGTGCCATGGAGCATAGCAAACTGAGGAGTATAAGAGGTGGACATATCGTCCCATGGTTCCCAATAAGGAACTACGTTGCCCTCTTCATCTGTTGTAGAGTAGAGGTAGTCGCGCTGCGGGATAACGTAGCTGTTATATGTATCGTTGTTTGCTACAGCCGCGATACCCAGCGCTTCACCGCCGTATATCAAGTGTTCAGCGAGGAGGTCATACTCGAAGTTAGGCTCATGCGGCGGGTCGCAGGGCTCGCACTGGAATGTGCTGACACGACCGTGGAACTCGGTCAGGGAAACCGGGTTGAAGGTACCGATGAGCTTCTGCATATTCTGCGTTTCCGCGGTGGTCTGGAAGGAGTTATCACGGTTGAGGTCGTAACCGGTAGATGCGTAACGGGTCACATATTCGCGGCCTTCTACGTTTTCTTCGGGAACGAGGATAAAGAATACATCTTCAAGCATTTCGCTTACGTTAACCGTAATTTCTTCCTGTTCGTAATACTTATCGAGGTCAACGATGCCGGATGCGCTGTTGCCGGCCTTGATAAAGCCAAGGTATTCCGTCATATCAGCAATGAGGTCCGGCACATTCATGCCCTGCTCTTCCATTTCAGCAGCTAGCTGTGCTTCCCCTTCAGCTGTAAGGCCGGTCAGCTTGTTGTAGGTAAGAACACCGTCGCCGGCTGCTGCCTCAAGAAGCATCCAACCGAAGTCGATGATACCGTCAACGGCTGCCACTTCGTTTGCGTGAATGTTGGAGAACATAACGGGAACACGGAGGTCGTCATATACGCCGGCTTCCATGTCCGCGAGGGTCTGAGTGGGGTTGGATTCCGCCTGTTCGGTAAAAGCAAGCCACGCCGATACGGAGGAGGCGTCGTCTGCAACGATGATGTAAGGCATATCCATGGGCTCATAGATTTCACCAGAGGATGTACCCATGGAGAAGCGTTCTGCGTAAAGGCTGGTATTTTCTGCGGCATAGTCAACCATAGCATCGACTTCGTCATAAATTTCCGTCATGGTATGGAAGTCGTCGTAAGGGGTAATCTTAACCTCTACGCTGCCGAGAATCTCGCCGTCAACGGAAGCGGTCAGAGTGAACCAGCCGCAGGCGTCAAGGTAGGAACCGCCGTTTGCGTGGGGCGCACTATAGTCCGGGCTGCCGTCTCTGCCGTAGAAATACGAATCATTGCTGAACTGTGCGACAACATAATTCTGACCGTCGATATTTTCGATAGTGGTGGTGACTTCGCTGAAGAATGCTTCTCCGTTGCTTGCCACCCATTCGGTAAGAGCACCGCCCATCATCTGGTTCGGATACTTTTCAGCGTCGTTATAAGGCTTTTCTTCGTTTCTGGTTAAGGTCCATTCAACAGCGGTGATATCAACATCACCATCAACAGGAATCATCGCCTTGTATTCGCGTGCTTCGGAAAGAGAAATCATATCCTCCCCATTTTCCGAAACATTTTCGAATATAGCAGCAGCTGGAGTTTCAACTGCAGCCTCAGCCGCTTCCTCTTCTGCCGATACCACAGCGGGCATCAACTGAAGTGCGAGTGCGAGGATAAGCAGTGCGGCCAGCGACTTCTTACTCGCGTTTGTGTTATGAGTCATTGCATGTACTCCCTTTCATGATGTATATCCAGGATGTAAAATTTTTCATCCGCGTAACGTAAATTATATCACGGTTAGCGGCCAATTGCAATAGGTAAATGAGAATTTATTCGTAATTTTAGAATATTATTTATCAATATTATTTAATTATTTATCAATGGGATTTTTTACCACAATTTTAGAGAAAGGTATCCCGCCGGTCTCCCCTCGCTCCCTTCTCGAAAAAAGATACGCTGTATCCTGCGGCAATGGAAACAGTCTATTGACAAAAACGCACTTTTGCGCTATAATACAAAAAACCTATAGAACACATAGGATTAATCGGTTGAAAATATTGCCCACGCTGCCCGTAGGGACGCCGCGCGATTCCCTCATACTGAAAATAAGGAGAACAATCATGACATTGCAACAGCTTCATTATGTAATCACAATCTCTGAAATGGGCTCTCTCAATAAAGCCTCTGAAATTTTATACATTGCTCAGCCGTCGCTGACCAGCGCGATTAAGGAGTTGGAAAAAGAGCTTGGCATTGTGATATTTTATCGCAGCGGAAAAGGTGTGACGCTCACCAACGACGGCATTGAGTTTATCTCCTATGCCCGCCAGTTATATCAGCAGTATGAATTTCTTTTGGACAAGTACGGAAAGAACGGCACCCTGAAAAAGAAATTCGGCATTTCCACGCAGCACTATTCTTTCGCTGTAAAGAGCTTTGTGGAGCTGGTGAAAAAATTTGATACGGCGGAATATGAATTTGCAATCCGCGAAACCAAAACGCGAGAGGTCATAGAAGATGTCAATACCTCAAGAAGTGAACTCGGCATCATTTATTTAAGCGAGTTCAACCGAAAGATTATCACCAAAATGCTCCATTCCAACGGTCTGGAGTTTCATAGGCTGACCACCTGCGATGCCTATGTATATCTCTGGAAAGGTCATCCGCTGGCAAACTGCCAATCCATTCGTTTTTCACAATTGGCGGATTATCCATGTCTCTCCTTTGAGCAGGGAGAAAGCGGCTCTTTTTATTACGCAGAAGAAATCCTCAGTACCAACGAATATCCCCGCATCATTAAAGCCAACGACCGTGCTACGATGCTGAATCTGATGATTGGTCTGAACGGATATACCCTCTGCTCCGGCATCATCTGCGAGGAGCTGAACGGCACAGACTACGCCGCCGTCCCCTTCGAAGCGGATGGAGACAATCAAAATGACATAATGGAAATCGGGTATATCCAGAAAAAGAATATGCAGCTCAGCCGACTTGGCGAACTTTACATCAACGAGATTCAAACATACCTCAAGCAATATGTTGGGAAAAGCGAATCCTAAAAGACTATAGATTCATTCTATACCCCACTATATCTATATGTTATTGGACAAATAGCTCCTTTTATATTATAATTGGTATAGCTATTGAGTTAAAAAAAGCAAATCTAAAGAACTACAGGCGCGTTACAAATAGGAGTTTTACAAAAGCTTGCTCGCTGCTTTACTGCCCGCCCTACAAAGGTGAGCATTGATTTTAAGGAGAGCTAAACTCACACTTTGTTAAATTATTAAATTGCACGGAACGCAGGCCCTTGCAACAGTTCAAAGATTTTTTACGAAGGGGACACTGCTTTTCCCAAAAGCGCCCTCCCTCAGCTCACATAATGTTATACTAAGTATATAAACGCAAGGAGTAAATTGACGATGAAAGAACAATTTGAAACCCGATGTATTCACGGCAATCCTTCCGCATCTCTGCGCGAGGAAACCCGTGCCATTAGTTTTCCAATCTATCAAACGGCTTCTTTCAGCCATATTAAACCGGGACATAATGAAAGCGGTTTCGACTATACGAGAGAATCCAACCCCACCCGTCAGCGGCTGGAGGAAGTCGTCTCCGCGCTGGAAGGCGCGGTAGATACAACCGCCTTTTCTTCCGGTATGGCGGCCATCACCACTTGTTTTGAATTGTTCTCTCCCGGTGACCACATCATTTGCTCGGAGGATTTGTACGGCGGCGTCATCCGTCTGCATAATCTGATCTGCAAAAAGAACGGCTTGAGCATAGACTATGTGGACACCACCAATCTGCAAAACCTCGCTGATGCGATTCTTCCCAACACCAAAGCAATCTATGTAGAAACTCCGAGCAATCCGATGATGAATATCACCGACCTGCGCAGCTGCGCAAAGCTGGCGCACGAGCACGGAGCTCTGTTAATCGTGGATAACACATTCCTTTCACCGTATTTCCAGAACCCGCTGTCCCTGGGAGCGGATATCGTAATTCACAGCGGCAGCAAATTCCTGTCCGGACACAATGACACTATCGCCGGATTTCTGTCATTGAAAGATTCGGAGCTTGCTGCAAAAATTCGTCTCCTTGCAAAAACCACAGGCGGCGTGCTGGCTCCTTTTGACAGCTGGCTTGTCATGCGCGGAATCAAAACTCTTGCCGTGCGTATGGAGCGTCAGCAGGAAAACGCGCTCAAAATTGCAAACTGGCTGCTTACCCAGCCGCAAATCACCAAAGTATTCTATCCCGGACTCAAGGAGCATCCCGGATATGAAATCAACGCAAGTCAGACCAGCGGCTTTGGCAGCATGATTTCTTTCCATACAGACAGTGCGGAAACCGCTCTGCAAATTCTGGAAAAGGTAAAAATCATCACCTTTGCGGAGAGCCTTGGCGGGACGGAGTCTCTGCTCACTTACCCGTCTCTTCAGACTCACCCCGATGTGCCTCAGAAAATGCGCGAGCATCTTGGAATCACCGAAACGCTGCTGCGGTTGTCCGTAGGTTTGGAGAATGTAGATGACATTATCTCCGATTTAAAACAGGCGCTGGAGGATTAATAAAGTGGCAAATTATCACTTCGACGATGTTCCCTCTCGTTTGGGTACCAACAGTCTAAAATACGATTTTGCAAAAGAGCGGGGATATCCCGACGATGTGCTTCCGTTATGGGTAGCGGATATGGATTTCCCCACATCACAGCCGGTGCTGGACGCTTTACATAAGGCTGTCGACCACGGGATTTTCGGCTACAGCGAGGTAAAGGATTCGTATTATCAGACAGTTGCCGAATGGTTCAGTAAGCACTTCGACTGGGAGACAAAATCCGAATGGCTTGTAAAAACGCCGGGCGTGGTGTATGCGCTGGCTATGGCAGTTCGTGCCTTGACAGAGCCCAGTGACAGCGTACTGATTCAACCGCCGGTGTATTATCCTTTTTCCTCCGTCGTGCGTGACAACGACCGTAATCTTGTCGAAAACGAGCTGTTATATCAAGACGGGCACTACGAGATTGATTTTGCCGATTTTGAGGCAAAAATCAAAGACAATCATGTAAAATTATTTATTCTCTGTTCGCCGCACAATCCTGTTGGACGTATTTGGACGAAAGAGGAGCTTCAAAGGGTTGGGGAAATTTGCGCGAAATACGGAATCTTCGTGATTTCCGATGAAATTCACTGTGATTTTGCATTTCCGGAGCATCCGCACACGATTTTCGCCGCCGCCTGCCCGGAGCTGGAGAATCAGTGCATCATCTGTACTGCCCCTAGCAAGAGCTTCAACCTTGCCGGATTGCAGGTTTCGAATATTTGGATACCCAACGAAAAAATACGGCAGAAATTCCAAAAAGAAATTGACCGCAGCGGGTATTCCCAGCTCAACTCTCTCGGCTTGGTTGCAGCCGAGGCCGCATACGCAAACGGCGAGGAGTGGCTCGCGCAGTGTAAGAAATACCTTCGCGGCAATCTGGACTTCCTGCGCAGATTTTTACAGGAAAAAATCCCGGAAATCAAGCTCGTCGAACCAGAAGGAACCTATTTTGCTTGGTTGGACTGTTCCGGACTGAACCTGGACCGTAAGGAGTTAAACGACCTTGTCGTGAACAAAGCAGGACTTTGGCTGGATGCCGGTCATATTTTCGGAAGGAAATCCGCAATGTTCCAGCGGGTCGTTTTAGCCTGCACCACACGCACGCTAGAGGAAGCGCTCACAAGGCTCGAAGCTGCGGTTCATCACAAATGATTTTGATTTTATAACGTGAGTAACGTGAGTTTGACGGAGAGATGCTTTATATCAAAAAGCTTCCCCCAAGAACTTATTAAGCTCACGTTATCATATTTTAAAAGTTTTAAAAAGGGTACTTTTGAAAAAGTACCCTTTTTTCATCAAAATTCTCCTGCAGCGCTCACACGCCTGTCTGTGTGCGGTATAAGCCTGCATATTGACCGTTGAGCGCCATCAGTTCTTCGTGGTTGCCCATCTCTATCACTTTACCGTGGTCCAATAGGATAATCACGTCGGAATCGCGAATGGTAGAAAGGCGGTGTGCAATAATGAACGAGGTTCGACCCTCCGTCATCGCCAGCATTGCACGGCGGATTTTCTGCTCGGTCACGGTATCTACTGAACTGGTAGCTTCATCAAGGATAAGAATGGGCGCATCCGCCAGCATGGCTCTCGCAATAGTAATAAGCTGACGCTCGCCTTGGCTGAGGACACTGCCCCCTTCCCCTAAAATCGTATCGTACCCATGCGGAAGACGACGAATCATGCTGTCTGCTCCCGCCGCCTTTGCCGCCGCCTCCACTTGTTCTCTAGATGCTTCCGAATGCCCATAACGGATATTTTCCAGAACGCTCATGTGGAATAGCGCCGTGTCCTGAAGCACGATGCCAAATGCGCTCCTGAGATTTCGTCTCTGATAATCCCTTAAATCTCTGCCATCCAGCAGTATCCGCCCTTCGGTAACATCATAGAACCGCGGCAGCAGATTGATAATCGTCGTCTTTCCGGCGCCGGTTTCCCCTACAATGGCGACCTTTGTGCCCGGCGCTACGTCCAGATTCAGATCCTTCAAAATGAGACGCTCCGGCTCATATCCAAACTTTACATGGTCAAATTGAATTCTGCCTTTAAACTTTTCTACGGATATCGATTCCGGTGTATCGGCAGGCTCCGGCGCTTCGTCGAAAATCACGAAAATGCGCTCTGCTCCCGCTACCGCCGTCTGGAATGTATTGTAGATGCTGGCAATATCCAGAAAAGGACGGCTCAATTGGCGGCAGTACAGCACAAAACTGGATACGATGCTGAGCGAAACCAATCCCTCCGCAGCCATCAGACCGCTCACCGTAGCGACCGCCAGATAGCTTAAATTGTTGATTACGTTCATAATCGGCATCAAATAACCCGACCAGATGAGGGCCTGTGTACCAACCTTGCATAAGCCTTCATTTTCTTTTTCAAAACGCTCAAACATCGCCTGTTCCCGGCCGTAAGCCTTGACCATAGTCAGACCGGAAATGCCTTCCTCGATTTCGCCGTTCATCCGTCCCAAATACTCCTGCTGCTGGCGGAAGAGCTTGCGCGTACGGCTTGTAATGATTCGCGTCAACAAAAAGACCAACAGGACAGAAACCAGAGAAACCAGCGTCAGCACGACGTTCAGATACAGCATGATGCTCAGTACCCCTATGATAGTAAAGCCGAGCATCATCAACTGCGTCAGCGAATCCGAAATCGTGGTACTGATGTTGTCTACGTCATTGGTTAAGCGGCTCATCAAATCCCCGTGCGCGTTTTTATCGAAATATGCAAGCGGGAGCTGCTTCATCTTATCAAAGAGTTCCTTGCGAATATGTGATACGAGGCGCTGGCCTACGCTCGCCATCAAAAACTGCTGCATGAATCTGGAAAGCCAATCGCAAGCATAGATTCCCGCGAGCAAAATCAGCAAGAACAGAAAGGGATTTCCCGTGTCAACCCGGTCAACCACTTTACCAATTACATAGGGAGATAAAATCGCCGATACGGAGGCCAGGGCAGAAAACAGCAGAATCCATACGAGACCGTGTGCATGTCCGGAGGTCAGTTTCCAAAGCCTGCTCAACGTCCCTTTCATATTTTTGGGCTTCACCGCCGCCTGCAGTCTTTGCGCGCCGATTCCCGAAGCAGGCGCTTCTTGACGTTTCTCAGCCATTTTCTCCGCCTCCAATCTGAGATTGATAAATTTGTTGATACAGTTTGCAGTTTTCCATCAGCTCCTGATGACTGCCATAGCCGACCACTTTCCCATCCTCCATACAGAGAATCCGGTCCGCCTTTCGCACGGTCGAAATCCGCTGGCTAATCAGAAGTACGGTTATTTGCCCGGAAAGGTTCCGCAGACCATTTAAAACTTTGGCCTCCGTATAAGCATCCAGTGCACTGGTACAGTCGTCCAGAATCAAAATTTTGGGTTTTCGTATCAATGCCCGCGCAATGGAAAGTCGCTGCTTTTGACCGCCGGACAGATTTACGCCGGCTTGTCCCAACTCTGTCTGGTACCCATCTGTCAGCTGCTTGATAAACGTATCCGCACAGGCGACCTCTGCTGCCTGCCGGATTTCCTCCTCCGTCGCGTCGTCCTTTCCCCACCGCAGATTGTATTCCACCGTTCCGGAGAACAGGAGCGCCTTCTGTGGAACGACTGCAATGACATTGCGAAGCACCGCTTCATCCATATCGTTTACATTCACACCATCAACGAACAAAGCGCCTTCGGTAACATCGTAAAAGCGGGGCACCAGATTGACTAATGTCGTTTTGCCGGAGCCGGTAGCACCGATAATGCCGATTGTCTCACCGGCTTGAATATCCAGCGAAAT
This sequence comes from uncultured Ruminococcus sp., assembly GCA_964621755.1. Classification (GTDB taxonomy): domain Bacteria; phylum Bacillota; class Clostridia; order Oscillospirales; family CAG-272; genus UMGS1696. The sequence goes on along the minus strand of CAZUPI010000003.1, from coordinate 26,036 downwards.
ATGGGTAAGAGAAGGACGCGCCGCCTCCGCGTAACAGAAGGAAACGTCGGAAAAACGGATGTTTCCCTGCACATCGACCTGTATGGGATGTTCAGGGGATTTCTGCGCAGGTTCTTCCAGCAAAATCTCCTCCACACGTCCCGCTGACGCGCTGGCGCGCACCGCCATATTCAGAATATTGGATACCATGCCCAGCGCAAAGAGCACCTGTGTCATATAGTTGACAGAAGCCATAACTTTCCCGATGGGGATGCTGCCCTGATAACCGGAAATCGCCAACAAAAAAACGATGCCCAAGTTCACGGTCAGATTGATAAGCGGGCCAAAGATAGCCATTACGCGCGTAGCGGAAGTTCCTGCCCATGCCAAATCATCCGCTGCCTGACTGAATTTTTCACTCTCCTGCTGCTCGCCGCCGAAGGCCTTTACCACTCGGATTGAGGTCAGAAATTCTTGGCTTACGTCATTCAGGCGGTCCAATTTAAGCTGTAACCGCTGAAAACGGGGATGTCCCAGCTTCATATTTCCAAGAACCAGACAGGAAGAAATGACTACAATGACCGCCATAATAGGCAGCAGCTCCGGTGTTTGCACAATGATTAATATAATTGCCCCGACACATGTAATCGGCGCTTTGACCATGATTCGCATACAGCCGTTGATGAAATTCTGCATTTGCGTTACGTCGTTGGTAATACGGGTAATCAGGGATGCCGGCCGCAAGCGGTCTATATTTTCAAAAGAAAGGGTCTGCACCTTTTGATACAACTCGCTGTGCAGCTCCCTTCCAATCAGCTGTGAGGTACGGCTCGCATAAATATTCCGCATGACTGCGCCCAACGCGCCAATCATGGCTACGCCCAGCATCATACCGCCGTATGTCCATATCAGACGTGTATTCTGGTTTTTGATTCCCTCATCGACGATGTTGGACATCAACGAGGGCTGCAGCAAATCAGCCATTGCTTCGATTGTTAAAAAACTAATTGCAATCAGAAACATTCCCAAATGCTTCTTTATGCGCTGAAGGATAAATTTCATCGCAACCTCCATAGGATAAAGTCGGGGCTTGTGATAACATTTGATGTTATCACAGCAAATAAACGTGAGTTGGATGGTTCTCGGGGAAAAGTTTTTTGAAAGGGGGTAGGCTATAAAATATCTCAAAAAGTATTTTCACGTCGAACTCACGTTAATAAATAAAATTCGCTACTTTTATTACATCAATCCTAACTTATCATGTCAAGAATTCCATACCGTTTGTCGCATGTCATCATCCTCATTTCCACATGAAAGTCAGTCCTTCTGCCGCAACCATTTTGGCACGCAAACGGCATATACTTCCCTGTACGCAGCCTCCAGAGAAAAAAAGAACCACCTCTTTCGAGGTGATTCCCAAAATGACTGTTTGTTAGTTTGCCGCTGTTACAGACGTAATATGCGGGTTAACGCCTTCATACCAATACAGGAAGCCTTCGAGGTCAATCGTGTCACCAATGTTCAGCGCTTTTACTGCAGCGTATACATCTGTCGTATTGTCGCACAGATAAGATCTAACTGTGAATGTGTATGTTGTGCCGTTCAGCGAAACATTGAAGTACAGGTCGCCGCCGTCTTCGCCGGAGCCGTCCCAACCGTATAAGAACGCTACGTCATTTCCGCTTTCATCCTGACCGGCTGCTTCAACCGTCATGCCCTTGAACGATACAAATTCATTCATATGCTTAATCAGATCATCTGTGCCGAGCAGCGATGTAACATCCAGTGCCGGAGCAACATAGCTGCCATCTTCAAATTCGAAGGTTGCATCAATAATCTCAACCTCACCGGACCATTCTGATTTGTAGCCCGTAACTTTGATTTTTGTTCCGGCAGTCAGCTTTGCATAATCTTCTTCAGAGCAGGTCATGTTGTATAAGAAATATGCGCCGTCCTTGTCCTGTGTATAAACAGTAGCTGTGTTATCCCACCAGGACTGCTTTGCCTGAACGTAGGTTTCAATTACAACCTCAGTATCAACATCTGCTGCTATATATTCCGCATAGGTCATAACGCCTTCGGATTTCACATCGGCAGCATCATCGTTTCCGGCAGTCTCGTTGCTTCTGGACTCAGAACAGCTTGCAAGGAAAGTCAATGCAAGCGTAAGAGTTAAAAATAAAGCTATAATCTTTTTCATTTCTATTTATTCTCCTTAATTTTAGGTTTAGTTAATTTTTAACACCCAATCTTATTATACATAAAAATGGAAATAAGTCAATATTTTTCAGATTTATTTTTTATCTTTTTTATATTTTTTATTGCTCCAGCCGCAACATACAAGGCAATCAAAATCCATGCGCCGGCTAATGCCGATAACAAAATCACCGACGTTTTCGGAAGTTCCCCTAAATCGGCTTTGCCGCCGGCTATGAAGCCGCTCTGACTTCCGATTTGATTCAAACGATACAAAGATGTGATGTCATCATAAAGATTCTCAATGTACTCGTCATTGACCTCCTCTTTTCTTCTGACGGATTTCGTAACGTTTTCAATCAACTGCCCAGCCGCGTCGCGGAGCGACGCCGAACCGTTGAATACCGGCGTCACAAACGTATAATTGACGTTGTCTAACAGCAATTGCGCCGCTTTTATCTTGATGTCGTAATACGTGGTATTGTCCTCGCCGCATCTGGATAAATAATCCTGGTATTCGGCTGAATTCTGTGCCTTCGCTGTGACGGGAACATAGCCTTCCGTTTCTGAGTAGGCGATCTGAACTTCATTGGTCAATAAGTATTGGGTAAAAAGCCACGACGCTAGGACTTCCTGCGGGTCTTCCTTATTGAACACACAAACAGAAGGACCCTGGGATATCATCTGTGGATTTTCCGTATCAAACTGAGGAATCATCATAACTTCGGTCTCAAATTCCACAATACTGTCCGCGCTGATATCGGAAAGCGGTGCATACGTTCCCATCCAAGTCGCACCGGCTGTGGAATCTATTGCAAACACACATTGACCGGCGTCCAGAAAGTTGGCGGGATAGCTGGAAATTTTGAAAGTGGAAAAAGCACCGTTTTTTGCGTGCTCGGCAATCGTATACAGCAATTCCTTCGTAGTATCGTTGAAAATCAGAATTTCCCCGCTGTCGGTGGAATATCCGGCGCCTTTTTGCCTGAGCATCTGAATCATCATGTTGTCGGTAGACTTATAAATAAAGGGCAGCATGACTTTTTGACCGTTGAGCAGGAAATTGCCCTCATCATCCTGCGCCATTGCCGCCTCGGAAACCTCCCAGATAAAATCCCATGTAAGAACGTCCGGCAAAGTGTATCCCAAGGCCTCCACATACGTTTTGTTTACATAACAAGCTTCCGACGAGCGCATGAAAGGAAGCGCATAATAATAGCCGCCGAATTTGCATTCCTCCAAAAACTGCGGGATGATTTCCTCCTGCGTCGGGGAATCAAATCTGACTTCGCTCCCGCCGAGACCGTATTGGGCGTCGGCAAACAGCTCATTCAGAGGGACCACAATATTCGTACCCGTCAGATACGTCGCAATATGGTCAGGATATGTAATGCAGACGTTCGGGGTCGTTCCTGTGGAAATATTCGTGATAACGTCGTTGTAAATCTTGCTGTAATCCGTATACAGACGCAGATTCACGGTGATATTCGGATACAGCGCTTCAAAATCGTCGATTGCTTTCTGGTAGATGAGGGTCTGCGTCTTGTTGGTATCGTTTTTCGCCCAGAAGGTAATTTCATACTCTCTTGACAGATCGAACTCCTCCGGCATTTCAAAAGCGTCCAGTCCTTTTGAACCGTGACATCCGGTAAGTGCCGAGGAGCTGATGACAACCAATACCAGCAGGAAGGACGATATTCTTTTCCATATTCTGCTCATCCTTTTGTTCCTCCTCTTGCCACACCGGCCATTACCTTTTTGCGGAATATCAGGAACAGGACGACCAAAGGAACGGAAATCACCACGACCGCCGCCATCATCGCCGGAATATTTTCGCGGCCGAATCCGTTTTCACGGATTTCCTGAATGCCGTTTGAGACCAGAAAATACGCTTCATCATCGGTGATTAGCCGAGGCCATACGTAAGAATTCCAACACTCGATGACCTTCAATATCGTGATTGTCACAAGCGTGGGTTTGCAGATAGGCAGCATGACCTTCAGCAGATATTTCATATCGGACGTTCCGTCGACCTTGGCCGCATAATACAGCTCGTCCGGTATCTGCGCGAAATTCTCTTTTAGTAAATAAATGTAGAAAACAGACATGACAGACGGAAGAATCAGCCCCGCAAACGTATTGCGCATATCCAAATTGGTAATGGTCGTATAGTTTGTGATAATCACCAGCTCGTTCGGTATCATCATCAGTGAGAGAAAAAAGGTAAACGCAATATTTTTCCCTCTGAAATTAAGTCTGGCGAAGGCAAAGGCAGCGGGGATAATCACCGCCAGCATAATGGCTGTGGTTGCAACGGTAAAGATAAGGGTATTCAAAAAATATTTTGCGAGCGGTACTGCGGTAAACGCGTCCGCGTAATTCTGCAAAGTTGGCGACAGGGTAAAAAATTTCGGAATATATTCCGAGTTGTATCCGCTATAGCTTTTTACGGACGTCAGAACCATCCAATAAAAAGGAAACAACACCATAACTGCCCAAAAGGTCAGCAGTGCATAGGTGATTATGTTGATGACCGTTTTCCGGGCTTTGGCAGACTTTTCGATTTTCTCAAAATTAACTTGCTTCCCCATAATTCTTTTATCCTCTTTAATAATGAACATGTTTCTTGCTGAGCAATAAGTTGATACACGTTATAGTCAGGACAATGGCAAACAACAGTATCGCGGCAGCCGAGGCATAAGACGGATAGCCGCCGCTGTCGCCGTACAGCATATCGTAAACATAGCCGACAATCGTATTCATTCCCGCCGCGTTCAAATCGGTACCGAATAAGGCAACTGCATCGCTGTATGCCTTGAAAGCGCCGATAAAGCCCGTGATAACCAAATAGAAAATCATCGGGGAAATCATGGGCAGCGTAATTTTTGTGAATATTCTGAATCTCGATGTTCCGTCAATCTTTGCGGCGTTGTAATAATCCTGCTTGACGGATGACAAAGCGCTTGTCAGAATTAAAATTTTAAACGGCATGACGACCCATATGGTATAGAAGCACAAAACGAACATTTTTGCCCAATACGGTCCGTCGATAAAATCGACCGAATTTCCGCCGAACCAGTTGATGAGCAGATTCACAAGACCATCGCTGTACGCTGTCTTTTTGAACAGAATCATGAAGACTAAGCCGACAGCCAGCGTATTGGTCACATACGGCAGGAAGTAAACCGTCTGGTACAGATTTCTGAGAGGTTTAATCGAATTCAGCCCGACGGAAATCAGCAAAGCAATGCCCGTAGAGAGCGGTACGGTGATAATGACCAATATAAAAGTATTTTTTACCGCTTGCAGGAAGTAAGGGTCATGCAGCACGTAGGAATAGTTATATGGTCCGACGCCGAAAAAAGTCTGGGATGCGGAGTTATACCCTTCCTCAAAGGAATACACAAAAACGTCAACCAAAGGATATACCATGAAAAGACCCAGAAAAAGAACCGCTGGTAAAAGATACAGCCAGCCTTTTATATTTCTGTTATCCATTTTCTCCTCCCGCCCTCTCAATTCACGTCGAAGTAAACTCGTTCTTCGGTTTCCTTATTGAAAATAAAGACCTTGTTCGGTTTGACGGCAAAACGAACTGTCTGGGACCCGAGATTTACGATATTCTCCGCACTGATAATGGAGCGTATCGTTGGACCTATAGAAAATTCGTGGGTAGAGACGATACTGCTGTCCCGGCCCATGACCTCTACAGCGCTGAGCGTGCAGCAGAGCGGACCATCCTCCCGTAGGATAAAGCCTTCCGGCCGGATGCCCACATACACCTCCTGATTGGAAACACCCTTGACGTCAAGAAAGCCGTCGGCTCCTATGTACAATTTGTTGTCCCTGACCTCCCCGGTAAAGACGTTGATAGGGGGCGTCCCAAGAAACTTTGCAACGAACAGGTTGACCGGGCTGTCGTAGACATCCTGCGGCTTGCCAATCTGCTGGACGATACCGGACTTCATCACGACAATCATATCGGAAATGCTCATCGCTTCATCTTGGTCGTGGGTCACGAAGACGGTGGTAATCTGCGTCTCTCTTTGGATTCTCCTGATTTCCTCTCTTGTCTGTAATCTCAAGCGAGCGTCAAGATTGGAAAGGGGCTCGTCCAGCAGAAGCACACGGGGCATCTTCACCAGAGCACGGGCAATAGCCACACGCTGCTGCTGACCGCCGGAAAGCTCACTTGGCTTACGGTCCATCAATTCGTCAATCTGAACGAGCTTGGCAATATCGTATGCTTTCTTGAGCATTTCGGACTTCGGCAGCTTGTCCGCACCCCTCAGGTTCTGAAGCGGGAACAGGATATTCTGCTTGACGGTCAGATGAGGATAAAGAGCATAATTCTGGAACACCAGCCCGACGCCTCTGTTTTCCGGAGGCAGCTCAGTGACGTCATCGTCACCGAAGAAAATCTTGCCGCTGGTCGGCTTCTGAAGGCCGCATATCAAGTTAAGCGTTGTGCTTTTCCCGCATCCGGAAGGCCCGAGTAAGCCGATTAACTTGCCGTCGGGAATTTCGAAAGTGAAATCATTGACCGCAACAACTTCTTCATGCGTCTTTTTGCTGCGGCTCGGGAATTTTTTTGTTAGATTCTGTAATACAACTTTCATGCTATCTCTCCCTTTGCATATGAATTGGGACAAGGCTTCCCCATATTTTCGTCGCGAGCTGCTGCTTATTCATTCCATATCTCCTTTTTTTCTTCCGGCACAAAGTTCATCACATCGCCGATATTGACCTGTAAAACCGTGCAAATCCGCCCGAGAACGGTAAGAGAAACCCCTTCATCCCTGCGAAGCTTGGTCATGGTGTTGGGAGCAATGTTGGCCGCCTTACGCAAATCCGCCTTGCTCATTTTTTCTGTCAATAAGTAATTTCCAGAGCTTGTTATATGATACAGCCATAGCCGTCCTCTCCAGTTCTTTTTTACAACGTGAGTTTCGGAAGTTCGTCAAACTTACGTTAATCTACTAAATTATACCATGCTTATGTCCAATTATCAAGAATAATATCGCAACATTTTGCGACTTTACAGGATTCTTACAAGAAGAATCCATAGATTTCATCTATATCCTACTATTCCTATATGATATTAGACATTTACGAAATCTTGTGATATAATGCCATCAGAAACCTCAAGAGGATATGAAAGGAAAAATCATATGAACGCAACAGAAAAAAGAATCGTAGAGCTAATAGATAAAAATCGGGATTTTATTATAGACTTTGCCAGAGATATTTTTTATCATGCTGAACTTGGATATAAGGAATTCCGCACCAGTGAAAAATTCAAAGAAGTTTTGAATGCACACCTCGACAAAGTGGACGACGGACTCGCAATCACCGGAGTCAAGGGATATTTGAATGAGGACAAAAAAGATAACTTCTCACTTGCTTTAATCGGTGAGCTCGACGCACTCAAGATACCGACTTATAAAGACGTCAATCCGGAAACCGGCGGTGCACATTGCTGTGGACACCATGCACAGCTTGCGGGAGTCGTAGGCGCGCTGCTGGCACTTTCGGATAAAGAAATCGCAAAAGAACTTGATGGGCAGCTCGTATTCCTCGCCACACCGGCAGAAGAATATGGCGAAGCTGAATTCAAGAATTCCTTAATCGCATCCGGAAAAATCGCATACGGCGGCGGCAAGTGCGAACTGATTCGCGAAGGCGCATTTGACGATGTGGATGTCGCAATCGCACACCATACCTCTCCGGAAGGATTGGGCGTCGGAAGCGGAAGCAACAACGGTTTTGTGGCAAAGGTCATCAAGATTAAAGGTAAGGCAGCGCACGCCGCAGGAGCTCCCCATGCCGGAATCAACGCACTTGACGCAGCTTCGATTGGTCTGCAGGCACTTGCTTTTAACGACAAGACCTTCCGCGATGAGGACAGCGTACGGGTACACCCAATCATCACAAAGGGCGGCGACCTCGTAAATGTCATTCCCGATGAAGTGGTTATAGAAGCACTCGTCAGAGGCAAAACCAAGGAAGCCTTCAGTGATGCAGCTGTCAAGACTGACCGTTCATTCAAGGCAGGCGCATTTGCACTGGGCGCTGGATACCGGATTGAGACTTCCCCCGGATATCTTCCCTCCCTGCCCCAGAGCTTCCCTGATGAATTGATTGAAATTATCACAGAGGTTGCCGGCGAGCAGCCGAGAATTGCTAAGCCGACTGCACACAGTGCGGGTTCTACCGATGTAGGAGATGTACAGCATTTACTCCCGGTTCTTACCTTCCGCACCGGCGGCGTTACAGGCGGACTGCATCAGACTTCCTTCTCCGTCGTAGATGAAGATACCGCATATATCCTGACCGCAAAACTCTTTGCCCTCAGCGCATATCGTCTGTTGAAGGACGGCGCAGCGCTTGGCAAACAGCTCAAACAGAATTATAAGCCGATATTCAAGAATAAGGAAGAATATATTGAATTCTTAGATAAGTTCAGCTCCGTAGAGGAAGGCTGATAACCGAACGAAAGGTATGGTTTAAGTCATGGGAAAAGAAAACTACAAAATTGAAGGCGCCGTCGACAGAGCCCTGATGGTCGACCAGATAAGACTGGAAGCAAGACAGTTCGCAATGCTCTATTTTCACTTTGTAAAGACACTTTATGATGAATTCGGAGCAGAGAAAGCGAAAGATCTTGTTAGAAAGACAATTTTCGAGCAAGGGGTCGACCGTTCGGATGCTCTCCGCGAAAAGGCTATCGCGGCAGGGCTGACAACCGATACAAGGGAGAACTTCAGAAAAGTATCCGACCTTCCGTTCTGCGGCTGGATTCACGAGTGGGGCGAAGACCACTGTCCATACGCCGTAATCTGGCGGGAATATGTAAAGAAGTATCCGTGGTTCCAGGAGTTCGCCACCTTCTACTGCGATGTAATCGATACAACTACTATCGAGAATTTCACCAAACACCTCTCGCATAGAATTACTCAGAATGTCATCGTCGAAGGACAGAGCTGTGAAAGAGAATACTTTGAAAGCAATGCAGTAAAGGGAGGCAAGTTTACGTATGGAACAAAAACAACAGAAGAAGCATAAAAGAAAATTTACCTACATCAACCTCCTGCAAATTCTGACAGTCGCCCTGATACTGGCATATATGCAGATCGCCGTTTCGACCGGCAGAGTTAGTAAGGTATTCTTGGCCACGCCGACCGACATCGTCAAAAGCGGTATCAATATGATGACGGACGGCACACTGTGGCCGCATCTGCTGGTCACGCTCGAGGAAGTTTTCGCCGGCTATTCCTTAGCGGCAGTGACCGGTATCGTACTCGGTCTACTGTGGGTGCTTTTCCCAAAGCTTGAGGAATACATGAACGTTTTCTGCTCGGCGATCATGGCCATCCCGAAAACGGCAATTCTGCCTCTGCTCATTCTTTGGCTGGGAATTGGTTTCAAATCTAAAGTGCTGCTCGTCTTCCTGTTCGGCATTTTCACGATTCTGTATAACACGGTCACCGGCGCAAAGCAATGTAAGGTTGAGTATATGAAAGTGGCACGGGTATTCGAAGCGTCAAGAGCACAGCTTGTTTTCAAGGTCATGATACCCGCTGCGCTTCCCTCAATGTTCAACGGTCTGCGTCTCTCTGCGGCAACCGCGCTCACCGGCGTTGTATTCTCCGAAATGCAGTCGGCGCGTGAAGGTCTCGGCTTCCTGCTGACTCAGGCACAGAGTACGCTTTCAACCGCAAAAGTGTTCTTTATCATCATTCTGATCACACTGATTTCGGTATTGTTTGTAAGAATTATCGCCGGAATCGAATACATTTTCTGCCATAAGTGGAGAAAAGTATAATACATTTTAATTTACATGAAAAAGAGGTAATTACCATGAAAAAAAGAATTCTGCTTGTCCTGCTGGCAATTGCGGCAATATTTGTTTTGTCTGCATGCGGCTCTAAAGAAACAAGCGATGAAGATGGCGATTATATCGTAATCCGTTCCCGTTTTACAACCGGTATGACCGGTGCGGTAAACAACTTCGCAATAGAAAAGGGATTTTACGAAGCAGAAGGAATCAAATTTGATAACATTGTAGGTTCTTCCGACGTTCTTTCCCTGTTCTCACGTGGTGAGATTGACGTTGCGGACGGCGATCCCAATACTTATATCGTCGGTATATACAACGGCGTTCCCGCAAAGCTGGTCGGCAACATGTGGAGATATTCCGGATGCTACTGGCTGATTGCAAATAACGACATCCAGTCTCTCGCCGACCTCAAGGGCAAGACCATCGGAACAGCGTCAACCACAGGTGGAATGAGACTTTCCGTATTGAAGATGCTCGAAGCAGCCAATATTTCCGAAGACGAAGTAACCCTGATTGCAAACAGCACAAACCAGACAGCTTATGCAACCCTCGTCTCCGGCGAAGTTGACGCGACTATCATCCATAACCCTTACGCCGCACTTGCAGAAGAAGAAGGAACTGGACACGTGCTCGGTCGTGCATGGGACTACATCCCGGACTACTACACCGGTACCATTATCGCATCAGACGATTTCATCAACAACAGACCCGAGGACCTCCAAAAGTTCATCACCGCATACTATAAAGTTCACGAAATGGTAAAGAACGAGTATTTTGATGAGTTTATTACATGGGCGGCTAAGGAAATGAACACCACAGAAGAGGTTATGAGAACCGCTGTCGAGTCGGAAATTGACGTATGGCTTGACTATCCGGTTATTCCGATCGACCGTGTTGAAACCTCGATGGATATCCTCTTAAGCTATGGCTGGCTTGAGGAAGATATCAACAACCTCGACAGCATCATCAACAATACCTTTGCCGAAAAGGCAGCAGAAGAACTTGGACTTGCAGACCCTTACGCAGAATAAGCATAGAATAACAGGAAGGACCAAACATGCCTACAATTAAAATAAACAACCTCTATAAATCATACATCAACAGCGATGGTGAGCCGACGAATGCGCTTGAAAACATCAATCTTGAAATCAAAGACGGAGAGTTTGTCTGTGTAGTTGGCCCTTCCGGCTGCGGCAAGAGCACGCTGCTTGAAATAGTAGCAGGATTGCTCGATCACACCTCCGGTGAAGTGCTGCTCGACAACGTTGCGGTCAACAGCACGAGTCGCGATATCGGAGTTGTATTCCAGGACGCCTCGCTCTTTCCGTGGAGAACAATCAAAAGAAACATCGCCTTCGGCATGGAAATCGCCGGGGTACCAAAGCAGGAGCAGGAGGAACGGCTGAAGAGGTACATCACTATGATGAACCTCTCCGGCTTTGAAAACAAATATCCCTCACAATTATCCGGTGGTATGAGACAGAGAGCTGGCATCGCCAGAGCACTGGTCATGAATCCGAAGGTAATTTTGATGGATGAACCTTTCAGCGCGGTCGACCACTTGACACGCTGCACGCTCCAGGATGAGCTTATTCGAATCCGTCAGGAGGAGAAAAAGACCGTGCTGTTTATCACGCATGACCTCAACGAAGCGACTTATCTGGCAGACAGAGTGATACTTCTCACTCCGCGTCCCGGCAAGATTCAGAAGGAATACGTGATCACCGCACCCTATCCGCGGAACCGCAACGATGCCTATCTGGTCCACGTCGCATCGGCAATCATGTCGGATATTACAATAGGAAGCACTAGGGGCGAAGATACAGAATACTATATCTAATACAGATTCGATTCATTCGCCGGGAAAACTTTTTGGAAAAATCGAGGCCTGCATAGCAAGTACCGGTTTCCCCCACCCCCTTATTCTCCTAATAAAATCAATCATTTTTTAAAGTTTGAAAGGAAAGCTATAAGATGTTCAGAGATACAAGTATGGATTATTTTCCGAAAGAGGAATTAAAAGAGATTTGGCAGAGCAAAGTAAAGTTTACAGACGAACAGCTTCTTGAGATGGATGAAGTAGAGTTCCGTGCACGTGTTCGTGAGAGAACGCACCATACGCTCGAAATTCAGACCTATCAGGCAGCATACAGAAACAAACAGCTTAGCGCCACACAGGCGGATTTTACAAAGCGTCTGCTTCGCATTTGGAGAGAGAGAGGGCTTTCCGAAGAGCTTCCGGAATACAAATATGCCAGCTTCTTAATTGACGCTGCCGAAAAGCTGTCAAAAGGCGAAAGCATCGACCTCACCCCCTACAAGCCGACTCCGGTCACACAAGAGATGGAGGACAATTTCTTCACCATCGTGAAGGAACGCCGTTCGGTAAGAGAGTTCAAAGACGAAGATGTTCCGGATGAAATTCTCGATAAGGTACTGGAAGCCGGACTTTGGGCGGCACATGGATGCAACGTGCAATCCATACGTTACCTCATCGTAAAAGAGAAGGACCATCCGGGTCTCTTCAAGGGAAGCGACGTTCCCGGCGGTCCGATTCACCTTGTAATTTGCCAGGATATGCGCTGCTACCGTGCAAACTATGGCACTCCGACTCGCAACCAGCTGCTTGACGCAGGTGCTGCGGGACAGAATATCGTACTTGCCGCTCATGCAGCCGGACTTGAAGGCGTATGGCTGACATTCCCGAATCAGGAATTCTGCGATCGCCTGAAGAATACCTTTAATGTTCCCGATTATGTCCGTCTCGTTACATATGTTGACGTTGGCTACGGCGACCAGACTCCTTATCCGCCGCTTCGCTGGGACGTTAAGGATACCATTCTGCACAGAGATTGATTAAAAGGACTGAACATACCAATGAACATAGCTATTATCGGGGGAAGCCGCGGTATTGGTCGGGCAGCCGCGGAAAAGCTCGTAAAGGATGGGCATAAGCTGTTGCTCATCGGCAGAAATCCCGACACACTTGAAAAAGCAAAATCAGAGCTGCTGGAAGCCAATCCTTCCAGCACTCCGGAAACCATCCAGACATTCGCAGCAGACATCACAAACGAAACCGATTCGGATAATCTCACCGCTTATTTCGAAGAGAAGTTCCCGCTCGACGGAATCGTGCTGAACGCTGCCGCCTTCCCAAATCGTGAGACTTCACGTTCGGTATTGAAGGCGACGCCGGAGGAGCTGCGCACGATTCTCGACGCAAACGTCGTCGCACATTACCGCCTCGTACGCAAGATTTTCCCTCTCCTGCAAAAGAGTAAAAACGGCAGAATCGTGCTCATCGGTTCCACCGCCGGAATCCGTCAAGACAAAGGCGGGGTATACGGCATCTCGAAATGGGCGCTCCGCTCCTTCGCTTACAATCTGCGCGACGAAGCGAAGCAATACGGTATAGGCGTTTCGCTGATTAATCCAGGTGGAACCTTTACGGAGAGACGCAAAAAACACAGTGAAGACGACGTCAGTCTGCTGGAAACCAGCGACCTCGGAATCGTCATCGCGACAGTATTCAAGCTATCGCCGCAAGCGGTCATTGAGCAGCTGGATATCCGTCCTATATCCGGAGACACATATTGATAGTCCTCAAATTTTATATAGTCCTCAAAACAGTGAAGCGAGTTTGCAAAATAACATTTTGTGAGCTCGCCTCACTGTTTTTATTAAATTTTTCCCAAAGGAACACATCGAACTTACGGTAATAAATTATATTTTTATACTGAAACACTATCTTTTTTTTTCGATTTTATGGTATATTGTACACAACATAAATTGATTGCAGAGCAATTTTATTTCCGCTCCGCAACGCATGAAAAGGAGATTCTATATGCCCTCTATCAAACTGCCCCCGGAAGGATTGTTTCTGGGAACCGGCGTCTATCCCACCGATACGGATACCCTGCTCTGCACCATGATTGGCCATTGCTCCTGGCAGGCGCAGTACTTCAGCCCCTTTGACATGCTGGACAAAATTCATGAAGACAATCAGGGCAATCTGGCGCAAGTCTGGGGCTATGCGCGCGGATTCTCGCCTCGTCTGCTCGCCGAATGGTTTTACGCGCTCGACGAGGTTGGCGTCGATATCCCCGCGCCGGATTGGGAAAATTATAAGAATCTGGTTCCATCCGATTATGCGGATGTTTTCGAAAAATATAAGGACCGCTATGGCGCCGGACTTCTCCGTTTTCTTCGTGAAGCCAAAAAACGAGGGATTTACACGGCGTTTCTCTACACCAGCAGCGCGGACAAATGGGTTCCCAAATTTGCGGAAGAAGGCGGCGAATTCTACTTAGGCTACGATTTTGGCGAGCGGTACAATGTGGGATTAAATGTTGCCAAAGAGGTTATTGCGGAAACAGGCAAGCTGACCCTCTCCGCCCTCACGGATCGTCTCATTCGCATGGTACGGGAGCATGTGGACGAACGCCATAAAGCGGGCTGGGGCTATGTGATGGCGACCAGCAGCAATTTCCATTTGGATTATGAAGTATTGGGCGGCGCAGAAATTCCCGTGGTAGAGGATTTTGCTTTTCCCAGTCTGAACTTCGCAAGCGCTTTATCCCGCGGTCTGTACCGGCAGCACCACCTTCCGCTATGGGGGTCTCATCTTGCCCATGAGCATTACTCATGGCTGCCCAACGGCAATTCACACCGCTGGGACATGCTTCGCGCCGCTCTGTATATGAAATATATGGCGGGCAGCAAGATGATAATCAACGAATCCGGCAACTGGTTTGTTGAGCACACGCTCTCCCCTGACTCTCCCAAGCTGAAGTTCCCGCAGGACGCCCGCGACCGTTACGGCATCATTGGCTGGGGCGGCGTGAAAGAGGAGCTGAAAAACCATCCGGAAGAAATGAAATCGTTTCTCGAGCAGGCGCGGCCTTATTTTCCCACCATCAATTATGACTCTCCCATTTGTCGAAAGTATCGGGAGATTCAATCTGAATTTTGGAATTATGTGAAGGCAAACGGGACGCCGGAGGGGCAGCCGGAATCTACCATTGCGCTGGCAAAAGGGGATGGCGACCTGACTACCGCTTTCTATAACCACAACTACGCCATCGGCGGTCTTTATGACATTGCCGTCGACAAACCACAGTGGTTCCAAGGCGCACCGGAGCGCGGCTGGAAGCTCGCCCGCAAGGTTTTCTTCCCGGAAATGCCCGTTCTCGAACCCTATGTGAATCTTTATCTTTCCGGCACTCCATACGGTCAAGTGGATGTGGTTTCCTTTGCGAAGAATCAGATTACAGCGGATTTTCTGTTGTCTCAATACAAGGTGCTGCTGTTCGCCGGATGGAACACCTGCTCCCCGCGGCAATACGAAATTCTCAAGGATTACGTGCGAGGCGGCGGCACGCTGTTTATCTCCTTCCACAGCTGTCCCAGGACGACGAGCGCAGCATGAACTTCGGCGTAGACGCCTTAGTCAACGGCGGCGACTTTTCAGAACTGTGCGGTGTACGTATCAAAAGGCGTGGCCCCAATTTCTACTGGGCGACCATACCGCAAGGTTCCGACGCTTTAGGCTGTACCTTCCCACGCAGGTTTGGAATTCTCGGTGTTCCCATGGGCGACATGGAAATCACAGATTCAAATCTTGAAATCCTCGCCATTGACGATGAGGAAGCGCGTCCCATTCTTACCCGTCGCCGGTACGGCAAGGGCAAATGCTACTTTTTGAACACATGGACTTATCCCGGCGCGTTGGACATAGACGAAGGTCCCGGCAGCCTGATGCACGCAAGCGGCCTGATGGGTTATCTCTATCATACCATTGCCAATGAAAGCCGTGGCAATGTGTACATAACCGACGATACCTGCGCTCCCGGCGTCGAGTGCAAATATATTTGCTACAGCTACTTCCCCGAAGATGGTTCCCTCTGCGTATTCAACATCGACTATGAATCGCCGCACACCATTTGGCTCCACCAATTTGGCGTTTACGAAAAAATAACCCTATCCCCCGGCGAATTCCGCCGCACCATGACAACAGCTCTGGGGAAAATGGGGTCTGAAAGGAGACGATAGAATGCAGTCTTATCTCGCGCGCGGGGAATACACTGAGGCCGTTCTCTGGATTCCGGAAACGGATGGATTTATGGAAGAAGATGCAGGTCGGTCGTTTCGGGATACCATTCTGGAAATTGCGAATGCGGAAATTCCGCTGCGCCGATTCGTGAGCTTCGATGAAATTTATGGAAATCCGGCTGTCGTTTTGACTTCCGCTGCGTCTGTGCCTGCGCTTGAAGAGGTGTTTGCGGAAGAACTGGAATAAATTGGGAATACGGACGGTTTTGCTTATGTGACGAGGGAAGACAAGGTCTGGATTATCGCTGCACGTCCGGAGGGAGTATATTATGGCGTCCACCGTTTTCTGGAGGACAATGCGGATATTCTGTGGGTGCGCGGAGATAAGGCGTTGGGCGCCCTATTCCGACGCCACAGCGAGATTCCTGTAACGAAGTTATATGATATAGAAGTTCCCATATTCGCGTACCGCGGATGGAATCTGCGCGGGCAATGCTCCCGCGGTGAACACCATGTAGACGACGCCACAATGGAAATGATGGGCCGCAACGGCATCAACCATAACTACGGCACTTATCGGAAAACGTGGGCGCATTACGGAATCCGTCCCTTCGGCGGCGGCAAAGCGAAAACCAACATTAACGAATATATCGAAACCCATCCGGAATATTTTATGACTACCTCGGACGGCAAGCCCATGCGCGGTCAATGGGAGAGCTATATCAATTATTTCAACATGGAGTGCGCAGAGCTGATCGCCTCCCGCATCAATGTGTATTTTGATGAGCATCCGGAGGCCAAATTTGTCGACTTCAGTATGCCCGACAACAACTATTTTGTCATGTGCCACAACGGCATAAACCTGCAGGAGCAGCCCTACACGTTGCCTGACGGTCGAATGATTCTCCCGGATGCTTACAACTTCAAATCCACGGTATATTGGTGCTTCATGAATCACGTGGCGCGCATTGTGGGAGCGAAGCATCCCGATAAATACCTTACCTCGCTGGCATACATTTATTCTGAGCAGCCGCCGGAAGTAGATTTAAAGGACAACTTGATTCCCACATTTGCACCCATCACCGGTGACGATCACAATCCGGTCAACAGCGGCGGGGAGGCGGAAAGCGGCAATGCTAAGGTACGTTATAATGTAGAAAACTGGATAAAGCGCACCAAAAATCTTTGCACATATCACTACTGGGGATGCTTCAACGGTCAAATCTACAGCCGTCCTATTGCGAAAAAAATTCAGAAGGATCTGCAATGGTACGCTTCCATAGGCGTGCTGGGACTCTGCCCTGAAGGGCAGGTAGACAGTTCCCTCCCCACCGTAGTCACCAATGACGTATGGCACATGAATTCCCTGTATTTATGGCTCGCCTACCGCCTGTTCTGGAACCCCAATGCCGATTTAGAGGAGTTGACCGACCGATATTGCCGTCTCGCCTATGGAAACGCCTCCGAAGCAATGCGAGAATACTATCGCCTGATTCAAAAAGGCTGGGACGAGATGCCCGGCTACGTATGGTATGCGACCGGTGGAGAGCTCTACATCCGGCAGTTCATCATGGACGCAGGCACTAATGCTGCTCTGCTGGAAACCTTAGAGAAGGCGTTATCTCTCTGCACCGGAAAAGACCCTCTTGCAGAAGCGCGCATCCGCCCCATTTACAATATCGTCAAGGGACAGATTGAAATGTTCCGCAACTTCCGCTCAGAAGACGCTTATGCCGCATATACGGATGCCGGTGCGAAAACCATCCTGTCCGAAAAAGCGCTGCTGATAGATGACGGCCGGATAGAATCTAACCCATGGGACGCGGCCATCCCTCTTGTGGTCTTCAAAAATCACCAAAACATGGAGGACGCGCCAGCGGAAGCGAAAATTCAGGCGCGGATGCTGTGGGACAAGGAAAACTTGTACGTATGTTATAAAGTATACGACGACAGTATCGGAACCTCCAAAGACCCTACGCCTCCCGAAAAATACGCTCCCGTCGGTCCGACAGACTCCTTTTTCCCACACAGTGACACCTTCGCAGAAAACTATTTCTGCGGTGATATGACCAACATGAACATATACTACGGCTACTACAGCGACTTAGGCGGCAACCACTTCCGCTATATATCCGACGGCGCGGTTCACAAAGACGAAATCCAGTCGGAATGGGAAGTGCGGACGGCAGTCCATCATGATGCAGACCCCGCCAAACGTTATTATGTCCATGCCCAGACAATCCCGTTTTCCTCTCTGGGCACAAGCTGGAAAACCG
Organism: uncultured Ruminococcus sp.; assembly: GCA_964621755.1. GTDB lineage: Bacteria > Bacillota > Clostridia > Oscillospirales > CAG-272 > UMGS1696. Next base: position 7,694 of record CAZUPI010000003.1, on the reverse strand, counting down.
CAGTCCCCGGCGGCATGCTCGTCCACAATTCCACCCGCTACGGCATCCAAAGCTGGACCGGCGGCGGTCTGTGGAACTCCGCCAGCTTCCGTCGTTTTGTGCTTGTAGGGCGGGAAGAAATGCTGAAAACATAAGAAAGGGGCTGAGATTCACAAAGTGAGTCTCAGCCCCAACACGTTCTCATCCCCTAAATCCTGCAAATCATACGGTTTCCGCAATACTCGCATGGGAGCTTGCCGGAGTGCATTTTTGGGAATGCGCGGGCAACGCCGGCGGTGATTTCTGTAGCGATTCCGCAGATGACGTCGGAGAGGTCGCGGTAGAGTTGGCCGAATTGTTCCAGAGTCGCGAGTTCGTCTGTGAATTTGATTTCGCCTGTTTTTGTTTTCTTTATTGGGAGGTAGGCGCCGGTGAGACCGCGGTCCATTGCCTCGAGGATTTCTTCGTCCCCGAGGAAAAGTCCGCTGCGACCGATGTTTTCAATGACCATTTCCCGCGCCTCGTCTGCGGTCATGGTGTGCTCCGACACCCCGTTGCCCGGACGCACCGTGTAATACAGTACCCCACCTGGGAGCAGCTCGCCCGGATTGGCAATGCCCGGAATGCCCGATTTGCATGCCGAAAACAGATAGATGAGCAGCTGCACATTTCGCCCGCGCTTTACATCTGCGAGGGAGAAGGATTTTGCACCTGTTTTGTAGTCTACTATCCGCACATATAACTGCCCGTCTTCCGCGCGGTACACGTCGACACGGTCCGCTATCCCGCGCAGAACTACTTCGTATCCGTCGCTTGTCGTGAATGTTATCGGCGTTACCGCTTTTTCACCGTCGGAATTCACCCCTATTGGCATCTCAAATGCCACCGGCTGGAATCCACTTTGACCAAGCTCGCGCAGGATGGCCTCTAGGAAAACCAGCACCGAACGCCGCAGACGAATGAATAAATATTCAAGCCGTGCATCGATGTGGATTCCCTCCGGCACGATTTTACGGATTTCTTCCGCTATCTCCTCGTTCGGCTCACCCTGCCGGATAAGGTCCCACATTCCGACCTGCCGCGCCAAACTGCGGATATGCTCTGCGATGCACTTGTCTGCGCGACGTTCGATTTCCTCCCGCGATATCTCGGAATAGTCCCTGTCCGGTAGGTCGCGGAAAAATTTTTCGAGAATTTCATGCACAAACGTCCCCACATCCGGCATCGATATCTCCGCCTTCGCGTCCGGCTCAAGCTTCATTTTGTATTTGCACCAGTACAAAAAGGGGCAGTCGATGAACTTCTCTATCCGAGACTGCGTGAGGATTATCCGCCGTTTCGGTTTTTTATACCTGATTTCTTTCTCTTCAGGCTCGATTTTCACCACATCTTCCGCAGCGGTCAAAGGAACATCGTAAAGCGGAGACGCGCATTCAAGCGCCAGACGCTCGAGAAAATCATGCTCCCTTTTTCCGTGATTTCGCCTCGACAGCAGGTATTCCGCCGACACGGGACTATACAGCACATCCTCAAGAGATTCTGCCGCAAACGAGGTTACGCATCGTTCTCCGAGGATGGCCGCAACCCGCAGCGCCCCCTCGGACAGCGCCGCCTCCCCGGTCATAGGCGCCAGTATGTACAGCTTTTCCACAGCCGTAACGGCAGTGCGATAATACATAAAGTACTCGCGCGCCGTACGCAGCTTCAAATCCGGAGTCGCGATATCGAGTCCGACGTTCTCCAGCTGCAAACGGTCGCCGTCAGAGAAAAACGTGTCGTCATCGGTGGGGTTTCCCGGAAATTCTCCCTCTACCGCGCCGAGCATCACTACGCATCGCACCTCATCGAACCGTACGCCCGACGAACTGCCAAGCACGACCTCGTCGATTCCGGTCGGAATGGTGCCCACATCCATTGACGACGCCACGCGCATGAACAGTCCCGAAAAGCGTCCTGCGTCCAGTTTGACACCGTCGAGCATGTCCACCATACGGTCGAGAATTTCGCATACTGCCTGCCATCCCGCTGCGATTTTTTCCGCTTCCCCCGCCATTCCCCGCACGCGGTACTCGTCGGCGGTGCGGTTCAGCGCCTCCTCCAGTCCGATGCTCTCCGCAAAATACACGATTCCCTCGCAGACCGCACGCACATCCGCCGCCACGGTATGACCATCCTCCTCAAAGACTGACAAAAAATCGGCAAGCGGAGAAATCAGCTTTTCCCGCGCACGGTTTGCCAGCTTCAGCATGACCTCCCCACGCGGGGTTCGTTCGGTTTTATATCCGTCGGGATTCATAGACCATCCCTCAGGGTTTGTGTACATCCGTCTTCCGCGGATGTTCCACGTTTCAGTGTACAGCTCGAAAGCGTCGCTTTCGTACTCATCGAGCGGCGTCAGCCCGGTTTTTATCATGCGGATGATATCGCGGCGCATCCACCCAGACGCCTGAACAGCAAGCGCGGACAAAATCAGCCGGACCGCCGGGGAGGAAGAAACGTCTCCCGGCTCGGAAATGAAGCATCGGATGCCGTGACTGCGAAGCGCCGCGTCGGTGATGCCCTCGAGCTTCTTCATATCGCGGGCGACGACAGCAATTTCGCCATACCGGTACCCCTCTCGCACAAGCCGGTCGATAATCGACGCGCAGGCTTCCGCCTCGTCAAAGCGGTCGGCGCACTTCACAATTTGTACAGAATCCGGGTCAGAAATTTCTATATCTGTAAGTTTATCATGATAATCAAACAAATACCGCTCCACCACGGCGAGGGCGGAGTCCGGCCTGTGGCGGTGATTTCCGTCGAGCGCAACACGGTTGACTTCGCGTCCGGCGCGAGCGGCGATACGGAGTGCATTTTTATAGAAGGCGCGCACCTCCGCAAACTGCATCTCGTCGTCATCCGCGTCGATTTGCGACGGTGCGGGGCAGACGAACGTGACGGTCACGTCATCCGCCTGTTTGACGATACACTCCAAAATGCGCTCCTCGGCACGGGTAAGGGAGAAAAACGAGTCTATAAACACCGCTTTCCCTCGGAAATAGGGATGCTTCTGCAAAGCATGGCAGAGGTTGTCGAGCAAATCCCCGCGGTCGATATACTCCTCATGCAGGAGCGAATTGTACGCCGAATAGACGAGAACGGCGTCGCGCAGGCGTTCGGTCAAAGAAAGGGACTCCTCTGCATTCTCAAGTCTATTGAGCGCGGCCTCCGCGTCGGCGGGGGAAATTCCGCTTCCCTTCAGTTCGTCGAGCGCACGCAGCAGATGCGGGATATTCCGGTCCTCTCTTCCGTTTGCGCACTTGTTGAAGACGGTAAGCTCATTCCAGATCGACAGCATGGCGCGCCAAAGGATGAGCGCCCGCCCTCCCTCGTCGACGACGGCATCGGCCAGCCCGCCGAACTCGCGAAAAACAGAGTTTGCAAGCCGTGTAAAGTTGGTAATTTCCAGCCTGAGATACGCAGATTCCGGCAGTGCTCCGGCAATTCTTGTCTCCCAGACCACCGTCTGCTGCTCCGGTACAATCAGCACGACCGGCTTATTGGTCTCCTGAATTGTCTTTCGAATCCCGTCTACCACTGCTGCCGACTTTCCACTTCCGCTGCGTCCTGTAATGTAATTTATCATGTAGTACCTCTTTAGGGAAACTTTTTGAAAAAAGTCCCCCTAAAACCCCTTTCAAAACTTTTATACTGGATGGGCGAGATTTCGTTTTATCTCAGGGTAGTTTCCGTTTATAATGAAATCTTTTTCCCGCCTGAAAAGTTTTAGGGGGGGATTTCTTTAAAAATCCCCCCCTGACGCGTCCCCCATATTATTCTTCAATCTTTGGTATAATGACCTTTCCAGCAAGGTAGCTGTCCTGCCATGTGTCGTAGGGGGAGACGAAGACAGAGCCGACGGACATCGCGATATGGGCGCCGGTGATGCCGGTGAAGCCAGTAGAACCGGTCTTACCGATAACGGTCCCGCGTTCTACGATATCGCCTACGGCAGCGCTCACGGAATCGAGGTTATAGTACCATGTTTTCAGACCGTAGCCGTGCTCGATAACGACGATGTTGCCCGTGTAATCGAGACTGCCGACATAAACGACTTCCCCAGCGTTGCACGCTATAACGTCAAGGTTAGCTGCGGCGCTGTAGTCGATGCCGTTGTTGCGATAGGTGACAGTCGTGCTGTTATTGACGTATATGTCACGACCGAAGCCGCGCATGAGCTGATACGAACCGGAAATCCCCTCTTCGAAGTAGCCGGAGAAGTATCTTTTCGACGAAGCGTTCGCCGTGATTTTCGATACTGCCTTTTCAAACTGCTCAAGTGTTGCAGTGGTGCGCGTTGCCGCCACAGTGCTCTCCGGAATCGAGTAGTACGAAGCGTTGATGCCATTGTTATTCACGGACAGCGTAAGATCCTGCCTTGTACCGCCGTATGTAAACGTCAGTGTGTACAATCCCGCTGGCGTTTCGATATCAATCGGAAGAAGTGCTACCGCGTATTCGCCCTCCATGTAGAACGTAGGCTGATACGTACTGCCTAACGTGGATTCAAACACAATGTTCTCCGGTTTGGTGATGTTCGCAGCGGTTATGGCGATGAACTTTCCGGCGTCGATGCTGTTCATGCCGAGGTAGAACTCAGCGGGCGCAGTGACGTAGGACACAAATGAATAATCGAGCTCACCGCAGAAGGAGCGCGACGGGTCCTCATACCATTTTGCCATAACGTCGATGGTAACCTGTCCAAAGCTGTCCAAGCGGAAGTCAGTCATATTGCCGTATACGTCGTCCCACAGTACAATGCCGTCCGCATCTGTAATGCGCACACTGCAGAAGTCGGGATTCACATCAAATTTGAGGTCAAGTCCGCCTTCGATTTCGTACCGTTCAACCGCCTCGGCAACCAAGTCGCTCACATCGCTGTCAACATACGAACCGGTGTAGTTCTTATACTGCCATATCGCCTTGTCCGGGGTAACGGTGTAAGTGTTTGACAAAACGAGGATCGGCATAGCGGAGGTCTCATAGAGACTTTCCGCATACTCGGTAGTGATAAAGATTTCCGCGTCTGCCTCAGACATTTTATAAGTTTGTCCATCGGGCGCACGGAAATAGTTTGTAGACGGATCAGGTGAGAAGTAGAACTCATAAATCTCATCGCGGACCTTAGTAGAAATCGTCACTTTAAAGAACTGCTTGTCCAAAAGGGAATCAGGCAGGGACGCGATAGGACTGGCGTTCTGCTTCACGGAAAGGAAATATTTGATAAGCGTGTCAGCCGTATCGCCGTCAGTCTCCTTCGTGTAGCTGAAATTTTTGCCGTTCACATCGTCAATCGACACCGAAACGGCGGTCTTCTCGTCAACAGGCGAGTTCTGCGTCATATTATAACTTGCATACGCCACCGCAGACGGAATAAAGCACGCAATCACAAGAATCAACAAAACAATCTTATTTTTCACGGCCGCCACCTTTCTTCAAGTCTATAGTAATTTCATGTTTATTATATCATACAACTGTCCCAAAAATCAATAGGGAATTTCATGGGGCGCCCCATCCCCCGTTTAGACCCCAAACCTTTTTGAAAAGTTCCCTTTTAACGGATTCTTTTATCCTTCAATCAACGCATTCACTTTATTTCTTACCCCTTCGAGCCATGATGCTTCTCTGGGGTATTGGGAAAATGTGATGCCTTTTTCGTATTCGGGACCAAGGTCAGATTCGAGGGCCTGCATGACGGCATCACGGCCGCATTTGGATTCGGCGAGATACATAGCGCGCATGTCGGCGAGCGCCATGGTGAACGCCTTCATGTGGAGCGTCATATAAGGCTGGCCGTTTGGACCCGGGTAGACGGCAAAGGCGTCGCCGGCGGGAACGAAGTAGTCGCCGTCCGTAATCTGGTATGGGTTGACCAATCTGACGGAGCCCTGTGAATACCAGAAGTTATAGCCCCACTGGAGGAAGCCAGCGATTTTGTATTTCCAGAACTGGGTGCCGATGACTCTCGTTCTTGCCATCGACATGGCGAGGAAGCGGTTCGATACGTCTTTGCTCTGTCCGCAGCAGTAATACGTCCACAGATTCGGGACATTCGCCTCGATAAAGGGGTCGATATGGTTGTTGGCGGGAATTGGGTTTGCAATCGCGCCGGTCTTGTAGAATTCGAAATCCGACAGCGCATCCATCACGATATAGCCTTCGAGAAGGTCGCTGATTTGCTCACGCGCCGCACGGTAAGTCTCAAGATGTTCCAGAGACGGTTCGTCTGAGATATGGAACAGACACTTTTTGTCAACACCGAGCGTCTTCATCTTCGCGATGAATTCCGTCAGAAATGCGCGCAGGAAGCCGCGGTATTCTTCGGACAGTGAATCCGTCTCCCAGCCGAACAGGCGCTTATATTCACCGCCATCCCAGCCCATGACCTTCGGAGCATGTCCCGCGCCCCACTGCGTATAGAGGTGCGACACTTCAAAATACTTAACACCTGCATTCAATGCGGTCTTGACCCAGCGTTCCACGCGCTCGAAGCCGAACCGCCATCCGTTCTCGGTCCGATACACATCTACGAGCTGCGTCGTGGGACGCTCTCCTCCAACTGCAGTATCGAGCGGCGGTGTGAATACGGGCATAAGAATTGCATTGATTCCGTTGTCGACCGCGGTGCGCATGAAATTCGAAATGTACTGCCAATGCTTTTCAGAGAACGTATCGAGTTCATAGTAGCTTGCGATGCAGTCGCAATGGAACCATGCGGTCACAATCATCTCCTGCTCCGGAAGGGACTCTGCAATCACGTGAAGCGTCACAGTTGCCTCTGATACAACCTCTCCCCCGGACATAAAACGTATGCCGACAGGATAATCCCCGCCTGCAAGGTCTTCGGGAACCTTCACGGTAACAAACAGCGACTTCAGTTCACGATAGGTAACAAACACAGGCGCTCCTGCTTTAAGCGGAACGAGCAAGTCCGGAAACATCCCAGGCTCCTTACGGATGTAATTATCATCAACCCAAGTGTAGCACGGTAAGCGGACAGGGACCTGCTCCACAGTCGACACTGTAACATATTCCGCAATCGGCGACTCCACTGCAGACGTCAGTGTGCACTTCGGATGGTGCCCGGGTTCGTCAGACGTATAGGCGACTTCAAAGCAAAACTCCTCTCCACGCAGCGCCGTTCCAACGGAAATTTCGCGTTTCGAATCGATCGATTCTTCCATAAAGCATTTCTCCATTGCGGAGACAGGTTTCATAAGAACAGGCATAAGTACCTCCGTTTTTGTATTTATTTTGGGACGAGTTACCAGGCAACTCGTCCCTTATCAAAACTCTTTATCCGGGTGAGGGTGGAATTCTTATTTTTATTTAAGAATTACCCAATCAGCCGATCAATCAGCTCCGCGTACGAAATGCCGGAGTGGACCATCATTTTCGGGTACATGGAGATGGGGGTAAAGCCGGGGAGGGTGTTAATTTCGTTGAAGACAAATTCCCCGTTTCTGCGGCAGAAGAAATCGACGCGGGATAGACCGCGGCAGTCGAGCAGCTTAAATATCGTCAGGGCTTTTTCGCGCACCTCCGCCTGCTTTTCCTCGCTCAGTCTCGCGGGGAGGTAGTAGGACGATACGTCACTGATGTATTTCGTTTCGTAATCGTAGAACTCGCTGGAGCCGATATCGATCTCAGCCGGACCCGCGACCGTGTAACGGCCG
>CAZUPI010000002.1:0-88450 GCA_964621755.1 uncultured Ruminococcus sp. | reverse complement strand
GGTGTTCAGCCACTTTTTGATGGTCTCGTCGTCAAATTCGCCCGCAAAAGCGGATTTTGCTTCGCGGAAAATCTTGTCGGGCGTTTCGCCGAAGCGAACGAAGTGATAGAGGAAGAAGTCGTGCAGGTCGTAGGGCCCCACGATATCTTCGGTTTTCTGCGCGATTTCGCCGTCCTTGGCCGGGAGAAGCTCAGGGCTGACCGGAGTTGCCAGCACGTCGCGGAGAACAGCCGCCAGCTTGGGATTGCGGCCCTTATCCGGCGAGCTTGGATTGTCGCATTCGTCAGCAAAATAGGAGACGATATGGCGAACGAGGGTTTTGGGAACGCCGCAGTTCACACCGTAGTTTGACATATGGTCTCCGTTGTAGGTCGCCCAACCGAGGGCAAGCTCAGACAGGTCGCCGGTACCGACGACCAGCCCGCTCTGCGCGTTCGCGATATCCATGATGATCTGGGTACGTTCGCGCGCCTGTGAGTTTTCGTAGACTACCGACAGGTTGTCTGCGCTGTGTCCGATATCGCGGAAGTGGATATCGACCGCTTCCTTGATGTCGATGCAGCGGAAGGAGGTTCCGAATTCGACAGCGAGGGCTTCTGCGTTGGAGCGAGTGCGGGAGGTTGTGCCAAAGCAAGGAAGCGTGACCGCGGTGATATCGGTATGCGGACGGTTCAAAAGGTCCATCGCGCGAGCGGTTACGATGAGAGCAAGGGTAGAATCAAGACCGCCAGAGAGGGCGATGACGCAGGTCTTCGCGTATGCGGCGCGGATTCGTTTTGCCAGACCGCGCGACTGAATATCGAGGATTCTCGCACATACGGCTTTTTTATTTTCAGCGCCGCCCGGGATGAACGGACGGGGCGCGACGATGCCAGTGATATCGGTTTCACGCAGGTCGAGAGAGAATGACGTGATTTGATAGCCGTCCCGATTTTCGGGTGCGTAGGTATTCATCCGGCGGCGGTCATGTTCGAGGTGTTTGAGGTCGACGACTCCCGTGATGAGTGATTTTCCGCCGAAGGGGGGATTTTCCGCAAGAATGGCGCCGTTTGCAGATATCATAGAGTGACCGGAGAAGACGATATCGGTGGTAGACTCGCTCTCGCCTGCGTCAGCAAAGACGTATGCTGCAATCTGCTTGCCGGAAATACCGTTTACCAGCGTACGGCGGTATTCGTCCTTGCACACGATTTCATTTGAGGCGGAGAGGTTGACGACGACGGTTGCCCCCGCAGCGGTATGGGAGAGGGATGGCGGGGTGGTGACCCACATATCCTCGCAGATTTCGCACGCAGCGCGGAGTGACGGCATTTCGCTGCAGCAGAAGAGCTGCTTCACGCCGAAGGGAACTGTTTCCCCGGCGAGGGTGACATGCGAGATTCCGGCAGACGCGGGTGTGAACTGGCGCAGCTCATAGAACTCAGAATAGTTCGGGATATTGGATTTTGGCACTATGCCAAGCAGGTGACCGTCCGAAAGAGCCGCGGCACAGTTATATAGCTTTCCGAAATGCCTGACCGGCAGTCCGACGAACACGAGCATTTTCATACCGTACGTATGACGGACGATACTCTCAAGCGCTTTCTCGCAGTTCTCAAGAAGAGAATCGGAATAGAACAGGTCAGAGCAGGAATACGCCGTGATGCACAGCTCCGGAAAAACGACGACTGCCGCCCCTTCCGCATAAGCCTCATCAATCAGCGAAACAATCAATTCTGCATTTTTAGTCGGCGCGGCAACAAGCATCTCCGGTACTGCTGCCGCAAGCTTTACAAATCCATGAAACATATGAAATTCTCCAGTATTTTGTTGGTATGAGGTGTTTCCCTGAGACAAGAGAACCTTTGTGAGAATCCCAGGTCTACTGTATCCCTTCTATCCATTCCTCTGCGAATTTTACAGCTGTGGCACCGTCGGAGCAGGCAGTTACGATTTGGCGGAGGGGTTTGGTGCGGACGTCTCCTGCGGCGAAGACGCCGGGGAGGGAGGTCCGGCAGGTCTCATCGGCGATGATGTAGCCGGAGGGATCGAGGGAGAGTTTATCGGCGAGCAGGGAGGTGTCAGGGATTCGTCCGACCGCGGTGAAAATAGCGGAGCAGGGGATTTCGCGGGTGACTTTGGAGATTTTATCGGTATAGACAAGGCTGGTGACTTTGGAGCCGTCGCCTTTGATTTCGCTGACGAGAGCGTTCATGACGAATTCGATATTGGACTTTTGTTCGGCGCGGCGGACGGAAGAAGCGGCGGCGCGGAATTCGTCACGGCGGTGGAGGATATAGACCTTTTCGCAGATGTTTGCGAGGTAGAGGGCGTCCTCAAATGCGGTATCGCCGCCGCCTGCTACGATGACGGTCTTTCCTTTGAAGAACATGCCGTCGCAGGTGGCGCAATATGATACGCCGCGTCCTTCGTATTTTTGTTCGCCCGGAATGTCGAGACGGCGCGGGGAGGCACCCGTTGCGATGATGACGGCGGATGCTTCGATAACGTTGTCGGAGTCCGAGGTGATGTCTGCGCCGTCGACTGCGATGCGTTTTTTTGTGCCGTCGAGCTGTACGTTGGTGACTTCGCCGAAGATGGATTCTGCGCCGAAGCGTTCCGCGCCGCTCATCATTTTTTCGGCAAGCTCAAAGCCGCCGACGGAGAGAAAGCCGGGGTAGTTTTCCACATTGGAAGTGATGGACATTTGTCCGCCGGGCGCTAATTTTTCGATGACAGCGGCGGTATAACCCGCACGGCCGCTGTACAGAGCGGCTGTGTATCCCGCGGGACCGCCGCCGATGATTGCAATATCGTAAATTTTCATAAATACCTCATGATAGCTGCAGATGTTTTCTTAAGCAATAGGAACGTTTATCATAGCCTTTGTGCTCGCAGAAGGCGTGAGCAGCGACGCGCTGGAAGCCGCTGTTTAACAGTATATAGTAGATTCCATTTTCCTTTGCGTATTCTTCCGCGCGGTTTAAAAGAGCCGAGCCGATTCCCTGCCCTTGATATGCGGTTTTTACCGCTGAAATGTTTATGATGGAGTCCGTCCTATTTCTGTGTAAGTTATTTTTCCTCTGATTCTTTCCGAACGCATTAGTGACACGCGCTGCACCAGGGTTTCCGCTTTTATCGGACGAATATGCGGAGGGGCTGCAGGATAAAATTCACGGGCCAGTGTGACGTGGGGTTTCAGGGGCTTTTTATCGTAGGGAATTTGCGCGGCTTGCAGCTCGCTGCGGATTTGATTTGAAAGTGCGACCGCTTTGTCTCCGTTGTCAAGCCCGACCCACCACAGGGAGCCGAAGTTTCCGCAGCGCCCGAGTTGGATGGAAAACGGGGCAAATGTGATTTTATCCAGTGCGGCGCGAACGTTTTTCGGTTCGGGGTATTCGCCGATGAAGGCGAGGGTCAGATGCAGGTTTTGTGGTGTTGTCCAGTTGACCTGTTCGTGAGGAGCGGCGTATTTTTGGAGCTCTGACTGATAGCGGAGAAGGGAATTTTTGAAGTCTTCGCTGAAGTTGACGGCGATAAAAAGTCTCACAGCATGGTCCCCCTTGTGAGAATATTCGCGGCGGCGGAAGAAGATAACTTTTCGGCTTCATTTAAAAAGCGTGCGAGATGGAATCCGCCGGCCGCAGCATGGTGGATGGTAATGGAGAGGGGCATATACGTTTTAGTTCCCGATTTGCAAAATCCGCCCCAGATGACCAGCGGGGTGAGGGGGGATATTGGCAGGGGAACGCGAGATTCCGGCTGAGGTGAACGAGCGCCACGGAAGGCAGGACGCCTCGAACGAATTCGCCATAGACGGCACACTCATCGCGGACAGAGTTTTTCCGCGTGCCATATCGTCGGCACAGTTTTGATAAAACTTATCAAAGTCGCGGTTCCAGAGGGAGAAGATGGTGGTGTAAGTTTCGGTATCCTCATGGAAGACGTTGTGCACCGGATTTATCGTATCCCAGACGGCGGGAATATATTCGTTGTGAGAGTGAAGCACAGTCATGCGGAATTCGTCGCGCGAATTGACGATATACGATACGATATACAAGAACGAGATATAGAACGAGAAACCGGTCACATGGCAGGCGTCGTGCAGAGCGGTAATATCGATGCTGTCCGCGAGGGAGATTTCACAGGGAGATTCCTTTATAAAATGAAGAAAGTGCTCTGCGCGGGCATAGCTGCCATGTCCAGCTTTGTATAATGGCTCATCGATGACACCTCCCCAATCATATCACATTATATTATACACTAAATTTCACATTATTACAAGAATCGGCAAAAAAAAACTAAAAAATGCCCCTGAAAAGTTGGGGCTGTTATGCAAAAACATATTGAGATGAGTGAGTTTGTAAAATAAACGCGGGGGAGGTGCTTTTTTCAAAAGCGCCTCCCCGTCGAATTCACGTTATTTATTTTTGATTTATTCCTCGGTAAAGAAGAATGCGTTTATCTTATCAAGATTTTTGTTAAATGCTTTTGCGCTCGATTTGAGCTTGGATGTGATGTTTTCTGTTCCCGCTGTTATGCCGTCGATTACGGTCGTTCTGATGCCGACGGAGGAGAAGTGCAGGTTGTAAGCCAGCTCATCGAATACGAGGTGAAGCATGCGCACTGTGTCTTCATCACGGGCTACCTTACCGGTCAGGGTCACGTTTACATATGCCTCGACGACTGTATCATGGGAAGCCGCTGCAAGAGCGTCCATGACATGGAGAGTACGAAGCGAGTCGGGAGCGGTAATCGGAATCATCTGCATGAACGGGTTGATGATGACGGAATAGTAGCGTTCCTGACTTTCATCATACTTCGGCGGCGGTACGACGCCAAAATCGGCTTCCATGTCGCGAAGCACTCTTGTCCATGCCATGCACTCGGAATAGAACAGCGCACCGTTTTCTGTGAAAACGGCTTCCTGTACACGGTCGCCAAGTCCGCGGAGGTGTGTGGAGTGTTTGGAAGCGCGGACGTCAAATACTGCGTCGCTCTGCAGCAGGTTGATGATTTTTTCGTATACGTCGTAGAATTTTTCGGAAGTGGTGTTATTTACGAGGAGACCGCTTTCGGGGTCCTTCGCGATATAGCGTTCACCCATACCATATATGAGAAGGTCGCCTATCAGCTCGCCGTAGCCGATATATCCGTACTGGTCTGCGTCGGTCATGACGCCGTCGCCATCTTTATCGTTTACGACCGAGGTGCACATTTCGGTGAATTTGTCGATGGTCCATTGGTTGTTGTCGACAAGGTCATAGGGATTTTCGAGACCGTTCTGCTCAATCATTTCCTTGTTGAAATAGAGAGAGCGAATGCCGTCGAAACGGGTGGTATCAAAGTCGCTGGTCACGAAATACAGCTTGTCGGCGATGGTAAGGTCGTTGACCGCATTCTGGTCCCACCATTCGTTGGAAAAATCGACATTTCCGATGGTGTTGAGGTCGAAGATGATGTTTTGCATTGCGATGGCGTAGGAGTTCATGAGGGTGCAGAGCGCAACGTCAAAGTCGTTTGTTCCGGCTTTAACCGTATTCTGAAGAATGGTCATCGAATTCTCATCGTTGTTTTCGACAATATTGATGTTGAGGTAGTCGCTGACTCTCAGGTTCCGCTCGACGAACGCGTCATTTACGTGCTCGCCTGTAGTTTCGTCGGGCGCGATGCTTGTGTAGGAATACCATGACGCGGTGCATCCATTGAGAATGACGTAATCGTAGCCATCGTAATCCTCCTGTGCGACGCCGGATTTCCAATCATAATCCTCCTTGATTTCCACGAGTGCGCCGGTTCCGCTCGCGGTATCTGTGGACGAGTCGCTGGAATAGGCTTCCGATCCCGATGTTGTTGGGGTGGTCTGCGGGGTGTCTGTGTTGGCGCTTCCCTCAGAGCATCCGGTGAGTGCAGGGGAAGCGAGCATTGCTGCACACAGCAGAAGCGCCATAAGTTTGTTCGATTTTTTCATTTCTTTCTCCATATTAAAAATTTTGTCTTATCGCCTTGTAATTTATTATAGAAGATAGGTTCATGATAATCAAGTCCGTATGATTAAGTTCACAAAAACGCTATAATATATTTACAATATGCTTATAATAATTCACAAATTTGAGGAGATTTTGAAGTGAAAAAAAGAAAAAATCAAACAGCAAAAGCAATTGCATCTTTACTTCTGTTATTATCTGTCAGCGGTCTGTTTGTATCCTGCGGTGATTCGTCTGCTCCGAGCACATCCGACACGGAAAACGGCGATGCCGGAAACAGCCAAAACGTGGATACTGCGGATGAAGCCGAAACTGAGCTTGAAACAACAGTGGACGACCTGTTTGTCATCGAAAAACAGGATTATGACGAAAAAACCTTCTCCATTCTCACGACAGAGACACAGCAGTATGAATACGACGCGGAAGAATACGCTGATGAGGGAGTCAACGACGCTATCTACGACCGGAATGCGGCGGTGGAAGAGCTCCTGGAATTAAAATTCGACTTTATTTACAAGCCGGGCGACTGGGCAAACGCAGCTTCGTTCCGGAGCCTTGTGACAAACAGCGTGATTGCGCAGGACGGGGCGTATGATATTGTGTCTGGTATGATTTCCTGCACACAGCCGATTGCTACCTCCAATTATTGCTTGAGCGTATACGATGTTCCGTATATTAACCTTGACAACCCGCGGTGGGTTTCGGAATTGCAGAATGACCTGACGGTCGACGGCAAGCTGTTCGGCTTCATTGGCGACGTCTCCCTGTCGATGTACAAGAGGCTCAGCGTGGTTTTCGCAAACCAGGGTATCATCACAGACGCGGGAATGGGCAATCCGTATGAGCTGGTCAAGAACAGCCAATGGACCCTCGACACGATGATTGCCATGTCGGAAAGCATCAGCTTCGACTTAAACGGCGACGGTAAAATCAACTATGCAGACGACCTCATCGGTATGATGGCAAACGAAGTTGTGTACCGTTCGATTCAGGCGTCGTTTGATATGCACGTTATCGACATAGGCGAGGACGGTATGCCCACCATTCTTTCGATTACCGACAACTTTGCAACGGCGGTAGAAAAGCTGTATAATTTCTGGAAGACAGACAGTACATATATCGTGGACGGCCTGGATGCGCTCAAGTTTGTAGAGAATCACGGGATGTTTTACATGGGCAAGCTCGAGTCGCTCGACGCAATGCGCGATATGGAAGCGGACTACGCAATTCTCCCGTTCCCGAAATATGAAGAAAGTCAGAGCAAGTACCTGACGCTGATAGCGACGGCAACCCAGATGTACTACATCCCCGTTACGACCAATGACCCCGAGCTGACCGGAAAGACGGCGGAGGCGCTGTCGTACTACAGCTATAAGAATGTTGTGCCGGCTTACTATGAAGTATCGCTGAAGAATAAGTACAGCCGCGATGAGGATACGCAGCAGATGCTTGATATCATCCGCGAGGGGGCGGTGATGCCGTTCGAATACTGCTACTCCACCACCATCGCCGGCAACCCATGGCCAATCAAGCGATGAGCGCTACTTCCTTGGGCAACGGAAACATCGCGTCCACGGTTGCGTCAGCTACACCTGTTTGGCAAGCGGCTATCGAGAAGATTCTCGAGGAGTTTAAATAATCGCGACAGAAAAAATCCCCATACGGCTGAGAAGTCGGGATGCAGAGTGGTGCAGTCAGAGAAAATATATGTCCCATACTACAAATCATGGAAGCTGAAGAAAAGCGGTCTTATTCAGTAATCTTTTGAGAAGGTCGGAATTCACCTTATCAAAACAACAAAAGCCCTTAACCGTGGCAATCATAGTTAGGGGCTTTTTCTGTGGAAAGGAAAATATTCTGCATATTTTTACACTTTTATAGATGAAATATGGAATAGACGCTACATCCAATAGAAAAATTCATAATTTTGTGCTATAATAAATAAGCGTTTGCAATACCAAGAGGAGAACGATACAATGAAATACGATGTAATAATCGTCGGAGCAGGACCCGGCGGTATTTTTGCGGCCTATGAGTTGATGAAGTTGAACTCTCACTTACGGGTCGGAATTTTTGAGGCGGGACATGCGCTTGAGAAAAGACGTTGTCCGATTGATGGGGTCAAGGTGAAAACCTGTATCGGGTGCAAGTCCTGTTCGATTATGTCCGGATTCGGCGGCGCCGGCGCGTTTTCCGATGGAAAATATAACATCACGAACGATTTCGGCGGGACGCTGTACGAGCACATCGGCAAGGCACAGGCAATCGGGCTGATGAAGTATGTGGATACCATTAACATGGCACACGGCGGCGAAGGAACGAAGATGTACTCTACTGCCGGGACGAAGCTGAAAACAGAGTGCCTGAAAAACAAGCTGAATCTGCTCGACGCGTCGGTGCGGCATTTGGGAACGGACATCAACTATGTCGTGCTGGGGAACTTGTATACAGAGCTTGTGGACAAGGTGGCATTTCACTTTGACTCGCCGGTCAACCGGATTGAGGTTATCGACGGCGGATACCGCATATGGTGCGGGGACGAATCGTACGAGTGCACCAAGTGCGTAATTTCGGTTGGGCGGAGCGGAAGCAAGTGGATGGAGCACGTCTGCCGTGAGCTTGACATTCCGACAAAGTCGAACCGGGTGGATATAGGAGTTCGCGTGGAGCTTCCGGCGGTGATTTTCGCGCATTTGACGGACGAGCTGTACGAAAGCAAAATTGTGTACCGCACGGAAAAGTTTGAAGATAACGTGCGCACGTTCTGCATGAATCCGAACGGAATCGTAGTAAACGAAAATACAAACGGAATTGTGAGGGTAAACGGGCACAGCTACGAAGAATCCGCCAAGAAAACGGAAAACACGAACTTCGCACTTCTTGTGTCGAAGCATTTCTCGGAGCCGTTCAAGGACAGCAACGAGTACGGCGAAAGCATAGCACGGCTGTCGAATATGCTGGGCGGCGGCGTCATTGTACAGCGGTTTGGCGACCTGGTGCGCGGACGCAGAAGTACGGTAAAACGAATCGAGGAGGGGCTTGTAACCCCTACGCTGTCCGCTACACCGGGTGACTTAAGCCTCGTTCTGCCGAAACGAATCTTAGACGGCATCATCGAGATGATATATGCGCTCGACAAGGTCGCACAAGGAACCGCCAACGACGATACCCTCCTTTACGGCGTCGAAGTGAAATTCTATAACATGGAAGTCGCAATAGACGAAAACCTCGAAACAAAGCTGAAGGGCCTATACATTATCGGCGACGGAAGCGGCGTGACGCACTCCCTTTCCCACGCGTCTGCCAGCGGCGTCTATGTTGCGAGACATATTTTGATGTGACATGGATTTGTACAAATCCCCCATCCAAAGTGATTGATGGGGGTTTGGGGGGCACTTTTTTAAAAAAAGTGTCCCCCAACGTTCTTTATTATCCAATTTTTAAGGTCCTCATGGCGTTGCAGACCGCGAGAACCATGACGCCCACGTCGGCGAAAACGGCAAGCCACATGGGAGCATAGCCGATGGCTGCGAGAATCAGGACAAGGAGTTTTACTGCGAGAGCGAGAGTGATGTTTTCCTTCGCTATTGTGATGGTGCGCTTTGCAATACGGATGGCGAGGGCGATTTTGGACGGTTTGTCGTCCATGAGGACTACGTCTGCGGCTTCAATCGCTGCGTCGGAGCCGAGCGCGCCCATCGCGATACCGACGTCCGCACGTGCGAGAACAGGGGCGTCGTTCATGCCGTCCCCAACGAATGCGAGGGATTGAGCGGGAATTTTTGACTGAATCAAGCGTTCGACATGTTCGACTTTTTCGGCGGGCAGCAGTTCCGCATGATATTCATCGATACCGAGAGAT
The DNA here is from genome assembly GCA_964621755.1 of uncultured Ruminococcus sp. Lineage (GTDB taxonomy): Bacteria > Bacillota > Clostridia > Oscillospirales > CAG-272 > UMGS1696. The sequence continues at coordinate 78,622 of CAZUPI010000002.1, read as the reverse complement.
TCTGCGACCGTTTTCCCAATGACTTCACGGTCCCCTGTCAGCATGACGGTTTTCTCTACGCCGTTCGCTTTCAACTCCTGTATGGCCTCCGCCGCGTCATCTTTTATAACGTCCGAGATGACTACGTGACCGGCATACATGCCGTCAATCGCAACGTGAATGATGGTGCCTACATGGTGGCAGTCCTTATAGTCTGCGCCGATTTCCTTCATCATCCGCTCGTTTCCTACGCAGACAATCTTTCCGTTGACCCTCGCGCGCACCCCTTGCCCTGCGATTTCCTGTACGTTCTGTACGTCGCAGTCGTCGCTTTCGTTGCCATATGCTTGACGCAGCGACACCGCAATGGGGTGAGTCGAATAGCGCTCTACGTGCGCGGCGAGGTGAAGAAGGGTATTTTCGTCACAAGCACTGGGGTGAACGGCAGCGACTGCAAAGGTGCCCTGGGTCAGGGTGCCGGTTTTGTCGAAGACCATTACGCCCGTTTGGGCGAGGGTTTCTACGTAGTTTGAACCTTTGATGAGGATTCCGCGCGACGATGCACAGCCGATACCGCCAAAGAAGGTGAGCGGTACGGAAATCACGAGCGCGCACGGGCAGGAAATCACAAGGAACGTCAGGGCGCGGGTGAGCCACAGCGCGATGGTCCCGGCAAAGTTCCCGGAGAAAATCGGGGGAAGAAGCGCAAGAGCAATTGCCGCGAACGTAACGATGGGGGTGTAATACCGCGCGAACTTCTTGATGAAATTCTCGCTTTTCGATTTGCCGTCGGCGGCGTTTTCCACAAGGTCGAGAATTTTTGACGCGGTCGATTCGCCGAACGGTCTTGTCACTTTGGCGCGGAGAACGCCGGTCAGGTTCACGCATCCTGAAATGACCGCGTCGCCGGGGTTGACGTATGCCGGTACGCTTTCACCTGTCAGCGCAAGCGTATCGACGGAGGAGCTTCCTTCGACAACGGTGCCGTCCAGCGGGATTTTTTCGCCCGGCTTCACGACAATGATGTCGCCAACTTCGACTTCTTCGGGGGATACGGTGACGACCTCCCCGCCGCGCTCAACGAAGGCGGTGTCGGGACGCAGGTCCATCAGCGCCGTGATGGATTCGCGGCTCTTTCCCTCCGCGATATCTTCGAACAGTTCGCCGACTTGGAAGAACAGCATGACGAATACTGCTTCTGCAAACTCGGGCTCCGCATCCGGAAGAAATCCGATGCACAGCGCCCCGGCCGTTGCGATAAACATGAGAAAATCTTCGTCAAACACTTCGCCGTGCGCGATGTTTTCGAACGATTCCAAGATTACGTCATATCCCGCGGCAAGGTACGGTACGAGATAGATGCAGAGCTTTACCCATATCGCTGCGTCGATACATTTGTCGATAACGAACGCCGCTATGAGAAGTACGGCGGAGGCGAGAATGCGCCCAAGCTTGATTTTGTCCTCTTTTTCCATTGGAATACCTCACATTAGATGGATTGATTCTTTCTGTCCCACATTATACATCATGTGCACTGTCAAATCAAGATGATTTTGATAATTAACGGTATTAAATATCAAGTTTGTAAAAATTTGATAATATAGACGCGAAAAAAGGACGCAGATTTGGCATCATCCGCATCCTTTTTATCTTCACATGACGGAGTTATATAGGTCGGAGAACATATATTTGTGTCGATAGCCCATTCGGAATTCATGCGGTTGCGGGAAAAATTGAAGTATCCGGTGTCGCGCAGAAAGGCGGGAAAGTGCGGCCTATCCTGCGTGGTCAAAAACTTATTTAGCATTTTTTCGCGAGACAAAGCCCTTGATGGTGAGCGACGTGTCGGTAAGCGTGAGACGCATGGATGTTTCCCCCTCTCTCCTGATTTTTGTGGTTTCTTCTTTAAAATGAATTGATTCTTAGATGTTTCTATGATATAATAGATAAAACAATGTTGACCAACGTGGATTTTATATGAAAAACAGATGAAATATTATACCATTGTTACACATAAATGTAAAAATATGGGAATCTTACGGCGGTTTTGGAATGTGCATAATAAAATTAAAAATTTATAAATAAAACTATCAGGAGGCAGCTATGAAAAAAATCGGCGGTGTCATTCCCGCACTTTTAACACCGTTTTCGAAAGAGGGCGGTATCAAAACCGAGCAGCTTGCAAAGCTCGTGGAAAAAAACATCGGTGACGGCGTATCCGGCTTCTATGTAAACGGCAGCTCCGGGGAAGCTTTTCTTTTGTCGGATGAGGAACGAAAGCTGGCGTACAAGACGGTCAAGGAAACCGTCGGCGACCGCGCAGCATGTATCGCTCATGTCGGCTGCATCTCGACCGCGCAGGCTGTCGGATTTGCAAAATACGCGGCTGAACTTGGGTATGACGCGGTGTCGGCCGTGACCCCGTTTTACTATAAGTTTTCCCCGAAGGAAATCAAAAAATATTACTTCGATATCGTGGACGCCGCCGGGCTGCCGCTGCTCGTTTACAATATTCCGGCACTGTCCGGCGTGGAATTGTCGTTCGAGGATTTGTCTGAGCTCCTTTCCGATGAGAGGATTATCGGGGTAAAGCACACTTCGTCCGATTTCTTTAAGCTGCAAAGGATTAAATCCGCGTTCCCGGATAAGGTCATCCTCAACGGATACGATGAAATGTTCGCATCCGGTGTGATTGCCGGGGCAGATGGCGGTATCGGTTCGACTTATAACTTTATGGCGAAGAAGTTTATTAAAATTTTCGACCTCATTCACGCGGGAGATGTAGTGGGAGCGCAGAAGGTTCAGAACGATGTGAATCTCATTATTGCCGCAATTCTGAAATACGGCGTGATGCCCGGCTGTAAGGCTGTGCTGGACAGCATGGGCTTCGATTTCGGAGATTCCAGACCACCGTTCTCCCCTCTGACCGCGGAAGAAAAGAAAGCAATCACAGACGTGGTCCTGCCGCTGCTGTAAGTGGGAAATCCATATGAAGATTCTGAGCGACAGAGCAATTTATACCGCCGGTGAAAACGGGTATTGCCACAACAGAATTCCCGGGATTATCTCGTGCGAAGATGGGACGATGCTCGTGTATTATGAATGCCGGAGAGGGCGCAGCGACTGGTCGGTATCCGATATTGGAATGAAAAAATCCTCTGACTGCGGGAAAACGTGGTCAGAGGAAAGGTATATTGCGTCGGGCGGCGGAAAAAATACGGTGAACAACCCGGTGATGGTATATCACGACGGACGGATTGTGTTTGTCTGGTTGGAAAATTACAAGCGTGCGTTCTGTAGGGTGAGCGCTGACCGCGGTGAAACATGGTCAGAGCGGGTTGAGATTACCGACGCTTTTGAGGCGTTCCGGGGAGAATACGCCTGGACGACGGCGGCGGTCGGACCCGGTCATGGGATTGTGACAGAGTCCGGCAGGATTGTACTGCCTGTGTGGCTGTGCAGCAATCCGGCAAATATTTTCGAGCATCACCCGAGTGTCGCCGCGACGGTTTACAGTGACGACGGCGGCGCGGTATGGCATCGGGGCGGGATTCTGCCCATAGAAAATGTGGAGGACCCGAACGAGGCATGTATGGCGGTGACGTCGCGCGGTATTTTTATGAATCTCCGGCATCTTGCCAAGAGACGCCGCAGATTTGTGACGGTAAGTGACGACGGGATAGGCGGCTGGCGAGAGACGCACTTCGATGAGAATTTGCCAGACCCGATATGCGCCGCCGGAATGTGCAGTGTGGGGGATGTGCTGTACTTTTCAAACTGCGCCTCCGAAGTGGAACGAGAGAACGTATCGCTGTCGCGTTCGGCGGATTTTGGAGAGACATGGGAAAAAATCACCTTGAACAAAAGCGGCGGCTACAGCGATGTTTGCATAAATCCGGCGTCCGGGACCGCGTTCGTGGTATACGAGTCGCTACAGGAAACGGAAATCCGCGCCGCAGAGGTGGAGATTTTATGACAAGGGAGGACGTTAATGCCCCCTTAAAACGTTTCAAACGCGGTATCGTTCTCTGCCGATGCGTTGACAAGCGTATGATTTTTTGATAATAAAATGATACTATCACGATAATACGAATTTCAGGGAATTATAGTATGGACGAACAGAAGTTAAAAGAGAAGCTTGGCGGAATTTGCGGGTATGTGCGGGCAGTTTCGGAAACTGGCTCTACGAATGTTGATGCAAGAGCGTTAATTGCGGATCCTGATTTCCGTCGTGCGGAGGTTGATGCTGCGCTTCTTACTGCGGACTGTCAGACCGGCGGACACGGCAGACAGGGCAAGCGCTTTATCTCACCGTATGGCGGGTTATATATGACTTTGATCATGCGGACCGATGTGCCGATTGAATCGGTGGTGAATGTTACGTCGTGCGCGGCGGTTGCGGTGGCGCGCGCGGTTGCAAGGACGAGCGGTGCGGACTGCGGCATCAAGTGGGTGAATGACATTTACTTAAATGGCGCGAAGCTCAGCGGGATTCTGGCGGAGTCGATAAACGATTATACCTCGATGAAGTCGGAGTACGTGATTATCGGCATCGGTGTGAACGTGAATAACAGCGGATTCCCGGAAGGGCTTTGTGCCGTTTCTCTGCGCGACGCGGGTTTTTCAGTCGATATAGGCGACCTGTGTGCCGCAATCACGCGGGAGCTTATCGGAATCCGCGCGACCGGTTTTGATTTTTCCAAATATGCGGAGGAATACCGCAGCCGCTCGATTGTCATCGGGCGTGAAATTATGTTTACGAAAAACGGTGCTGTCATGTACGGGACAGCGGAGTCTATCAACGAACATGGCGGACTCGTTGTGCGGTGTGGAGACGAGACTTGTGTGCTGGACAGCGGCGAAATTACGGTAAGAGTGAACGAGCAATAAAGAAAAACGCGGAATAGCTTGAAAAAGGAGCGATGATAGATGAACGATATGACAAACACGGATGCATGCACCATGGCGTATATCAACATGTATGCGGTGCTGGGCGGTCTGGTCGCGCTGTGCGATACGGTTCCGGAGGCGCGAAAAATCCTCGGGCGCAGCAGCTGTTCGATTGGATTTGCGGTAAAAGGCGGGCCGTCGGCGACGCTTACCTTTGTCGGCGGACGGTGTATTTTGAAGGACGGGGTGGAGAACTGCTCCATCCGCATTCCGTTTTCGTCCTGCGAGAAATTCAACGGGATGGTAAACGGGACAGTAACGCCGATTCCGACGCGGGGCATTACGAAGCTTTCTTTTTTGCTTGGGAAATTCCAGAAGCTGACAGGTCTGCTTGAGCAGTACCTCCGCCCGACGCCGGAAGCGCTTGAGGATGAGGTCTTCCTGCGCCAGAGCACGTTGGTGATGTTTCGCGTGATTGTGTCGGCGGTGGCGCAGATTGCGAACTGGGATAAGATTGGCAGGGCGAGTGCGTCATACATAGTCGACGGGCCCATCAAAGTAGAAATCGAAGACGGAGCAAAGGCGGCTCTTGTTGCCAAAAATCACGTGCTCACCTTCTCCGATAAGGTCCCGAAGGACATCATGTCCTACATGCAGTTTGCCAATATCAAAGTCGCGCGCGACCTCTTTGACGGCAAAATCAACAGCGTGGCGGCAATCGGCACCAGCGACGTGAAAGTCGGCGGCATGATTTCCCAGGTCGACAACTTGAACCGAATTCTGTCGAGGGTCGAGCTGTATTTGAAGTGAAGAAGGGGCGCTGGAATGCTGTTTTCAAGCGTCGTTATCGAAAAATCTTTATTTAAGGAGAAATATTATGCATGAGGCTTTTACATATCCGAATTCGGCGGAGCAGTTCCGGCGGGCGGCCGCTGTGATTCCATCCGGAGTTTATGGGCATCTTGGCCCCGCTGAGGGGTGCTTTGTGCCCGTCGAGGCGTTTCCCCTGTTTTCAAGCCGGGCGTCCGGGTCGTATTTTTGGGATATTGACGGACACCGCTTTATTGACTATATGTGCGCGTATGGGCCGAATATTCTGGGATATGGCGACCCTGATGTGGAGGAGGCGGCGGCAAAACAGCGGGAGCGCGGCGACTGCACGACTTCTCCGTCTCTTGTGATGATAGATTTCGCGGAGCTGCTTGTAGAGACGGTCGCGTCTGCGGACTGGGCGTTTTTTGCAAAGAACGGGAACGACGTCACAACTCTTGCGGTTATGGCGGCGCGCGCGTATACGCACCGGAAGAAAATTGTTTTCTTTAAAGGATATTATCACGGGATTTCGGCGTGGACGCAGAAGATTGACTATGCGGGAATTACGGAAGAGGATGTGAAGAACAACATCTATCTCGATTGGAACGATCCTGTCGCGATTGAGCGGGCGTTTGCCGAAAACCGTGGGGAGATAGCGGCGGTGATTGCCCAGCCGTACATGCACGGCAACTTCAAGGATAACGAGCTTCCCGCCGAGGGGTACTGGAAAAAAGTTCGCAAGCTCTGCACGGACAACGGGACGGTTTTGATTGTCGACGACGTGCGCGCGGGGTTCCGGCTTGACATTGCCGGGAGTGACCATTATTTTGGATTTGAGGCTGACCTTATCTGTTTCTGCAAGGCAATCGCAAACGGGTACAATGTGTCCGCGCTCTGCGGTAAGGATTTCATGAAAAACACGATTTCGTCCATGTCGTACACGGGAAGCTATTGGTTGTCAGCTGTGCCGTTCGCTGCGGGAATCGCGTGTATCGAAAAGATGAAGAAGCTGAACTGTCCGCAGCTGCTCATCGACAAGGGAACAAAGCTGAAGCGGGAGCTCATCAAAGCGGCGACCGATTACGGCTTCCATCTGAGCATTTCAGGGGTACCGTCTCTGTTTTACATGAGGCTGGCAGACGACCCGAGCTTGATGCTCCATCAGGAGTGGATTGCGGAATGTGTACGCCGCGGCGTTTTCTTTACGAACCACCACAACCACTTCATCAACGCTTCCCTCACCGATGAGGATATCGCCGAAACCGTTGACATTGCTCGCGACGCCTTTGAAGTAGTGCGGGAGAGACATCCGGAGGGGCAAGTATGAAACATGAGCACATTCTATCCGACGCTCTATCGGGATTATCGGCGGAGCAGACGGTCCGACACAAATCATTGTGACCGGAAGTACGGTGGATTGGGTGAGAGAAATTTTAGCTGTTGTCTTGCTCATGGCGGCGATTGCTGTGGTGGCTGTACTGATCGTCAAAAAGGTCAAAAAACGGAAAAAATGACATAAATTTAGGGGGAACTTTTTTTGAAAAGTTCCCCCTGCCTATTTTGTTTTGTTTATTATCCCTGATACGGATAGCCGTTAATCGTTACGGAAACGGTGTCGGAGACGGAAGTGTTGCTGGCGTCGAGTGCGTTATCCTCGGCGTTCAGAATAATGGTGCCGTTTTTGAATTCAATGTTGGAGACACACTTGATACCGTTGTTTGTGGAATAAAGGTTTGTTGTGCCGCCGTTGAAGGTGATGTTGGATTCAGCTTGAATCGCTTCGTCATCTGCTGTGATATCAAGGGTACCGCCGTTGATTTGTATGTAGCCGACCAAATCGGTCTCGTAGTTTGTGGATTTAATGCCATCGCCGGATGCAGTTATGGTGATATTACCGCCGTTGATGATGAGGTAATCCTTCCCTTTGATGCCGTGGTTTGCTGCGTCGATGTTGATTGTTCCGTCGTTAATGGTGAGTCCGTCTTTGCTTACGATTCCGTTCATGTAGTTTGCGGAAACGGTAAGTGTGCCTGTTCCGCCGATTGTAAGGTCCTCTTTTGAGAAGAGGGATGCGTCAGGCTCGTCTTCTTCAGGGTTGTCGAACATATAGTTGGAGCCGTCGGTGAGCGTGTTGACGGAACCTTCGTACAGGTCAATTTCTGCGTCCTGGGCCTTCTTGATGTAAATGCACGCACCGTCCTGGTTCGTGATGTTGGCGTTATTGAGAATCAGGGTGATTTTGCCCGCGTCAACACATTCGACGTAGATCTGTCCGTCGTTCAGTGTACCCGTCAGTACGTAGGTGCCGGCAGCGGTAATAGCGATTCTGTCCTCGGTTATGTAAACAGATTGGGATTCACAAGTCGCGGTATCGCCGTTCAGTGTGATTTCTGTGGAATTCTTGAGAGAGACTGCACTGGTGGTTTCTTCTTCGCCGCAGGAGGTTAGAATCGATGCGGCTATCAACGCTACGAGTGCGAGAGCTTTGATTCTATTCATCATTTAATTCGTTTATACCGCAAAAGAGGTAAGTCCTTTCGTTAATCTTGACAAAAACTTTTCGTTTATTTTACATAGCGATTATACAATAAATTGAACGGATTGTCAAGAGAAAGAAACGGCTCGAAAAAAACTTTTTTGAAAACATTTTTCGGAGATATAAAATATTTGACATATTATGCAAAAAAGTGTATACCCTTGTCAACGAGAGGCTGCAAAGAACGCCGTTGACTTCGACTTTATCGGCGTTATGAATGGGAAAATTTTATGCTTTTTTATGTCAAGAATTGATTTTTTTTGCAACTATATTATATAATGTATATATGAAAGATAAATTAAGGGAATGAAGAAAGCATCACATGATTATTTTCATGCTCTAAATGTCAACGCTAAAGAGAGTTGTGTGCCTGCTGATTTTTCCATGTCACTGTAAGCTAAGCATAACATGCTATACTTTTTACATTTTAAATTTAGAATTAACCAGTACAGGCTGAACAAGTGTTATTCTGGCATACTATGTATTCTGAATTGGCGGAGCGCTGGCGAGCGTGTATCAAATTTAAAAAAAACAAAGTTTTTTCTAAGGAGGTAAAAATGAAAAAAGTAGAAAGTTTTTAATATTAGTTAGTGCGATGGTCTGTATCGTAGCGATTACAGTAGTGGCGGCTTATGCGTCCGGCATAACTAATGAGCCTGTTGCTCCTGAAATTTCAGAGGCGATTTTAGCAGGTGATGTTTGCGCAGAACATCTTGAACAGCATTGTTCTATATGTGAAGGTGATAAACCGTATTCATCATATCGTACAATATGCCCGTTTTGCAATACTAATATGACATTGTGCTGCAGCGGTAGTTGTGCAATAGACGATTATTATGCGCCGTGATATGTGTACGGCCATCCCAGTGGATGTAATACAGTACAGGATTGGTATTGGAACACATATGTTTGCACGGAATGCGGATATTATCAAAGAGGTTATAGAGACGATGATATGCATGTAGAAGCATACTGGCACACAGAAGCATCGGCCTATAACCACGCTTATTGCAGCTTGCCGAAATTCAGCGATATCATGTCAGCTATTAGCACAAATAATATTGAAATGGATATGACTTCCGATTCAAATGTTATTGAAAGTGGCATTAAGGATCCTGTAGCTGCGGGAGATTATTGTGAGGTTCATGGAATATTTGCGTGTGACATTCCTCATAACGACGTAGATTAAAGTTGGTTACACGCTTTCAACATTAATATGTAATGGTGTTGGCGTAGGTGACGCTAAAGCGAATACAACGGCAGTGCAGGCGTACATACTGAAAATGTATAGAAAAGTATAGTACTAAAATACAGTGCTAATGCTACGCCAAAACAGAAACTATAGTATAGAATTACACTTGTTCAGCCTGTGTTGGTCAATTCTAAGTCCAAAATATAAAAAGTATAGCATGCTATGCTTAGCTTACAGTGATATAGGAAAATTTGCATACGCCATAGCGGAAATCTGATAAATCAAATTCACACGACGCGTACTCTGTGTGCGATGGTTTTGTTGTGATATGCTCGGTCGTCGGTGACCTCACGGACGATTTCGAGAAAATCCGGAAAGGCGATCGGCTCGTCGGGAGAGGACAGCTCCACTTCCAGAATCGCATAGCCGTCGAAAAGCTCCCCGCCGAACTCGCGTGGATAAACGTCAATTTCCATCACGTGTCCGCCGTAGGGAAAGGCGTATCGGGTCTTCGCCACTTCGAGGTCTGCTTCCGTGAGAAAGTTGGCGTACTCCTCGGATGAAATTTCACGCTCTTCCTCGAAACGGCTGAGACGATCGCGCGGCATCTTTAACGTAAAAACGTATGACATTTTGCCGTTTTCTGTGATTTTCCGTACGCGACGCTCCGTTTTGGGGGATCCCGGAATTTTCCGGAGATACGTTTGCCAGATTTCCCGTACGATGCATCCGTCAATAGACTTTATGAAGTTTAAGTCCGGCAGCTTTATCAAAAACTTTCGTTCCGTTTCAATATTCATACAGGGACACTCCTATGTAAAGTATATTTTTGATTTTACCCCATGTCCAAACGGATTGGAAAGGGGGGCGGGGAAAACTTTTTTTAAAAAAGTTTTCCCCGCAAAATTTTGAATGCTCCCTAAAAAATCCTTTTTGCGTCATCTCCTCCGGCAAAAGCCTCGACGAAGGAGCGCATTTCTTCTTTGGAAGTGATGCCGTGGACGCTGTTTATCAGGTCGTGCTTCTCGGATTCTGTCAGGCGTGAAAAACGGTCGAGCGCGGACGAGTTCTGCACGAGCGCCATTCCGAGCCCAAGCGGCATTTCTTCATTGAAAAACGGTTCTTTGTAGGGACGCGGTTTATTGGGATTTGGATTTTCCATCCTGGTATAACTCCTTTCGGGGTGATGTGCTATAAAAAGCATTCCCGAAAAATAAGGAATTATAGATGGAAATCATTGTATGGTGCTTTCCTCAAAATTCCGGCGTGAATTTTTTGGTGGCGGAGGTGCGCTCCTGTGAGTAGCCGTCAAAGCCTAAGCGGACTGCTTTGTCGAGAACGGACTGGTACTCAAACGAGGTAATTCGACGGCGGATTTTGGCGAATTTTTCGTCGTCTGCGAGAAATTCGGGCGTGTACTGCGCCATCAGCGACAACCGGACGTCGGAAACCGGAACGACAGCCGCAATTTTCTCAAGTACTGCCGCTGAATCCGCACGATAACCGGGCAGAATCAGATGCCGGATGATGACCCCGCGCTTCATCATGCCGCTTTCGTCAAACTCATATTTGCCGGTAATTTCGTACATTTTTGCGAGAGATTCCGCAGCATAGAACGGATAATCCTTTGCAAACGAGTACAGCGACGCGGCGTCCGGTGAGGCATACTTGAAGTCTGTCAAAAAAATATCGACTATGCCGCGCAGAGCGGATACCGTCTCAGGCAGCTCGTACCCGCCAGTATTCCAGACCACCGGAAGGGCGAGACCGCACGAACGTGCTGACCGCACCGCATCCATAATATGCGGCGTGTACTGGGTCGGACTGACGAGGTTGATGTTGTACGCGCCGTCCTTTTGCAGCTTGAGAAAAACTTTCGCGAGCTCTTCAGTTGTGTAAACCGTCCCGACAGACGTGCGGCGGCTGATGTCGCGATTCTGGCAGTACGCACACCCAAGGGGACAATGCGTGAAGAAGACGGCTCCGGAACCGCGGGTCTTGTCCGTACCGCTGATACACGGCTCCTCCCAGTGATGCAGCATCACTCTTGCAATTTCAACTTTGTCTGTTGCACCGCAGTATCCGGGGCTTTTGCAGCGGTCAGCACCGCACATGCGGGGGCAGATTGTACAGCGGTTTAGAATCGTTTCGTTTTTATCCACGGTTTCCCTTGATGTATTTCGAAATCATCTGATGCTTCAAATCCCACAGATTCTGTGAGAGGTCGACGTAATAGTTGTGTGGATTTTCAAAACGGAGGACCTCTTTCCACATGGTCGCAATTTCACGCGTGCAGTGTTCGCGGATTTCATCGAGCGGCGGCAGGTTGTAGACGAGCTTGCCGTTTTGGAATACCGAAACCAACATTTCCCGGGCGGTGAAGTTCTCCAGCACGCAGCACTTCCATGTGTATTCAGGGTCAAAAATCTCGAGCGGCTTCGTCTGGTCGACAGTCTCGTTATAAAGCATGATAAGGTCCGCTTCCGCTTTGCCTGTTTCGTTCGAGTACATGCGGAACAGCTTTTTGAAGTGCGGGTTCGTGATTTTCGCGGCGTTTTCGCTGACTTTGATTCGCGGGGTGATGACGCCGTTTTCATCTTCCACTGCCGCGAGCTTGTATACGCATCCGAAAACGGCGTCGCTCTTAGCCGTGATGAGGCGTTCGCCTACGCCAAATGCATCAATGCAGGCGTCCTGCGCCAGAATCTCGCTGATAAGGTATTCGTCAAGCGAATTGGAAACGATGATTTTGCAGTCGGTAAGTCCGGCTTCGTCGAGAACCCGACGCGCCTTTTTGGTGAGATAGGCGATGTCGCCGGAATCAATACGGATGCCGCATTTCTTCAACCCCATCGGCCACAGAATGTCCTTTACGGCGCGGATGGCGTTCGGGATTCCTGAGCCGAATACGCTGTATGTGTCGACGAGAAGGGTGGGGTTGTTCGGATAAAGGCGGCAGTAGGTGGTGAAAGCGTCGTATTCGTTATCGAACATCTGCACCCATGAGTGCGCCATTGTACCGCCTGCGGGGACTCCGTAGAGTTTATCGGAAAGGGTGCAGGCCGTTCCGGTGCATCCGCCGATGTAGGCGGCTCTCGCACCGTAGACTGCCGCGTCCTCACCATGTGCACGGCGGCTGCCGAATTCGGAGATGGGACGTCCCTTTGCGGCGCGAACCATGCGGGAGGCCTTGGTGGCGATGAGAGACTGGTGGTTGAGGGCGAGAAGAACATAGGTTTCGATGAGCTGTGCTTCAATTACGGGGGCACGGACCGTCAGAATCGGCTCGCCCGGGAAGATAACGCTTCCTTCGGGGACACCCCAGATATCGCCGGAAAAGCGGAATGTAGAGAGATAAGCGAGAAATTCCTCGGAGAAAATTTTCTTCTCACGCAGGAACGCAATATCTTCTTCAGAGAATTTGAGGTTTTCAATATAATGGACAATCTGCTCAAGCCCAGCGGCGATAGCATATCCGCCTCCATCGGGAACGCGGCGGAAAAATACGTCAAAATATGCGATTTTAGTACGCATTTCGGTTTCAAAATAGCCGCGACCCATTGTCAGCTCGTAGAAGTCGCATAACAGTGCAAGACTGTAGTCGTCTCTTTTCATTTCAGAATCCCTTTCATGTGGTAGATAGTTGAATTTGCGTCCGTTCATTTTCCTTTACGAAATAAACTCGAGGGAGGTACTTTTTGGAAACCGCATCTCCCTGCCGCACTTGCGTTTTTAGAAAAAATCACAGCTCCTGATACAGAACGACTGTATTTCTGGTCGCCCATGCCTCCTCGACGAGTGCGTCGATATCGAGCTTTTCTTCCTGAAGAAGGACTTTGGCAAGCTCCGGCTGAGTGCGCGGGTGCTTTGGAGTGAATACCGTGCAGCAGTCATCGTACGGAAGAATGGAGGTCTCGAAGGTGCCGATTTCGCGGGAAATCTTGATGATTTCCTCTTTATCCATCCCGATACAGGGGCGGAAGATTGGGCGGTCAGCGGCGTTTTCCGTTACGCACATGGCTTTCATGGTTTGGGACGCGACCTGACCGAGCGATTCACCGGTCACGAGAACCTCACAGCTGTTTTCCGCCGCGCATTTTGACGCCAGACGCATCATGAAACGACGGAGAAGAAGGGTGAAGTAGTCTTCTTCGCAGGTATCGCGCATGAGTTCCTGAATATGCGTCAGCGAGATGATGTGTACTTTGATTTTCCCGCAGTACTCGGTCAGCTCTGTAGCGAGAGTGAGGACTTTCTCCCGGGCGGCTTCGCTGGTGTACGGGAAGCTCTCAAAATGGAGACAATCGACTGTCATGCCGCGCTTCATCATCATATATCCCGCTACCGGAGAGTCGATGCCGCCGGACAACAGCAGAAGTCCCCGTCCGGCAGAACCGATAGGCATACCGCCCGCGCCGCGTTCTTGACCGGCGTGGATATAGGCGTTGGTTTCACGGACCTCAATTTTTACAATCACGTCGGGGTTGGTGAGGTCGACTGTCAGGTGCGGCATCGTCTCAAGAATAGCCGCGCCGACTTCGCCGGACAGCTCAGGAGAGGATAGGGGGAATTTTTTGTCGCTCCGTTTGGCAGTACATTTGAAGGTCTTTACACCGGCGAGCTTTTCGGGAAGGTATGCGCGCGCCGTTTCGAGAATGGAGTCAAGGGTCTTTTCACAGACTGCGGCGCGGCAGATTCCAGCGAATCCGAAAACCTTGCCGAACTGAGCGTACATGGCGTCGATTTGGGCAATGGCTTCCTCATCGTTGGGCTCGACGTAGACGGTGCTTTGATTGTATCGCACGGTATAATTTCCAATTAGCGCGGCGCGGCGCTTTACTTCACGCAGCAGCTGTGTTTCAAACATGCCCTTGTTCGTCCCTTTGAGGATTATCTCACCGTACTTGCAGAGAATGACTTCCTTCATGTTTTTCTTTTCTCCATGATAATTTATCAGAAAATTTTCCTATAAGTAAAAATAGTATACCATAATTGGACGCGTGATAAAATAGTTAAAATCAACAAAACAAAGGGTACAGTCTATGCAAGAAACTGTACCCTTTACTTTATCGCTAGATGGAAAGGAAAAAATATCTGTTACATTCCGTTACAACAGAAACAGGCAGCATACCGCAGAAAGAATCACGAGCAGCACGAGACATACCGGGATAATGACAACAGAGGCGGCGATTACCATCGCGAGAAAATCGTATTTTTCCAGTCCGCCCTGTCTTTTAAGTCCCTCATTCCATTCGTTATTCGTGAGTTGCTTTCCTTCGTGCGCCTTTATTACCCTTTTGAATTTTTCAAACATAGATTCTCCTTGCGCGTCTTTTCAATCCTTTCCAAGCTCCGCTTCGGATTGGTGGAGTTCGAATAGGTAGGCTCCATTTTCATCGACCTTGCGGTCGAGATTGTGACAGGCTACAAAATGACCCGGCTCAACTTCTACGTACGGCGGAGGAACACGCTTGCATTTGTCGCACGCCATGTAGCAGCGGGGGTGAAACTTGCATCCGGACGGCGGCTTTATCGGGCTGGGGATGTTTCCGCCAAGGATGATGCGTTCCTTTTTGGAGCCTTCGAGGTCCGTTGTGGGGATGGAGGACAGGAGCGCTACGGTGTAAGGATGACGCGGGTCTTTAAATATCGTGTCCGTCGGCGCTACTTCTACCATATTTCCAAGGTACATGACGCCGATTCGGTCTGAGATGTACCGTACGACCGACAGATTGTGGGAGATGAACAGGTACGTCAGCTTTTCCTTTTCCTTCAGCTCCTGAAGCAGGTTGATAATCTGCGACTGAATCGACACGTCAAGCGCGGATACGCACTCGTCGCAGACCACAAATTTTGGCTTAACGGCGAGAGAACGTGCGATGCAGATTCTCTGACGCTGACCGCCCGAAAATTGGTGCGGATAACGGCTGTACATGTAGTCCGGTAATCCGCAGTTCTCCATTTCGCGGAGGATGTATTCCTTCATTTTCGGTGATCCGCGTTTGAAAAATTTGTGTGTCACCAACCCTTCTGCGATTATCTGACCGACGGTCATACGCGGGTTCAGCGAGGAGTACGGGTCTTGGAAGATAATTTGCAGGTCGCGGCGAATCGCGCGCATTTCGGCAGCGGTCAATCTTGAAAGGTCAATGCCGTCGTCAAGCATCGCTTCGTATTTATCAAATTCGGCGTGACCGCGGTACTTTGTGCGCAGCGTTTCCACTTTCGCTTCTGCTGCTGCGCGCTTATCACCGACCGCTTTTCTTTCCGTCTCCAATGTTTTTTTCTTCTCGCGCAGACCGGACAGCTTGCTGTTCCGTGAGTCGATCGAGCTGCCCGCTTTCTTCTGGTCCTCGATTTTTCCTTCCATGAGCTCCGTTTCCAGCTCGATATCCTCGATTTTGCGGCGGATTTCCGCTTCTTCTACGTTTATTTCAAATAGGGCAAGCAGAGCGTCCGCTCCTTCGCGGGTTCCTTCCGCTGCAAAGCCGCCGAGAATTTTTGCTGTCTTGCTGCACGCGGTCTGTGCTTTTGCAAGTGCGAGATTTTTGCTTTGCAGGTCGAGAAATGTTGCGTTCTCCCCGAGAAGTTTGCACTTTTCCACAGCTTCCGCCGCTTTCTTTTCCGCAGCATGGTACGCGGCAACGTACTCCTCCGCGTGCTTTAACGTATCGATGACATAACTCGGTGCAGCCTGCGCAAGGGTTCGGCCGTAGTACATGGTACTCCCGGCGGTCTGATGATAGAGTTGGAGAATCACACGTCCAAGCGTCGATTTGCCGCATCCCGATTCCCCTACCAATCCGAACGTCTCGCCTTCGTAGATGTCAAGGGAGATATCGTCGTTGGCGCGCACATAGTATTGCTCCTTTTGAAAAAGGCTTTTTTTCGCGAGAGGGAAGTATTTTTTCAGGTTATTGATGGATAGCAATTTTTTCATGCTCTGCGCTCCTCCTCACCGCTTTTTCGGGATAGTGGCACCGGATAAGCTGATTTTCACCTGCCGGCAGCAGCTTGGGCTCGTCGTCTATGCACTTCTGTGTGCAGTATTTGCACCGCGGCGAGAATTTGCATCCCTTCGGCAGGGCGAGGGGGTGCGGGACTACGCCGGGAATCGGGTCGAGCTTCGCGCGTGTGTCGTTCAGACGCGGGATGGAGAACATCAGCCCCTCTGTATACGGATGGCTGAACTTGCAGTCGGTGAAAATCACCTTTGCCGGCGCCTGTTCGACCGCCTGCCCACAGTACATGACGACTACGTCGTCCGCCATTTCATTGATGACGCCGAGGTCATGGGTGATGAAGAGAATCGACGTGCCGTTGGTGCGCTGGAGGTCGTTCATGAGCTTGAGAATCTGTGCCTGAATCGTGACGTCAAGGGCTGTGGTCGGCTCGTCCGCGATGAGAATGTCCGGCTTGCAGGCGAGCGCCATCGCTATCATGACGCGCTGTCTCATACCGCCGGAGAGCTGGTGCGGATATTGCCGGAGAACCGCTTCCGGGTTTGGAATCTGCACCGCTTCGAGCATTTCAAGACTCTTTTTTGCGGCCTCCTCCATGGACATCTTCTGGTGAATCATGAACGGTTCGGAAAGCTGTCTTTTTATCGTAAAGACCGGGTTTAAGCTCGTCATCGGTTCCTGGAAGATAACCGAAATTTTATTTCCGCGGATGTTGTACATATCTTGAATGGGAAGGGTGACGAGATTTTGTCCGCGAAAGAGGATTTCTCCCTCCGCGATATAGCCGTTGGCGTCCAGAAGGCGGAGAATGCTCATGGCCGATACGCTTTTGCCGGAACCGGACTCACCTACGATACCGAGGGTCTTACCGGCGCAAAGCTCGTATGAGACGTCGTTTACCGCCTTGATGATGCCGTTTCTGGTTTTAAAGTAGGTATGCAGATTCTTTACCTGAAGCAAAACATCGTTTTTTTTCTCCATTATTTTTCAACCTCCGACTTCGGGTCAAAAATATCGCGCAGGGTATCACCGATTACGTTGATGGAAATGGTGCTGGCCGAAAGGAAGAGGGCTGGGAAGACCCATCTCCACCAGTAGGATTTGATGACAATTGAGCTGTTGCATCCGTAGAGCATGTTGCCCCATGTCGGACGGGGAAGCTGTACGCCGAAGCCGAGGTAAGACAGGGACGCTTCGGTGAGCATACATCCGGCGAAGTCAAGGGTAAGGGATACGATGATGACCGAAATGACGTTTGGCAGGATGTGCTTGAACGCGATACGGCTCTCGGGGACCCCCATCGACTGTGCTGCCAGAACAAATTCCTTTTCCCGTTCCGCGAGTACTTGACCGCGGACGAGCCGCGCCAGTCCGGTCCACGTCAGAATACCGAGCACAACCATGATGAGGAAAATTCGCGTGTCCTCCTTTACGTCCGTTTGACGGAGGATTGCAGACAGGACAAGTGCGAACGGCAGAAACGGAATGGCGGAAAAAATCTCGGTCACACGCATGAGAAAAATGTCGACCTTTCCGCCGAAGTAGCCCGAGATACAGCCGATGATGATGCCGATGACAGAGGAAAGAATAACCGCGACCGCACCGATGGTCATGGTCATTTTACCGCCGTTCATCACGCGGACAAATATGTCCCGTCCGATCTCGTCGGTTCCCATGAGATAGCCTTTGAAGCCCCACTTTTCCACAATTTCGCCGTCTTTTTCAGCATAAGTCTGGAAACCGACGCAGTAGAGGTTGTCAGCGGCGCCGGGATTTTGCATAGAGACGGGAATATCGGTCTGGCTGAGCGCGCTGCCGCCCCATGTGAGAACACGTCCGGCGTCGGTGAGGAGGGCGTAGTGCCTTGCGCCGCCGTAGACTGCCGTTACGGTTTCGCCGTCCGGGATGGTCGGAATCGCGCGGGAGTTGTCCCCAGACGCCCCGACGATAAGAAGAGAACCGTCCTCAAGCAGGAGACAGGCGTTTGTCATATTGGACGCAATATCGACGACTTTATGGTCATCCAGAAAATCCCAGAGATTGGTGAGCGCAGCGGCGCCGTTTGCATTGATGATTTCATACGAGTCAAACGCGGAGGTCTTGCCGCAAACGAATTTACCGTCCTGTGTGATGCCGACAATGAGGGATTGGAGGAACACGACCTTTTCGAGGTTGGGAATATCGTCAAACGAGGTAATGTTGGTGGCGCCGATATTGTAGTTGCCCCACATATAAGAGGAGCCGTCGTTCATGACAATTGCTGTGACCTGGTTGCCGCAGATGAGCTGTTTTACATTTGCCACGTCAATCGTGCCGGTGATGAGGTCGTACGGCTGCGGCTTTGCTATGGAAATCATGCTGCCGTTCATACCGTACTGACCGTTGTCATATGCGCCCCAGCAGTAGAGGTGACCGTCTTCGGAGATGGCCACAGCGTGGTCGATACCGGCAGCCGCGTGAACGATATTGTTGTTTTGCACTTCTTCAGGGATGTCCGAAATATCGATTTTGACATCCTTCAGGTAGGTTTTGCCCCATGTGTAGACGTTTCCGGCGTTGTCAAGCCCGAGAGAAAAGGAGGAATAAGATGAAATTTCCTTGACGTCCCTCGCAAGAGCGGACGGAATGGATATCATGTCATAGGAGGGACCGAGATTTTTGTGGAGGGTTTCCGAATAAGAAAGGTCAATTGGGTTGATAAGCGGCCCGATAAAGACGAACAGAAACATGACGATGATGATTGCAAGCGCAACGCAGGCTGCGGGACGGCGGAAGAAGCGTTGTACGGCGAGTTTCCCGGGACTTGCGTATTTATCGGGATTGTCGTCGAGAGTTTTGGATGCGCCCCAGAACATTCTGCCGAGCCATGAATGACGGAGTGATTTTTTCTTTTTTTTCATGATTTTCCTCCGTTCCGGTTACTTTGACACACGGACACGCGGATCTGCGACGCCGTATGCAATGTCTATTATCAGATTGCCGAGCAGCGCAAGGGTGACGTAGAACATTTGCAGAATCAGCACCACCTCATAGTCGTTGGAGTTGAGCGAGTTGATGTAGATACGCCCCATTCCGTTGAGAGCAAAAATATTTTCAATCATAAGGGAGCCGGAGAAGATGCCGATAAACCATCCGATAATCAGGGTGATAATCGGGATGAGGGCGTTTCTCCAAGCGTGAGAATAAATAACGACCTTTTCATGCAGTCCTTTTGCACGTGCGGTGCGGATACAGTCCATAGAGAGTGCTTCGGTCATGGAAGCGCGGACGTAACGGGTCATGCCGCCGAGGGAGGAAAAGGTCATCACGACGAGGGGAAGTCCCATGTAGTAAAGCTCGTCGAAGAATTTTTTGATTCCAGAGTAACTGCTTCCGGGGGTTTTCATACCGCTGACGGGGAATATCGGGATAATGACGGCAAAGAGACAGATGAACAGAATTGCGATGATAAAGCTCGGGATGCTGTAGCCGACGATGGTGCCGATTTGAACGGCGGAGTCCCGTTTGCTGCCGCGGTGTACGGCACAGAAGATGCCGAGAGGGAGGGTAATACCGAGAGCGAATAGGGTTGCGAAGATATTAATAAAGATGGTATTGCGCATCGGTTCGAC
Source organism: uncultured Ruminococcus sp. (assembly GCA_964621755.1). GTDB lineage: Bacteria > Bacillota > Clostridia > Oscillospirales > CAG-272 > UMGS1696. The sequence goes on along the minus strand of CAZUPI010000002.1, from coordinate 58,639 downwards.
GAGGACCTCCGTTGCGGGGCGGTTGTATTGGAAGCTCCAGCCGAAGTTGCCCTGCAGCAAACCGTCGTAGACTCCGTCAATTGGCACAAGACCAATCCAATGGAGGTAGCGGAATACGACGCTCCGGTCGAGGCCTAACTGGTGGCGGTAATTCTGGTATGCACGCTCGAATCCTGCCGGGTCATTTTTATAGACCGCCTTTTGTTCTTCGACGAGGGCACGCGCTCTATCGTACGGTATCATATTGTAAATAAGATACATGAGAAAGGAGAGAATCACGAGGACAAGCAGCATATAACCGATACGTTTCAGTATGTACTTTCCCATAATACACCTCAGAATTCGAAATTTAAAAATAGAATATGCGCGGCCGGTTGTACGTTTCATTGGATAAAACGTGCAGGGATATTTGCTAAAGTGGGACATATAAACTATTGGGAGTGATTGTCGCACTCCCAATAGTCTGTCCGTTATCAGTTGATTTATACGCTGTACTCAGCCCTTGATAGAGCAGTAAAGAACAGCATCAGCAGTTCTCCAATAAGGAGAGGTGTAGTAATCTTGAATCTTTTCGTTGTATACGTCGTAGTAGAAGTTGCAGTACAGCGGGATATCGGGGATAAGCTCGTTCCATCTCTGGATATACGCTGTCCACCATTCCAGGTATTCTTCGTTGGATGCGGCGTCGTATACCATTGCCATGGACAGGTAGTCCATACCAAGCTTGCCGCCGGACTTTTCCAATGCTTCCGCATAGCTGCGTTTTTCGTGGCTGCCGTCTGCATCATAGTACGGGAACGCCGCGTCGTACTCGTCGTAGAGCTTGTTTACCGAGTACGCAAAGTAATTCGGGTCAAGAGACCAGTTCCAGGAGAAGTCATATATCGTGCTGGTAAAGCTTGTTGCGAGGTTATACATACTGTATTTGATAACGCCGTTGTAGCCGTACGAAGGTTCACGATAAATTTCGCCGAGGAGAGAGTTGAAGTCGCCGACTGCCTGACGGATTACCATACCCGCAGCTGTCACATCAGTGCCGTTTGCGAGCATGGTGGAAAGAAGGTCGGATACCGCGTTGTCGGCGGTAGAGAACCAGTTGATTGCCAGCGGGATATAGTATGCACCATTTATTTCTGTGGTTTTATAGACGATGCTGTCGGTATTGTTTACGGATTGGTAGTTGATGGTGGCTTCTACACAGTCTTTTGTAGTAAGCGTCTCAAGCTCTTCTCTTGTTATTTTCTTGTAACGCACTTTGTCAACGCCGGACGCACCTTCAACATATGGTTCCCCCTTGGAATTGTATATCCAGCCTCCTTCTTCCAGGATGGTTTTGGCGTTTGCAAGGGAGTATTCGTATGTGTTCATGGCGTCTTCCAGTGTGTCCCTTGCGGCGAGATACATCCAGGAGTCTTCCGAATACGGACCGTTTACAACTTTTCCGTAGCCTCCTGTAAAGGTGGTGGCAAACGTAGGTCTGTCGAGAAGGGTCGCGATTGCCTGGCGGACCTCCACGAACAGAGTGGGACCGAAGTCGCAGTCAAACTGAATTTTGCCGTAACCGGCTTTTTGATAGTGGTTTTCCTTGAAGCCGCTGCCGACAACCTGAAGCGCCGCCTTTGTCATATCGCCGCCGGTCACGCCTGAAAGGACGTCAACGCCCCCGCTTGTTAGGAGGTCAATCTGTGTTTCGGCAACGATTTTGACATACACAACTGTGAGAATGGCCGGCTTTTGATCTTCAAAGTTGCCCTGGAACAGGTCGTTTCTGGTCAGAGTAGCCTGCTTGGTACCTTCATCCCATGCTGTGATGGTATAAGGACCGGAGAAGGGATATTTTGTTGTGTCATAACGCGCTTCCTGCATGTGCGCGGATTTCTTGAAAGCGAGAGCGTCAGCGGTGGAGTCAGCGCGCTGCTCATACCAGCTGCCTTCGAGGTAGCAGCCCTTGCCGTCGTCCTTGATGGATACGCCGTCGCCGAAGATAAGCCCCAAATCGTAGGGGGTGACTGCCGAGTAAATGTATGCGTAGTAGTAGGGATAAAATCCGGTAGCGCCGTCAATCTCGAGGGAGAATTCGTATTCGCCGAGCTTGCGAACACCTGCGAATTCTTTGGCAGCATTTGCTTCTGGATTTACTTTGACGCCCTCGCCGGCATAGTTGGCGAAGTCGGCAAAACCTACTAAGGACTGCCCGGCCATACCTGTGCTGCCCGCGTTGCGTGCGACGATGGTACTGAACGCTAACGTGTAGGCCAGGTAGTTATCCGCAGTAATGGGAGTACCGTCGGAGAAGGTCAGATCTTCGTTGATTTCGATGGTTATCCTATAGTTTTCGGTACCGTCCCCATTGTCAACAACTTCCTCTGTATGGGATTTAACTGCGGTTTCATTCCATACGTATTCACCGGTCTGGTTTGTTTCCATGGTGGAATAGCCGACGGTGAGTTTGTTGATGTCCTGGTCAGCAGCGCTGGATGATGAGGCGCCGTACCCGGGAAAACGGAAGTCACCCGAAAGTTCCGTTGTATTGCCAAGAATGATAACGTTGTCTTCGTCGCTTACCTTGCCGCAGGAAGCGAGTATAGCCGCCGAGGAGAGTGGTATCAAAACGGCAAGCGCAAGTGATAAAAACTTTTTCATGAGTTGCCTCCAAACAGATTGCGGCAGATTTCACGAATAAAACCGTCGTCTGTGCTGCTTAGTATAACCTGAAACAGACGGAATATACCACATCTTTTTAAATCAACAAACATTTTCAAATATTTTTATCCATCCTTGCGAGCGCGCCTTACATGCGATACTCTTGCCTGCGTATCACATGGTCCTGGAAGCCCTTGTCCAGTTCCACAAAATAGGCACTCCAGCCCCAGATGCGTACAATCAGCCGCTCGTACTTTTCCGGATGAATCTGCGCGTCGAGGAGCGCCTCGTGGGATACCGCATTGAGCTGGAGCTGATGTCCACCGCGGCTCACGAAATATTTTACAAGAGACGCCACCTTAGTCATGCTTTCCTCATTCGCAAAAATTTTGCTGTCGAATTCAAGCGTCAAAGGACCGCCGTTGATGACCTTCGCAAGGTCCGGTTTCGTGAAGGATTTCACGATATGGACCGGATCGTCGATTTTGGCGAACAGGGATGCCGAGTAGTTGGCAGCGAACGGCTCACCGCGCCGCCTGCCGTCAGGGGACGCACCGATTTCTTCCGCGTGCCACAGATAAAACATCGCGGAACCGGTTCCGGCGCGCCAGATTCCGCCGCGTTCATTCTTTTTCCCGCGCAGGGAAGCGGAGAATACCTCGGTCAGCCATACAAGCTGCTCGTCGGCGGTATCTGAATCGGCACTCCCGACCTTCGGCGACTCGCTGCGAAGCAAATGTGCGATTTCGTCGTCGTATCCGAGATTCACGAGGGCCGGAATCACAACATCGTCGTTCGAGTACTGCGGGAAGCCAAGCCCAACCTTTGTGAGTTTTGTCCCTTCCTGATAGACCCCCAGGGGCGTATTTTTCGTCACGCGAAGGTTGATTTTGGGGTCGATGAGCTTCAACTCGCCCGACGCGCGCAGACACATCGCGGTAAGCTTGTTATAAATCTCGCCGCCCATTCCGTCTGACCCGCCGAGCATCATGTACTTGTCGAACCTGCCAATCGTGTTGTGATAATTTCCCTCCGCCCAAAGCGCATAGTGGATAATGCGGAAGAATTGCAGCGCTTCGCGGAATGTCTCCGCCTTGCCCGCGGTGAAAGTCCATTTGCCGCATACTGTCCGGAGCGGTCGTCCAGCGGCTCCTGCCGAAACGCTCTCTGTCGGCGTTCCGTTATAAAATCATACAGTTCTTGATTCATGGGATGTCCTTTCTGTCGATGGCAGCGTTCCGTTACAGCGCGTCAAAAAACGGCTTTATAATTTTGTAGGATAGTTCATCGGAGTGAAGTTCGGGATGCCATTGAACGGCACGGTAATAGGGGAGGGATGTGTCATTGATGGCTTCGATAAGGCCGTCGGGGGTGAGAGCACAGATTTCGATGTTTGCGGGGACCGATTTTACCGCTTGATGGTGGTAGCTGTTGGTTGTGACGCTTGTGGTACCGGCAACTTCTGCGAGAGAGCCGGACAACGTTACCGGATGGTGCGTGCGGTCGTTTTCGTCCCTGACGCAGTGTTCTGCGCCCTCGCCCAGTTTTTGTGCATAGATGTCCTGCCAGAGCTTACCCCCGGCTGCGACCGCCATCACCTGTATCCCGCGGCAGATTCCGAACGCCGGAACACCCGATTTTCGGATTCGCTCGAGAAGCATCAGTTCATGCGTATCGCGGAGAGGCTGAATTTCGCCGCATTTTTCGTGCAGTTCCTCGCCGTATAGGGATGGGTTTATATCTACGCCGCCTGTGAAAAGAAAGCCGTCGAAGGATTTTACAAATTCGTCCAGTATGGCGGGGTCTGTTACAGAAGGCAGGATGATTGGCATGACTTCCATTTGGAACTGCTTTGCCGCGGCTGTGATATAATTTATGTAACGCGGATGGAGGGTGTAGCTGTTTCCAACAGAGCAGGTCAGTGCAATTTTTTTCATATGTTTCCTCCGTTTGGGATGAATTCTACCTTACATTATACTATGGCGTCTGTGAAATTGCAATAAAAAGCGTGGGAAGTTTTCCTTCCCACGCGATTTATGCTATTCGTCATTCTTCGTCATCATCATTTTCGCAATTGGGGGCGGCGCCGTAAATTTTGACTTTTCCGTCCGCGGTAATGTCGCCGTATACGTTTCCCGTTACCGTGACGTTGTTTCCGCTGATGTCTCCCGCAGCGTCTCCGCCAATCGATACGTTTCCAGATGTGTCAACGGCGCCGTCGATGTTTCCGCCTGCTATGACGGAACCGCCCGTGTCAATGTCGCCGCCGATGTCTCCGCCTGCTGTGACGGAACCGCCCGTGTCAACGTCTCCGTTGATGTCGCCTTCTGCGATAACGTCCTTTCCGGTATCGACGTCGCCGTTGATATCGCCGCCTGCCGTTACATCATTACCTGCATCGACGTCGCCGTTGATATCGCCGCCTGCTGTGACGGAATCGCCTGCATCAACGTCGCCGTCGATATCGCCGTCCGCGCTGACGGAACCACCGGCATCGACGTTGCCCAGAACACTTCCGCATACGGTTACATTTGCCGCAGCCGACAGGTCGCCGTCGTAGTCGCCGTTTATCGTGACGTTCATGCCGTCGACCTGTATGTCGCGGTCGTCATCGTCGTTATCGTCGTCATCGTATCCGACTCTGCCGTTTACGTTCAGCGTCATATTTGCGTGCGCGTCGCCTCCCACATTGTTGCAGTTGAGCGTCATGTTTGAAGAGGCGTCGCCGGCTACATCACCGCAGGTCAGAGTCATACTCGCGTGCGCGTCGCCATCGACGTTTCCGTTGATTGTCATGTCAAATCCGGAAGCTGCGTCTCCTACGTTACCGTTTACTTCAACAGATATAGCCGCATTAAGGGTATTGATGTTTCCGTTTACCACGAGCTGTACAAAATTGTTCGGGGAAGCGGAGAAGCGCTTCACAATCTTTCCGTCCTTGATGATGGCAACTTCGTAGCTTTCGTTCGAGTCGTCAAAATCGATGGTATATTTGCTCACAGGGAGTGAGAAGCCAGAAACATCCGCAATCTGGCATGTTGATTTTGCAGAGTTGAAGTCAAAATCGATGTTATTCATTTTATCCGCTATCTTCTCTGCGACATTTTCTACAGTTATGGTCTTTCCGTTGATATCTTTTGCCGGGATTTTCTTAGCCGGAATCACACGTCCGCCGGGCAGGCGGATTTCGGGAAAGTTGATTTCAGGGATGTGTATATTCGGCGTATGGAAGGTGAAGTCATCAGAGTCCGGTTCTTCATGTTTTTCAGGCTCCTCGTGTTCTTCTGCTTCGGCTTCTTCCGTGAGCTTGTCATGTTCTGCTTCAACAGCATCCAAAGCGGCATCGATGTCGGCGGCAGCATTTACAGCATCCTCGATGGTATCCGTACGGTCTGTAGTTGTGGAGGATTCCTCGTTTTCGCAACCGTACGGATCGCATTTTTTTTCGTCGTCGGCCTCGCTTTCGACGATTTCAGGTTCTTCCACTGTATCTGTATCGGCGGCGGGAGTGCTCTCTTCTGTCGCGGGTTCTTCCACTGCTTCTGCTTCCGCATTTGTTGTGGGGGCAGAATCTTCTATTCCAAGAAGAGCGGATATACTTTCATCAAAAATCTCTGCGAGACGGGGAAGCGTAAGAATATCGGGTAAAGTTTCACTGCGTTCCCACTGAGATACAGCTTGCGGGCTGACCCCGACCATGTTCGCAAGGTCCGCCTGAGTGATACCCTTGGCCTTTCTGAGGGATGCGATTTTCTGTCCGATAATGTTTCTGTCAGTCATAGTGTACCTCCGTTAATATAAATGAAGATTGAATGGTGAATTATGGATATTTTTAGCTCGAGCGATTGATAATATTTTGGAAACGCCTCCTTGTGATTTCAGAATATCACAGAATTTTATGGATTGCAATAAAGTATTTGTTGAATTTTCATTTTTTTTGGAATTTCTTAAAAATCAAGCAGTGCTTTATTTTTAGCGGCGAATTTTGAGCGGAATCTGGAACTGAAACATAATATTTACTTATTTTGGAATCAAATTTGTAAAAATATGTAAAAACCATTCCATTAAAAGGAAATTAACGATATCTAACAAAAATTTCTTTTTATGGAATATATTTCTGTAAAGCAACGCTTTAATTATCCAGATTATTCCATTTTATTAGATTTCTGATTTTCGATGCACCACTTCTGATTTTACGGCATATTCTGTATCGAAGCATATATGAAAGCGAGGATAAATGCAGAATGAATGAAAGCGGAACCGGATTTCTGAGAGTGCGTGTGACTGAGGCTGGCGGGTCGCTCCCGGTGCAGGGCGCAGTCGTGCAGATTTTCGAGTACCCTGACGAAACGACATCGGAGAATGGGGATGTAATCTATTCTCTGCGCACCAACGAGAACGGGCTCGCGCCCATTGTATCTCTTCCCGCGCCGGCGGCAGGAGAGAGTATGACGCCGGGGGCGGCGCGCCCCTATTCGGTATACAATATATCCGTTACATACGACGGCTATTATCCCGTCGAGGGTATCGGCATTCCGATTTTTGATAGAATCACCGCCATTCAGCCCATCGATATGGTTCCTCTTACCGAAGAGGACCGAATCGCCGGAGCGGACAACGGGCGGGTGATGATTTATGAAACTCCCGAAGGCATGTCGCCTCAGCCCGGCGGCGTTCAGCGTGAGGAAATTGGCGACCAGAATGGCACAGTCTCCGGCGGAGTCATGACGCCGCGGAACAATGCAGGCGGACGAGGAAATCCTTCTCCTGATTCTCAAAACAGCCGGGATATAGGCGAAGCTGGGCAGTCCCCGACTCAGATGGATATGCAGGATATTCAAAATGCGCGGCCATATGACCAAAACGGCAGGCAGGCCGACCAGAATTCCGGTCAAACCGGTCTGCGTGGAGAGAGCAGCAATCTTCCGAATCCCCCGAGCTGCTACTATGATGAGGAGGAAAGAGAGAGGGGGAGGGGGCAATGAACGACGGTGCGCTTCTTCCGGTGATTCCGGAAAGCATTACGGTTCACCTCGGCAGGCCTGATTCCGATGCGCGAAACGTGACAGTCTCGTTTGTAGATTACATCAAAAATGTCGCGTCGAGCGAGATTTATCCCACGTGGCCGGAGTCGGCACTGCGCGCAAACATTCTGTCGCAAATCAGCTTTGCTCTGAACCGCGTCTATACGGAATACTATCCCAGCCGCGGCTATGATTTTGACATCACCAATTCCACTTCGATTGACCAGAGCTTCGTATACGGGCGCGATATTTTTGAGAACATTTCTCAGATTGTTGATGAAATCTTCAATAATTATATTCGACGCCGCGGGTCGGTGGAACCGCTGTTTGCCGCTTACTGCGACGGAATTGAAGTGCAGTGTGCGGGACTTTCACAGTGGGGAAGCGTCTCTTTGGCGGAGAATGGGATGACCCCGTATGAAATCCTGCGGTACTATTTCGGAGACAACATTGACCTTGTATACAACGCGCCGATTGCGGGGAACGTGGAGGCGTACTCCGGTCGTCCCTTGCGGCTTGGGGTGGTGGGAAACGACGTCCGGTTTGTGCAGGTGCGTCTGAATCGCATTTCGAAAAACTATCCGGGGATTCCCAAAATCTCACAGCCTGACGGATTTTTCGATGCGGAGACTGAGGATGCGGTCAAGGCCTTTCAGCGGCAGTTTTCCCTGACGCCGGACGGGGTAGTTGGTTCCGCCACGTGGTATGCAATTGAGCGAATATACAACGGTGTCAAACGAATCACAGACATCAACTCCGAGGGAATCCCGCTTGAGGATGTTACGCTGGTGTTTAACACGGAACTTGCGGAGGGTTCCACCGGGGTAGGAGTACGTGAGCTGCAATATTTTCTGGCGTTTATTGCGGCGTTCAACAACTACGTGCGTCCTGTGGTGATAGATGGAATTTACGGACCGAACACGCGTGCTTCCGTAGAGGATTTTCAATACGACTATGGGCTCCCGGTCACGGGTACGGTCAACACGGTGACGTGGAACGCACTGTACACGACGTACCGGAATTTGCTGGCATCTCTGCCGGCGGGATACTTCACCACGACGCAGCCGTACCCGGGTTTTCCGCTGTTAGTCGGTTCAACAGGGAGTAACGTAGAGCTTCTTCAGACCTACTTGAACCGGATATCTGACACCTACACGGAGATACCGAAGCTGACAGTCGATGGGGAATTCGGCGCGAGCACGGAACGGGCGGTGCAGATTTATCAAGGACTCTTTGGATTGGAGCCGAGCGGAATCGTTGGAGCGGCGACGTGGAATTCCATTGCCAGTACGTACCGGACGCTGGTGGACGGAGACTACGGCTCACCGACGCAGTTCGGCGGCGTTCTGCCGACGTAAGGGGGAGTGTGTGATGTTTGTTAATATAGCGGACAGCACTGAGCGTATTTTGAATCTACAGGGAATGCTGCGATATTTGTCGTTCACGCAAGACAGCCCGGCTCTGCGCGTCAACGTTACCGGATTTTATAATAAAGAAACGGAGCAGGCGGTGCGGCAGTTTCAGCAGACGCGCGGTCTTCCCGTGACCGGCATAACCGACCTTGCCACATGGGATGCAATTGCGTCTGAATATCGGCAGGGGCAGGACCAGCGGCGTCCGGTTCTTCTGCGCCCCCTGCCGGACAATATCCTCCAGCAAAACAGTCTCGGCGAACGAAGTGACATCGTCCTTCTTCTCCAAATCATCTTAAATTCTCTCCGGCTCATCTATGCCTATCCCGCGGTTCCCTTGTCCGGCGTCTACGGGTCCCAGACCGCCGATGCGGTTCGGCTTTTCCAGCAAGTCAACGGTTTGACCCCGACCGGTACCGCAGACCGCTCCACGTGGCTTCTTCTATCTGATGAGTACAGGTGGGAGAATGAGTGAACAAGACAGATAGAGAACGCGGGATTTTATGCTTCGTGCTGCCGTACGGATGAAAAAAGGGTGAAGTATTTTCAGAAAATACTTCACCCTTTTCGTTATGTTGTTATGTTTCTATTAGTCCTCTTCAACCTTTGCTTCAGCGATGATCTTCTGTGCAACAGAGGAGGGAACTTCTTCGTAGCGGTCTACTGAGAAGTCGTATTTACCGCGGCCTTGGGACATTGCGCGAAGGGCGATGGTGTAATCGGACATTTCTGCCTTCGGAACGTCTGCCTCTACTACCTGGTAGCCGCTCTTAGTTTCGTGTGGGTTCATGCCGAGGACACGACCGCGTCTCTTGTTGAGATCACCGATGACGTCGCCTACGAGAGAATCGGGAACGGTTACTTTTAAGGTTCCGATGGGCTCGAGAAGAATCGGTTTTGCCTTCGGAAGCCCTTCCTTATATGCAAGGCGAGCTGCAAGCTTGAACGAGATTTCGTTCGAGTCAACCGGGTGATAGGAGCCATCGTACAGGTCTGCTGCGAGGTTGACAACCGGATATCCGGCGAGGACGCCCTTTGCATTGCTTCGAGAAGTCCTTTTTCAACTGCCGGATAGAAGTTCTTCGGAACGGTACCGCCGACAACGGACTGGGTGAAGGTCAGACCTTCTGCCTCGCCGTGTGAGAATCTCATCTTAACATGACCGTACTGACCGGAACCGCCGGACTGCTTTTTATGTTTACCTTCAACGTCTGAGGTGCCCTTGATGGTTTCGCGGTATGCGATCTTCGGTGCTTCAAGGAGAACCGATGTGCCGAAGCGGGACTTCAGTCTTGCTACAAGAACGTCAAGCTGGATGTCGCCCATACCGGAGATGGTCATCTGCTTTGTTTCTGCATTGTTCTCGTACAGGAGGGTCGGGTCTTCTTCGAGGATTCTTGCGATACCGGTGGAGATTTTGTCTTCGTCTCCCTTTGCGGCAGGCGTGATCGCCATTGTCATGTAAGGATGTGCGAAGGAAATCTTCTTATATTCTATATCGGAGGAAACGGTGAGTGTGTCGTTTGTGTTGGTAGCGGCGAGCTTTGCGGTCATACCGATATCACCGCAGCAGAGGGAGGTCACTTCTGTCTGCTTCTTGCCGCGGATGGTGTAGATATGAGCCATCTTTTCGGACGAGCCGGATGTGTTGTTCTTCAGTGTAAGGTCGTTGGTGAGCGTACCGGACATAACTTTGAAGAAGGACATCTTACCCACGAACGGGTCGGCGATGGTCTTGAATACGAAGATAGCGCATTCTCCCGCTGGGTCGATGGCAATGTCTTTTAGTCCGTCGCCGTCGATCACTTTTTCTACCTTCTTTGCGGTCGGGCGCGGGAAGGAGTCGGAGATGGTGTCGAGCAGGAAGTTGATGCCCCACAGGTTGACAGCACAGCCGCTGAATACCGGAACGATGGTGCCGTCGATGATGCCGCTGTGAAGTGCTTCTACTGCTTCTTCTTGGGTGATTTCAGCGGTTTCGAAGTACTTGTCGAGGAGCTCCTCACTTGTCTGTGCGAGCGCTTCGTTCAGGGTATCGGTATATTGGGAGGCAGTGTCTTCCTCTTCGGCGGAGAAGTCTGTAGCTTTGCGTGTGCCGTTAGCATCGAAGGCGTAGGTCTTTCTTGCGATGAGGTCGAGGAACTTGATTTCCTTGCCCTCTTTAATGGGAACGAGGGTGGGGCAGACCGCGGAGCCAAACTTCTCGTGGAGCTCGTCGAAGACGCGCTGGAAGTCAGCATCGGAGTCGTCGCATTTATTTACAAAGAACGCACAGGGAATTCCGGCTTCCTGTGCCTTATCCCAAGCCAGTTCAGCACCGACTTCAACGCCAGCCTTGCCGTCGAGCGCAATGATAGCTGCGTCTGCAACGCGTATAGCTGCGTCAACCTCGCCCTGAAAATCAAAAAAACCGGGCGTGTCGATGAAATTAATCTTTGAATCCTTCCACATCACGGGAGCCAGAGAGAGGGTGAGGGAAAAACCGCGTTTTATTTCTTCAGGGTCGTAATCACAAACCGTATTTCCGGCTGTGGTCTTACCGAGTCTGTCGGTCGCCTTTGCAAGATATAAAGCTGCTTCCGCGATGGAAGTTTTGCCCGAGCCACCATGTCCGAGCAGAACAACGTTACGGATGTTTTTTGTGGTAATATCTGCCATTTGTAACTCCTTTATGTATATGATGAATTATAATCTTTTCTTAGAGGACGCTTTATGAATTATGTCACATAAAATCGGGCTGAGAAAAGCCCTGCCTTATTATTATACACTATATTTTTTGATAATGCAATAGAGAATAACAAATTTAAGGGGTTTTAGGTGTAGTATATTTGGTCAATTTTTTGTATAAAATGACAATGCGGCGGAGGTTTTTATCATCCGCCGCACCATTTTTAAGGTTGTCGTGCAGTCAATCTGCCGCCAGCACTTCTGTGATTTCACACACATACATGGTATGGAAATCGTTGTTTGAATAGTTTGCCAGAGGAGCGTCATCCGTAAAGGCGTCGCGCTTTATCACGTCTGCGTAGAGCTTTTTTGCCTTTATGACAAGCCGTGCCTCATTGAACCAGACGGCGCGTCCATCCTTGTTTACATCGAAGACCGGTGTCAGACCGCACTCTTTTGCTTTATCCACCTCGCGGCCGCTGTATTTTCCGCAGTACGAGAGCGTCTTGCGGTACGTTTCGGGATAGAATGTCAGCGTCAGGCGATCGTTTGCTTCGGTAAACTCAAATGTGTGGCGCTGCGGGCGTATGAACACAAATACCACCGGGCGCCCCCAAAGGACGCCGACCCCACCCCAGCTTGCGGTCATGGTATTGTAGTCCTTTCCGCATGTGAGCGGGCCTTCTGTATTTGCGGACGTAACCAGCATCCAGTCTTCTCCGATGAGCTTGATTGGATTGTCTACAAGCTCGCTCGGTTCAATGTGTCTGAAATTTTTCATAAAATGCCTCCCCAAAATGTGTTATTTTCAAAAGTTCCCGCCGTTCCAGCCCCAGTGGCTGACTTCTTCATATTTTACGTAAACACGGTCGGCGGGGATAGCGAGTCTGCTTTCTATCAGCGAGCATACTCCGGCGGTCATTTTGTCGAAGGACTTGCCGCTGCCGTGACCGAAAAGGGCAATGCGGACCATCGCACACGGTTTATCGCTACCTGAGAAGTACATGCGGCAATTTTCTGCGAAATCAAGCATGAGCCAGTTTTCTGTCTTCCCGGGGAAACTCTCGGCGAGCAGTTTTGCGATTTCGGATTTTATCGCAAGCTCGGATTCTTTTGCAATTGCGGTATTTGTCTTTACTTCAATAAACGGCATACAATTTCTCCTTTTCTCTGTACCTATATAATATATGTAGATTTTGGAATTGTATGTATGATATCATATAAATGGAATCCTGTCAAGAGCAGTGGGAGAATCCCCCCAGACCCCTCTACACCTTTTTGAATATTTGATATTGACTTTCAAATCAAAACGTGCTATAATCATCAAAAATGAAAATGATTACCAAAATTAATTTGGCGGGTGTGAAGATGGCGAAACGAGTATATAAAACGAAGCAGCGCGATGAGATACTGCGTTTTTTCATGGACAATGAGGACGAATGCTTTTCGGCGAAGGACATTATTGGAAAGGTAGAAGCCGGTGAGGCGACCGTTTTCCGTACCCTTGCATCCCTCGCAGAGGAGGGAAAAATCAAACGATTTACAGGCGGATCAGGACATGGCGACTGCGCGTACTATCAATTCAATTCTTCTGAAGCGTGCGCGTCCCATATCCACTTGAAGTGTCAGAATTGTGGAAAGCTCATCCATATGGACTGCACTTTTATGGAAGAAATCGTCTCCCATTTCCGCCGGGAACATGCCTTTGTCGTCGACTGCGGCAAAACTGTAATTTACGGATTGTGCGGCGATTGCGCCGGTCTGGAGCAGGCCGAGCGCAATGAAGAGCACGAACATAATCATAACGAGGTTCCAAATGATGAAATTTAAACGAATTTTGACTATTCTGTCTGCCGCTCTGCTGTGTCTGGGACTTTTTTCCTGCAGAAGCAGCAGCGCCGCCGACAAATCCCCTGACAGGCTGACCGTTGTTGCGACGAATTTTGCAATGTACGACTTTGCGCGCGCCGTCTGCGGCGACGTGTGCGACGTGTATATGCTTCTCTCACCCGGGACCGATGCGCACGATTTTGAAGCTACCCTTGAGGATATCGCGCTCATAGAAAAAGCCGATGTATTCGTGTATGTCGGGGGAGAAAGTGAGGATTGGGTGGATTCAGTTCTCTCTGCTGCGGGCGCAAGCGACATTGCAGCGGTGTGCGCCATCGATGCTGTAGAGACATACGAAGAGGAGCTCGTCGAAGGCATGGAGTCAGAAGAAGAAGCCAATGAAGACGAAGCGGAAATCGACGAGCATGTCTGGACAAGTCCGCGGAATGCGGTGACCATCACAACAGCTGTGCGCGATACTATAATTGCTGCCGCGCCCGATTTTGCCGATACTTTTACCGCAAACGCCGCGGATTATATCGCCAAGCTGGAACAGATTGACGCGGAACTTCGCAATATCGTCGAGACCGCCGCGCGAAAAACCATTGTGGTGGCGGACCGTTTTCCATTCCGGTATCTCGCGGAAGAATACGGACTTACCTATTATGCTGCTTTTACGGGATGCTCCTCCGCTACCGAGCCCGCTCTTGCAACGGTGGATTTTCTGATAAACAGGGTAACGTCCGAAAACATCCCATATGTGTTTATCATCGAGTTTTCTGACGGAAAAACCGCGGAGGCAATATCACGCGAAACCGGGTGCGGCATTCTGACCCTTCATTCCGCGCATAACGTCACGAAATCCGATTTTGACGCGGGAATCACCTACGTCCAAATCATGCAAAGCAACGCGGAGTCTCTGAAAGCTGCTTTAAACTGAACTTTATCCGCTTTGTAAAAGGCAAAGGAGAAAATGGCTTTGAGTAATTTGATAACAGCTCAAAATATCACGCTTGCGTTTGACGGACACACCGCTGCGGAGAACGTGAGCTTTACGCTGGCGCGCGGCGACTATTTGTGTGTGGTTGGCGAGAACGGGTCCGGCAAGAGTACCCTGTTGCGTGCCGTGACGGGAGAAATCAAACCCGTAGCGGGGAGATTGATGATATCGCCGGAACTGAGACGCGCGGGGATTGGCTACCTGCCTCAGCAGTCAAAGATACAGCGCGACTTTCCGGCGTCGGTGCGTGAGGTCGTGGTGTCAGGATGCGTCAGACGCGATAACACCGGATTATTCTGGAAGCGCAAGTCCAAAAAACGCGCCGCGGAATATATGAAACTTCTGCACGTCGATGCGCTTGCGGACAAATGCTTCGGCGAGCTTTCCGGCGGTCAGAGACAGCGCGTGCTTCTGGCGCGTGCGATGTGTGCGTCGGACCTTCTCCTTCTGCTGGATGAACCGATGAACGGGCTCGACCCGGAAGCCGCACATGAAATGTATCATGCAGTGCGGATGCTCAACCGCGAGCGCGGTCTTGCTATCATGATGGTCTCGCATGACGTCGGCTGTGCTCTGCATGAGGCGGGACACGTTTTGTCCATGTGCCGCGGGCATTCCTTTTACGGTACGGTCGAGGAGTACACCGCCCACGAACGTTTGGACGATGAAACGGATGAAAAGATGCACAATTCCTGACGAGCACAGAATGGCTGTACGTTGCGGTCGTTTTTATGGATAAATTCACAAAATATGGAGTGACAACATTATGACATTTGCTGAGATGTTTGCGTCGGAGTTTTTAATGCGCGTGATTTTGCGGGCGCTGGTTGTTGGCGTGCTGGTATCTCTTTGCTCGTCGGTTCTCGGGGTGAGCCTGGTTTTGAAGCGGTATTCAATGATTGGGGATGGCCTGTCCCATGTCGGATTTTTTGCACTGGCACTGTCCACTTGCGCGGGAGTAGGGGCATCATATTCCATGGAAGTGTCCGTTCCGATTGTCATTCTTGCGGCGGTATTGATTCTCCGGTTATCAAAAAATGAGGGACGAATGAATGGGGACGCTGCCTGTGCGGTAGTTTCAACGGGGGCGGTCGCGGTCGGAACGCTGATGTACAACTTTACGGGCGGCCGGAGCGGCGATATCTGCAACTCCCTGTTTGGCTCCGCCTCGGTAGTAACGATATCGGACAAGGATATGGTAATTTCGATTGTGCTGTCGGCGGTGGTGCTTGGATGGTTCCTCGTATGCCGCAAGACGATATTTGCGGTGACCTTCGACGAAACTTTCGCCGGGGCAGCGGGGGTTCGCACCAACTTGTTCGGCGTTGTCCTAGCAGTGCTGACGGGGATTACCATCGTGGTCGGAATGAAGATGATGGGGTCGATCATGATTTCTGCCCTAATCATTTTTCCGGCGCTTACCGCGATGCGGCTGACAAAGAGCTTCGGTGCGACTCTTTGGCTGTCGGCGGGGATATCGGTCGTCTGCTTTATCGCCGGATTCTTCACGGCCTGCCGCTTTTCTCTCCAGACCGGCGCGGCGGTTGTCACGGCAGAACTGATATGCTTTGCCGCAGTCTGCGCGGTCACAGAAATTGTCTCCAAAATCCGTATCAAACAACGCAGCAGAGCTCCAATCCCCCAAAAATAAAAAATAAAAATCCCCCTCCGGCTCAAAAAAGTTTTGGAGAGGGGTTCGGAGAGGACCTTTTCCTGTAAAAGGTCCTCTCCGATTTTTTATTTAAATTGATATTATTTATCCAATGCATAGAAGCCGTGATTCTTGTCGGGGCGGTGCGTCCACATGCCGCGGGTAAAGTCCGGAATGTCGACGGACTGACCGTTGTTCCGAATGGAGATTTCGGAGAGGGGTGTGATGGACATCCATGCAGCGGTATCATAGGTGTCAATCGGGGGAACATCGCCGTTGTGGAGCGCTTCAAAGTAGCCGTCGAAGACCAGCCAGTCCATGCCGCCGTGACCGCCCTTTACACCTTCTACCTCAAATTTGCGCCATACCGGATGCTCATACTTTTCGCGATACTCTTTTACGTTGTTGTAGAAGTTACGAGCCCATTCACCGTGTACGTTCTCAAGGTAAACGGCGTTGCAAGTCTCGCTGAAATAGCCGTTTGTACCGCGGACGGTGAAGTTTCTCGAGTAATTGCGCGGGAGGGTTGTGTCAAGGGTGAGCGTAATCAGCTCGCCGTTTGCACACTTGATGTTCGTCTTTACTACATCGCCCTGTGCAAAACGGTAAGTTTGCAGCTCCGAATTAACGTTCTCCTTCTTGTGTGCGTAGTCGTTCAGACCGAACGCGCCGGACGCCATCGAAGACAGGCAGAGCATGCGGTTTCCGCGGTTGATGTCGAGAATCTTTGCAATCGGACCCAACTCGTGAGTCGGATAGTTTTCGCAGTTGCGGTTCTGGTAGTTGCGGAGTCTATAATGGCGGTTTTCTGCACCGAGGCTGATTTCTTCACGGAGGTCATGCTGATAGCCGCCCTCGCAGTGTACGATTCTGCCGAAGACGCCTTCGCGGACCATGCGCATGACCATCATTTCGTTGCGGTCATAGCAGCAATTTTCCAGCATCATGCAGTGGATGCCGGTGCGTTCGTATGTATTGACAAGGGACCAGCAGTCGTCGAGAGAATACGCGCCGCCTACTTCAATCGCAACCTGTTTGCCACAGTTCATGGCGTACAGGGCAACCGGAATGTGATTTTCCCATGCGGAGAACGCGAATACTACGTCAACGTCGTCACGCTCGATGAGAGCACGATAATCGGTCGTGCCGAAAACGTCCCAATCCTTCTTTTCCTTACACAGCTTTTGTGCGTTCGCGATACGGTCTTCGTATACGTCACAGACTGCGGTAACAATTACGTCGTCGCGCTCAGTCATGATGCCGTGTATATGACCCATACCGCGGCCGCCAAGTCCAACGACGCCAACTCTATATTTTTCCATATTTACCTCACTTTCCCGTCGGGAGGACGAAAAAAATGTTTTTTATCGTTTTATAAAATTCTCCTATGCGCTCGGGAGAACTCACAGGGATGAAATATCGACAAAATTATTCTTTTTATATTATATCATATCTTTTAGGAATGTCAATAAAAATGTTATGATTTTTTTTTGAATCCGCGAATCAGGACAATCGTTCCGACAGCACATAGGATTCCGCCAAATACCATGCGCAGGATGCTTTCCTCCATGGCCTGCCGTGTCAGACTTCCAAGATACACACCCGGAAGGGCAACCGCGGAACAATAGAGAACGGCGGGGATATCCGAGCGTCCGCCGCTTCTTTTCAGACGTATCCATGTGGACACACCAGCCGCAAACAGAAAGGACAGAAGGTTGATGGCCTGCGCCGCATTTTGAGGATAGTCCGCAATGGCCACCAGATAGACCACAAACAGTCCGCCGCCGCCGATTCCCGTTCCCGCAACCGCAGACAGAAGAAACAGAATGATAATATCCCAGATTTTCATTGGCTTATCTCCTAAATATCATGGAAGCGCCCGAGTAAATGGTCAGAACCGCAAAGGCGATGTTCAGCCACTTCGATTTTATTTTATCGCACAACATAGCGCCTGCCGCACCGCCAAGAATAGAGGGGGCGAGAATCGACAAAAGCATGGGAACACTGTCAACAGCTCCGACGCCGCGGTAAAACAGAAGGGAGACCGCTGAGATTGGAATAACACACGCCATCGCGAACGCGAAAATTTCTTTTGCATCACAATCGTGCCTCACAAGGCCGGGAATCAGCATGAACAACATGCCGCCGCCGACTCCGATGATTCCATTCAGAAAGCCCGCACATGCCGATAGAAGGGTCACAAGAAGGAATACTGCCGCATCTTTTGGAAAAAATTTCATTTTCATACAAAATTTTGCCATCTCTCTCATTATCACAATATTTATAAATTAATTTGTTGATTTTTTCCCATATTATTCACCGAAAATAAACCTTGTATTTTTTCCCTTGTCATGGTAAAATATATAGTGGCGTTATATCGTCAGGGAAAAATATGAAAATCACGTGAGTACAGCGGGAGATTCCATAAACCTTGAGTCCACGGTAAACTCACTTATAATAAAAAGTCCGGAAGGGGAGAATTATGGCGCAAACGAAGAATACGAAAAGCTCCGGAACAAAAGCCAAAACAACGTCAAAATCTAAATCTGCATCCGCAAAATCTGCTGAGACCAAAAAGCAGACTTCAAAAAAATCCGCTGAGGCTCGTACAGATACCCCTCGTGAGGAGGGGTTTGTCTATCAGCTGACACCATACATAGTCGCACTGTGCGCGCTCTTGCTCGCCGTCTGCATCATTGCCGGGGAAGGTAAAATCGGCGGCGGAATCCGCGATGTTCTCGCAGGACTGTTCGCGGGAGCTGCGTATGTGCTCCCCATACTTATCCTTATCCGCGCGATTACGTGGCGGCGGGATATGGAGGACGGTGCGTTCGTCGGGCGAACCTCATGTATGGGAATTATTTTTATCCTACTCGCAATGCTTCTGCATATCCTCGGTGGGGGAGAAGCTACTTTGTCCGCTGCCGCGCACTTTGACGACGGAAAAATCTTCGTGGGCGGCGGGGTCATCGGCGGACTCCTCGGCGAGCTGCTTCTCCGCGGATTCGGAAAAATCTGCTCGCTCATCCTCCTCTTTGCCGCAATAGCGCTCCTTGTGCTCTATGTGGCGGGGATGACACCCAGAGGTGTGTTTATTTATATTGCATACAAAATTAAGGTTGCGATTGACAACCGCCGTCAGCGCATGGATGAGCGAATGATGGAGAGACAGAATCCCGCACGGCGCGAACGGCAGAAGGTGCGCGAAGAAGAATACCTTGAGTACTTGCGCGAAAAGAGAAGGCGCCAGCGGGAGACACCGGCATACCCGGTTGAATTGCCGGCTGCGGAAAATCAGCTTACGCCGATAACGCCCATAGTTCCCCAGAACCCATCGCCGCAGGGAACGATATACCGGGTGAAGAAGCGCAGCGCGGCAGACATCGAAATCCCCACGGATGACGAGCAGCAAAACGCGCATCCTGTCGAGGACACTGCGGCGAGAAACCAATATGAGGAAACAGTCGTTGCGGGAGGCACGGTACTGATGGAGTCTGACGACGCAGTCGACGAGGCAAAGGTAAAAGAGGCTCTTACCGATACGAAAGTGGACACAGGAGCGGTCGACGAGAAAATTTTCGACGAAGTGATGCGCCGTACACGTGAGAGAATCGAGAAAAGCCGTAAAACAGAGGGAATCCGTGAGACCGCCGAGCCGCAGCCCCTCCCCAAAACGATACACAGGCAATCCGTTGTGGTGGACACTGAGACAGGAGAAGTGCTGGAGGAGAATCCCCAGAATGAGGACGCGGAGGACTTTACAGACGCCGATGGTTCCGAAACCGAAATCACGGGCGGCGATGTGCTTGATGCGGTAGAAGTTGCGGCAATGGAAATCCATTCCAAATCCAAAGAGAACGCGGATACCACAGATACGGTTCGTCTCGCGGCCTCGGTGTCGGGTGTGTCGGATGATGGGGAGTACGACGTGTCGAACATCTTCGTCAATCCCGAGGATGCGGAGCTTCTTGACAAGCTGTCGGAGGCGTATAAGCAGAACGTCTCAACCAGCCTTGAAGTGAAACGCGGGGCAATCTCAACAGCGGAAAATCATGAGAGCGCGAAGGTCAAGGCAGCTGCGCCGGACTACAAGTTCCCGCCGGTCGAACTTTTGACCGAGGATACCTCAAACAACGACGAGGATATCAAGGATGAACTTCAGGACAATGCAGTAAAGCTGGTGGAAACGCTCAAGAGCTTTAATGTAAAAACCAAAATCGAGGATATTTCCCGCGGTCCGACCATTACTCGGTATGAATTGTTCCCTGAACCCGGGACGCGTGTTCGTTCCATTACCAGCCTTGTCGACGACATCGCGCTGAATCTGGCGACGAAGGGCGTTCGTATTGAAGCGCCGATTCCGGGGAAATCCGCAGTCGGCATTGAGGTCCCGAACAAAAATCAAGCGACGGTACACCTTAGAACCCTTATCTGTGACGACCGATTTGTGAACGCGAAAAGCAAGCTGACCGTATGTCTCGGAGAGGACGTGGCGGGAGAAGCCGTGTATTTCGACATTGCCAAAATGCCGCATCTTCTGATTGCCGGTACGACCGGTTCCGGTAAATCGGTCTGCATCAACTCGATTATCACGAGCCTGCTTTATAAAGCGTCGCCGGACGACGTGAAGATGATACTCATCGACCCGAAGAAGGTCGAGCTGAACATCTACAACGGCATCCCGCATCTCCTGTCTCCGGTCATCAGTGACCCGAAGAAGGCGGCGGGCTCCCTATCGTGGGCAGTCAGCGAAATGGAGCGGCGGTTCGGACTGATTGAGGCGGTGGGAGTACGTGACATCACAGCATACAACAAAGTGACGAAGGACGACCCCGACTACGAATTCATGAATCGAATTGTGATCATCATCGACGAGTTGGCGGACTTCATGATGACAGCGCCGGACGAGGTGGAGGATTCCATCTGCCGTATCGCGCAGAAGGCAAGAGCGGCGGGAATGCACCTTATCATCGGTACGCAAAGACCGTCGGTAAACGTCATCACCGGTCTTATCAAAGCGAACATTCCGTCGAGAATCGCGTTTGCCGTGTCCTCGCAGGTCGACTCGCGCGTTATTCTCGATAAAGTTGGTGCAGAGACCCTCATTGGTCGAGGCGACATGCTGTTCTCCCCGGTCGGCGCAATGACGCCGGTGCGCGTGCAGGGCGCGTTTGTGTCGGAAGAGGATGTGGAAGAAGTGGTGTCGTACATCAAAAATATGAACCCCGTCGACGGAACGTATTCCGAGGAAGTGCAGAAGCAAATTGAGCAGGAAGCGCTGAAATGCGGGGGAGGGAAGAAGGGCGCGTCTGTGTCTGCCGGAGGCGCTGTGCAGTCTGACGAGGATGGAGAAAACGAAGACCCCATGCTGAAGGCTGCCATAGAGCTTGCGGTCGACAGCGGAAAAATATCGACATCCCTAATACAGCGCAAACTGTCCCTCGGCTACGGACGTGCGGCAAAATTGATAGACGCAATGGAAAACCTCGGCTATGTCAGCGGATCGGAAGGTCAGAAGCCGCGCAGAGTGCTGATAACAAAGCAGCAATATATGGAGATGGTGCTCAAAGACGACGCGCCGTTTGATTGAGAAAATTTATCCCGGAAGTGAACATTATGAGTAAATTTATTGTACTGGAGGGACTCGACGGTTCCGGAAAAGGAACGCAGATACTGTATCTGCGCGAATTTCTGGAGAGAGCCGGCAAAAGGGTACGTGTGATTGATTTCCCAAGCTACGGGAGCGCAGGAGCAGCCCTTGTCGAGCTGTATCTGCGCGGAGAGCTTGGGGAACATCCGGACGACACGAATGCGTATGCCGCCTCTATGTTTTTCGCCGCAGACCGCTATGTCAGCTACGTGACGCAGTGGAGGGCGGATTACCTCAACTCCGATACTTACCTTATCGCAAACCGATATACCACTGCGAACGCTTATCACCAGATTTCGAAGCTGCCGCGGGAGCAGTGGGACGGTTTTCTCACGTGGCTGTGGGATTTTGAATTTGAAAAACTCGGGCTTCCGTCACCGGACCGCGTGATTCTGCTCGATATGCCGGACACGGTGTCCGACGCCATGGTGCAAAAGCGCAGCGAGGAGACGGGAGCAAAGCTCGATATCCATGAGAAAGATGTCGGATATCTTCACCGGTGCCGCGAGGCTGCCATGTATGTGGCAGATAAGTGCGGATGGACGGTAGTAAAGTGCGCGGACGACGATGGCACGGAACCGTATTCGCGGAAAAAAATCGCGGAGAAGATTCGCGCAGTCGTCGCAGACCTAATGTAAATCCTTTGCACGCCCCATGAAAAATGAGGATGAAATTGTAAATAATCCATTAAAATGTAAGATTGTTTATGGATTGTTAACCGCTTTTTTGCGTAACAATGGTATAATAATGCAGATAATATAAATATTCATTTGTATGAAGGTGATTACTATGATAATAGAGTTTTTGGCAGATGGCTTTGAGGAAATTGAGGCTCTCACCCCGATAGATGTGCTTCGTCGGGCGGGCCTTGATGTGAAGACCGTTTCAATCAAAGCGGGAGATTCCGCGGTAAACGGCGCGCATGGTATTACAGTGAATGCCGACCTGACCGCCAAAAAGGCGGCAAAGCTCGCGGAAGAGGAAAAAATCAATATGATTATCTTTCCCGGTGGAATGCCAGGCGCAAAAAATCTCGATGAATCCGAACTCGTAGAGCGCTTCCTTGACCGGGCTGTGTCGGAGGGGGCGTATGTTGCAGCGATTTGTGCGGCTCCCATGATTCCCGGCAAGCGCGGCCTGCTGCGCGGGCGTCGTGCAACCTGTTTCCCCGGCTTTGAAAAATATCTCGACGGCGCGGACTATACCGGCGGCCGCGTTGAAGTAGACGGTAAATTTGTTACGGCGTGCGGAATGGGCGCCGCCCTTGAATTTGCCCTTACGCTGACCGCACTGACGTGTTCCGAGGAAGTGCAGAAGCAAATTGAGCAGGAAACGCTGAAATGCGGGGGAGGGAAGAAGGGCGCGTCTGTGTCTGCCGGAGGCGCTGTGCAGTCTGACGAGGATGGAGAAAACGAAGACCCCATGCTGAAGGCTGCCATAGAGCTTGCGGTCGACAGCGGAAAAATATCGACATCCCTAATACAGCGCAAACTGTCCCTCGGCTACGGACGTGCGGCAAAATTGATAGACGCAATGGAAAACCTCGGCTATGTCAGCGGATCGGAAGGTCAGAAGCCGCGCAGAGTGCTGATAACAAAGCAGCAATATATGGAGATGGTGCTCAAAGACGACGCGCCGTTTGATTGAGAAAATTTATCCCGGAAGTGAACATTATGAGTAAATTTTATGAAAGGAGAGAAGGCAGCAGAGGAACTTGGTGCTGCTGTGCTTGCGAAATGATAAAAAAACAAAAAGACGACATCAGAGAGGAATATAAGCAGCTTCGCCGCCAGATGAGCGCGGAGGAAAAGCAGAAGCGTGACTCCGCTATCTGTACGGCTGCGGAGGGGCTTATCAGCTTCCGATATGCGGAGTACGTGCTTTTGTACGCGGCGTCCGCGGATGAAATCGACGTTTCCGCCATTGCGGAGGCGGCGTTTGCAAAGGGGAAGAAGGTGCTGTTCCCAAAATGCGACAAGAAGACCCATACTATGAAGTACCACGAGGTAACGTCCCTTGATGAGCTGAAACCGGATGCATACGGTATCTGCGAGCCGCCGGAAGAAAATCCCGTATACGATGCGCAGAACGAGACGGGCGGAGCGGTTTGCTTCGTCCCCGGACTGGTGTACGACAAGGAGGGTTACCGCCTCGGATATGGCAAGGGATTCTACGACCGGTATCTCTCTATCTTTTCGGGATGCACCATCGGCGTGGTTTACTCGGACTATATCCTGAACGAAGTGCCGCGCGGGCGGTTCGATGTGTCAGTGGATATCCTTCTTACCGAAAAGGGAGTTCGTGTCACCAAAGACCAGAAAAAGACACGTCCCGGAAAGGCGTAACTGTGCCTCCTGTAGCCAAGCCAAAAGCGACTATGTTCACCCCGGTGCTCCTCATCGTGGTGTTTCTGCTGATTTTAGCGGCGCGCTTTTTGTCCGCGGATGCGCTTGGGCTGAACGAAAATCCCTATCTGGCGGTCGTTGTGATACAGCTTATCACGTACTCCGTGCCGTCGCTGTTCTACTATAAGGTGCGCGGACGTGACTTTTCGGCTAAAGTGCGGCTGCGGATGTTTGCTTCATCTGACATCCTGTACTTGCTGTATGCGACGGTGTTTATGGTGGCGGGCGTGCTGCTCATCAGCGTCCTGATGTACACCGTTACACCGGAGTCGTTCGCCGCTTCCTCGACGACGGATTATGCGTCGTTTGCGATGAATGAGCGGTTTTTCGACGGCGCATATCTTGTGCTTGCGTTTGCGGTACTTCCGGCGGTGACGGAGGAATTTCTGTTTCGCGGAATCGTCATTGGCGAGTATGAGCGATACGGCGCGTCGATTGCAGTTGTCATGAGCGCGGTCATGTTTGCAATGTCACACTTCAGCTTTGCACGGTTTCCCGTGTATTTCTTTTCCGGTATCGTGCTGTCGGGTGTTACATACGCGACGCGCTCGGTTGTCGCGTCCGTGTGCATTCACGCACTGAACAACGCCGCAGTACTGCTGTTCGAGAAATACGTGCTGACCATTGTGGACAAGCAGAATGTCAGCATGACTCTTCTCGTGATAATTCTCGCGACGGTGGTGATCATATCAGGGATGCTGATGTGCTTTGAGGCGCACGGAATCTACCGCGATATGGCAAACAGAAACGTGGCATCAGACTACGTAACCCATGCCGACCGCAGAAAGAATATCTTCGTGCGGATTTCGGAGGCTTTCATCACACCGACGTTTCTGCTTCTCGTGATAATTTTCGTTGTAGCGACCCTGACAAAGCTATAGCGGTACTACCTCAATCGATATGAGAGGTGATATTTACGGATAACTATAACCAACCACAACAAAACGGACCAACGAACAGGACGAGTTCAGGTAACCTGCGCCCGAATAGTGCCCAAAATCCGCAGACGGCAAATCGGTCGTCCGAAAACCTGCGGAACCGCATCCAAGAAAACGGTACGCAGAATACGCATAAGACACAAGGTACGCAGAATATGCAGAATACCCGTGCGGGAAGACCTCAGCAGAATCGTGTGCCGCAGACGCGGATGGGAACGGGCAGACAAGTGGTTCGGCCAAGCAGTAGTGGCAGTGCCAATACGCCGGCGCAGAGCACTCCTCCAGCCGCCCGAAACCGAATGGTGCAGCAAAGAGCGGAAGAAGGTCTGATGAAGACCAAGATGACGGATATGTCGATTGGCACGGTCGAGAATGCCAATGTGCATCGTGTCACAGCGTCAGAAAACAGAAACAGCAGTGTCAAAAGCACAAAAAAAGAGCGCAAATATCCCGGGAGCGACGAGGGAGGCAACACAGTCGTCAGCGTCGTCAGGGCGGTAGTTTACATTATATTTGTGCTGGTGATATCGATATTTTTAGCGATAACGATGATCGTTGTTTCGAATGATGTGTACGCATTCGTGAAGTCGGATGAGGTGGTCGAGATTACGATACCGGAGTATGCGACACTTGAGGAGGTATCGGAAATTCTGTATAAAAACGACGTTATCAAATACCCGACAATCTTCAAGCTGTACGCGGTAGCCGAGCATGACAACGGCGAATTCTTAGCCGGCACGTACTCTGTGTCTCCGATGATGAACTACGACGCCTTGCTAGCTGAGTTCAAGGAAAAGCCCGTCAGCGGAACGGAACGTATCACGATACCGGAAGGTTATACGACGGATGAAATCATCGATTTGTTCGTATCGTACGGAATCGGTACGCGAGAGGGATACGTGGACGTAATACAGAATTATGATTTCGACTACTGGTTTATCGATGAGCTTGAGGAAAGCGGAAGAACCGAAAACCGGATATACCGTCTAGACGGATACCTGTTCCCGGACACATATGAGTTCTACAAGAGTTCAAGCGAAGCAACCGTAATTGATAAGCTGCTGAAACGCTTCACGCAAATCTTCACAAAGGAATACCGAGACCAGTGTGCCGAGCTTGGCTACACAGTCGATGAGATGATAACTCTTGCCTCTTTAATAGAAAAGGAGGCAGCTTCGTCATCCGAATTCTTCTTAGTATCGTCGGTGTTCCATAACCGTTTGAATAACAAATGGTCGTTCCCACAGCTTGAGAGTGACGCGACGGTGCTGTATGCGATAGCGCATGATACGGGCGAGCGCCCGAAGACGGTGACGGCGAGTGACCTGTTATACGATACGCCGTATAACACATACACCCATGACGGATTGCCGCCGGGACCGATTGCAAATCCCAGTGCGAGCGCTATGCTTGCCGCTCTGTCGCCAGTATCGACGAATTATTACTACTTTGTAGCCAATAAAGGTGTAACGTACTTCTCAGCCACAAAGGCCGAACATGACGCTTATATCGCTGAATTCAACGCCGAGACGACTCAGCAGACAACGGGCGACGTTCCGGACGCGCAGTGAAAATAATAATTCCCCCCGCCTAAAAAAAGGTTTGGAGGGGTTCTTAGGGGGACCTTTCCTGAAAGAAAAGGTCCCCCTAAGTTATTAACGATATTGCTATTTTTATTCTGAACGGGAATTCTCTCCCTCAGAGGCGGTCGCATCATGCGGCTTGCCGGCAAAGTAGATTTTGTTGACTTCAGCGCCGAGAAGAAGAATTATCATACAGAAGTAAAGCCACAGCATAATCAAACACACGGCGGCGAGACTGCCGTAAATGTATGACGCGTTCGGAAAATGGTTGATGTAGAGAGAATAAAAATAAGAGAAAGCAACCCACCCCACAGAGGAGAAGACGGCGCCGGGAATGTGCGGCAAAATCCCACCCTTGACGAATTCGCTTCGCTTGGCCGTGAAGGCGTACGTCGCGGTGAAGATAATGCACATGAACAGTACAAAAAACGGCGCCCGCATCCGCAGTACGATATCGGAGATGTGAATGATGCTCAACTGGTCTGAGATGAAATCCCCAAACAAAAGAAGAACCACCACGGCGACGATAAGGGCGATGAAGACAAGGGTGATCACAAGCGACTTTATCCGACGGGAGACGATATTTTTTCCGCGCTTTGCATGGTATACTTTTTCGATGCCGCCTCGTATGGCGGTGATTCCCTTAGAGGCGCTCCAAAGGGTCGTCACGGCGGAAACGGACAACAGGGAAACGTTCGGAGCGGTCTTCAGCTCAGTGAGGATAGTGTTGAGAATGTCGGCAAAACTATCAGAGACGGGAAGATTGCCGAAAAAATCCGGCACTTCAGCAGGCGCCACAATACCGATGATGGAAATGAGGAGGGAGAGAAACGGCACGGCGGAGATTATGACAAAAAACGACGCCTGGGCCGCGTAGATTGTGATTTTATCATCGGTGATGAGTCCGACGATATCACGACAGTACATCCATACTGCCCGGAATCTGTAGACACGCGACTTCAATGGAGATACCTCTTCAATTTATAGTTATGTACTTAATTATACAATTATTTTATTACAAATTTATTACATTTATAATCAACTTGCAATTTTATTAAAAAATAAATCAAGCAAAATTCGCAAAACCGACCGATACATAGAAAAAAGGCGGCGCGTGATTCCGAAGGAGAGATTGAAATTATGTTAAAGATAGGATGCCATTTATCAACGGAGGGCGGATATCTTGCAATGGGCGAGCGGATTGCGTCCATTGGCGGGGACACATTCCAGTATTTTACAAAAAATCCCAAAGGGGGCAGCCGCAGTGCGAAGAAGCCCGACCCCGACGATATTGCGGCGCTTCGGCAGTTTATTGCGGACCGTGGGATGGTGATGCCGCTTGCGCACGCGCCGTACACATATAACCCCTGTTCGGCAAGGGAAGAGGTCCGGCAATACTCGTGTGAGTCGATGCACGAGGAGCTGGTTTTTCTGAAAAATCTACCGGGCTCGCTGTACAACTTTCACCCCGGATGTCACACGGGACAGGGAGTTGATATAGGCATTGCCTATATTGCGGATATGCTCGACCACGTAATGTGGGAGGGGATGAGCACGGTTGTGATGCTTGAGACAATGGCGGGAAAAGGGACGGAAATCGGACGCTCTTTTGAAGAGCTTGCCTCAATTATCGAACGTGTTGACACGCGCTTCCGCGACAACTTAGGCGTATGCTTCGATACTTGCCACGTGAGCGACGCGGGTTACGATATCATTGGGGACCTCGACGGTGTGCTGCGCGAGTTCGACCGCGTTGTCGGCATTGATAAGCTCCGTGCGGTGCATCTGAACGATTCCATGAATCCGCCGACATCTCATAAGGACAGGCATGCCAAAATCGGCGAGGGCTGCATAGGCCTTCCGGCGCTGACGGCTGTCATCAACCACCCGCTTCTGCGCAGTCTGCCGTTCTATCTTGAGACGCCGAACGAGCTCGACGGCTATGCGCACGAAATTGCTTTGCTGCGCGGAGTTTACAAAATGTGATGGACCGGAGAACCTTTTTGTAAAAAGGCCTATATAGACTCGTTTTTTGGATAAACTATATTCCATCAATAATATAAAAGTTTTAAGGGGGTTTTAGGGGGATTTTTTGAAAAAATCCCCCTAACGTTCTCCCCATACAACAAAAATTAGGAGAACAATATGGATTTGGAAGCTCTTATAGACGCGGCGATGCTTGATGCAAAGGATTGGGATGCGTTAGAGGAGGATTTTGCAAAAATTGCGGCGATGATAAAGCGGGCAGCCGGAGCGATAAAGGGCAGTGCTTCCGGAATACCGGATACTGCGTGGCTGGTGGCGGTACCGGAGAAGGATGACAAACTTGAGACGGACGCAGACGTTGTAAAGGTCTGTCACGATGTTGTGCGCCGGGATGAGGATTCGCTGACCGTGCGGACGACAG
The DNA here is from genome assembly GCA_964621755.1 of uncultured Ruminococcus sp. Lineage (GTDB taxonomy): Bacteria > Bacillota > Clostridia > Oscillospirales > CAG-272 > UMGS1696. Next base: position 29,429 of record CAZUPI010000002.1, on the reverse strand, counting down.
TTCCGCGGGTTGTGCAATGAGGTGCCAAATGAATCACGAAATTTTGAAAATGACCGTAGTTGAGCTGTCGCGAGCGCTGAGACGCAGGGAATTTACGGCTGACGAGGTTCTTCGCGCATATGTTGAAGAGGTCGAGGCTGTCAATCCTTCGGTCAACGCTTATGTCGCGGAGACGTATGACCTTGCCAAAAAGGGAGCGGCGCGTGCGGACGCGATGATTGCCTCAGGAGAGCAGGTACCGGCGCTGTGCGGAATTCCGTTCGCCGTGAAGGACAATATTGCTATGCGCGGCGCGCCGATGACTTGCGCGTCTGAGATGCTCCGCGGTTTTATGCCGCAGTACTGCGCGACAGTGTATGAACGGGCAGTGGAGCAGGGCGGAGTGGTGCTCGGAAAGACGAACCTCGACGAGTTTGCGATGGGGTCAAGCTGCGAAAAGTCGATTTTTGGCGCAACCAAAAATCCGCTTGACTTAACAAAGTCGGCAGGCGGATCGTCCGGCGGTTCTGCTGCCGCCGTTGCCGCACACATGGCAGCGTGGGCGATTGCGACAGACACGGGAGGCTCAGCGCGTCAACCGGCGTCCTTCTGCGGAGTCTGTGCCATGAAGCCCACATACGGTGTCGTTTCGCGCTACGGCGTGACGGAATTTGCGTCCTCTCTTGACACAGTCTGCCCGATAACGCGGGACGTGCGCGACAGCGCGTATGTTTTGTCGGCGCTTGCTGGACGGGATGGGCGCGATATGACGACGCTTGACTTGACCGTCCGGGACGTCAATTATACGGACGAAATCGAAGACGGGGTGTCCGGCTTGAAAATTGGCGTGATGCAGGGATGCGAACAATTTGTGGATGCCGATACATTGAAGTGTGTGGTCCGCGCAGGGGAGACGCTGCGGAAGCTCGGCGCGGACGTTACCTGTGTCGACCTGCCGTACCTCGACGAAGCGGAGGAGATTTATCTCACGATATCGGCGGCGGAGGCGTCGTCTAATCTTGCACGGTATGACGGAATGCGGTACGGACGTACGGTTCGCGAAGAGTCGGGAGACAGTGTTGCAAGCATCATGAAGAAATCGCGCAGTTCGGGGTTTGGCAGTGAGGTTAAACGCCGGATTCTCGCCGGAACCTACGCGCTGTCTTCGACCTACAATGGGGATTACTACCGTAAAATCAAAACATCACAGGCGGAGATTTGTCAGCGGATTTACGATTTATTTACAAAAATCGACGTTTTACTCATACCGACCACCAATGGAGCCTCCTTTGACCTTGGCAGTTTTGATGAAAATCCTACCGATTTATATGGCAGCGACCGGTTCACATCCCTTGCCAATCTGACCGGCTGTCCCGCCATTTCGATACCCGCCGGCGGGGATGGGCGTATGCCAATCGGGGTGACGTTTATGGGCGGCAGACTGCGTGAAAAGCTGCTGTATCGCACCGCGTACGCTGCGGAAGCGGAGCTTTGCGGAGATGTGCAGGGAGAAACTTTATCCGGAGGGGTGCGCATATGAGCGATATTCTGGAAACATGTGATTATGAAGCGGTTATCGGGCTTGAAGTCCACGTTGAATTAAAGACGGGGCGGAAGATATTCTGTACCTGTCCGGCGGAGTTTGGCGCGGAGCCGAACACAAATGTGTGTCCGGTATGCCTTGGAATGCCGGGGGCGCTTCCGGTGCTTGACGAAGTGGCGGTGGAGTTTGCACTGTGCGCGGGACTTGCCCTGAACTGTCGGATAAACCGAACGTCGTGGTTTGACCGCAAGAATTATTTCTATCCCGACCTGCCGAAGGGGTATCAGATAACCCAGTACGACCGACCGATATGCGAGGACGGTTTTGTACCCATTGAAACGGACGGCTGTCGGAAGCGGATACGTCTGCGCCGGATTCATATGGAAGAAGATGCGGGCAAGCTCATCCACCGCGGCGAGGTGACGGAAATCGACTATAACCGCTGCGGAGTGCCGCTGATTGAGATTGTCAGCGAGCCGGACATGCGTACGCCGGAGGAGGCAAAAGCGTATCTGACGTCCCTTCGTCGGATTCTTCTGTATACGGGGGTATCCGACTGCAAAATGAACGAAGGCTCTCTGCGGTGTGATGTAAACGTATCGCTGAGGAGGCGCGGTCATGAAGAGTTTGGGGTGAAATGCGAAATCAAAAATCTGAACTCGATTAACTATGTCGGACGGGCGCTCGAGTACGAGATACGCCGTCAGACAGAAATCCTCTCGTCAGGCGGGACTATCGAGTGCGAGACAAGACGGTACAACGAGGACCGCGGCGTCACCGAGCGTATGCGAAAAAAAGAGGATATGGTAGATTACCGCTACTTTGCGGAGCCGAATATCCCGCCGCTTGTATTCAGCGAATCCTATTTGGAGGAGGTCAAACGACGTGTGCCAAAAATGCCGGACGAGCTTGCCACGGAATTTGTGGAAAAATATGGTTTGCGCCCGGATATTGCAGAGCTTATTATACAATCACCAAAAACGGCGCGGTATTTTGATTTGGCAGCGGCGCACACGGAATATAAAGCGGTATGTGCGAACCTATTGATAGGGGAAATTCTGCCCAAAATCGCGGAAGATGAGGATACAGAACCCTTGAATCCGGAGTATTTAGGAGAAATCAGCAATTTGCTTGGCAGCGGACGCATTGTCAGCGGCAACGCAAAAAAACTTATACACCTGTCTAAGGAAAGAGGAGAATCTCCCGCTGCAATCGCCGAAAATGAGAAAATGCTGAAGATTACGGACGAATCCATTCTCCTGCCGATCGTGCGCGAATCGCTCTGTGCAAATGAAAAAGCGGTTGCAGACATTCAGCGCGGCAAGCTCACAGCCAAAAAGCAGCTCATGGGCTATGTCATGCGGGCAACCGCTGGTGCAGCGGCACCTGAGGTAGTGGAACGGCTGATTGATATGGCGGTAAGTCATGTGAGTGCGGAGAAAGTTGATGAGGCCGTGCGCTGACATAAGGCACGAATACGCTGCCCGACGCCGTTTCCAAAGCAGCTTGAAAATTTTGAAAGAGGTCAAGGGGGACTTTTGGGAAAAGGTCCCCCTTACGCGTTTCTCGGCGCTACATAAATATGGAAAATTATGGGGAAATAACCTTTGGATAAAATCGGAATTTTTTATATCCATAAAAAGGATAAAATTGGAAATTTGGAATATGTGTGCGGATAAAAGCGCAGAAAAGAAAAAACAGCCGTCGTTTCAAGGCGGAAATGACGGGAAAAGGAGGAAAAACTGAACTTTAAATTAAAAATAACATGCCGTTTTTTTCTTAAACTACTTGAATTATTGTAATAGTTAGTATATAATAATAACCAGGGTGGATAAATACGGAAAAATACACGATATGGTGGTGAAAAGAGCGTGCTTACAGGAAAATACCATCACGCCCTTGACACCAAAGCAAGGCTTATTATCCCTGCGAAAATCAAGGAGCAGCTTGGTTCGCCCATAACGGTATTGCGCGGCAGCGACAAATGCTTAACGTTATATTCAGCGGAAGAATGGGCAAACTATGCGGAGAAAATCAGCGCGCTCCCGAGAACGCAGGTGAGGGAAATTACGCGGTATTTGTATTCCAACTCGATTGAGGTGCAGCCGGATTCACAGGGACGTGTGCTTCTTCCGCCGGATATGCTGAAGTTCGCGGGAATTGTCAAGAACGTGATTACAGTGGGATGCGGTCGATATGCTGAAATCTGGGCGGAGGAAGTCTGGAACGAGCAAAGGCTCGACGACGAGCCCGCCGATTATACAAAGATGCTGTCCGAGCTTGGGCTGTAGTGTATAGGTTCGTTTGGGTCCGCTCAGTTTTAATGGCTTTTCTTGCAGAAGGGGAATTATGGAGTTTTCACATATACCGGTCATGGTGCGTGAGGTCATGGAGGCGCTGGCGCCGGAGCGCGGAGGAATCTTTGTGGACTGTACGGCAGGCGGCGGCGGTCACTCACTTGAGATTGTGAAAAGATTGCCGGAAGGGTCTCGTCTGATATGTTTCGACCGCGACGATGAAGCCATTGCTGCGTGTTCCGAAAAGCTTGCGCCATATGCAGGAAAATGGGAAATCGTGAAGACCAACTTCCGCAACTTTGGTTCGGCGCTCGATATGATCGGAGTGGACCGAATCGACGGTGTGCTGTGGGACCTTGGCGTATCCTCTCACCAGATTGATACGGCAGAACGCGGGTTCTCGTACTCCGGTGAGGAGGCGCCGCTGGACATGCGTATGGATAGAAGCGGCGGGATGTCAGCTGCGGATATTGTGAACGCCTATTCTGCGGAGGACCTTCGCCGTGTGATAAGAGACTATGGCGAAGAGCGTTTTGCCGGACGGATCGCGGCGGCGATTGTGGAGCAGCGTGAGGTCAAACCTATTGAGACGACGACGGAGCTTGCCGAACTTGTGACGCACGCGATACCGGTGGCGCAGCGTATGAAAGAGGCGCAGCATCCCGCGAGACGTACGTTTCAGGCGCTGCGGATTGAGACAAACGGTGAACTGGACGCTATAGAGCCTTCCATCAGAGAGGCCGCGGCACGGCTGAATCCGGGCGGGAGAATGGCGGTTATCACCTTTCACTCGCTTGAGGACAGAATCACCAAAGATGTTTTTAAGTCTCTGGCGACCGGATGTACCTGTCCGCCGGATTTTCCAGTGTGTGTGTGCGGAGGAAAGCCGGTCATCAAAACATTGACAAAGAAGCCGATTCTCCCAACAGATGAGGAGATAAAAATAAATCAGCGTTCGCACAGCGCAAAACTCAGAACGGCAGAAAAATTATAAAATTCCAGCGAGATAGGAGGAAGTCATGATGTACGGTAATGTACCCAGCGACTACATGCTGGCTGAAAAAATGAAAAGCCGGTTCCGTGGACGCGGAGCTGCAATCAGTGGCATGCAGGCTTCCCCGACTTCAGAGCTGATGAAGCGTGCGCAGATGGGGAAGGACCCGTCGGTCAACTGCTCCGAGCTTGCCTTCCACGACAGCATGAGCGCGAGAAGACAGACCTTCGCTCAAAGCGGCGCGAGACAAGAAAATGTATATCAGCAGAATCCGCGAAGCCGTTCGGCGCTCGGCAGCAGTCACACTCAGAACAGGAAAACGCCGGAGCGGCAGGGAATACAGTATGGGCAGAGAAACGCTGCGGACGGGCGTTCGAATTCGGGTTCGGGCAGCGCGAGCGTAAGACAGAAGGCCGCGGGCGCGGCGGCAAATCAGAAAAAAAAGGCGCCAAGAGAAAAGCAAATTCCTAAACAGGCTCAGGTGCGGTACGCGGCGGAGGAAATCACCGAAGTAAAAGCAGTAGGCAGACGGGTGACCCCAATGTTTGTGGTATTTCTTGTAATCGGCACAATGATGATAATGAGTATTGTGTTGAGCTTTTCAGAGATATATCGGACGACGAGTGAAATATCACAGCTTGAAAATGACCTTGCAGCACTGCGCGACCGTGCCGCTGACCTTGAGCTTGAACTTGAAGAAAAAAACGATATTCGTGTGATAGAGCAGATTGCAACGGATGAGCTTGGAATGGTAAAAGAGGATGTAGTACAGCGCTGGTATCTGTCCCTCTCAGACGGTGAACGAATTGACATTATCGACGAGAATGAGGAGGCAGACGGCAGCACAGCGTCAGGTGTTTCCGGCGTACTGCTCTCTTCCATCTGGCCTTCTCTTGACAGCTTGTTCGACTATTTCAGATAACACACCAACGATTTTGCGGGACTGTTTCGCGGGGCAGCGGGACAGCCCGTTAGTTTTCAGAATATATCGGCGAGTTCATCCATATACTTTCTACAGGACACTCGCAAATCAGGAGTTACTCGCCAAATACGGAATTCCCATGGATGGAGAGTGTGAGCCTTGGACAGGGCTTTTGCAAAAGTTTCTTCCGTCCCGCTTACACTTGGACACAGAAAGATACTGAGGGTTACTTTCTATGAACCGGATAAAAAATAGAACCGATAAGGCTACGTCGGTGAAGCTGATTGTTGTGCTCATTCTCTTCGTGGCGCTTGCCGCCTATATTATCGGGCGTCTCGCGGAGTATCAGCTGAAGATGTACGACTACTACCAGTCAAAAGTGCTGAATCAAATCACCTACCAGACGGAGACCACGCCCGAGCGCGGAACGATTACCGATACCAACGGCAACATCCTCGCTACGAATAAAACCGTTTATAACGTCATTCTCTCTCCGGCAGATATCATTGATATGATGGAGGCGAACGAGAAGGCCAATTCCGATGACGACGCAGAAAATGACGTGTATTATATATTCGACGATATCGACTATGGTATCACTTATCGCGGCGATAAGCTGGATGAGATGATTTCTGAAGTTCTGTCAAAATACCTCGAGGTTGACAGCGCGACGATTCTTGAAAAGTGCAAAAAGGAAAAGCGCATGTATGAGGTCGTCAAAAATAACGTCGAAACGGACCTTGCGGAGAAGATTGAGGACTTTATCGCACAATTCGGACTTAAAAAGCAGATATACTTCATCGCATCCTCAAAGCGATATTATCCAATGGGAGACCTTGCGTGCCACGTTATCGGCTTTACCAACTCCGACGGCGTCGGCATCTACGGCTTGGAGGCTTACTACAACAACATTCTGGAGGGAACATCCGGTAAGTATGTCCTTGCGCAGGATGGACGCAATCAGGATATGCCGTTTGAGTACGAACGGTACATTGAAGCCGACAACGGATACAACATTGTCACGACAATCGACATTTACATACAGTATGAGCTTGAAAATCAGCTAGAAAAGACCTTCTGGGAGTCCGGCGCCGCAAACCGTGTGACCGGCATTGTGATGGACGTCAACACGGGAGCGATTCTCGCGATGGCTACTTACCCGTCCTTCGATTTGAATGACCCGTATACCATCGACGCGTATTCACAGGAACAGCTTGATTCCCTTGGGCTTGACCCTGACTCGGAAGAATACAAGAATAAATACACCGAACTCATGTACTCGATGTGGAACAACAAGGCTATCGTCGAAACCTATGAGCCCGGTTCGACCTTCAAAATCATCACCACCGCGATGGCTCTTGAGGAAAAGGAAGTCGAGACAGAGGAAATGTTTTACTGCTCCGGAAGCCTTGTGGTGGAAGGCTGGTCCAGACCGATAAGCTGCCACGTGACGACCGGTCATGGAAGCGTCACTTTCCGGCGCGGTCTGCAGCAGTCGTGCAACCCGATATTGATGACCGTCGCGCTGCGCGTCGGTAAAGAACGCTTTTACAAGTACTTCGACGCATTCGGATACATGGATAAGACCGGCATCGACCTGCCCGGAGAGGTGAGCGGAATTTACGCGTCGTACGAGAATTTCTCTACTGTGTCGCTCGCGGTATATTCGTTCGGGCAGACCTTCAAAACGACAGCCATTCAGCAGATTCGTGGAGTATCAGCGGTCGCAAACGGCGGATATCTTGTCACACCGCATCTGCTGAAGGAAATAGTGGACGATGACGGAAACGTAATACAGTCCTTTGAAACGGAGCAGGTCAGACAGGTCGTAAGCACCGAGACTTGCGAGACAATTACCAACATTCTGGAAGAAGGCGTCGCAACAGACGGCGGCGCGAAAAACGCATACGTACAGGGCTACCGCATCGCGGCAAAGACCGGTACGTCCGAAAAGAGAGACGAATACGACGAATTCGGCAATACGCCGTACCGTGTGGGCTCAACTGTGGCATACGCCCCGGCTGACGACCCGCAAATCTCGGCGATTATTATAGTGGATAAGCCGCTGAAAAGCGCGGTATACGGAAGTACGGTGGCGGCTCCTTACATCGCCAACCTGATGGCGTATGTTCTGCCGTACATTGGAGTGGAGCCGCAATACACAACAGAAGAGCTTGCGAAACTTGACATAAATCTGTCAAACTACGTCGGTGCGACAGTCGAGAACGCGATAGCTGACCTCGAATGGCGCGAATTCGATTACGAGATAATCGGAAACGGCGATACCATCACAGCGCAGATACCGGAATCCGGTTCGGCGATTTCGAGCGACACCGGACTGCTCCTGCTGTACACCGGCGACAGTACGCCGCAAGCTGACGTTGAAGTCCCCGACCTCTTGGGTATGAATGCGTACAACGCGAACAACATCGCTATTGCCGCGGGGCTCAACGTGACATTCTCAGGCTCGACTAATGGTACGACCGCAACGGTAATCAGCCAATACCCCGTTGCCGGAACGTACGTGGCAAGAGGTACAATCGTTCAGATCGAGTTGAGACACCTCGACGGAACAGACTGATACAAACAAAAGTATGCTTGGCTGAAAAGATAGGATTTCCAAAGATTTGTCATTTTATTTTGATTTTCGGAGGAGATTCTATGAAGCTGTGTGAGGTTCTCAGAGATACGGGAATCACGGGCGATGTCCCCGATTTGGAGATTCGTGGGATTGCGTCGGACTCAAGGCGGGTGAAACCGGGGGATTTGTTCCTTTGCCACCGCGGTACGCGGCACGACGGTCACGCTTATGCGAAGGATGCGGTCGAGCGCGGCGCAGTCTGCGTGATTGGAGAAGAACCGGTGGGCGGTGTGGAAAACATGCTGCTGACCGATTCGACCAGACGCGTGGAGTCGGTCAGCTGGAACAATTTCATGGGCCGGCCGACCGATGGTATGACCAAAGTCGCGGTCACCGGGACGGCGGGAAAAACCTCAGTATCGTTCCTTCTGCGGCACATTCTCCGTGCGGCAGGGAGAACCGTGGGGGTCATCACCACGATATCCGCACTTGCCGATGAGGAGCCGCTTGACCTCGGTACACACGGCGGTTCGTCGGTCTCTGACATTGCCGGAGCCATGACGACGCCGGACCCGGAATACTTCTTCGGCGCGGCAGCGGAGATGAAGAAACGCGGCTGCGACACGCTCATTTATGAAGCATCGTCGCAGGCGTTGGCGCTTCATAAAACCGATGCAATATCGCCTGACGCCGCGATATTTACGAACCTTTCACCGGAACATCTCGATTGCCACGGAACCATGGAAAATTATTTCGCGGCAAAAGCACGGCTCATGGAAAGCGCGAGACTCGGAATCATAAATCTTGACGACGCGTATATGAGCCGGATACCGATGATGTTCCCGCAAAAGCCGATACTCACATGTTCTGCCAATCCCGGACGGGTGGCGGAATCGGACGTGTGCGCTCTGCGGTATGTGTCGCTGGGTGCGGACGGAATTGAATATGTTTACTTCTCGGATGAGGCGGTATTCCGAATAAGAACCCCGCAAATCGGCAGGCATTCCGTTTATAACACCATGGAGGCGGCGGCTTGCGCGATACAAATCGGCGTTGAACCGATGACGGTCAAGGAAGCGCTTGCCAGTATGGACGGTGTGAACGGGCGGCTTTATAAAGTGCAGTTCCCGCAGAACACGGTCGTTCCGGTAGACGTGTTCATCGATTACGCGCATACGCCGGATTCCCTTGCTGCGGTTCTCAGTACCTTGTCGGAAATCAAAAAAGGCAGGCTGATTGTGCTTTTCGGGTGCGGCGGAGACCGTGACCGGACGAAGCGCCCGAAAATGGCGCAGGCGGCACAGCGGTACGCCGATTTTACTATCGTGACAAGCGATAATCCGAGAAGCGAAGACCCAAATGCAATTATTGGCGAAATCCTGTGCGGCATCGACAAAACAAAGCCCTACACGGTGATTCCCGACAGACGCGAGGCGATAAGATACGCCGTCGAAACTGCACGGGAGGGGGATTTGATACTCCTCGCCGGAAAAGGTCATGAAAAATACGAAATCACCGCCGACGGCCGACATCCGTTTGATGAAGAAGCGGAGGTCCTTGCGGCGGCGGAGAAAAAGTACGGGTAAATCCGTTTTAAACAAAAGCAAAAAAGACAACATAAATATAGAGACACCCTGTTATCACGTCAGGGAGACGGGATAGACGCTGACAGGGTCGGGGCGCGCCCCGGTGGAAGGATTCCACGATTGGGAGGTACAAATGAGCGTTGAACTGAAACTTAAAACACTGACAGTCCGCGAGATTGCAGATGTGGTGGGCGGTACTCTTGAGATATACGGCGATAGTTCCGCCGACCACGAGAACAAATTCATTTCCACCAACTCGAAGGAAGGCGGAGAGGGCGTGATTTTCTGTGCGATAAAGGGACAGCGCGCGGATGGAAATAACTTTATTCCCGAAGCGCTGGAATCCGGTTCGACCTGCTTCCTCTGCAACCATGTCCCAGAGGAGGCAAAGAAAATGGCGGCGGAAAAACCGTTCTGCGCAGTGATTGTTCCGGATACCATAAAGGCACTCGGAAATCTTGCCTCATACTACCGTGATTTCTCAAACGCAAAGTTCATCGCCATTACCGGAAGCGTCGGCAAAACAACGACAAAGGAATTCGTGTATTCAGTGGCATCCGCAGCGTTCAAAACCCACAAGACGCAGGGCAACCTGAACAACGAATTGGGAGTGCCGCTGACCATCTTCGGAATCGCGCCGGATGACAAGGTGGCGGTGCTCGAAATGGGCATGAGCGCCCTCGGGGAAATCGAATATATGACGAAAATCGTGCGTCCGGATATCGCAGTGGTCACGAACATCGGCACGTCGCACCTTGCTTCCCTCGGCACACGTGAGAATATTTGCCGTGCGAAGATGGAAATCCGACTCGGACTCAAGAAAGACGGCATTCTCCTTCTCAATGCCGACGAACCTCTCCTATTCGAGCAGTATGAAAAGCTCGAGCCGAAACCGAAGATAATGAGCGTATACAACCGGAACGGCGATTTCCGCGCGGTGAACATCCGGCAGAAAATCGACGGGATTGTATACGACCTGATATATTCCAACAAAGCAATCACCAATGTGGAAGTCCCCGCGCTGGGGAAGCACAACGTCTATAACTCGCTCGCAGCCTATGCGATAGGGGTTATGTTCGGGATGAACGACGAGCAAATCCGGCGCGGCATGAAGTCATTTGTGAGCGCGGATATGCGTCAGAATGTGTACGAGGTGGGCGGCATCACGGTGATTGACGACTGCTACAACGCAAGTCCGGAGTCTATGCGCGCGGCAATTGACGTCCTTGTCACCATGGCGGCAAGAAAAAATACCCGTTCTGCGGCTCTCCTCGGCGATATGCTGGAGCTTGGCGAGTACTCCCGCCTGATGCACGACCAGCTCGGACAGTATGCTGCACAGATGCAGGTACAGAAGCTGTTCTGCTACGGGCAAATGGCGGACATCGTTGCGGAGGCGGCAATCAAGAAGGGGATTCGCGCGGAGAACGTGTTCGTCTGTGTCGACACGCGTGACGCGCAGGGGATGGCGAATATGATTCTCCAGACGCTCAGCCCCGGGGACGTCCTCCTCGTAAAGGCGAGCCGTGCAGTGCAGGCGGAGCGCGTGATAGAGTGCATGAAAAAGCGCAAAACGAAAAAAAGGCGCGGATGAGGTGCGTCTCTCCAAGCGAGCGGTCATAAATTGAAAATCAAAATTTGGGTGCAAAAAACATGAATTATAACGTAATGTATATCATCGCGGTGCTGATGACCTTCATGATTACCGTGCTTATTTCGAGAAAGTTGATTCCGGCGCTGAAAAGCCATAAGATGGGGCAGAGGATCCTGGAAATCGGTCCGCGGTGGCATAAGAGCAAAGAGGGTACGCCGACCATGGGCGGGCTTGCCTTTATCGCCGCGGCGGTGCTCGTCGGGCTTTGCGGAGCGGTCTATCTGGCTATCATTGATGGAATTCGTTCGACGCTGCCGTTTATGTTCACATTGGCGCTCGGCGTATGCGGCGGATTGATTGGATGTGTGGATGACTCCGCGAAGCTCAAGAAAAAGCAGAACGAAGGGCTTACGGCGCCGCAGAAATTCATCTTACAAGTGATTGCTGCCGCTCTGTATTTGCTTGGCATGTCTCTCGTCTGCGGCATTGACACGACGGTGTACATACCGTTTTTTGCAGTCAAGATCGACTTCGGTATCCTGTATTACGCGGTGGCGATGATTCTGCTCACCGGTATCGATAACGCGGTAAATCTTACGGATGGCATCGACGGCTTGTGCGCAAGTGTGACGCTGATCGTCGGTCTGTTCTTCACCGCAGTCGGATATCTGAACGGCCTCGCGGAACCGGACGGAGCTACGCTTCTTCTCGGCGCGGTGACGGTCGGCGCGTGTGCCGGATTTCTGGTCTACAATTTCTATCCCGCGCGCGTGTTTATGGGAGATACCGGTTCGCTCTTTCTCGGCGCGCTTGTCGTCGGGGGCGCGTTCATGATAAACAATCCGCTTCTCGTTCTGGTGTTCGGTATCATTTATGTTATCGAGACGGCATCGGTGATTTTACAGGTCGGCTACTTTAAGCTGACGCACGGGAAGAGGCTCTTTAAGATGAGTCCGATTCACCATCACTTTGAAAAATGCGGATGGTCGGAAATCAAAATCGTCGTCGTGGCGTCCGTTGTGACCGTCATTGCGGCGGTCCTGTCCATCCTGTTCGGATTACAAAAATAATGCTGCGGTATCAACATACGGAGGTGCGTGAATTTGAATGATTACAACGGAAACGAAAACCGAGTCAGCCACGCATGCCGCAGACCGGAAAATATCGTGCGTACCTCGAAGTCATCTTCTTCCGCACGTCCGCGTGCAGGTACGAAAAACGGCGGTGCACAGATTTATTCCTCAGGCGCAGTTCGAACACCGGGACGCCGGAATCCCTCAACTGCGGTGGAAAGTACGAACGACCGCCGCATCGCAAAGCAGCAAAACAAGCTCGTCAAGACGGAGGCAAAACGACGCAAGGCAGCAAAAAGTGAGGCGGAGTGGCAGAAGGATATCGTCAGGGTGCGCGGCGGAATTGACGGGGTGATGCTCGCCATTATCCTCATCCTCGTTGCCCTTGGCAGTATTACAGTATTCAGCGCAAGCTATCCCCTCGCCGTCAAAGAAGAGGGAAACAGCATGGCGTATATCGTCAATCAGATTACGTTTGTGCTGATTGGCCTCGGGCTGATGACGCTGATGATTTTTGTGCCAATGAAATGGTATCGCTCCTGGGCGCCGATTGCGTCCTATGTCATTGCAGTGGTGCTCCTCATCGCCGTTCTGTTTATCGGTACGGAAGAGGGCGTTACGAAACGTTGGATTTCCCTTGGATTTGTGAATATCCAGCCGTCAGAGGTCATGAAACTCGCGATAACGCTGATGCTTGCTTGGTATTTCGGCAAATACGAGGAGCGTATGAATGATATACAGCTGTCGTTTTGGCAGCGATATCGGTGGAATACATTCTATCCCGTGTGCATTCTCGGACTCGCGTGCCTGCTCGTTCTGGTTGGAAAGCACCTCTCCGGCACCATCATTGTCGGAATGATTGGATTTTTAATCCTCGTCATCGGCGGATGCAAGCTGAAATGGCTGTTCTTTACGGCGGTTCCGGCGGGTGCCGCGGCAATCACAGCGTTCCTGATTATGAATCCATACGCGCTGAAAAGAATCACGACCTTCACGGATGAAAACGCGGATACGCTCGACGAGCTGTATCAGACGACGCAGAGCCTTTACGCCATCGGTTCGGGAGGGCTGTTCGGCGTGGGACTCGGACAGAGCAGACAGAAGTTCAGTTACCTCACTGCGGCGCATACAGACTTTATTTTTTCCATATGGTGCGAGGAGTGCGGATTTTTGGGAGCTGTCGCTCTGATTGTTCTGTTTCTTCTGTTCATGTGGCGCGGATATGTCATCGCCCTGCGCGCACCGGATAAATTTACTATGCTGACCGCATTTGGCATCACGACGCATGTGGGAATCCAAGCATTCTTCAACATGTGCGTTGCGGCGGATATCTTCCCGAACACAGGAATTACGCTCCCGTTTTTCTCATACGGCGGCTCATCACTGGTTGTGCTCCTGTTTGAGATGGGAATTCTTCTCGCAATATCAAGGCAATACTATATGAAAAAATCCGACTTGAGGCGGAAGGCCTAAATCTTAAATTCAGATTCAAATATACGGAGACGGATAGATTATGAGAGTCCTTATGACCGGAGGCGGTACGGGCGGGCATGTGAATCCCGCGCTGGCTATCGCCAATACTATCAAGATGAACGACCCCGATGCAGTTATCGCCTATGCCGGGACAAAGCGAGGGATTGAAAACAAGCTCGTGCCAAAGGCCGGTTATCCGATATACTATGTAGACGTACGTGGCATCAAACGGAGCCTGTCTCCATCCAACATTAAGGCGGCATATCTCGCGCTGACCTCTCCATATAAGGCGCGCGCCATTATACGGGAATTCAAACCCGATATTGTCGTCGGAACAGGCGGCTATGTCTCGTGGCCTGTGGTAAAAGCTGCTGCATCCATGGGAATCCCGACCGCGCTGCATGAGTCAAACGCCATTGCCGGGGTCGCCGTGAAGATGCTTCAGAAAAACGTCGACCGGATATACCTCAACTTTGCAAAGACGGGGGAAACGCTGTCCTGCGATAAGGAAAAATTGATGCAGGTAGGCAATCCCGTAATGGGCGGATTTACGTCCATGTCAAAGGAAGAAGCGCGGAAAAAGCTCGGAATACCGGACAAATATCGATATATCCTCCTCTCATATGCCGGAAGTATGGGGGCGGAAAAGGTCAACGATGCGGTGCTGTGTCTTATGCGGGAGTTTACCGCCAAGCATCCCGAAGTCTATCATATCCACGCCACGGGTTCCATTGAGCTTGCGCTTTGCACAAGTCAGTTCAAAGAAATGGGGCTCGACAAGTTTGAAAACATCGAGCTGTGCGAATACATCTTCGATATGCCGGTCAAAATGGCGGCGGCGGACATTACCATCAACCGTGCGGGCGCTATGACGGTGTCCGAGCTTGCGATAACGGGCAAGCCGGCGATATTCATTCCGTCTCCGAACGTTGCGGAAAATCATCAGTATAAAAACGCAAAGGTTCTCTATGACGCCGGCGCAGCCGCTTTGTTTGAGGAAAAGGACCTTATTGATGGAGCAAAGCCTCTTATTGCCGAGGTCGAACGGCTGCTGTGTCCGGAGGGCGAGAAGATCCGCGCGGAGATGGGTGAAAAAATCAGACAATTCGCGGTTCCGGACTCGAATAAATTGATTTATAACGATCTACGCGAGCTTGCAAAAAATAAAAAAGCATAGTTTTTTAGAAAACTTTATCATCATAAGTTTACGTTGCCGAAAGGAGGCGCGGCATGCAGGACAGACAGAAGGAACCCCAAAACGTCATGTATATTTACGACCGGATTTGCAGCAAGGATTCAAAATCAAGACAGATTTTAAGAGAATACGGCACCTGCGCCTCACATGACGTACATGCAGGAACACAGAAGAAAGCCGGCGGGGCGGAACGTCCCTTCGGAAAGGCTTTTGCGGAAAGTCAACGGGCGCGGGCGGAAGCGTATTTGCGTGCCAACCCCGAACGGAAGCGAACATATGCCAGCCAATCCGCAGAGAAGACCGTCGGATATACGGACGATGCGGGAAATGAATACATCTACCGACCGGGACGGGTGTACGGCGGCGAAGCGGTGAAGCAGATGCCGCTCAGACTCTTCCTTGAGCAAATAGTCAGCATGTTCGAATCCATTGAAGCGAAGGGAAAGCGCGACGAGGATGACGCGAAAGAACAGGCGATTGCGCGGAAAAGGTCTACGGAAAACCGCCACGCACTGTTTACGGCGCTCATTCTGCTGGTTGTCTCCGCACTGTTTGTGGCGTTCGTGTATTCCGTATTTTTCGTGATATCTGACGTGGATGTGAGCGGGTCCGAGATTTACTCTGAGTCCGAAGTTATAGCTGCCGCCGGATTCGAGATTGGGGACAACCTCTATTCCTTCCAGGCCGGACAAGCGGCAGAAGGCATCACATTCCTTTGTCCGTACATCAAGTCGGTGCAGATTTCGCGGACCGTACCGAATTCGGTTGCGATTGTGGTAGAGGATGACACGGCGGTCTATTATGCCAATATTTACGGAGATATTGTCGAGATGTCGGCTGGACTTCGGGTTTTATCGGTAACGGATGAGGGAGGCGCCAGAGCCGCCGGACTCACAAAGCTGGTGCTTCCGGCGATAAAATATTCGGTTGCGGGAAGAACGATTACTTTCACGGACGAACGGGACGAGAGGTATATCAAGAGTGTCCTGTCGTCGGTGAGCAAATCCTCGCTCGGTATGGAAGGCAGAATCACCAAAATCGACTTGTCGGACAAGTATGGCATTACGATAAACTGCGACGGAAAGTATATCCTTCGTGTCGGCACGGAGACGGACTGTGACCTCAAGCTCCGCATGGCGTATAAAACGATAGGAAATACAGCATTCGACCGTGAGGTCCCAGCTACCATTGATATCAGCGAAGTCGGTGAGGCCAGTGTCCGGTACGATATCAGGCTGGTTGTGGACTAAAACTTTTTCAGGAAAATGTCCCCGTGGGGACAAGCATTTGGGCTCATTCCCATCGATAAAATTACGAATTTCAAAATTATTTTCAAAAAAAGTATTGCAAATTTTTCGGACATATTGTATTATATAATGTAGTATAATGTTTTAATTATGGGTAAAGATTTGACCAAAAATAAATAAGACAAAATCCGGACAAGGAGGGCATGGGGATGCCATTTGATTTTGATAATGATAGCAACTATGAAAGCGGTGTAAATATAAAGGTTGTAGGTGTCGGAGGCGGCGGTAACAATGCCCTGAACAGAATGATTACTACGAATGTCCGTGGCGTCGAATTTATCGCCATCAATACGGACATGCAGGCGCTTGCCAAATCCAGCGCCCCCAAGCAGATTGCCATCGGTGAGAGAACCGCCAAGGGCAAGGGTGCGGGCTCAAATCCCGACATTGGCGCCGCTGCTGCCGAGGAGAGCAGCGAACAGATTAAAGAGGCTCTTCAAGGTGCTGACATGGTATTTATCACAGCCGGCATGGGCGGCGGCACAGGTACGGGAGCGGCTCCGGTCGTTGCTCGTATTGCGCAGGAAATGGGTATCCTCACGGTGGGAATTGTCACCAAGCCGTTCAACTTTGAAAGAAAAAAGAGAATGGACCAGGCGGAAATGGGGATTGAAAATCTCAAGCAGTACGTAGACTCGCTCATTATCATCCCGAACGAGAGACTGAAAGAGGTTGAAGAAAAAATCACGCTGATGAACGCGTTCCAGATTGCGGATGACGTTCTGCGCCATGGCGTACAGAGTATTTCAGAGCTTATCAACATTCCCGAATACATAAACCTTGACTTCGCAGACGTGACCGCCATCATGAAGGATGCGGGATATGCGCACATGGGTGTTGGCGAAGCGTCCGGAAAGGGGATGGCAGAGGAAGCTGCAAGAGGTGCGATTTCCAGTCCGCTTCTCGAAACGACTATCTCCGGTGCAAAGGGAATTCTTATCAGCATCACCGCGTCGCCGGACATCGGACTTGACGATATCGAAATTGCATCGTCTCTCATTACCAGTGAAGCTGCAGACGACGCGACTGTCATTTGGGGCGCAGCGTTCGACCCTGAATTGCAAGAGACGATGAAAGTCACCATCATCGCAACCGGATTTGAAAACAAGAACGAGGCTGACTCCTCTTTTAATAAAAAGGCGGAAGCAGCGTCCCTCCGTCCGTTCGCATCGGGGAAAATAAGCCCCAACGCGAAACAGAATGTGAAAGTTGTGGAACAGCAGAAATCTCATAAGACCGCGCCGACAGAAGAGGACGAGTCCGATAAGAAGGACGACGACTCCCCTATCTCGGAAGACGACTTTAACGAAATCATCAAAATGCTCAACATGGGCAAGAATCAAAACGGTGGCCAGACACCGCCGCGGAGATATTAATTGGTTAAATATAGAAGGAATATATTAGAGGAGCTTTTTTCAAAAAGCTCCTCTAATATATTTTCAATCACTCAATATCTTTGCAGGCAATAAGATTCGTACCCTCTTCGATGAAGTTTGCCGCGATGACGTCGCCTGTATGGACGGGGGCAACTGCTTTTATGCTGCGGACGATTTTCATGGCGTCGAATAGAGTCGGGCGCGGTATTGGTTTGTCTGTGCGGACGGGAAGCATTTTTGCACCGTCTTTTGTAATGACCGTGACTGTCGAGGTCAGGGTGCGGACGGGGTTTGTGACTTCGCTTTCCGCGTACTTTTTGCCGCGGACGCAGGTTTGACCGGTTACGTCGACTACTTTGTTGTTTTCGTCAAGTGTAACGGTGATTCTGCATCCAGCGGGACATACCACGCAGGTGAGTTCTTTTGTAATCATTTGTCACTGCCTCCCATTTCGCGTAAGGATACGGTAATGTACTTGTCATCCGATTTTGCGAGCGCTTCTATTTTATCGGCCGGAATTTCCAGCGATTCCATCTCGCCGGGGGCTGCCGCGCTCTTTGCCTTCTTTACGATGACTTCTCCGGACTCTGTTTCAATGATGAACTGCACCTTTTTGTATACGTCGGTCACGCGGAAGAACACGCGTACCGCTTCCGCCGTATCGGTGATGTCGATTCTCTCGGGAACAGTATAGCGTACGCCGAATCCGGTCTTTACGTCAACGGATTTGACGACTGTGCCGGCTTCGCCGAGAATTTTTGCTGCCGCGTGCGTACCGGCAATATCGGCTTCCTCGGATACGTAGTCGACTAAGTCGTGTACGTGGAGAACGTTGCCGCAGGCGTAGATGCCGTCCGCTTCGGTTTCGCGGAACTGGTTTACCGTCGCGCCGTTGGTCATTCTGTCAAGCGCGATGCCTGCCCCTGTTGTCAGTTCGTTTTCCGGAATCAGACCGACTGATAAGAGAAGCGTGTCGCATGCGATGTATTCTTCCGTTCCCGGAATGGGGTGTCTGCCGTTCGCTTCATCCACAGCGGCGATGGTGACGCCTTCCACGCGCTCCTTGCCGTGAATCTGCGTGACCGTATGGGAGAGACGGAGCGGGATTCCAAAGTCGTCGAGGCACTGTACAATGTTGCGCGCCAGACCGCCTGAATACGGCATGATTTCGCAGACCGTCAGCACCTTCGCGCCTTCAAGAGTCATACGGCGCGCCATAATAAGTCCGATGTCGCCGGAACCGAGGATAACCACACGGTTGCCCGGCATGAAGCCTTCAATATTAATATATCTCTGTGCGCATCCGGCGGTATAAATGCCGGACGGACGGGAACCTGGTATGTTCAATGCGCCGCGCGTTCTTTCACGGCATCCCATTGCGAGGATGACTGCATCCGCTGTCGCGGTGACGTATCCAAGCTCAGGGGAGACGAAGGTTACACGACGGTCGTTCGTCAGAGAGAGAACCATGCAGTTTGTTTGAATGGAAACACCTGCTTCACGCGCCATTTTGACGTACCGTCCGGCGTATTCGGGACCGGAAAGTTCTTCTCCGAAGCGGTGCAGACCGAATCCGGCGTGGATGCACTGGTTCAAGATCCCGCCCGGTTCGCCGTCACGCTCGAGCACGAGTACCTCTTCGGGGGCAAGACCGCGGCGAACTGCGGCGCATGCTGCGGCAAGACCTGCCGGACCGCCGCCGATGATGATTAATTTCTTGTGCATTATTCCTTACCTCCCTTGCGCTTTTCCACAAGCCATGAACCGCTGCCGGATTTGGTAACGGTATCGAGTGACGTGCCGGTTTCCTCTGCGATGAGCGCGGCGACTCTCGGGGAGCAGAACCCGCCCTGGCATCTGCCCATTCCGGCGCGCAGACGCTTTTTCATCATGTCGATGGTGACCGCGGGAATCGGTGCGTGAATCATGTCGACGATGTCGCCTTCCGTTACCGTCTCGCAGCGGCAGATGATTTTGCCGTATGCAGGATTTCTGCGGCACGCTTCGGCTTTTTCTTCGTCAGTCATATGGTTGAACTGCTTGTGATTGCCGTCCGCACGTCTGGTCGGGATGTAGTCATCGCGGTCAGTCAATTCAAGACCTGCTTCTGCGAGAAGCTCGACGAGGTATTCCGCGGTGGCAGGTGAGGACGCAAATCCCGGGGATTCCACGCCGACTGCATGAACCACGCTGCGGAGTTGGTCAGATACTTTGAGGTAGAAATCGTAAATGTTCGGTGTGGCGCGGACTCCTGCGAACGAGGTTATCGCCATTCTCGTGTTGACCGAGGGCATGATGCGGTGCGCGCCTGTGGTGATTTCGTCGAGCCCGGGCGCGGTGGTGCTCTTGTCGTCGCCATCCTCAATGGGGTAAGCGTTCGGGCCAATGAGAAGGTTTCCGTCGACGGTCGGGCTTACGAGAATGCCCTTGCCGCGGTCAGACGGACATACGAACAGGGTGGAGTTCGCCATGCCGCCGCACGCCTTGTCGAGAACGATGTACTCGCCGCGGCGCGGAATGATGGTAATCGGGAAATCGTTTTCTCCGAGGATTTCGGCTACTTTCACGGAATTCACTCCGGCACAGTTTACAATATACCGTGCGGCGATGGTATCCGTGCCGTTTGAGACGTAGTAAACATCTCCGGCCCTAGAGGCGCCTGAGACGCAGAAGTTAAAGTAAAAGTCCACACCGTTTGTAACCGCGTTTTCAGCAGCCGCAATGGTAATCCCATATGGGCAGGTGATGGCGGCGGAGGGGGCCCAAAGGGACGCTGTTGCCTCGGGGGAAATGTTCGGCTCCATGTGGCGGAGCTCATCCTGCCCGATGATTTTTAAGTTTGGAACGCCATTTGCTATACCGCGGTCATAAAGCTCATGGAGGGTTTTCAGGTCGGCGTCTCCGAATCCGACAACGTGCGAACCGACCTTGCGGAGCGGAACGTCAAGTTGTTTGGCAAGTTCCTTCATCAGCTTGTTGCCGCGGACGTTGAGCTTGGCCTTGAGTGTGCTGGGCTTAGCATCATATCCGGCGTGGACAATGGCAGAGTTGGCGCATGTCGCGCCCATTGCAACATCGCATCCGGCTTCGGCAACAGCGACTGTGCAGTTTTTGGTAGAGAGCAGGCGAGCGGTCATGACACCGGTACAACCTGCGCCTATAATCAGTACGTCGTATATCATAGCGAGTTTCCTTTGTGTGAACGGTTTTTTTACGGCAGAATTCTATCGAAAAGTGCCGCAGCCATTTCAATTCAACATAGTATAACATAAAAAATTATGTAATACAACAAAAATTCAAAAAAACTTGTTGGCAATAGTGACAAAAATACATACTTTTTATGCGGACACTATTGTATTTATAAAAAAACTATGATAAAATATTCGATAAGATTAAAATCAAAAATGTATACGGAGGAAGCGGTACAAATCCGCAGCAGGAGAAATGGCAAACAGCGAAAACAGAATTGAAGTAAACGAAATCTCGTACAAGTCCGCACAGGCGCTGATTGCGGAGGTTGAGAAGGTTGTCATCGGTAAGCACAACGAAATTGTGCTGCTCGTTACGGCGATGCTGTCCGGCGGCCACGTGTTAATCGAGGACGTACCGGGCACGGGTAAAACGACCCTTGCAGCAGCACTTGCGAGAGCAGCTGGACTCGACTTTAACAGAGCGCAGTTTACCCCCGACGTCATGGCGTCCGATATCACTGGATTTAATGTATACAACAGACAAAAAGAACAGTTTGAATTCCGTGAAGGTCTCGTTATGACGAATATCCTTCTTGCAGACGAAATCAACCGTGCTTCGCCAAAGACGCAGTCCGCGCTTCTCGAGGCAATGGAAGAAGCGAAAGTAACCGTCGACGGCACGACTTATCGGGTGCCGGACCCGTTTATGGTCATCGCAACGCAGAACCCGACCGGATACGTCGGTACATACCCACTTCCGGAAGCGCAGCTCGACCGATTCGCCATCCGCCTGTCTATGGGCTATCCGACCGAGGATGAAGAAGTGAACATCATTTCTGACCGCCGCGGCATCAATCCGCTCGAAAAGGTCAATCCCATCACCAGCGTCGAGGCAATCCGCGGAATTCGCGCGTCCGTGCAGAACGTGGCTCTTGAACCCGAAATCTGTCGCTACATTGTCAAGCTCATCCATGCAACCCGTAAGTCGACAAAGCTCTCCTTGGGCGCGTCTCCGCGCGCATCCCTTCTCCTCATGAAGCTCTCGCAGGCATATGCGTTCCTTCGCGGACGGGATTATGTCCTTCCGGATGATATTGCGTTTGTCTTCACACCCGGTATCGCGCACCGTATCGTTCTTTCTCAGGAGGCGCGTCTTAACCGCGAATCCCAGAACGACATTCTGGCGGAAATCCTCCGCAGCGTAGAGGCTCCTTATAAGACCAAGAGATAAACGCAGGGTTTATCACGCACCCCAAAATTTGCATTCACAATATTTTTGTAGAAACGAGAAAACATGGATAATTATAATAAAAAACCGGCGGTTAAATTCAGCAAGGCGGCGGTGCTCTATGCGTTTTTACTCGTATTCGGACTGATTTTCACGCAGGCGCTGCGTGCAAAGGCGTCCGCGATGCTGTTTTGGTTCCTTGTGATCCTTCCGATTGTCTCTGTGATATACGTGCTTGTCGGAAAGGCGCTCATCCGCATTTATGTAGGGTCGGACATCACCAAAACAGAAAAGCTGGAGCCCGTTGAATATGAAATGCGCATTATTAATGCCTCCCCGTTTGCTTATCCGTTTATAGAAGCGATAATCAGCGTGCCGCAGCCGGACGGCGTCCGGTGTACCGAGCAGTCGATGAAAATGAGCCTCGCGCCGATGGGCAGCTACATTGTGAATCATACGACAAACTTCAAGTACCGTGGCACATACGAAATCGGCGTCAAGTGCCTATATATCAGCGACTTTCTCGGCCTGTTCGCAATCCGGCTTGACGTGGATATTTATAACAACGTTTTGGTTTTCCCGCGGAAGCTCGGCATGAACATGAAAATGGCGACCTCCGCTACCGATATTCCGAATGACTCCGCAAAGCTGGTGTTCTCCACGGAAAAAGCGGAAATCGGCAACATTCGCGAATATATTCCCGGGGATACTCTCAAGAGCATTCACTGGAAGCTGTCTTCCAAAACTCCGACGACTCTGATGGTCAAGGAATTCAACACCAATACGTCCCAAAGCGTGTATGTTCTCTGCGACTTCTCCCGTGCGATTCCGCCGGAGGTGTTCGAGGATGAGGACGCGCGCATCGAACGGGAAAAGGCGGAGCGCGAAGCAAAGCGCAAACCGAAGGACAAGCGCGTCAAGCTCAAGACGGCCAAGCCGGATAAAGCTGCCATTGCCGCAGAAAGGGCGGAACGGAAAAAGACCAGCCGTATGAAGGGCGGAATGAGCGGCACGGGCGCCGATGACGCAGCGGCAATTGATGAGATGATTGACTTTGCGGCGGGCTCCAAATCCGCACCGAAGGAAAAGCGTGAGAGAAAGCCGCTGTTCGGGAAGAAAAAAGCGCCTCCGACAGAAGAACACAAGAGCGCTGAGGTCCTTGCCGCAGAAGCGCTGGAAGCAGAGCGGAAGAAGGCCGAGGACGCGACAAAAGCACAGCTTGCAGTCGGCGGTATTATCAAGCCGGAATATGCGCCCGATATGGATGAATTCTGTGCCGACGGCGTAGTTGAAATGGCGATTGCCGCAACGCTGAATGAGCTGCGAAACGGCAATAATGTGACGCTTATCTGGAACGACGCACGGTCGGATACCGGTATTGTGGCGGTTGAGCTGACCTGTCCTGAGGATTTCGATAGCATCTATTCTGTTTTTTCGACCGCTCCGGCGGCTCCGGAAAATACGAGCATCTCAGACCTTTTGCTCCTCATTGGCGAGTCGCTGAACGTGACCATCCGCATCTGTACATCCAATATAGACCCTTTGTCGCTCAACAATTACAGCGCGATACCTGGGCTCTTCGGCGGCGCCGGAACCGGATGTGTGGCGGAAGTGCTCTTGTTCAATCCTGAGGACCGCTATGAGGATGTGAAAATACGACGCGAGTACGTCGAAATGTGCAGGCTCAGGCTCGCGCAGGACGGCGTCGACCTCACCGAGTTAAAAACGGCAAAGGATGAAAACGGCTCCTATTCAATTCGAAAGGTTGCGAATTGATTTGAATTACTGAGATTCGTTTACGAGTCTCATCCCCTCCGTAAAAACTTTTATACGATTGTGATGATAGGGAAAACGATATTATGAATAAAATTGCCAAAAATCAGGGGAAGGGCAGAAAGCGGAAGACCGAGTCCTTGCAGCAGAAAATCGACGCCGCGCAGAAGCGGAAGGCGAAACTGCGTGCCGCGTCGACTTTGCCGACGGTAACGGTATCGCCGGCCGGGGAAATGTCCACAGCGTACACCATTGTGGGATTGATTCTGCGCACGCTCATACTTTTTATCGGCGTCTGCGGCCTTATACTGTTCTTCGGTGACGCCGCCAAAATCGTCATCCTGAGCAATGCTCGTGCCGATACCATTGTGGTGGAACCCTCCTTTGTGGCGCTGTGGAGCGCTGTTATCGCCGTTGTAATGATGGCCCTGTCGCTGCATCGCGCTGTCCGTATTGCTTCGCCGTTTCTGCTGGCCGGCGGAATTGCGGCGTATCTGTTCGCCTCCTATACAGACCCCATTGGGTTTGTGATGGAATCGTTCAGACGTCTGTTCGACCTCATTTTGTCGAATATGGCGGACGCCGGATACACGACTTATATGCAGTATATCACGGGAGATCCATATTCGTACAATGAAGAAACGCTCATGCGGTTTGCCGTCGCTTCGGTCATCGTTGTGACCGGCATTGTTCTCGGCTATGCGATGGCGAGACGCGTCCGCGCAATTCCGGTCGTGATTGTGTGCGTGCTGTACATGGTTCCCGTGTTTATGTTCAACCTCACCAGAACGAACAAGGGCCTTGCAATGGTGCTTGTCTTTCTCTGCGGGGTAATCGCACTGTATTTGTTCGACTGCCTCTACGGTGGAATATTTGTAGCACGTAAGCAGAAAAAAGACGCAAAAAAGGCGAAACGGGCCGCCAAGAAAGCCGCGAAGAAGGCGAAAAAGGAGGCCAAGATTGCGCTTAAAAACAGCGCCACTTCCGCGTACAACGCCGCTATCGAAGGCGGTATGACGAGGTCCGCTGCGAAAAAAGCGCGTGACGCCGTATACGCGAAGGATAAAAAAGATAAGGAAAACGCGAAAAAGGAAGCAGCCGCTAAGCTGAAGTACGAAAAGCAAAAGAAAGCAGATGCAAAGCGCGCCGCAGCAGAAGAAAAACGCGCCGTACGCATCGCAACAAAGGAAGATGCCAAAAAGCGCCGTGCGAGAGCCGCTTCTGTACGCAAGTCGAAAAACGCCGAGGAAGCCGCTGCGCTAAAACAGGAGAAACTGAATGCAAAAGCGGCGGCACGCGCCAAAAAGAAGGAAACGGGAAAAGCGAGCGCTGCTCGGTTCAAGACCGTTGCGGCCGGCGGATATGCGGGCGTGATGGCAATGGTGATCGCTTTCCTGGCGATTTGCATCCCGCTTGCCGCTGTTGATAAGAATTTCCCGATAATCGGCTTTATCAACAACCGAATGCAGCTTGTGCGCACCTATGTTACTGCGTACCTCATGGGCGACGACGTGGATTTGAACTCCCTCGCCATGTACGGAGGCGTCGCTGAGCTGAATCCGCGAAATGTCACGTTTGGTACGCCGCAGTACACTGGACAGAAGCTGTTCTCAGTTGAAGCAAGCTATGCCGCGCCAGTATACATGCGCAGCTGGATTGGTATGAACTATGACCTTGAGAGCGACCTGTGGACCTCCGCAGATACAGATGAGGTTATCGCATACCGCGAACGGTTTGGCTCCTCTTACACACCGGACAACATTACATACTTCTTTAACAAGTACGTCTACCCATCCGCTCTCGACATCAATAAGGTGGACCAGTACCGCAACTTTGATGATTACGGCTTCCGTGTATTTCAGGTGCATGTCAGCCGTGTCAGCGGCACGAGCAAGATCTTGTTTGTTCCGTCGATTATGAACGCGGGGTTGGGCATTATGGACTTTGGGTCAATTGAGCATACGGACCTGAAGTATTCTGCGTACTTTGACGGTATCTATTCGTCCCGATTTTTCGGAGAGGGCACGACTTACTCAACCTCTTCGTTCAATCCGGTCATGAAAGCGGAAGATCTTGCAAAGAATCTTGAAGGTTCCATTGCATACTATAATCTTGCCAAGACATACGCCGATACCATCGACACCATAACGGCGGAAATCTCCAGCAACCTTCTGTTTGACGAAAACCGCGAGTACACGTATGAAACTCCGCTTGGAGAAATCAAGCTGACCGGCAGCGACCTCTCGTTCCTTTTGGAGTGGTTTGATGCCGACGTTGCGGAGATCGGCTACAAATACAAAACGCAGTCGTTTGTCGAGCTGTATCTTGCTATGACGAGCGCGGAGAGAAAGACTTTCCAGAACTCGTTTGAAAAAGAGCTGAACTACCGCGATTATGCAGAGGAAACCTATACAACAACGTTCGGCAGTGAGGCAATCGCCGCACTCGCGGATGAGATCCTCGCGGACGCCGGCATTGTACAGGGCGAAAAATACGTGCATGATAAATCCGCGCAGGCAAACATGAACGAAAATCAGCTGAATCGTCTGACTGCGGAGGAACGGTACGGCAACGTATATGAGTCGTGGTTTACCGATGCAGACGGCAATACGGTGCCGAGACATGAAGCAGTCATGGCGGTGATTAATTATCTGCGCTATAACTACACATATACACTTGACCCGGAATGTGAACAGATTGAGCTTCTGGATGAAGACGGAAACGTTGTGCTCGACGAGGAGGGCAATCCGGTGATGATGGACTACATCGAGTCTCCGAGCAATCTCGAGGCGTTCCTGTTTGAAGTGAAGCAGGGGTACTGCGTCCACTTTGCAACGTCCGCTGTTGCGCTGCTCCGTGAACTTGGCTTTGCGGTGCGTTACGACGAGGGATATATCGCAAACAGCTGGAACAGAACATATGACCCCCAGGCGGTATCGACCTATCGCACGAGCGTCCGCGACTACGACGCGCACTCTTGGATTGAGGTGTATTATCCGGCAATCGGGTGGGTAACATATGAATGCACACCGTCGTTCTGCGAAGCAATGTACGACCTCGAAACGGTTGAATCGACCAGCTCGTCAAGCGGCCTTGATCAGAGCAAAGTGACCATTCATGAGACCACCACTCCCGAAAGCGAAATCATTGTGGACCTTGGCGTTGAGGAAGAGGTGGACTACACCGCGCTGTTCATCGCAATCGGCGTAGCCGTGGTTGTGATCGTGGTGCTGAGTGTAATATGGTCGATACTGAAAGTTCGTGCAAACCGTGCGATTGACAAGCGGAGAAAGCTCATTGAAGAGGCAAAAGACGAACGCCGCTTCTATGACGGTCAGACTGACGTCCATCAGTATGCGCGCAACATCACCGACTGCATCTTCGATGTTTTAGACGGGCTTGGCTGTCCTCACGAAACAGGCGAACTTCCGACTGAGTATGCGCTCCGCATTGACAGCGATTATACGGACATCTCGAGGCACAAAATAACGGATATCATGGAAATTATTGAGAAGGAAGAATTCGGCGGCACCCTCACGTTCCGCGAGCTTTGCAGTCTTGCCGAATATTTATCGGAAATCACCAGCTCCATCTATGCCGGACTCCCAGCAGGTCAGAAGCTTCGCATGAGATATTTCATGAATGTGATTTGATAAGTGGAAATATGCAATAATATGGAGTTGGAATGAGCGATACAATAAGAAGTTCGGATTTTGTCATGAGCGAGAAGGATGCGTCGATGGTGAACGCGGCAAATCTCGCGTACCTCGGGGATTGTGTGTATGAACTGCTTGTCCGTGAGTATCTGGTGTGGCGCGGCAGTCTCCACCCGAGCGTGGATTCTCTCGCCTATGTGACCGCGCATGTGCAGAGCAGCATCGTTGACCGCCTTATGCCGCATCTGACGGAAGAGGAGACCGATGTGTACAAGCGTGGCAGAAACTGCGGACACTCAAGCATCCCAAAAAGCAGTACCGCACTCGAATACAGACGCGCCACAGGTCTCGAAGCCCTGTTTGGATGGCTGCACTTGACCGGCCGTACGGACAGGCTCCGCGAGCTATTTGGAATGGCGTTTGAAAATTAAAGACGCACCGCCAAATGGCAGTAGCTTATAAGGAAACATTACAAAAATTATGAGTTATGCCGGGTAAACGGAAAACAAACAACTCTATGTGTTTGAGAAAATCATTCACATAGAGTTGTTTCATTTTCGGAGATATACAGATTCATATTTTTAGCGTTTCGCAGAACGCGCAGCCGTCACCGCAGGTGGCGATCTCAGGGGTTTGGGGGTATGCCACCAACAAGCATTTTAGGCAGGAATACCGGAAATGGTTTCCTACCTAAAATACGCAATCTTACGGAAAATTGCATTGCTTGCGAACTTGACAAGACACGCAATCCTATATAAAATGTGTGTATGTTTCATACGGATATGCGTACTTTTGGAGGACGATATGGACTCTATATCTGTTAGAGAAGTTGCCTCAAAATGGGAAATTTCGGAGCGCCGTGTTCAAAGGCTTTGTGAAGATGGACGTATTGAAGGTGTACAGCGTTTCGGACGTTCCTGGGTGATTCCGAAAGATGCGGAGAAGCCGACTGATCTAAGAAAAGAACGATTACCCAAAAACAAAAAGGCGGTGAAAAATCATGTACAATCCTCAACTTGAAACATTCCTGCGGGTGGCGGATGCGGGAAGTTTTAATAAGGCGGCGGAAGAAGCCTACATAACGCCAACTGCCGTCATTAAGCAGATCAATCTGCTGGAAAGCTCTCTGGATGTAAAGCTGTTTGAGCGGACACACCGGGGATTGATTCTCACAAAGGCTGGAAAGTCCTTGTATCAGGATACAAAGTATATTATCCAATACTGCAAGGACTCTGTTACACGGGCGAAGAATGCCATGCAGGAGGATACGAATATCATTCGGATCGGCAGCTCTCCAATGACCCCTGCCCAGCTCCTAATGCAGCTATGGCCTAAGATTCAGGCGAGGTGCCCGGGCATTAAATTTGAGATCATTCCCTTTGAAAATACACCGGAGAACGCCAGAGAGATTCTTGCGAATCTCGGAAGGAATATTGATGTGATCGGCGGCATCTTCGATGAAACGATGTTGGAGGTGCGCGGCTGTGAAGGGCTTGAACTTTCCCGTGAACCGTTTTGCTGCGCGGTATCCATCCATCATAAACTGGCGGAAAAAGATCAATTAAAAATACAAGACCTATATGGTGAAAACCTGCTCTTGATGCACCGGGGCTGTATCCGCAGCTTAAATCCCATCTGGCTTTGGGAAAAGAACATGGAAT
>CAZUPI010000001.1:0-98897 GCA_964621755.1 uncultured Ruminococcus sp. | reverse complement strand
GGGAGTGGCGGTGACATCGAAAGAGGACTGTCCGCCGCCGCCGGTGATTTTGACTTTGCACTTGTCGTCGATGTCGATGGTGATATTTCCGTCCGGCATTGCACGAATAATTTGCAGGATTTTCACGGTATTGATGACGAACAAGCCTTTTTCCTCAACGTCGCACTCGGCAGAGGTACGGAGTCCCTTTTCAAGGTCGAATGCGGAAATGCGGCAGAGGTTCGGATTATCGGTATCGTAATCACCGAATTTCGGGTTCGGCGGGCATTCGAACAGAAGACCGTCGACGGAAACAAGGGTATTTTTTGTTTGGGAAATGCTGGCCGCCGGCGTAAGCGCTGCTAATAGCTTTTGCTTATCGAAAGTTGCTTTCATGTGTTTCTCCTTGCTGTAATTTTGGATTTGATTGTTTCACGTGAAACATTTTAAAACATATTTTACTTTAGTAGAATTTTCAGTTTTTATAGAAACGGGTGGTAAACGGGTGCGTTTTAGAATTTTTATACGCCCGCATAAATTTAATGAAGGAAGAATTCGAGAAAGTGGGTGTATTTTTTTAATTGGGTGCATTGGGGGCTGCGTTTTTGTATATTTTGTCGGCGGGTGTATGGCTTTTTGCCGCATATTAACTTTTTTACTTTCGTTTGGGGTGTCTTGATTGTTTTGGGCGCGCGTTCGTGCGGGTAAAACTTTGCTATAAAGTAAAAGTAATAAAGTAATAAATATAATAAATTTATAGTAGTAGTTACAGTAGGGGCTGTGGGGATTGTGGAAAACTCGGCCTTCGAGCGAAAAAACCGCAATTTTGAGAAATTTTTGCTCCGATTTGACCCTGAATTTGCGTTTTTCCACAGGATACGCCGTTTTTGCGCCGCGCGGATTTTGAATTTTTTTTGTTGATATATTTTTTGAAAACCTCTCTGAAATTTCCCTTCTTTTTTTCGGAGAATCGGTCAGCGGGGCTGAGAGAGGGGGTAAACATCGGGTTTTTATGAAAAATCGGCGTATTTTCAGCTTTTTTTCGCAAAATTTCGGTTTTCAAAAGCATTTTCCAAAACGCGTACCGCCCTCGGATTTTTGTGGAAAATGCAAGCGGACGCTTTTGACTCTATATTTGTAAATCCCGCGGCAGCCGCCGGAAAAAGCGCGGTTTTGGAGAGTTTTCACCGATGTTTTCAAAAGGCTTTGGAAAGAAGTTGAGAAATGTGGAAAACCTGCGTTTAACCCGTTTTTTGCCTAAAAAACCTTCTTTGCTTCAAAATTTCAGCTGAATTTGGCCGATATTGCCGCGCAATCCCGGTAATTTTCAAATTGTTATCCACAATTCAACATGAGTTTTCAACAGCTTGTGGAAAACCGTGTGGAAAAATTTCAACCGTTCAAACAGCCATTCTTTGCATCTTGTAAAACTTGTTTGAAATCTCTGTGGACTTCCCTTTTTCGACTGTGGATAACCCCTTGCCGATCCGTTTTTTGAGGCGTTTTTTTATAAAAAAAACCTAACTTTATTATCCTCTCTTAATTTCCTTCATAATTTCGTTTATTGTAGCATCGAGGACCGGGTCGGAGGAAAGCTCGGTTTCGATGGCGTTGATATTCGAATGGATGGTACTGTGGTCACGGCAGAAAACGACGCCCATTTGCGGGAGAGACATATTTGTGACAGAGCGCACAATATACATGGCGACGTTGCGCGCCGTTTTGATTTTCTTCGTGCGGGAGGTGCCGAGGATATCTTCGACTTTGACGGAATAGTGCTTGGCGACGCATTCGATGATGCGGTTAACGGTTTCTGAAACCGGTTCGGCGTCGCGGAGGTATTCCGGCACGGTCTGGATAACCATCTCCATGGTCACGGGCTGACCGGTCAGAAGATTCGAGACTGCCAGCTTTTTAATCACGCCTTCGAGCTGACGAATGTTTTCCTGAAGGTTTCGCGCGAGAAAATCCACGACGTCTGTGGGAACGTCGATATGGTTCTGGCTGATTTTGTTTTTCAAAATGGCCAGACGGAGCTCGTAATCCGGCGGCTGGATGTCGGCGAGAAGCCCCGCCTCAAAGCGGCTGCGGATACGCTCTTCCAGGGTGGTCAGCTCACGGGGCGGCCGGTCGGAAGTGAGGATTATCTGTTTGTGGTCCTCGTACAGCGCGTCGAAGGTATGGAAGAATTCGGTCTGTGTAGACTCCTTGCCGGCGATAAACTGAATGTCGTCGATGAGGAGCATATCTGCGCTGCGGTATTTCTGTCGGAATGCCTGATTCCAGTTCCGCTGAATTGCGAGGATGAGCTGGTTCATGAATTCCTCGCCTTTGACGTAGATGACCTTCATATCCGGTTTGCGTTTGAGGGCGCGGTTGGCAATGGCGTACATCAGGTGCGTTTTCCCAAGTCCGGACGAGCCGTAAATAAAGAGCGGGTTGATTTTCATCCCCACGTTATCCGCGACATTCAGCGCCGCTGCGTGCGCGAAACGGTTGGAATTGCCCACGATGAAGTTTTCGAAGGTATAGTCTTCGTTATAGGAGAGTCTGCGCTCGCCGCGGGATTCGTCAGGGGAGTTGGAAAACTCCGCAAATTCGATTTCGTCCGGGCCGGAGATATTGGCAAGCTCCTCCGGCATGGGGATCTGCTCATTTTTGAGCTGCTGTTTGGATTTTTTTGACTCCGGCTGACTGTGATTGCCGGCGGATAAAGGGAGCTGTTCCTGTTTTACGCGTTCCGCTTGCTGCGCCTGTCTCTGAGCCTCCCGTTCGCGGACGATTTTTAAGGGGGAGATGACAGTGCCGTCATCGGGGATAGTGGGTGCGAGGGAGGTATCGACCGCGATTTCAACGGCTGGCTGATAGCCGATGACCTCGACTAAGGATGCTGTGATGAGGTCTATGTAATTTTTATCGATGATATCGCGTTTGGTTTCGTTTTCACATACGAAAACGGCGCGTTCAGCGTCGAGGTAGGACAGTCGCATTCTGCCGAACCAAAGCTGATACGACTGTTCACTGTGCTTGTAATTCTTGCGCATGATATCGTTCATCATGAGCCAGATTGAAGACAATTCCGCGTCGTTCTGCAATTCCATACTTCCTCCGGAAAGAATTTTTTTACATTAAAATACATACCATTTTATTATAGCACAAATATGCTCTTTTGTCAAGGAAAAAGAAGCTTGGCGATACGATAGGGGAATACGCGAAAGTTGTAAAAACCAATTTCGCGGCCCGAAATCGGCAGAAAAATTAACGATGAATAAAATTTCGTAAAGGTATTGACAATTCCGGTGGATTTGTTATATAATTACTCTTGTCTATCTGCGCAATGGCGCATATTGGTTTCATCATTTTTTCTTAACGTATAGAAGGAGGTGTGAATATGCTCAGAACATATCAGCCTAAGAAAAGACAGAGAAGCAAAGAACATGGCTTCAGAAAGAGAATGGCAACTGCAGACGGCAGAAAGATTCTCAAGAGAAGACGCGCAAAGGGCCGCGTCAGACTCACTCACTGATTTCACGGTGACTGCCTTGTATCGATAACCTCCGTTTTCTCACCGAGAATCGTTTCCCCGTGAGAGATGGGAGGTTATCGTTTTATCATTTATAAAACTTGCAAATTTTTATTGGAATTTTTGAAAATTCATGAAATTTTACGCGATTACTGAGAATCATTTGTACCGCAGGGCGTACAAAAACGGCAAACGGACTTCATCGCGCAGTATCTCCGTCTATGTTCTGCGCGACCGCCATGCCGGTCTTCTCAAAAAACAGAATCCCGAGAAAAAATCCCTTAACCGTATCGGGATTTCAGCCTCAAAAAAAATCGGAGGCGCTGTGCAGAGAAACCGCGCAAAACGCGTGATTCGAGAGGCCTATCGGCAGATAGACAAGGAAACCGGTATTCTAACGGGCCATCTCATCGTTATCGTTCCGCGTACCGAATGCACAGTCTTGAAAATGCAGGATGTAAAACGCGACCTGCACTACTGCCTTGCAAAAGCAGATATTCTTGTCAAACCTGAGTCCGCCGGTGACCAATGAAAACCATACCTGATTTTTTAACGTCCGCCGCAGCTTCTATGCGGCGTCTCTACCTCGCCCCAGTGCGGCTCTACCGCCGCTTTCTCTCTCCCCTAAAGCCTGTCCCAACCTGCCGATTTTCTCCAACCTGCTCGCAATATGCTCTGGATGCGGTGGCAGAATGGGGAATCCTCATCGGGACGGCCCTAGCTCTGTGGAGAGTCGTGCGGTGCAATCCGTTTTCAAGGGGCGGCGAGGACCCCGTTCCAACAAGGGCGGAGACCGCAAAGCGGCTCAAGAGCATATGGTCAAAGCTCCGAAAACAACCTTGACTGTATCATCCCCAAAACCCAAACGTATCTTTTGGAGAAGTGAATGGAAAGTATTTTTGATATTTTGTATATCCCCATGGGATATCTCATCCGGCTGGCGTATTCGCTGACCAACAACTACCTCTTCGCGATATTCCTGTTTACCCTCATTATGGAAATTATCCTGTCTCCGCTCAGCGTCAGACAGCAGAAAAATCAGGTGAAGCAGGCTTCGCTCGCTCCTAAAACCGCCGCAATCCGTAAAAAATACGCCGGACGAACCGACCAGGCGACCCAGCAGAAGATGCAGCAGGAAATTATGGATATGTATAAGGCGGAAAACTTCAATCCGGCAGGCGGATGCGGGACCTTGCTTATCCAGTTACCGATTATCATCTGCCTCTACAACGTTGTCGTCAATCCGCTCCGTTATATCTCCAATGTTCCGACCGCTGAAATCACCGCGCTTAAGTCCTTCCTTGAGAACGCCGGCGTGACGCTCAGTCTCCGCAACTCGCAGATTGATATGATAAACTATATCCGCGGCGATGTGGCGAATTATTTCAGCATCGCACCGTCCCTTGAGGGGGCAATTCTGCCTATATTCAAGGTGGGACCCTTCGACCTTTCGCAGGTGCCGGAAATCTCTTTCACACCCTTCAACTGGCTGATGTTGATTCCTGTCGTCACGTTTTTGGTTATGGTGGTGACTCAGAAAATCACGCAGAAGTTCACCTATCAGGCGCCGGAGTCCGCAGACGCGCAAAACAGCATGTCCATGAAGATTATGATGTGGACGATGCCGCTTATCTCGGTGTATATTGAGTTCCAGATGGCGGCGGCTATCGGCGTGTACTGGATTTTCAGAAACGTTATCCAGACCATTGAACGTATCATTGTCGCGAAGCTGTACCCGATTCCGAAGTTTACGGAAGAGGATTATAAGGAAGCGGAACGCGCCGCTAACGTGAAGGAGAAGAAGGGAAAGAAGGAGAATAAAGCTCCTGTCCGCAGTCTCCACCACATTGACGACGAGGAGTATCTGGAACGGCAGCGCCGGAAAGAGGAAGCGCTTGAGGCGGAATCCAAAGCTGAGCTTGAGGCCGCGGGGGACACAACCGAATCCGCGTCTGACAAAGCGGCGCCCATCAAAAACGACGAGAAGTCCACTTATAGAAATAAGGATAAGGACAAGGGATAAGGACAAGAAAGATTAAAACATTCTACAAAAAGGGAGAAACAGCACGGCACAGGGAAATCCCTGCGTGCAGCAGAAGCAAAATAGCATGAGTGACACATATCTTGTAATGGCAAAAACCGTTGAGGAAGCGATTGCGATTGCAAACCGCGAATACGCCCGCGACGGAAAGGAAATCAGCTATGAAATTCTGGAAATGCCCAAAAAGGGTATTTTTGGAATCGGCGCGCGCGACGCGAAGCTCAAGGTTACCGTTACCGAGTCCGCGTCCAGCCAAATCAACTCTGAGCTCAATTCCATTGTCGCAGACCTGCGCAGTATGAAGATCCATACCAACCGCGGCGGCGAATCTGAGGAAAAATCACAGAAGAATCCGCAGAAACCAAGGCAGAATCAGCCGCGGGAACAGAATCGAAATCAAAATCAGAATCAGGGACAGAATCCGCAGAAATCTGCTGAAAAGTCGGGGGACAAGTCCCAGGGTCAAAAGCAGAATCCGCCCAAAGCGGAAAACAAGCCCAAAGCAGAAAGCAAGCCGCAGACGGAAAAAACGCAGAAGCCTGTGGAAAATGTCGAAAAAGAGCAGAAGCCTCAAGTTCAAGTAAAGGCGGAGCCTGCTCCGGCGCCCGTACCGCAGCAGGAGGAAAAGAGCGAATATCGCTCCACTCTCAACAATCAAGCAAAGCCTTCGCAGCGCAGACAGCGTCGTCCGAAGACGCAGAACACGGAGAACGTAACAGGAGGAGAAGCTATCATCGCATCCCCTGTTGGGCTGACTGATTTCACACGCGACAATACGGAAAAATTCGGAAGCGAATCCTCCTCTGCGGGCAGAATCAGCAACGATATCCGCAGAAAGCCCCGCCCGCAGAAGCGCACGCCCGCACCAGCTCCGGAAGCGGAAGAAGCTCCTGCAAAAGCGGCGGAAGAAAAGGAACTGGAAAAACTTCCTGTGGAAAACTTCAAAGTTTTGAAAGGGGCAGAGGCTCCGATTGAAACGCCCGTCGAAGCAGAAGCAGAGGAAGAAAACGAAATAGAAGCCGTGCACGAGAGCGAGGACCGTCCGAAGGTGGGCGTAACCGAAGCCGAAATGAACTATGCGCTCGAATTTACGAATACACTTCTCCAAAACATGGCAATTGACGCCACGGCAAAGCGTGCGGAATGTCCGGAAGGAGAGGGGTACGTCATCGAAGGGGATGCGAACGTATATCCGAAGATTGACATTGACGGCAGCGGCACAGGGATTCTCATCGGGCATCACGGCGAGACACTTGACGCGGTGCAGTATCTTGTGAATCTGGCGGCGCTCCGTCAGTCGAAGCAGAAGGGCGGCGACTATGTAAAGATAGTCGTTGACATAGAAAATTACCGTGCAAAACGAGAGGAGACGCTCCGTTCTCTGGCGCGCAGAATGGCGGCGCGTGCGGTAAAGTATAAGAGAAACGTATTCCTCGAGCCGATGAACGCATATGAGCGGCGCATCATCCACAGTGAGCTGCACGATTATGAAAACGTATCGACGCACAGTGTCGGTGCGGACAAGAACCGCAAGATAATCATCACATACGAGGGACCGGACAAGGTTCAGCATCCCCGTAAGTCGGAATTGAGAGGGTCTGCCGAGGGCAAGGCTGCAGATGCAAAAGGGTCTGTAGGCCGCGGCAAGGGAGAAAACCGCCGTCCGAAGAAGATTCAAAAGATGCCGATAGAGAAGCTGCCGGACTTCCTTGCAGGAGACATATCCAGCGACGAACCGGACGAATTCCTCGAAATTGAGGACTAAAACAAGCAAAGAGGTGGCGGAAGAAATTCCGCCATTTTGTTTAAAAATTCAAATTTGTAATTAATATAAAAGAGGTATCCACCCCTATGAACCCACTTTCATCTACAATAGCGGCAGTATCGACCCCGCGCGGACGGGGCGGCGTCGCAGTCGTCCGCATCTCCGGCGCGGACGCCGTATCTGTTGCCGGACGCATGTTCCTTCCCATGAAGAAAGTCCCTCTCTCATCCCTCCCCGACCGCTACGCCGCATTTGGGGATATCCTCGACCCTGACGACGTCCCATGCGATACCGGCTTATGTACCATTTTTCGCGCGCCCCGGTCGTTCACCGGCGAAAATATGGTTGAGATTTCCTGCCATGGCGGTATTTCCGTCACCGAGACCGTCCTTCTCTCCGCCATTGCTCACGGTGCGGTGACGGCGGACGCCGGTGAGTTCACCAAACGCGCCTTTTTGAACGGCAAGCTCTCCCTGACCGAGGCCGAAGCTGTCGGTGGGCTTATCGACGCCGATACCACCGAAAAAATGAAGCTCTCCAGCGGCGCGGCGCGCGGAAACGTCAGCCGCGAAATTGAGCGTCTTTCCAATTCCCTTCTCGACGTCATGACCGCCCTCTACGCCGCCATTGACTACCCGGAGGAGGATGTCGGCGACGAGGGAGAACGGCGCATTGGCGAGGTTCTGCAGGCGGTTTCCGGCGGCGTCAAACGCCTTCTCGCAACCTACAAAACCGGTCGTGCGGTGCAGACGGGTGTGCGGTGCGTCATCTGCGGACGTCCGAATGTGGGAAAGTCTTCACTTTTCAACAGGATGGTCGGCGAAGATTCCGCGATTGTCACAAGTATTGCCGGAACGACCCGCGACGTGCTGCGTGAAACGGTCTCGTTCGGCGGCGTGACCCTCCGCTTGTCCGATACCGCGGGGATTCACCGATCCGAGGACGCCGTAGAGCAAATCGGTATCGACCGAGCTATGGACGAGATATCGTCCGCGGAGCTGATTCTTGCCGTTTTCAACAGCAGTGAGCCCCTGTCCGCGCAGGACGCGGAGCTGATAGAGCGGCTGTCGGGCGTCTCCGCGCCGGTTATTGGGGTCATGAACAAAACCGACCTCCCGAGAGGGCTGTCCGATACGGATGCGGCAAACATCACGGCGGTCTGCGGAGATGTGGTGCAAATCAGCTGTACAGATGAGTCAGGTATAGGTGAACTTGCCGCCGCCGTCGCGCAAATCTTCGGAAGCGACAGACTTGACCTTCGCCACGACGCGGTCATCTGGGACGTGCGCCAGCGGACGCAGCTTATGCGCGCGGACGACGCGCTTGACCGGGCAGTATCCGGAATATCGTCCGGCGACCCCACCGACGCGGTCTGCACCGTAGTCGAGGAAGCCATGGCCGCCCTGTCGGAGACCGATGGACGCGGGGTCAACGAGGAGATTGTAAACGAAATTTTTTCCCGTTTTTGTGTGGGAAAGTAGAGATTGCAGGATGGAAAACAGTATCGTTTCTCTAATATCTTCCACTTTACAGCATATTATATTTATTCCCATCCCCTGCATAATTATTTTTTCGTGCAATCTTCCAAAGCTGCCCGAGATGCAACTTTTCTATTGACAAGATTCATATTGTGTGATATACTATCCTCAGTAAAAGGATTATGTGCCTTAAATTTGAAGGAAGTGTTTCAAAATTATGCAAAACAATATGGCGAATGATAATTCGGAGAATATGAATACCGAAATACGTGAACATGATACCAAAATGGAGTACTCCGATGTAACGCATCTTATTGAGCAATCTGCGTACCGTTACTCTCTGCAGGAGCGCGCGACGCCGAACTTGTACCGTCTCCTGTTTGATTATGAATCTGTTCCGAAAGTGTCGTTCAACCACCGCTTTGTACCGACGAACATGCCGGAGAACATCTGGATTACCGATACGACGTTCCGCGACGGTCAGCAGGCGACAAAGCCGTTTACAGTGAAGCAAATCGTTGACCTCTACAGCATGATGCATCGTCTTGGGGGGCCGAAGGGGCTGATTCGCCAGTCGGAGTTTTTCGTGTACTCCGAAAAGGACCGTGAAGCACTTTACGAATGTCAGGCGCTCGGATACGAATTCCCTGAAATTACTACGTGGATTCGCGCCAATACGAAGGATTTTGAGCTTGTTAAGTCTCTCGGTATTCGCGAAACCGGCGTTCTGGTGAGCTGTTCTGACTATCATATTTACAACAAAATGGGGCTGACCCGTCGTTCCGCGCTTGACAAGTACCTTGGCGTTATTAGAGAGATACTGGACATGGGCATTTCCCCGCGCTGCCACTTTGAGGATATCACGCGCGCTGACTTTTATGGTTTTGTTGTGCCGTTTGCGGAGGCGTTGCAGGGGCTGTCGGAGGAGTACAAAATTCCGGTGAAAATCCGCGCATGCGACACGATGGGATACGGAGTATCGTACCCCGGCGCGGCACTCCCGCGTTCTGTCCCGGGCATTGTCTACGGTCTGACGCACTATGCGGGGGTTCCGTCCGAAATGCTGGAATGGCACGGTCACAACGACTTTTACAAGGTGGTCACCAACAGTTCGACGGCATGGCTGTATGGCTGCTCGTCGGTCAACTGCTCCCTGCTCGGCATCGGAGAACGGTGCGGAAACTGCCCGCTCGAGGCGATGGTGATGGAGTACGCTTCTTTGCGGGGCGCCACAGACGGGATGGACACGACGGTCATTACGGAGATTGCGGAGTATTTTAAGAACGAGATACATTATGACATTCCGCCGCGCACGCCGTTTGTAGGCCGTGATTTTAACGTCACAAAGGCGGGCATTCACGCGGACGGCCTGATGAAGGACGAGGAGATATACAACATCTTCAACACGGAGAAGCTTCTGAACCGTCCGGCGCAGGTAGCCATTGACGCGCACAGCGGAGCGGCTGGCATTGCGCATTGGGTCAACCGTAGAATGGCAAGCGAGGGACTGTTTGTAGACAAAATCGACAAACGCTCCCCGCTGATTACCAAAATGAAGGAGCTCATCGACCGCGAATACGAAGACGGCCGCACCACCACGATGAGCGACAGCGAGCTTGTCACCATCATGGAAACAGCGAAGGAACAAATAGAACAAATAAAATAAGAAAACGCGTTAGGGGGGAACTTCCCAGAGGAAGTTCCCCCCTAAAACCCCCTTCAAAACCTTTTGGCGGGGGCAGGTATTATGTTGCGAAATTACAAATCGATTTCGACTTCGTGGCCGCAGGCGTTGGAGCGGATGATACCGTCAATGATAGCCTGGTTGTAGATTATCTGAGAGGTCGGGATAGGAGCCGGACCGCCGGTCAGGCAGGCGTCGACGAACGCGCGAATCTTGGATTCGAACATGCCCATCTTTACGTTGTTGCCTTCTACTTCAATCGGAGTTGCGGTCTGCTTGCCTTCCTCGTCGTCCTTGTAGAGGATGAGGTCGCCGGCAGCGCCGTCCCAGCAGCATCCCACGGGAGCTTTTACCTTAAGGCCGGCGTCTGTACCGAAGAACATCGAGTCGCCGGTGGTATCCATATTCATTGCCCATGATGCGCGATAGTCGATGATGATGTCGCCCTCGCAGCGAATCATCGCTACTGCGAAGTCGTCGTCAACAGTGAAGCGGTGTGCTTCAGCGTACTTTGCCGGGTTCTTGCCGAAGTGTGCGAACTGCTTTGCGGATACGGTCAGCGGCTTCGGATAACCGATGGAGTTGAGGGCGAAGTCGAGTCCGTAGCAGCCGATATCGCCGACTGCGCCGACTGCAGCCTTGTCCTTCTCGATGAAGGTGTGACCCGGAATGCCCTTTACGCGGCCGCCGCCTACTACTACGTAGTAAATCTGACCGAGTACGCCGGAGTCAATCACTTCTTTGACCTTCTTGACGTTTGCGCCGTATCTGGGCTGGAAGCCAACGGTAACGAACTTTTCTGTAGCTTTCTCAACGGCGCGGATTGCCTTTGCCTCGTCCAGCGTGACGCACATCGGCTTTTCAAGCATAACATTCTTGCCGGACGTCAGCGCGCAGATACAGGGTGCAGCATGCTGCGAGTTGTAGGTACAAATGGAAACCGCGTCAATGTCGTCTCTCGCACAGAGTTCTTCGTGCGTCTCGTAAGCGGTAGCGTCAGTCCAGCCGAACTCGTCGAGGAACTTTCTTGCCTTGCCCGGAATAATATCCGCGCCCGCAACAACCTCTACATCGTCGAACTGCTTGTACGCTCTCGCATGCGAATGTGCAATGCCGCCCGTTCCAATGATACCAATTCTTAATTTGTCAGCCATTTTTGAATCTCCTTTGCGGTATTTTTGCCTTATTATATCACAAATCGCCGAAAGTGTCTACTGTTTTTTAATAAATTGCGGTGGTTTGGGGAAGATGCGTTTGGACCTCCAAACCTTTTTGAAGATAGGGGGGAATCGGGTGCGGGTCTATAAAAAATAGATGGGGACGGGCCAACGTTCTTTTTTACTTTATCACTTTATCAAAATCCCTTCCCCTGCTCCAAGGGTTATCGTAGTATCGGGGAGCCCTACAAAAACGCCGTTTTGCAGCGTGGCGAGGGGGGCGGAGGCGTGGATTTTGAAGGTGCGTTCCCGGAGGTAATCGCGGTTGACGAGGTAGAAACTGCCGTCGTCGAAGAAGCCGATGACGCCGCAGTCGCCGTCGATGGAGGTAATGACGTCATAGTTTTCGAATTTTTGGGCGCCGGGTTCGGGGGTACCGATGTGGAAGACTGCCGTGGATTTGCGTGAGAAAAGGTACTCGCCTACCGGGCGAATGACAGCGTTTATTGCCTGGACATCGTAGTAGTGCGGCATTTTGTTCCCTTCTGTATCGCACATGGCGTTTGTCCACTGCCAGAAGTCGTCATGGGAGGGCTCCCAGTAGGTGAAGTACGAAATCCGGCGCATGCCATATGCGAGGCACATATTGACTTCCCAGAACAGCTCGCCGCGGGTCAGGTTGCGGTACGGCCCGTGTTCGGTGAGCAGCACTATCAACATGGCGTCGATGTCGTATTTCAAGGAGACTGTGCGCACATCTGCG
Organism: uncultured Ruminococcus sp.; assembly: GCA_964621755.1. Classification (GTDB taxonomy): domain Bacteria; phylum Bacillota; class Clostridia; order Oscillospirales; family CAG-272; genus UMGS1696. The sequence continues at coordinate 86,507 of CAZUPI010000001.1, read as the reverse complement.
ATATTTTCGAAGAATCCGCCGCGGTCTACTGTCGTTTCGGCTGACAGACGAATCAGGCGCTCGCGCTCATTGACAGTATCGGAGGTGGCAGCGCGGCGGTTTTCGCGGCCGAGAAAGTGGTAGTGGTCGTAGCTGATGAAGTGCGGACGGACGATATTCACGAACGCTTCCAGGTGGGACATGTAGTCGGGATTGCCCAGTTGCGCGGGGGTAGCGTAATTCGGGAGCAGGTTGATGACCGTCTCACGGTCGGGGGAGTAGCGGCGGAACGCACCCACGATGGCGGCAAGAATGGGAAATTTTGCAGCCGTCGGCTCGTCTACGATATCCCAGCCGATGATGTTATCAAACGCCGCGTAATCTGCGACGACTTCACGCACGCAGGCGTCTGCTCCGGCGCCGTCGTCATTGTAGTAAATCCGGGATACGCGCGAGTCCTGTACGACCGCGCGCAGACCGTATTTTGCTAGGACCGGCAGGGCGCGCTTGTTGGTCGCGGTATCGCTGTTCAGCGGCACGAGCGTGATACCGGACGCGGCGATATCGGCGATTACTTCCGGCTTGTCGATGTACGCGGAGAACGGTCCGTGAAAATAGGTGATATCGAATTTTTGCATACTGATCTGGTATATTTAAATCATCCCCCAGCAGAAGATAAAATTACACAATCCTTTCATAAAAATAAAAAGTGTGATATAATCAAAAGTGCTTTTACCACACAGGAGGATAGGGCAACGCTGGGGAGCGACCTGAGCGCCTGTGTGAGTTTTAGAAAAGGGGGATATCCCCGTAGGATGAGGTTCGTCCGCGGGCTCGTCCCCCATTTCCTCATCGGGAGTATTCTCTACCTCAATTTCTGTAGTCTGCACTTAATGTGTATCGCAGCATATTTGTGCTCCTTTTGTTCATTTATCTCCAAATCTTTCGGAGTAATATCTTTTGGCAGAATCCATGCGGCTGTATAACCGTGCATATTATAAACATTGATCTGCTCCTGCGACAGACAGGAAAAATCCCAGCCTATAACCTGCGGGTTTTCAATTCCGTTTTCACGTGCTAACCCAAACACATGGTTGATAGCGTCTCCGGGTCGGTACTGATAACTGTATGCTTTACATATCGAAAAGCCGGAACAGTTTCAACTCGCAGATCAGAATAGGCATCATCGTAAGAGCCTAGTTCCTCCCTAAATAAATTATCAAGAGAACAGTTAAAAAGACTGCAAATTTCTATAGCTTTTTCTATTTCAGGCTTACACTCGTCCAGTTCCCATTTAGAAACCGTTTGACGGCTTACATTTAGTTTTTCAGCAATTGCCTCCTGTGTCATAGAACAGTTAAGTTGGCGCAAGTGCTGAAGGTTTTTTCCAAAACTCATAATTATACATCCTTTCAAATTGATAATGTAAGCTTACATTTTTAGTATAACATAAGTCGTTACTGAGCGCAACCATATAATACTTGCTTTTTTATTTTTTTCTGGCAACTTCAAGTTGCTTTCTATAGTGAGTCGCAACACCACAACCAAAGGTTCCCTACTCAAAAACCATAAGCCTGACAATCTCCGCAGTTACGGTATCACCGTTTTCATCGTAAAGCCCCGAAAATTCGGTTGTTCCGCTAGTTGTGGAGTACCTGTGCGAAAATTATTTTTTTCATAAATTTATACCTCCATAGAAAAATAAAAGTTATGTTAAAAAACAATATCGAAAGCAAAAACCCAATCGAATATCGATTGGGTTTTACGCAAAGGGTGGGATTCGAACCCACGGTCGGTTACAAGCCGAACACACGATTTCCAGTCGTGCGCCTTAGACCAGCTCAGCCACCTTTGCACGCTGTGTCTACTCAGGACACTATTCAGTTTGCCGCTTCATGCAGCTTTTACATTATACCACCCCTTTTCCTTTTTGTCAAGGGAATTTAAAATTTTTTTTGGAAAATATAAAAGGCGTATTTTTTTGAGAACCTTGTGCATATACATAAAGCGCCAGTATTTTAATCTCATTTTAATGAAAAACACCTTACTCTTTAAGAAAAGATGGTGTATAATGGAGTCATCAAAACAGAGGAAGGTTTACAGTATGGAACACATGGAAATGGTCGAAAAACTTCATGAGAAGGCAAACATCTCTTATACGGACGCGAAGAATGCCCTCGAGCGCAGCGGATGGGATATGCTTGAGGCGCTCGTATTGCTTGAACGGGAGGGCAAAATTGCGCCTCTTACAGCCAGCACCACATCGTTGGACGACAATCAGTCCTACGAAACCGTGACGGCGACGGCGTCCAAAAAGGAAAGCAATTTTCAATCGGCGATGAGCAAGGCGTGGGATAAAATCAAAAAGCTGCTTTTGGACGGCTTGAAAAACGATTTCGTCGTGACGAGGAACGGCAAGGAAATCTTGCGTGTGCAGATACTTATTGCGATTATTCTCTGTCTCTGCATTTGGAAGGTCATGCTTGCAGCGCTTGTCATCGGTCTGATTCTGGATTGCCGCTACTCCTTCGAGGAGAAAAGCAGCGCGGATGACAACGGCGCCGACCACTGAACGACAATTGAGGGAGCTATCTGGACAAAAAGACATGAGCAAAATTTTAATTATCGAAGATGAAGAAAAAATCGCGCGTTTTATGGAGCTTGAGCTGGAGCATGAGGGCTATGACGCGTACAAAGCGACAGACGGGCGAGTGGGACTCGAAATGGCGGAGTCCGGCGAATATGACCTTGTGATTCTGGATATCATGCTGCCGGGATTGTCAGGCATCGAAGTATTGCGGAGACTGCGCAAATCGGAGAACAAGGCGGCTGTCGGCGTTCCGGTGATTCTTTTGACGGCGCGGGACGCGATAACGGACAAAGTGACGGGGCTGGACATGGGCGCCAACGACTACATGACAAAGCCCTTCGCCATTGAGGAGCTTCTGGCAAGGATTCGTGCGGCGCTCCGTCAGGCGCAGTCCAGCGGTCATGCGCACGAACAGGAAGAGAACCTTCTTCATGCTGCCGGCGTCGAGCTGAACGTTTCAGCGCATACCGTGACATACAATGGCAGGCACGTCGACTTCACCAACCGCGAATTCATCCTTCTGCGCACGCTCCTCGAAAACAAAAACACAGCAATGTCACGCGAAAAACTCCTCGCTGCGGCATGGGGCTACGACTACTATGGCGAAACGAACATCGTCGATGTCTACGTTCGCTACATCCGCCAGAAAACCGACGACAGCATCATCAAAACCATTCGCGGCGTAGGGTATATGGTTGAGGGATAAGAAGTCAACCAAACGAAATCTGACCTTAACCCAGTATGAAAGTTTAGGGAGGTATTTATGAACAACACCCGAACGGGGTCTATTGCCAAACGGCTAAATGCTGCGGTTGTGCGGCGGAAATTTTTTGCGGCGGTCATTGTGGATATTGTGATTGCCGCGCTGGTAATCGCAACGTGGTGTGCGACGCTCGAGAGTACGCGGGGCGGACGTCTTACAAACGTGACGGAGCGGCGCTTTACCGGGTACGAGTATGCGGACGACAATTTGAATCAGCTGATTGGGGAGCTGTCCGGAAAGATTGAGACTGCGCAGAAGGTGGACTACCGCGACGGGATTATTTTTGCGGGGACGGCGTACAGTTTCGTCGTAGATGATGTGACATACGCGGAGGATGCGTCGGTTGTGCTGTCGTCGGTGGCGGGCATGATGCTTGTGCTTCTCCTCATTCAGATTCTTTTATTTATCATTGAGCATTTTACCGGCCGGGGGTTCATCAAGAGGTATTTGCGTCCGATTGACGATATTGCGTTGTCTGTGGAGCGGATATCTTCGATGCAGCAGAGGCCTGTGGCGAAGCCGGATAATGCGGAGGTGCAGTCTCTTGCGCACGCAATAAACGAAATTGACGACAGTGGAAAGCGCGTTGTGGTGCACGATTCGGAGCTCGGCGGACTTGAGGCGGCGGTCAACAACATGCTGAAGCGGCTTGAGGAATCAAAGCGGAAGCAAATCCGTTTTGTAGATGACGCGTCGCACGAGTTACGGACTCCGATTGCGGTGATTCAGGGATATGTGAACATGCTGGACCGCTGGGGAAAGGACGACCCGAAGGTAATGGAAGAATCAATAGCGGCGATAAAGAATGAATCGGAGCACATGAAGACGCTGATTGACCAGTTGTTATTTCTTGCGAAAGGGGACATGGAGCGTCATGTGATAAACAAAATTCCGCTCGACACGAATGAATTATTATCCGAGGTCGTAGATGAAAGTCGGATGATTGACGGGGCGCACGAGTATCTTTTTGAGCGGGACCCGGAGGAGAAAGCGCTCACGATAAGCGCGGACCAGGCGATGATGAAGCAGGTTTTACGAATACTGACAGACAATGCGGCGAAGTACACGCCTGCCGACGGGACGATAAAGTACCGCACATACGAGAAGGATGGCAGCGTATGTATGGAAGTCAGCGACAGCGGAATTGGCATACCGAACGACGAGCTTCCGCGGATTTTTGACCGGTTTTACCGTGGACAGAAGCTGCGCGGGGACAGCAACAGCGGCAGCGGTCTCGGGTTATCGATAGCGAAGTGGATCGTGGAAGAACACAAAGGGAGTATTGCTGCCATCTCCAGCGAGGGCATCGGCACGAAAATGACAGTGTCCCTCCCTAAAGCGGAGCCCTGCATATCCCCCGCATGAAAAAGCATTGGATTATTTTGTACTTTTCCACAGGATATAAAAATAAAAAATCTCCCCCTTGCCCAAAAAGGTTTTCGGGGGAGCTTGAGGAGGGCTTCCCGCAAAGCCCTCCTCGAATTTTTATTTAATTCAATCCGTCTCAGCGCGGACGATGACGCCGTTTTCAAAGTAGCCCTCGTAGACGCGGCCGCTTGGCCAGCTGTAAGTGCCGGCTCCGGAAAGAAGATTGTCCTTGAATTCACCTTCGTAACGCTCGCCGCTTGCCCACGTGTATATGCCGTTCCCGCTCCGGCTGTCGTTGACGTATTCGCCTTCGTAAACGTCGCCGTTCGCCCATGTGTATACGCCGTAGCCGTTCTTCATGTCGTCCGTGTACGAGCCGATGTATACGTCGCCTGACGCGTAGTGATATTCGCCCGCTCCGTTCTTCATGTCGTCCCTGAACGAGCCTTCGTAAACCGACCCATCCGCAAATGTATATATGCCGTAGCCGGATTTCAGCCCATTCTCAAACGATCCTTCATAAACGTCGCCGCCAACGTAGGTGTATATCCCTTCGCCGGAGATGATGTCGTTTACGAATGAGCCGGAGTACGTGTCGCCGTTCGCGTAGATGATCTGCCCTTCCCCGTTTTTGAGAAGGTTGTCAAGCCCGCCCGTGTAAACGTCTCCGTTCGAGTATGAGATTTCTTCACGGTCGAGGTTCACGTCCGCCGCCACCCCGTTCGAGTAGATGAGCCGTCCCTTGTACGGCTGACCGTTTTCATCGACCTGCCCGAGAAACTTTACGTACAGGTCGTCCGTCACGTTTACCTTAATGTACCGGACCCCCGCCGCATAGACCGCCAATACAATCCCCGCAACGCACAGCGCGGCAATGATGATAATCGTGATGATGACCGCGGCAAAGCTCCTCTTTTTCTTCCTCTTCCTGGGCGCGCTCCTGCCCCTGTTCATCTGTTGGTTCATAGGTTACTCCATGTATATTCTGATTTATTTGCTTGCTTTGCGGGGGAGGAGCTTTTTGAAAAAATCTCCTCCCCCGTACCCCTTTTCCGCAAAAACTTTTCGACTATTGGAGCGAAAGCCTTGCGGGGGCGGGGAAATTTACTTTATACTTTTATAAAATATTAGTGTTCGTGGGGGTCAGCTGTGTTATCAGGTTGTCGAGCATCTGCAAAAGCTCCGGAAGCGCGATGGTTGCGGCGTAGATGACCACGAACAGCACCGCTGCCGCGAGGAGAAAGGTGCGGATGGGATGCTTCTCCGCCGTGAAGCGAAGTTCAGCGGCAACCCTGCGCTCTTCCGGCAGATAGAATTTCGCGGTGTCGAATGGGACCGCCGTCGGAATCTCTGTGCCCATGAACTTTTCGTGCCAGAATCGACCCAGTGCGCTGCACTTCTTCTTCGGGAATGTGTCCGCGTTCGTGCATTCCAGAATGCGGTTCATCGTGCCGCCCGGCTTCAGTTGGCGCTTGATGTACCACTTTCCTTGGAATTTCAGCTGGTCGAGCGTTACCGCGTGGCTCTCGTCGACCGCACCGGCGTCTACCATCGCGCGGATGAACGAGCCGGTGTAGACACGGTAGAGGATTGCCGCCAGCACGCCGATGATAATCCCCGCGTACACGCTCCATAAAATTACCTCAAGCGAACCGCTGTTTACGTCAATGTCGAAGTTGGTATAGTAGTAAATTTTTCCAGACATAGCATCTTCCTCCGATTTATAGTGGCCGGTACAGAGTTTTTGCGGCTCTTTCCCGACGCCAATCAATAATCCTCAAATATTCCGGCTCCGGCGAGTTTTTTTAACAGGTCCTCCAAATCCTCGTTGTCGCGGTACTCGAGCTGGAAGGTCTTTTTGTTTTTCGTTGCGCTGATTTTGCATCTGCGCCCTGTGAAATTGGTAAAGCGGGTCTCGAGAGAGCGGATGTAGTCGACCTTGACCTCGCTGTCGGATTCAGCGTCTGATTCTTCAAGGCTCTGGCTGTACGCGCGGTTTGCCGCCTTGACCGCCGCTTCAATGTCTCGTACCGACAGGTTCCGGTTCACGCATTTCTCCGCCAACGGTATCATTTGTGATTTGTCGCGCAGTCCGAGAAGGGCGCGTCCGTGCCCGGCGGTGAGCAATCCTTCGACCAGCATCCGCACGATTTCGTCCGGCAGGTCGAGCAGGCGGAGCGAGTTGGCAATTGCGCTTCTCGATTTGCCGATTTGAATCGAGATATCCTCCTGGCTCAGGTTGTACTCTTTCATGAGCATGCTGTACGCGCGCGCTTCCTCATACGGATTGAGGTCCTCGCGCTGGAGGTTCTCGATGAGCGCATATTTTGCCGCTGCGAGGTCGTCAGCTTCAAGCACGATTACGGGAATTTCGAGAAGTCCCGCCAGTTTGGAGGCCCTGAACCGCCGCTCGCCTGCGATAATTTCATATCTGTCGTCGACCCTGCGCACGAGAATCGGCTGGAGAACGCCATTTGCCGAAATGGAATCGGCGAGTCCGGCGAGGGAGTCCGCGTCGAACGACCGTCTGGGTTGGTCGATTTTCGGGTCAATCTGTGAAATGGAAACGGAGAGCACGCTGTTTTTTGCCTCGCCGTCATCCTCCACGGCATTGTCGATGAAAATCGCGTCCAGTCCCCGCCCAAGTCCTTTATTCTTAGCCTTAGCCATTATTATATAACTCCAGTAATTAAATTTTATCTTTCACTTTATGAAATTATGCGTGAATCCTGCAGTTTCTCGTGCAAGATTCAGCTTACCGGTATCCCAATGCGCGCCAGCACTTCTTCCGTGGCGGAGGCGTACGACTGACATGCCTTCGAGTACTTGTCGTGATAGTTGATTGGCGTACCAAAGCCCGGCGCTTCGGATAGCTTCACCGCGCGCGGAATGGTCGTCGAAAACAGCTTGTCCGCGTAGTATTTCTTGATTTCATCAAGAACCTGCATGGACAGATTCAGTCTTCCGTTGTACATTGTCACGAGGATTCCGAGAATCGACAGGCTGTGGTTGTAGAGCTCCTTGACCTTCCGAATGGTCAGCATGAGCTGCGTCAGCCCCTCAAGGGCGTAGTATTCGCACTGCATGGGGATAATGACCCCGTCCGACGCCGTCAGCGCGTTGATTGTGAGCATCGAAAGGGACGGCGGACAGTCTATCATGATAAGGTCATACGCTTCGCCCAGCTTTCCAACAAACTTCTTGAGCTGAGCTTCACGATTTTCGACGTCAAACAGCTCAAATTCCGCTCCGGCAAGGCTGATGGTCGACGGCAGCAGCGACAGATTGGCAAACTTGGTCTTGATAATGCAGTCATCGGGGGATGCGTCGTCGATGAGCGCGTCGTACACCGTTTTGCGGATATTTTTTTTCGTGATTCCCACTCCGCTTGTAGAATTCCCCTGTGGGTCCTCGTCGATGAGCAGGACGCGCTGACCCATAGCGGCGGCGCAGCTTGCGATATTGACGCAGGAGGTCGTTTTGCCGACTCCGCCTTTTTGGTTCGCGAAGGAAATAACGTATGGTTCGGGCATAATTCCAGAGATGAAATCCCTTCTATAAATTCATTACTGTAATTATATAAAATTTTACACGGATTGTCAACCTGTATTGAAAATGTTTCACGTGAAACATTATTTTCGTTTACAAATACATTATAACACATTTGTACAAGGCTGTCAATAGACATTTGTAATATGTAGTTTGTGGGAGACTTGAGGATAAAAAATAAGGCCGCGCGCACCTACGTGCGCACGGCTTTATTTCAAAATATGTTTCACGTGAAACATTTCCATCACACCGCTTTGGGCAGAAGAATCGAAATCAGAGTGCCGTTTTCCGTCTCGCGGCGTGTGGATTCAACCGGAATCCCGCATTTTTTGATGATGTCCACTGCATGGTCTATCGAGTTATAGAAAATCCGAATGTCCTTGATGATGAGCTTGTGCCGCTGTTCACTCTTTGGCGGCTTGCTGCGTATCTCTGTTCCGCGCGCTTCTGCGCACAGCAGGGATTCCACGTATTCCTCTGCCGCCGCAACGTTCATATTGCGTTCGATGAAGATTGAAATGACCCGAAGCCGCTCTTCCCTTTCCGAAAGCCGCAGCAGCGCGCGGGCGTGACGCTCCGTCAGTCCGTTTTGCAGAATCAGTTCGCGTTCTTCATTTGAAAAGCGAAGCAGCCGCAGCTTGTTGGCAACGTAAGATTGGCTGACCGATAAGCGGCGCGCGCACTGTTCCTGCGTCATACCGGACAGCCCGATCAGGGAGCCGATGGCGGTTGCCTCTTCGAAGATGTTCAGGTCCTCGCGGTGCAGATTCTCGATGATGGCGATGACCGCCGCGTCGACCTCGTTTGCTTCAATGGACACGCAAGGGACGGCGCTGAGCCCGGCGACTTCGGCGGCGCGGAGCCGGCGCTCTCCGGCGATGAGCTGATAGATGGGATTGTCACGCGCGGATGATGAGTCGCGGCGGACGAGGATTGGCTCAAGAACGCCGTGCTCGCGGATGCTTTCCGCCAGCGCGCGCAGGCTTTCGTCGTACGCGACCTGCCGAATCCTCCCGTCAGGGATGACGATATCCTGAATTTCGACCTCGCGGATAACCTTTGTAATTTCCTTCAATTTTCCCCAGAACATTTTGACCTCCTGTGATTATAATAGAATTTTTCCCGTCCTCCTTAGGGATAGGGTGGATTTCCCTTTTCGCGGGATATTATACCATATCTGTGGGAATAAACGTGTCTCAATACGCTGTCCTATTATTGGTTTGTCTGGGCAAAAAAAGAAAAACGCACGGTTTGCTGATGGAGCGGCCGTGAGTTTTTTGGTTATCGTCGGGAAATGCGGAGGGGGCTCATCCGAGGGGGTGTTTGGCGATTTCGGCGTATCTGCGAGGGAATTTTTCGGGTGTATCGGTGATTTTGCGGTAAAATATCACACATCGCGTGTCGCCGCCTGGGAGTTCGTAGTCGATTTTTCCCACGTTTGTCATACCGAGACGTTTGGCCGCGATATCGCCCTGCGCGAGTTCGTCGTCGGCGTGGGACTTTAGCGCGGCGAAAAAGCCGTTTTTCGCGACGAGCGGCGCGCACAGTTCGAGCAGTACGGGGAGATTGGCGACGGCGCGTGCGGTGACCAAGTCAAATTTCGCACGGAAATCCCTGCGTCCGAGCTCCTCCGCTCTGCCGGAAACTGCGGAAACATTCGACAATCCGGCATATTGCGCGGCGGCGAGGATATGGGAAATTTTTTTTGAGGTGGAATCGACGCCGGTCAGCTTTGTCTCCGGGGAAATTTTCGCAAGCCCGGCGGCCATTGGGAGGAGCGGAAAGCCTGCGCCGGTTCCCACGTCCGCTGCATTTTTCGGAACGAGGCAGTGCTCGACTGTCAGCGCAAGTGGAATCAGCGAATCAATGATATGCTTCCGCACAATCTCTCCCGGCTCCGTAATAGACGTAAGGTTGAATTTTCTTGCGTCATCAATCAGCGAATCGGAAATAAGAAACAGTTTCCGCACTGTTTCAGGTGCGGCGAGTGCCTCCCCTATCTGTCCAAAACAGACCCCGCGCGACAGGTCTGTGTACAATGAATTGAAATTCTCAAAGGTTAAGTCTGACATCTGTTTTTCCTTTCGTGTCTTTTGGGGATGCGTGGGGGCTCTGCCCCAAACCCCGCACAGGAACCTTTGAGGAAAGGTCCCCGTGGACTTCCAAACCTTTTGAAATCGGGGTGTGGATGGCGGAATTTTGTACAGTAGTTACCCTTAGACCGTACGATACCTGCCCTTGCCAGTCCGAAAAGTTTTAACGCATCCGGCGCTTCCCTTTATACATCATTCCCAGTACAACTCCAGGTACATATCGTTAGCAGGGGATTCGGAGATGACGGGGGTATGGGCGAGGTCGACGAGGAATTTGCCGAGGTTTTCGGCGGAGTTGGGTTTGGAGATGGCGGAGATGCAGTCGCGCATGGCTTTCAGGCGAATATCGGAGGTCAGGAGCTGATACATGCACTCGTCGATGGGGCAGGTTTTGGAGGTGGCGAGCGCGCAGCCGTTGTTGAGAAGGAATTCTGCGTTTCGCTCCTCTTGACCCGGGATGGGGTTTGCGATAATCATGGGGAGGTTCTTTGCGAGGCTTTCGCTGGTTGTCAGTCCGCCCGGTTTTGTGATGATGCAGTCTGCGGCGTCCATCATCTGCGGAATGGTGTTTACAAATCCCGTTACCAGCATTTTGTGGTGGGCATTGACTGCGATTTTGTCGATTTCCTCCTTCATTTCCGCGTTGTTTCCGCAGACTACGATAAGCTGGAAGTCGCGCTCGACGTTCATTTCATCGATTTTCCGCACGTTTTCGGACATGTTGCCGTATCCCATGGAGCCGCCCATGATGAGGAAGGTCATCCGCTTTTCGTCGAGACCGAGCGCACGACGCGCCTCCTCTTGGGATGTGCTTTCGCTGAACTTCGGGTTTATCGGGATGCCGAACGGCAGAATTTGCTCGTCGCGGAATCCCTTGCGGCGCGCCTGCGGCAGGAGCAAGCGGTCGGGGACAACTACAAAATCGTTGTTTGTGCAGTCTTCCCAGTAGGGGTGGAACGTGAAGTCTGTGAGAATTCCCACTGTGCGATTCTCAATGATGTGTTTTTTCTTCATCAGGCTGAGCACAATTCCGGCAAAGGGGTGCGTGAAAACAACCGCGTCATAGTTGTCCGCACGAATGAAGTCGGCAAGGTCGTCTGTCATCGCTTGCTTAAAAAGATTGGCGGGGGAATACTCTTTTTCACTGGAATGGCGTTTCTCGGCCAGCTTGTAACCGATTCGATAGGCGTATTTCGCTTTTTCCGTCACAAGAAGATAGCCTTCAGAGATGATTTTTGCAATCTCAGGCGAGATGTAGTCGAACATGTCGAGAATTTGGCTGTCCGCGCCGAGCTTGTCAAGCTCAGACTTAATGGCGCGTGCGGTGGAGTTGTGCCCTTCCCCGGCGGTGACTGACAGTATCAGAAAATTCATATGTTTCTCCCTTCATAAAAAATGTTATTTTGATGGTGACGACAATGCGCGGGACCTGTCTTTTCCCGGAGCCGCCTTGTCCCCTGCTTTTTTCTTTTTATTTTTATCCATACCGAAGCCGATTTTCCCAATCTTTCTGCCGACTTCGAAGTACTCGCCGTGGGCAAAGGTACACAGTTTCGCGCGGTCCAGTTCCAGACGCCCGTTCTTGTCGAGCAGAGATTCGTCCACTGTGACGCGCACCACGTCGGCGAGAAACATGTCATGGGATCCTTGCGGCAGAATGTCAGTCACCCGGCATTCGAGCGCGAGCGGCGACTGGGCGAGGGTCGGGCAGTTCACCTCAGCGGACGGAAGCAAGGTCAATCCGATTTTTGCGAATTTATCCACACACCGGCCGGTGACAGTTCCGACATAGTCGCATGTTTTCGCGAGTGACGCCGGGGTGAGATTCATCACAAACTCCCGGCTGTCGCGGATAATAGGATACGAGTGCCGCGTGGGACGTACAGAAATATATACGCGCGGCGGATGCGTTGCAACAATCCCGCACCAGGCGGCGGTAAAAACGTTAGCGTGTCCATCATGCTCGCACGTAACCATAACAGCAGGCAGCGGAGCAAGCAGCGCCGCCCCTTTCCAATCTATTCTACCCATTTTATGTTCTCCTGATTGGGGGTGAGAAGGGAACGTTCAATCTTCCCTGTGAACAATTCAAATCTCTTCAAGAATTTTAATAAACTCAGATAGAGTTTCGGCGTGATTGAGACGGTCGCGGGCGTGGGCTGCGCCGGGCGTCCCTTTGATGAAGCAGGCGGCGCGGGAACGGGATTCGCGGATGCCCGCGGTTTCGCCGCGTTCACGGACGACCGCTTCGACCAAGGAGACCGCGAGGGATTTGATTTCGGCGATGGTCGGGGGGATGTACGAGGAGGGGGATGTGAGTTCCCAGAAAATCCACGGATTGCCGAGCGCTGCGCGGCCTACTGCGACTTCGTCGCATCCAGCCGATAAGTATGCTTCCGCTTGCGCGCGGGTTTCGATATCCCCGTTTCCAACCAGTGTGATTTTTTTGGCTGACGGGAGATGCCGTAATGCTTCGGCGGCGGCGCCGGCGTACTTCACGTCCGCAGACGGCATGTACATCTGCTCACGGGTGCGGCAGTGTATGGTGATTTTTGATGCGCCGGCCTCCGCTATGCACGCGGCAAATTCCGCGCAGTTGATGTGCTCTGCGTCCCAGCCCGCCCGGATTTTTACTGACAAGGGAACCTTGTACACGGAACAGACTTCCGCGACTGCCGATACCACTGCTCGCGCGGCGTCCGGCGACCGCATCAGGGACGAACCATCCCCCGAAGATACGATTTTCTTCACGGGACATCCCATGTTGATGTCGATTCCCGCAGGGGCGGCTGCATAGTCACATCCCGCGTATTCCCCCGTGATGAGCCGGCGCGCCGCCTCCGCCATCATTCCCGGGTCGTGACCGAAAATTTGCAGAATAACGGGCGCCTCCCCTTCTCCAATCTTCGCGAGCGCCGCGGTCTTGCGGTCTCCCATGCACATCGCAACGCTTGAAATCATCTCGGAAACAACGTATGCCGCTCCAAAGCTTGCCGCAATTTTCCGCATTGGATAGTCTGTGAATCCTGCCATTGGCGCAAGCGATGCGATAACGGAAGTGCAATTTTTAGTCGTTGTGTTATTTGTCATATTTGATGCTTTTTATGCCTTATATTTTGCGCTGTTTGCGTATAATGCCCATAAACGAGTGTGATGAGTGTACACTGTTCTTTAACAAAAACATTTGTTTCGATTTTTACTCCCTAACTTTCGCATCCCTTGATTTGTTGAACGGCTGCAGCGCGAAGCGCGCGACAACGTGCGGCAGAAATGCAAAAAGCAGGTTGGCAATCAGCTCGGGGAAAATCGCCTCTGTAAAAATATCGAGAACGGAAACTCCTGACGCCGTCGCCAAAATGGCGATTAACGTGAATATTGCTCGTGCGGCGGAGGATATGCCGGTATACAAGGCCCGCACTGCGATTGAGTCACGGAAATAGTATATGGTCAAAATCCCGCAAACATACCCGGCGGGCATATATAATAAAGGAAGAAGCGTGAGACTCGACCCGCCGAGCGACTCGATGATAAACGCGCCGAGCAGTCCGCATACGGCGCCCCACTTCTCTCGCTCTGTCATGGAAATCGCGATTACCAGTGGCAGAATCAGGTCTGGAACCGCTCCGAACGGTCGGAACCGGGTGAAAAGCGTGGTTTGCAGAAGCGAAAAAAAGATAATCAGAACCGCGCAAACGATGGCCTTTTTCACACTTTCGCCGTCGATGGAAAGTCCGAGCCGCCACTCGTGCAGTCTGTCGGAAAGACTTTCGTCTTTTTCCGTGGCGTCGCGATTTTCTCGCCGCTCGTTTTGACGCGGGGGACGCTGCGGTCCTCGCGAACTTGGATAATTCATAAGCGCCACCTTGGTAATAGAATTTTGTTCATAATTTGTGAACGCACAAATAGTGCGGCATAACAAATAGTGCGGCATAAATGGTGCGGATTGATTCGGACAGGATAAACGAAAAGTCGAGTGCCAATTTGCCGGAAAGTGTTTGAGTTATGCCGAAAATTGAAGAACGTTTGTTTTTTGTCCGCGTTGCGTGTTGAAATATAGGAATGTATATGGACTGAATAAATATGCAAAATTACTTTGCGGAAATCTCGTAATCCGTGATAATCATGACTTTTGTGAGGGAGGAGAAATCGACCGCGCATTTTACGAGAATATCCTGCGAGCGCGTGTATTCATTCGCGGAGATGGCGTCCACATAGCCAATCACCAGCCCGCGCGGGTAGACGCTGCCGAACCCTGTCGACAAAACGCGGTCCCCTTCCTGTACATCCGCGCCGGCTGGCAGATATGATAGCTGACATAACCCATCCGCGGCAAGCGCGAATTTGCCTTCGCAAATCCCTGCGTCGTCGGTTCGTTCAATATATGCACCAACTGAGGATTGCGCTTCCACAATTGTTGTAACTTTTGACCAATTATATCCCAGCTCGGTGATTCGTCCGACAATCCCTTCCGACGTCACAACCGGCATGTTCAACTCCACACCCGCGCCGGTGCCCACGTCCAGTGTCAAGATTTTTGAATAGTTTCCGCTTTCCCGCCCGACTACCGTCGCTGACAGCATTTTAAAATCCGTGTGCTGCGTCTTCATTTCCAGAAAATCGCTCATCCACGCACTGCGTTCTGCGAGTTCGGCGGCGTCGTAAATTTGCGCCTCCAATTCGGCGACCCGCTCGTGCAGCGTATTATTTTCTTCGACAAGCTCGTCAAATTTGTAAAAATAAGCTGCGAATCCGTCGACCGCTTCTGTTGCATAATTAAACAATTTTTGCATAGGCGTCAGCAGTATGCAGACGGCGTCGCGGAACACAAACGTCAGCCCCATCGAATAAAATACAGTCGGCACAATTGTCAAAAGCAGCGCCAGTACCGACATAATGTAAAAAAATTTGTTCTTAAAGAATTGTTTCATAATAACAAAATGGGGTTTTCGCAGGGAAATGATAAAGCCACTCCCCATATCCTGTGCCCCTTCAAATCATACATATTTTATGAATAAATGCAATCCCCCAAAAGTTCTCAGGCGGGACCGGGTACAGCCGGCCGCGCCTCCAATACTCCTCACCGTGTCCTGTAACTTACATAGGCGCTGGCATCACCGGTGGTCTCGATGATGCGGCCAATGCCGACAGCAACGCAGTCGATGGGGCTTTTTGCGACTACCGTGCGGATACCGGTGACGCGGGAAATGAGAAGGTCCAGCCCGGCTAAAAGCGCGCCTCCTCCCGACAGCATGATGCCCGTATCGTATATGTCGGACGCAAGCTCCGGCGGTGTGGTCTCGAGCGCGTTGCGGATGCTTTCCACAATATGCTGAACCTCATCCTGCATCGCCTCGCGAATCTCTGCAGAACTGATTGTCACAATCGCCGGAAGTCCGTTCAGAAGATTGCGTCCGCGGATTTCCATAGTTCCACGGTCGGTCGCCGGATGCACACTCCCTATGCGCTTTTTCAACAATTCTGCTGTGGCTTCTCCAATTAAAATATTGTATTTTCGCTTAATGTACGCCGTAATTGCTTCGTCCAGCTCGTCCCCTGCTATCCGCTGCGAATTCGATAAAACGATTCCGCCCAACGACAGCACCGCAACCTCCGTCGTGCCGCCGCCAATATCAACAATCATAGAACCACGCGCATCGTCGACCCGAAGGCCGCTTCCGATAGCCGCCGCAATGGGTTCCTCGACCAGTGCAACCGACTGCGCGCCAGCTTCAAGCGTCACATCCTCAACCGCACGTTTCTCTACTTCTGTAACGCCATATGGAATGCAGATAATGACCTTTGGGCGACTGAGCAGCGTATTGCCCGATACTTTTTTGAAATAATGGCGCAGCATCGACACGGTGATGTCAAATTCGGCGATAACGCCGTCCTTAAGCGGGCGCATCGCCATAATTGAGCCGGGGGTTTTGCCGAGCATGAGCTTCGCTTCGCTCCCCACCGCGACGACTTTGCGGCTTTTGGCCTCAACGGCAACAACGGACGGTTCGCGAATCACAATTCCGCGTCCTTTCACATATACCAGCGTGTTCGCCGTGCCAAGGTCTATGCCAATACTTTTCATATATAAAATCTCCAAATATGGTTAATATAGGAATAACTCTCTGATTTTTCGAAATATACTATAAGGATAATATTGTTCAATCAAGCATACGGAATTTTTTTAATTCCGTCCAAACCTTGCAAAGCGGAAGCCCAACCACATTATAATAGTCACCGACGATTTTTTCCACAAAAACGCACGCGCCATCCTGAATACCGTACGCGCCCGCCTTATCGAGCGGATTGTAGAGCGAAAGGTAGCGCTCGATTTCGCTGTCTTCCAAGTTACGGAAATATACGTCCGTGGATTCCGCGAATTGCGAGGACTTGCCGGACGCCATATCGTATAGCGTCACCCCGGTGATGACGCGGTGACATTTACCGGATAATTCGCGAAGCATGCCGAACGCCCGGTCGGTGGCGCCGGGTTTTCCGAAAATCCGGCGGCAGGCGTCAGAATACACCACCGTATCGGCTGACAAAATGATGGCGTTGTTCACCTCGCTGTCTGTCAGCTGAGAATTCGATAAATTAACATTTTTCGCAGTTAATAACGCTTCCCGTACCGCGGTGTTTTTTAACGCGGCGGCTGACAAAACAAACTCCTCCGGCTTCCCGGGCACGTATTCGACCTTGCCCTCGTCCGCTCCGGAAACGAAAACTTTGTGTGAAATTCCTGCTAAATTAAGCAGCTCGTGACGCCGGGGAGACTGGGATCCCAAAATAACTGTGGCGCTGCCGTTCATAATCGGACCTCTTGTGATGGAATATATATATTTGTTGCATATTATTATTTTTTCGCGAGACAACGCCCGAGAAGGATGGATAATATTACAAAAATGACGATGGATATGGTGATTTTGATGGTGATTCCGAACGTCAGTGTGATGACGTTGAGGTCAAGTACAAACGGACTCTGCGTACCAAAGTCGAGCCCGTAGGACAGCCACGACAACGCCGGAATTCCTGCGGTCATGCCGGCGACCATGGAGCCCACCACAATGCCGATGCAGACCAAAAAGAGATTGAACCAAAAGGACTTGTTCATCTTTCTTCTCTCCGATAATTATAAAAAATAAACATTATGAAACGCCAGTACTTCCAAACCCGCCCGTCCCGCGGGACGTGTTGCCGAGCACATCCGTTTCCGTAAATACCGCCCGCCGAACCGGAGTAAATATCATCTGTGCGATTCTCTCGCCAGAGACGATGGTGTATGGCTCTCCCGAAAGATTGACAAGCCCTACCTTGATTTCTCCGCGATAGTCGGAATCAACTACCCCCACGCCGTTTGACAGCGCGATGCCGCGCTTAATGGCCAGACCGCTGCGTGCGTATATCAAAATTGCCAGCGATTCCCTGTCCGGCTCGTCAATTTCAATGGCGATTCCGGTTGGGATGAGTGCGGACGCGCCCGGTAACAGGGTGACAGGCGTGTCGATACACGCTGATAAGTCGCAGGCGGCGGAGCCGCTTGTCTGATATTCAGGAATTTTTGCGCCCGGATTGAGTTTCTTGATTTTTACATTCAAATCATTCATAAAATATTAATTATTTTTATAGACGCCTGCCGCGTGTCATCCGTCTTTTTTCTATATAAGCGCGGACAACGTCGCTGGCGTCAGCTGCATTTTCGGTTGTGAATAGAAAATGGAGATGCGCCATCCCGCGAAGCAGGTCGCTGCGGTCGGCCATCCATGTCGGAACGGCGTTATAAACAATGTTCACGCAGCCGCGGTCCGGATATCCGATAATGGGAAATTCCTCGCCTTTTCGGTCGCGCATGCTTGCGGTGCAGCAGTCTTGGCGCGGATTTTTGGTGATTTTTTGGGACAATGTATCATGGTTTGTTTTCACGACGCGTCCGCCCCGGTTCCCGAATGGGCATTTTCCGTCGCAGATTGCACACCTTGCGAGGGTCATCAGGGGTAAACGGCCGTATACGACCGCGCCGCCGCCGATTTTTGTGACTGCCGCAGACGGAAGCTCCGGTGACAGCAGAACCTTGTCGCATCCGATTTCGCGGTACACGGCGTAGGCGGCGGTGTTGGTAATGTTCGCGCGAAAGGATATATCCGCGGCGAAGCCGCCCCCGCGCACGAGCTTGACTTGTCCAATCGTGTGGCAGAGAACGCGCCTGCATCCGTCTTTTTTCAGGTTTTCGAGCGCTTCCGTCAGCTGACCGTCAGAGGGCGTGTACGCCGGAAGAACTGCTGCAAGCGCCGGTGAAGATTGATTTTTTATACAAAGTTCGCAAGCTTGCGCATATGAGCAGGCGGGGACATACAAAACGTCGAAGTAGCGCCAAAATTCATCGGACGCCCCACGCAGTGTTTCGAGCGAAGCAACTTCTGCCGTACGGCAAACGCGTTCGCTCTTTTTTTCGATTTTATCCGGCGTGTAATGGAGCAAATCCGGTGGATTTTCGCCGTTTTTCAGCGGATTTTGCGGTGGATTTTCCGACACTGCCTCCCCTGCTTTTTCTTCCAGTATGGAGAGCGCGTTGCGTCTGAGGGCGTTGAGCGCGGACGCCGGATACCATAAATTCTCACCGACGGTGAATTGGATATCGCCTGCGGCAAGTGAATATTTCGTACCGCCGAATTTGGTCAGGTTCTTTGCGGCCGACTCGCACGTCAACGGATTCCCGGCAGCAGGTTGCGGCGCCTCTCCCAACGCCGTCACGCAAACGTTTGGAGAATCTTTGAGAAACAGGGAGAATTGCGCGGCGGCATTTTCGACTAAAGTAAACGAGGCCGCGAGCGGCGTCAGATTGACCGGAACGGCATGGCTGCGGATTCGTGCGTCGAGCGCTTTTGCAATTTCAGCTCCGTTGTCCGCCGATGCTTTGTCCCCGTCGCCGGAGACTTGCGCGCTCGACATTTTTGTATAATGATACGTGAAATATCCATCCGTAAACCCACGTGAAAACAAACTCGCGAGGGCTTTTGTTTCCGCTTCTGTGGCATTCCGCTGCTCGTCCAAAAGGGTGCGATAGATTTTCGTGACGCCGTAGACGTATGACGCCGATTTCAGTCGTCCCTCGATTTTGAGAGAGCGGACTCCTGTGCCGATTACTTCAGTCATGCGCCCTGCGAGACACATGTCCGCGAGAGACAGCGGGCGGTTTTGCCGATTTGCCGCACCCGAGTCGGTCCTTTTGATTTCGAACGGGAGCCGGCAGGGCTGTGCGCATTCGCCGCGGTTGCCGCTTCGACCGCCCATCATATAACTGAGAAGGCACTGTCCTGAGCAGGAAACACAGTGCGCGCCGTGGATGAACATTTCGATTTCAATTGGCGACACGGCGCAGAGGGCGCGAATCTCATCGCGTGATAGCTCCCGGGGGATGACCAGTCGGGTGAAGCCCATCTCAGCGAGCATGGCGCAGTCGGCGGGGCTGGACAGCGAGGTTTGGGTGCTGGCGTGAAGGGCGGCTTCAGGATAACGTCGGTGAAGCTCGCGCGCAACACCAAAATCGGCGACGATGAGTGCGTCCGGCGCAGCGTCGGGATTCCCAAGCAGGGCGTCGGCAAGACGCAGGATATCGTCCATTTCGCGGTCACGTACCCGGGTATTTACCGTGATGTGAGCCGCCGCGCCGACGCTGTGACAGAGCCGGATGGCGTCGGAAAGCTCGTTGTCGCCGAAGTTTTTCGCGCGCATACGGTTGGAGAAGGAGGTTCCGCCAAAATAAACGGCGTCGGCTCCTCCGGCGAGCGCTGCACGAAGACTGTCCATAGACCCAGCGGGAGCAAGCAGCTCCGGGAGGGGATTTACGTGAAAATTGCTCATTTCTGGGAGTCGTTTCCCCGGAGCAGAGATTCAATATATTTGATTTTTTCCTCTCGTGTCAGCGTTTCCTCGTGGGGGTCTTCGGATTTTTTGCTTTCGAGATACTGCTCGAGGGTGCGGACTTTGTCCTCAGGCGTGGTCCCTGCCTTCCCTCCGCGGAGAATATCGCTGATTTTCTTCATATCGTTTGTGATTTCCACGGGGGCTTCCCCGTTGGCGTTCTCTTTGGCGGCGTCGGCGTTCTCATGCCGCGCTTTTATCTCGTCAAGCTCCTCGCGGAGATGCTTGATGTTGTCCTCGTAGAGGGAGACTTGCGCTTCGAGGGTGCGGATGCGCTTTTCGGCTTTCATTTTGTCTCCGAGATAGTCAATTGCACAAAGAAGCGCCGCATCGAGAGTAGAAATGCGGAAATTGCAGCGGGTCAGTTCGGAAATGCGGTCGTCGAGACGGGTGACGATGCTTTCCACGAAGGCAGCGGGCTCGTCAGCGATGATATTGAGCGGCATTCCGGCAATTTCCACGGTATATTTTTTCTTATTGTTAGCTTCCATATATTTACCTCACAAGTTGAGCATAATGCCTGTGCGCAAGCAATAAAATTGGTATAAAATGGTATATAATACGATAATGTCAATACACATGTACATTATAATATATTTAACGGTTTATTTAAAGAGGAAAATGTGAATTTCGCAAATAACCCTCAAAAAAAGTATGACTCGGCAGAAAGAACTGTCGCATCCCCCAAAAATCAGCAGATTATTGGAGTTCCTCATTGCGTTTTCTGTGATAATCTGATATAATATAAAAAACAATTTTACTCTGGTTCACAAAAATTTTACAAAATCAATTTATCTGTTAGGAGAAACAAAATGGACATCAAAAAGTACTACATTGAGGAAGGCGAGAAACCTCTTGACGTGATAAAACCGGACGGCGGTTTTTTTGGCATTTTTCGGACCGTGGCGTGCGTAGGAGACAGCCTGTCTTCCGGGGAGTTCGAGTCAACGGACGAGAACGGGAACAAGGGATACCACGATTATTTTGAATATTCGTGGGGGCAGTACATGGCGCGCGCAGTTGGATGCAAGGTCTATAATTTCTCACGTGGAGGGATGGCTGCAAACTGGTACTGGAATACTTACGCGGAGGAAAACTGCTTCTGGGACAAGTCAAAGGCATGTCAGGCGTACATTATTGCGCTTGGAGTAAACGACCTCATGGGGCAAAATCAGGAAGTGGGTTCGATTGACGACATTGATTTGGAAAACTGGGATAACAACAAAACCACTTTCGCAGGATATTACGGAAGAATTATCCAGAGATACAAGAAAATCTCGCCGGACGCTTACTTCTTCCCCATGACGATGCCGCGTGACGGGCGCAATCAGGAGAAAACCGCCGCGCACCAGAAGTTCCTTCTCGACCTGCCGAAGATTTTCACCCGTACATACGTCCTTGACTTTACCGAATACGCTCCGGTATACGACGAGGAATTCGAGCGCAACTTCTTCCTTGGCGGCCACATGAACCCTGCCGGCTACCTGCTCACCGCGCAAATGGTCATGAGCTACATCGACTATCTCGTTCGAAAAAATCCCGAAGACTTCGCACAGGTTGGATTTATTAACAAGGGAGTCCGCAACAGGCAGGCAAAGTGGCTGTAAATATGATTGGGGGACACTTTTTCTTGAAAAGTGTCCCCCAAAAACTATCATCAATTGATAACTTAGTGAATGATGTGCGGGTCGCCGTGGTATGCGGGGAGTGCGTGCGGGCGAACGATTTCGCCGCCGGATTCGTAGGAGTCGATTGCTGCAAAGATGTATTCCATGGTTGCGAGGGCGTCGCGACCGGATGCACGGAGGTGCTCAAGCGGTACGCCAGCTGCGAGGTCTTCATAGAAGGCGTGGATACGAACCGGGAAGGTTGCACCGAAGTCGGTAACGCCGGTGTTCATTGTTTCCGGAGCCTGACCCTGCTTCCAGTAGGTGAGCTTTTCTACGCAGTTTTCGATGCAGAAAGTGCCGTGTGTGCCGGCGAGCTCGAAGGACCACCATCCGCCAAGGCCGAACATAGCGTCGCCGCGCTGGGAGAGAAGGTAGCCTACGCAGCCGTTCTGGAACCGCATGTGTACGGACTGGATGGAGAGCATAAGGTCTTCAGACTGACGTCTTGCGCCCGGCTTATCCATGAATGCCTGGATGTGGGTCACGTCGCCGCAGAAGTGGCGCATAACCGAGAAGGGGTGCGTCAGGAATGCCTTCGCGTGAGAGTAGGGCATCTGCCAGCGGCTGTTCTTGTCGACGCGGTTTACGTTGACAGAGCTTCCGTCGAAACCAACCTTCATCATGGCATATACTTGCTCGCCGACGCCGTTATCTGCGATAATCTGGTCAGCCTTGAATGCGGGCTCTGCAAAGTAGTGGTTCAGGTCGCAGCCGAGGTACAGACCCTTCTTTGCGGCGTAGTCAACCATGAAGCGTGCTTCTTCGATGTTGTTCGAAATCGGCTTCTCAACGAGCACGTGGCGGCCTGCGTCCAGAGCCTCGATGGTCGGTTCGTAATGCCAGGAACCGTTTTCAAAACCGGATGTGGTCACGTGAACAACCTCGATTTCCGGATGAGCCGCGAGCATGTCTTTCAGGGAGTAGTACGCCGGCACGCCGAACTTTTCGCCGGCAGCATCAGCTTTCTCCTTGATGACGTCGCAGACGGCGACAAGCTCAGCGAGAGGGTCGTTTTTGATGCAGTTTGCGTGCGTGTGTCCGATGCCGCCCATACCGACAACGGCAGACTTGAAGATTTTTTCCATTTGTGATCCTTTCTAAAGGGGGGCCGAACCCCCTTTTATAAATTCCGATGTGATTTGATGGGAGTTTTTTAAATTCGCTCTATTTTGATTTCGTTGTTGCCTGCGAATTGCTTGGCTTTTTCGAGGAGCATGTTATATTCATCCCTGCCTTCTTCGCTTTCACTGTAGACTATCGGCGCGTCGATGCCCTGGATGCCGTGGGTGCGGATTTCAATATAGCGTTCCTGTTTCTTGATGAGACCGAATAATACCTTGCGTTCGCGAGTTCCAGTGTAGATTCCGTCAAGGTTGCTGAGACGAATTTCGTATTTGCGTGATGCGTTACCGTATGTTCCGTCATATTCAATAGTTTTGGATGCAAATAACAGCTTTGGCATTGTTCTAACCTCCATATAAAATGATTAATCGTAAGTTCCGCTGATGTTTTTTCTGTATGCAGCAGGAGGAAGTCCCACAGCTTGCTTGAAGACGCGGGAGAAAAGGCTGATGTCGGAGAATCCGGTCATCCGCGCCACTTCCGCAACAGGCGTATCGGTGGTGCAGAGCAGCTCCATTGCGCGGGCAATGCGGAATCTTCTGACGTATTCCGAGGGGCTCATGTTCAGCGCCTGCTTGAACTTGCGTGACATGTAGTCGGGGGACAGCCCCGTTATTTCCGCAAGCTCGGACGTGGTTATCGGGCGGGCGTAGTTGTCGTTGACGTAGCTGAGGATTTTATAGATGTAGCCGTAGTAATCATTGGCGGATTGCGAGCAGTGGTTCCACTGCCCTTCGTACATACGCGAATAACGTATCAGAAACGATATGAGCTGCGCCCGAATCAGGCTCTGCCAACCGGTCCGCCGGGCGATTCTTTCCGTCTTGATTTTCTCGAGAGCCGACTCGACAGCGTGTCTCTCGTTCATCCCGACGTGAATCAGCCGTGCGCCGATGTTGTCTGGCTCATCCCCGCAGAACATCGCGTCAAGGCCGGGCAGCGCGGAAAGCTCCGACAACATGGACCCCAGCTCATTTGCGGTAAAGATGAGGTTGTACAGCTTCGTGCGGTACGCATTGATGTAGGAGTGCTCCTCGCCGGGTCTGACGAAAAACAAGTCCCCTGTCACAAGCATGTTCATCCGCCCGACAGACGAGTGCAGCGTGAATCCGTTGACGACATACACAACTTCATAAAATTCGTGCGTGTGAGAATCAACGCGTCCGTCATGCTCCGCTTCAAAAATCGCAACCTCCGGCGTCCCGCTGTCTGATTCCTCAAAAAAAGTTCTGGTTTGAAAAATATTAGGCATTAATTTCGCTTACCTTGATAGGTGTGCTGTTTTCTTCGATGGATTTTATCATAGCGTGAATGACGCGGGAGGCCTCAAGACCTTCACGTCCGCTGCCGTCAATCTCGGAGGGCTTCGCTCCCTCGTCGACCTGCTTTACGAAGTAGTGGATGCGGTCCCGAAAGGTATCGTAGAATCCTTCGAATCCGTCGAACACGGGGTTGGTGTAAACTTCTTTCACGAGAGAGTTTGCTGGATAGAGGACGGCTTCGCGCCACATGTCCTCAAAGATGAAGCGTCCGTCAACACCCGCCACCTCGCAGCGTTCCATCGGATGCCCGCGCTTGATGTCGTAGGACGAAGTGAGGTGCCCCACCGCGCCGCACGCGAAGCGCATTGCTGTCGACTGCGTGGAGTAGATGTCGCGTCCCGGAGCCTTCATCGCGTAGGTCGAAACTTCCGTGACAGGTCCGCAGAAGTACTGCATGATGTTGATGCTGTGGGGGTTGAGCGCCTTGAGGTGGTAGTAAACTGAGTCAAGGGGCATGAATTTGCCAATCCACAGCGCCATGTTACAGAACAGGAGAGAGCCGATTTTACCTTCGTCCTGCCACTTTTTTGCCTGACGTGCGGCCGGCGTGAAGCGGTGGTTCATGTCGATGCCGTAGCAAAGCCCCTTCTTTTCCGCAAGCTCGACCATCTCCGTAGCGTGACGCAGGTCGTTCGAAATCGGCTTTTCGCCGAGCACGTGACATCCCGCCTCAAGAGCTTCGATGGTGGGTTCGTAGTGGTCGCTTGAGTATTCGTAGCCGCCTGTCGTGATGCTTGCAATGTCCGGCTTCATGGCGGAGAACATCTCGGTCGCTTTGGTGAAATAAGGCACGCCGAACTTTTCTCCGGCAGCCTTCGCAAGCTCCGGAACTCTGTCGCAGACTGCAACAAGCTCCGCTTTGTCTGTTTCGGTATATGCTCTGGCATGGCGGTGTCCGATAGGTCCCATACCAACAACACATGTTCTTTGCATGATAGTCTCCTTATGAAGGGGCTTTGTGGGGAAAATTTTGAGAAGATTGAATTTTCCCTACCCCCTTTTCAAAAACTTTATACGTTTTGCGTTCTATGCGTTTGCGGAGGTGATGGCGTCGAGCAGACGTCTTGTGGGGTCGCACGAGTGCTCCCAGTACATGACGCCGTATAAACGGTTTGCCGCCGCGTAACGCGCTTTGTCCGCGACGCTTCTTTCGTCGTCGTAACTGAGGAAAATCCGCTCCGCTTCGTTGTACAGGTACGGTGCGCCGCATTCCTCATCGCGATAAGCGACGTAGCCGTTTTTGTTTTCGTATTTTTCGACGATTTCCGCAAATCCGGGGCCCCAGAGACCACTGGTCTTGTCTTCCGGATTGTCGCACCTCTGGCCGAGACCGTGCGTTCCGCCCTCGGGGATGTTCGTCCATTTGCGCGAGTAGAACGCCGCGCCAATCATCAGCTTTTCGTACGGCACGCCCGCCTCATGGAAAATCCGGACTGCCTCGCTCACGGAATGGCATCCCCGGTCGTCAGGGGATTGGTACAGCGCGGTGTGATGTCCCGCGGGCACGCCCTGTCCGCGCATATCGTACGTCATGAGCGATACGTAATCGAGCACCGCCGCGATTTCCGGAATCTCGACCGCGTTTATGTAGTACCCGCCGGCGCCCGCGGCGATGGTGAGCATCTTGTGTGTGTCGGGATAAGCGGCGTCCAGCGCTGTGCGGAGAGATTTCAGCAGGGCGGTAAAATGATATTTATCGGATGGGTCGGCGTCAATGCCGGCGGAGTTCATCGTCGGGTATTCCCAGTCGAGGTCGATTCCGTCGAGCGCGTACGTCTCCACCGCCTTTACGCAGGATGCGGTGAATTTCGCAATCCCCCCCGGTGTGCGGGACATGAGGGAGAATCCGCCAGCCCCCCATCCTCCGATAGAGAGAAGAATTTTGACGTCGGGATTTATCCCGTGAATCCGCGCAATTTCGGGAGTGACGGACGGTCGGTCAAAATCGAGCGCGGCGTCCTTCACATGACCGAACGCAATATTGATAATATCAAGCGATTCTGCGTCATGCTTTGTCACATTCATCAAATATCCATCCCAAACATATGCAGCTGTTTTCATATAGATGTGGTTTTCCCGCACCTCCCTTTCCAAAAGCTCTATTTTGCGTGAAACGACTGATTTTTTATTTATTCGAGGAGGAGAAGACCATACGGGTCAATGTCGATTCTGCCCGCTTCGTAGGTCTTTCCGGTGAGAAGGTCGCGCATCGGACGGTCGATCACATAGCTTGCCGGCTTATGCGCGGTTTCCACGAGGATGAGCCCTGATTTTTCCTCTCCCACTCTCGGGATGACGGAAAGCTCGCCTGTGACCTCAGGCAGCTGGATACCGGCGTCCGCAGCGGCGATGGCGATGATTTTCTGAAGGTCTTCCTCCGACGGAATGGAGCCTACAAGAATGACTTCTCCTTTGCCAACCTTGATTTTCTGAACGACAGCCTTGCCGATCAGGGAGGAATATGTTCCTTTTACGGTGACAAGGGGTTCACTGTCCGTACTGTACAGCTCATACCACAGGTTTCCATGAAATTCCGTGCCGTCGCTCCATTCCGCTTTCACATATTTCGAGCTGTCCGGAATGGAATACGTCAGCTCGCAGCCGGTTATCCGCTCGATCATGCCCATTGCCCGGTCACGATAGTGCGCGCCAATGGAGTTTCGGACGTCGGTCATGGGTCCTGCGATCCAGACGCCGCCGTCTCTGATCCAGCTTTCAATCCGCTCCGGCAAGTCTCCATCCTCAAGGGTAAGCATATACGGCGAAATGAGAATCTTGTACTTATCAAGCGGCTTTCTCCCACCGATGACGTCCGGACGAAGCCCCATGCGGTTCAAGGGACGGTAGAAATCTGCGGTCAAGCGTTCGCTGTAGTGGAATCTGTCTACAATTCTCTGCGCTTCCATCAGGTTCCAGTTCAGGGACGTAAAGTGAAGAGCCACTTCCGTTTGAACCTTCGTACCGTTTATAAAGTCCGCTGCCTTCTCAAATTCCGACGCAATCTGCTGTACTTCGCCGAAAATGTGGAGCGGTCTCCCTTCCGGTGAGAGCACGGAGCCGTGTACCAGCTCATGTCCCGCCCAGTGCTGACGCCACAGCCAGTACAGGTTTGCTTCTCCGCCCAGGGCGACAGGAAGCCATGAGTTTATCCGACAGAATCCTTCCGGCTTCATAATCTGCCCGATGGAGGTCGAGCCGTTCCAGGATGTCGAGGTTTCTGTATTCCAGAACGGTCTGTCCTTCAGCGTACGAAGATAATCAAACCAGAACAGCACGTCTCCGAGATTGTCCTCGGTATTGTAGTGGTTGAACATCGCCACATCGAGCTTTTCGTTGGTTTTCTCATAATCCAGACCGTTAACCGGCATCATATCGGTGCCAATCGGGACCTTTATGTACTTTTTCATAATATCCGACTGCATATGAACAAAACGGATATTGGATTCCTGCTGGAATACGCTCCATTCGTAAATCAGGTGCGGATTGTGCCATGCCCGTACCGCTGCCGGGATTTCATCAAAGCTGTCGTAAGCTTGGCTAAATAAGTTGAGATTCCATTGACGATTCAATTCCTCAATGGTCCCATATTTCCGTCGCAGATGTTCATGGAATCCCGCCATGCAGTGTTCACAGACGCATCCGCCACCCCAAGTGTAAATCTCATTGTCTATCTGCCAGCCGATAATGTTTTCATCATCCCCGAATTCCTTCGCCATTGCCTCGACGATTTTGGCGGAAGCTTCGAGATAATGCGGATTGTTCGAGCAGCAGTGCCGTCTGCCGCCGTGATTGGCGCGCGCTCCGTGATCATCCAAAACGGTTACATCCGGATGCTCACGGGAGAGCCAAATCGGCGGTGTAGCCGTAGGAGTACCCATAATGACTGCAATACCGGCCTCTTTCAACGCATCTACGACGTCGTGCAGCCATTTAAAATCAAATTTTCCGGGGGACGGCTCCATTTTGCGCCATGCGAATTCACCGATACGGGCAGCCTTCATTCCGGCTTCTTTCATTTTTTCAATGTCATATGGCATATCGGATACATCCCAGTCTTCGGGATAGTATGCCGAACCAAGAAAAGGCGAAATTTTTTTCATACGTACTCCACTTATCTAAATTCATACGTACTCCACTTATCTAAATTTTTAAAATTTAACTATTCTCCAACTCCCATATCCTTCAGCTTAGACTGGAGCTTCTTTGCGGCTTCGGGGTCGCCGATGTGCAGGCTGTTGTATGCTTCCTCAGAGGAGGTGAACGGTCTGCCGAAACCGCTCCAGTTGAGGTTGGTGTAAATCGGGTCGGGATGCCCTACCTCAGCTTCGCGCTTTGCAATGTGCGCGAGCATACGAGCCTTCAGGAATTCCACAACCTCCGGTTCCTTATCGGCGAGATTGTTGTATTCGGCCGGGTCGTCGATGAGGTTGTAAAGCTCTACCTCGGGTTTGAAGTGGAAGTCGGGCTCAAGCGCTACAATGAGCTTCCATTCGGGCGTTCTCCAGCCGTGCTTTCTCATCCATGTCGCTTCGGTGATATAGAATTCCGGTTCCTGACGTACTCCCTCGCCGGTGATGGCCTTCGTCATGTCGCGTCCGTCAAACTGAATGCCGCAGTCAATGCCGCAGAGGGACAGAATCGTCGGAAGAACGTCCTTTGTCTGTGTGATGTCGTCAACATGTCCTTCGTAGCCGAACTTCGAATACTTGAACGCAAACGGTACGTTCAAAACGTTGTCGTAAATGGAGTGGTGGTCGAAATAGCAGTCGTGGTCGTACAGTGTTTCGCCGTGGTCGGAGGTGAATACCACGATGGTGTCGTCTTCAAGACCGAGCTCCTTCAGCTTCTCAAGAATCTGATTGATGCAGAGGTCCATATACGCCACAGCTGCGTCGTATTGTGCGATGATGTATTCCGCGTCGGTGCATCCTTCCGGGAACCACGACAGGAAGTAATCGCGGAACGGCTTAAACTCATAAACCGGCTTCAGGGATTTGTTGTTCGGGTCGAATTCGTCTCCCTGATAGAACATTCTTGTGAACGGTTCCTTTGTGTAGTAAGGGGAGTGCGGGTCCATGTGACGGAGGAACAGCAGCCACGGCTGGTCCTGTTTTGCCAGTCTCTCCAGCTCCGGGATTGCAACTTTATTGATTTCTTCCGCCTTGTCCGGATTCCAGTCGGGATAGGTGATGACCTTGTCGCAGCCGCGGCAGGAGTGACCGCCAATGTAAGTGGAGGTGTAGCCATAGTCGCGCAGGATTTCAGGCATTGTGCGAACTGCGTTGGTCAGGCCGCCTTCGTGACGGAGTGCCACACAGTCGGTGGAGAAGCAGTCCATACCGGTAACCATAGAAGCGTAGCCGGGCGTGGTCGGGATGGAAGGGCTGTACATCTTGTCAAAAACGATACCGCCGTTTTCAATGTAGTTGTCGATGTGCGGCGTTGTCAGACGATTGTATCCATAGAGCGACATGTGGTCGCTGCGAAGGCTGTCAATACCGAAGAAAAGAATGTTAGGTTTCTTAGACATATTATCATCTCCTAATTTCAGTTAATTCATTTATCTTGCGCCGAGTTGCTTCAAAATCGCATTCATGTAGCCATAGCTTTCAGCTGCGATTCTGGTAGCGTCGCAGAGAGACTGGTCAGGACCGATGACTTCAAGGCAGACCGGTCCGTCATAAGCCTGGTCGACCATAGCCTTGAAATAGCCTACAAGGTCAATGTCTCCTCTGCCGCACGCCTGATTGGTCGGGTCTCCCGGGGACGGGCCCTCTCCCTTGCAGTCGCGGATGTGGATGTGCTTCATCTTGGACAGAACTGCCGGAAGCGCAACCGCCGGATTCTCACCCGCACGGTGAATGTGAGACGGGTCCATGTCAACGCCGAACGCGGGAGAGGTAACAGCCTCCATCATGCGCAGCGTGGTGGGGGTCGAGTAAACAGCCGCGCCTACATGAGCCTTTACGCAAAGCGTAATTCCATACTTTTCCGCATCCTCAGCAAGTATCTGGATAGTCTCAAGAGACTGCTTGAGCGTCTCTTCGTTGTTCATCTGTCCGCCGGGACCAATGTTGACGATCGGGATCCCGATTTCCGCACATGCTTCAAACGCTGTGTTCAAACGCTCGCGGTCCTGAGACGCAACTTCTGTGGACAGGAAAGGAAGTTCCAGCTCATCGCGAATCGCAATCAGCTCCGCCTTGTCATTCTTCCAGTTCGCGAGATTCAAGTGTTCGCACATACCACCAATCGCGGAAATTTCGACACCGTCGTATCCGCACTTCTTAATTGCTTCGGCAGCTTCACGGAAAGATACCGTCTTAAAAAGCACCGAATTGACGCCAAGTTTAATCATGGTCAGTCTCCTTTGATAAATTTGTATTGTAATGGGGGACGCAAGGGGTGCTTTTTGAAAAAGCGCCCCTTGATCCCGCAAAAACCTTCAGTCCATAAATTTTTCGGTTTAATTAATCCTATTGATAATCGTCCTGAACGCGGCTTCGTAGTAGGCTTCTGCGCGGGCTTTGATGTCGCGGCAGTTGTCTTTGTTGCAGTATTCGAGGATGAAGGGTTTGCGGTCGGCATAGCGGATGTAGCATTCCATGAATTTTACCCAGTCGATGTCGCCGTCGCCGACGTTTACGCCATAGGTCGCATTGATTTTGCGGTCTTTGCCGTGCAGGTAGGAAATGTCGTAGCGCAGGTAGTGGAACATACCTTCCTCGTCTGAGTTTGCGAAGAAGTTCGCAGGGTCGAGCATCGAGCCGAGCCGTATGTGCGATTCCGCTTCCAACTCCTCAATGAGCGTCTTGAGCCGACGCGGAGAGGGGATAATGTCGAGTACACATGCCTCAAGACACAAGTGAACGCCCACTTTTTCCGCTTCAAGACATATTGCGCGAATGGTCTCCTTCAGATTCTGGTAATCCGATTCGTATGTGTCGGCGTTGATTCCGCGTTTACCGGGTGTAAAACCGCATTCACTCGCGATGTACGGAATGCCCGCTTCGCTTGCAAATTCAATGTACCGTTTCGCATAGTCTATTGCGGCGGCACGCTCGCTCTTGTCGGGATTCCTGAGGTCGGTAAACATTCCGAGAGAGGTGACTTCAATGCCTCGTCCACGGAATTCGTTCGCCGCCGCTTTTACCGCCGCCGGTGTGATGCCCTCAAGAGAACCTCTGCCGTTGTATTGCCAGCCGCCGAGGTCGGAATGTACGAAGCAAAGTTCGGTGCAGTGGAAGCCGCCCTCTGACATTTCCTTCGCCGTGTCGGAAATCGTCAACCCGTTGAACGCTCTTGTTGTTACTCCGATGTTGAACATGAAAATGCCCCTTTCGTAATTATTGAAACTGGCGACACATACCGCCTCGCCCGCTTTGTAATCATTATAATATGCCAAAAATAAATAATCAAGAGTATTTGAAAATTTTTATATCGGATTTTTTAAACTCCCCATCTTTTGTAAGGGAAAAGTCAAATTTTTTTGTATATACGAGCCTTGCCATACTTCCCTCAATTTTCAATTTATACATTGCTTTTTTACAGGATACAGTATATAATATATAATATTAAGAGGGGAATGCAAAAGACCCCGCAAAAACTTTAGGAGAAGGCACACGTGATTGAAATTGCCTATCTTTGCAGGGATTTTGTTGTTGTGAATAAACCGCGTGGTCTGCTGTCAGAGGGAGAAACACCGGCGGCGATTTCGGAATATCTGAAAAACGCGGGAGAGCGGGCGGACGAGCTCTATACCGTTCACCGGCTCGACAGAACAACGGCGGGGCTGATGGTCTATGCGCGTACCAAAAAGGCTGCCGCGGAAATTTCCGCCTGCATCGCAAACGGCGATTTTCATAAAACTTATACGGCGTTTGTTACTGCCGCGCCGGATTTGCCGCCGGAGGGGGAAATGCGCGACTTCTTGTTTTTCGACAGACGTCACGATAAAGCATTTGTCGTCGATTCGGGACGCCGCGGCGCAAAAGAAGCTGTCCTTACCTATGAAACCGTTGAAACGTTTGCGTTCGACGGCATAACGGCTGCAAAAATGCTCGTATACCCCATCACGGGACGGTCGCACCAGATCCGCGTCCAGTTCGGCAGCCGCCGCTCTCCGCTCCTCGGCGACGGAAAATACGGCAGCCGCGTCAAATATCACGGCGCGTCACTCATTTCCTGCGAGCTGCGGTGGAAGGACTTCTGCTTTGCTCTGCCTGACACGGATGTGAGATTGTTGAATACAGATTGATAAAATACGTGGATTTTGGTATAATAGTACCACGGTCCATGCCGCAATTCATAATTTTGAAAGAAAGGAACGTCGAAATATGAGGAAATCTATCATGAAACAATCCTCCGCCGCGCTCGGAAAGCTCAAAAAAGATATGCCGTGCATAAAAAATCCGTTGATGGTGCGTAAAAAATTCGAGATGAAGGACGTCTACTTCCGACGCGATATGCCCGAACAGGAGGTCTTTCGCTGCGAGCTCGCTTTCAATACAGAATTGTACGTCCTCCTTGTCGCCGCAATCACTGTGCTCATCCTCATCCTCTTTAAAATCTGCCGCGCCGCTTCTACATGCAAAATGCGCCGGTATGAAAGAATGAGATTCAAAAGCCGCAAACATCAACACCATAACTGAAATTCCACCCCCTCCGTCCAAATGGGGACCTTTTCCTAAAAAACGGGAGTTCGACGAGTTCTCGGGAAAGCTTTTTTTGAAAAAAGCGCCTCCCCGTCAAACGCACGTTAAAAAGGCCCCTGGCGGGGGCGGCGCCCCATCATAATAAAATAAAAAATAATGAGAAAAAGAGATAACTTAATAAGACTTGCCGTGGTTGCGGCCGCGTACGTCGCCATTGTCCTCGTCTATACCGGCAGACTCCTGTATTTGCAAGTCTCCGGGCAGGACTACTATTCCATGTCGACCCCTGCAAAAACCTTTAGCCGTACTGTGAAAATTCAGGCGCAGCGCGGAGAAATCTTCGACCGCAACGGAAACGCGCTTGTTTCCAATAAATATACATACGATATCGCCCTCGACTACGCTTCCCTTCCCGTCGATGAGGAGGAAACATGCGATGTTATCATTTCCCTTGTCGACGCCGCACGCCTCCTCGGGGAATCGGACTGCATTGTCACCCCGCAGGAGTCCCTCGTCGCGGAAACGCTTGCCGAAGGAGGGCTTCGCTTCTCTATGTCCCCGGATTTTCTCAACACTGCCCGCGGCAGCCGCTATACCAAACTTCTTTCGGAGCTAAATGTCGACGAGGACGCCTCTCTTGAGGAGCAGGCCAACGCTTTGATGCTTTATTTCGGAATTGTCGAGTTCGACGAGAATAACGAGCTTTCCTATAATTATACTTATACCTCCGCCGCCATTCTTTTGCAGCTTCGCCTTGATATGGAGTTGTCCGGCTTTTCAAGCGTGTCCCCGTATGTCCTTGCGGAGGACGTCTCGCTGGAGATGCTCACAACAGCCGAAGAGTCCATCAATCGCGGGATTCTTGTGCAGGTGGCAGCGGAAAGAGTGTATAATTATCCGGGTTATGCCTCCCATATTCTCGGACGCGTGAACAAGATTCCCGCAAGCAGCGTGGAATATTATACCGAGCGTGGCTATCCCCTTGACGCCATCGTCGGCATTTCCGGAGTTGAACAAGCCTTCGAGGAATACCTCCGCGGCGCCGACGGCGAACTGAAAATTACCGAGGACGCATACGGAAATATCGTATCCGCCGAGGTCATAAAGGAACCGGAAGCAGGTCATGATGTGTATCTTACCATCGATATTGAGATGCAGATGGTTGCTGAAAAAGCGCTTGCTGAGAATATTTTCAGAATCCGCGAGGAAGCCATCGAGTCGGGAAAGCCCCTGACCGGTGAGGACGCGTCCGCGGGCGCTTTGACCGCTATTCATGTCAATACCGGAGAGGTGCTGGCGATTTGCTCCTATCCCACATACAACCTTGCCACCTTCAATGAGGATTATGCGGAACTG
The DNA here is from genome assembly GCA_964621755.1 of uncultured Ruminococcus sp. GTDB lineage: Bacteria > Bacillota > Clostridia > Oscillospirales > CAG-272 > UMGS1696. Next base: position 52,126 of record CAZUPI010000001.1, on the reverse strand, counting down.
TTGGCGGATGAAAATGCCCCCCTATTCAACAGAGCATTGAGCGGCACGTATGCGCCCGGCTCCACGTTCAAGGTCGGCGTCGCAGTCGCCGCCATGGAGGAAGGAATCATCGATAAGGACACCGTCATCGACGCGCAAGGCGTCTATATGTACTATGCCGATTCGGGCTTTACCCCCCGCTGCTGGCTGTATATCCTGACAGGTCAGGTCCACGGAAAAATCAATGTGGTCGAGGCTATCCAGGAGTCCTGCAACTACTTCTTCTATGAAGTCGGCCGCCTCCTGACGATTGAAAAAATGAATGAATATGCAAAACATTACGGACTCGGAGAACCCACCGGAATCGAGCTCCCCGAGCAGACCGGTATCCTTGCGGGACCCGATTACCGTGATGAAAACGGGCTCGGAAAATGGAGCCCCGGCGATACCATTCAGGCGGCAATCGGTCAGTCGGACAACTTGTTTACCCCCCTGCAGATCAGCACCTACCTGGCAACCATTCTGAATAGCGGAACACGCTACAATTCGCACCTTTTGTATCAGGTGAAGCAATACGGCAGCGATGAGGTCCTGTATCAAAATGAGCCGACTGTGGCGGATGAGATCGAGATTTCGGACGAAATCCTCGAGACCGTGCGCGAAGGAATGCGCGGCGTTATGGATAACGGCTCCGCGGCAAGCGTTTTTGCGGGATATCCCATTCCGGTCGGAGGGAAAACAGGTACCGCACAGGTATCTGCCACCAAGAGTGAAAACGGTATCATGACCGCGTTCGCGCCGTTCGACGACCCGGAGATTGTGGTCACATGCGTCATTGAGCAGGGCTCAGGCGGTACGGAAGCCGGCCATTCTGTGCGCGACGTCTTCGACTACTACTTTAAGGTCGGCGAAACCGAGGAGGAATCGGATACCGAAGACGTCGGCGAAGAAAACGATGCTCAGGCATAACAAAATTTGAGAAAGAAATAATATAACACAAGATATTATGATACGCGATATACATAAAATACACGAAATCTTAAAAAAACAATACCCTGACGCACTCTGCTCTCTCGAATACGCGGACGACCCGTGGAGACTGCTCGTGATGGCAAGACTATCGGCACAATGCACCGACGAGAGGGTGAACATTGTCTCCGGCCCATTGTTTGAGAAATATCCCACCGTACAGGCGATGGCGGAAGCGGAGCTGTCAGAGGTGGAAGCACTCGTCAAACCGTGCGGACTTTATCATACAAAAGCGGCGTCGATTGTGGCTGCCGCCAAAATTCTTGTAGAACAGTACGGCGGGCAGGTCCCGCAGACGATGGACGAGCTGCTTGCACTCCCGGGAATCGGCCGGAAAATCGCGAACTTGATTCTCGGCGATGTATATGGAATTCCGGGCATTGTCGCAGATACGCACTGCATCCGAATCAACGGCAGATTGGGTTTTTACGACGCTTCCCTCAAAGACCCGACCAAAGTGGAACAAATCCTATCGGGAATCGTTCCGCCGGAAGAGCAGTCCGCATACTGCCACCGTATGGTCCTGTTCGGCCGCGAATATTGTACCGCCCGCTCCCCAAAATGTTCTGTCTGTCCTTTGGCGGGAGAGTGTGAGATGGGAAGCGCGAGAGGGATTTAGACGAGTGTTCTTTTCGCTAAAAAGCATTTTATCGTAATATTTATATCCTTTCATTTATTTAAAGTTTTGGCGGAGGGGTTCGGGGAGGTGCTTTTTTCAAAAAGCATCTCCCCGTCGAATAATGAGAAAAAGAGAATTGTAGAGAATTGTAGAGAATTGTAGAGGATTGTATGGAGGATTTCTTGATACCGGGAGCGGTTGAGTTTGCACTGGATAGGCTTCATGAGGCGGGATTTCATGCGTATGTGGTCGGCGGGTGCGTGCGGGATTTCATCATGGGACGCGCACCGGGCGACTATGACGTGACAACCTCCGCAAAGCCTGAGGAGACCCTCGCGGTTTTTTCGGACTGCCGCGTGGTCGAAACCGGATTGAAGCACGGCACTGTGACCCTTGTGCGGGATGGCATGAATATTGAGATAACCACCTACCGCATCGACGGCGCCTACCTTGATGGGAGACATCCCGAAAAGGTCACGTTTACGGACGACCTTGCAGAAGACCTATGCCGCCGCGATTTTACCGTCAACGCCATGGCGTACAGTCCCGAGTCGGGTGTGATTGACCTGCACGGCGGCGTGGAAGACGTCCAAAATCACGTCATTTCCTGCGTCGGAAGCGCCGAAAAGCGATTTTCTGAGGACGGACTGCGCATTCTGCGCGCCCTCCGCTTCTCATCGGTGCTTGATTTTACGCCTGACGAAGCGTGCGACGCAGCGGTACGACGCCTGACGCTCCTGCTCGACCTTATCTCGCGGGAGCGCATCTATGCGGAGCTTACAAAATTGTTGTGCGGCGCCGCCGCTCCACGAATCCTGCGCCGGTACCCGGAAGTTATTGCGCGGATTCTGCCCGGATTGGACGAAGCTCTGGTCGAACAGTCGGCGGATATAATGGAAAAGTCGCGTGAATTTGTGCGGTCGAGTGGGATTGACTTTACCAAAAATGACGTGGCGGCGGTAAATTACGCGCTGCTGTTCTCGGGATTAACCGGAAATCAGTGTCGCGAAGCCATGCGTTCGCTGAAGCCGTCACGTGAGGAACTGCGCAGTGTTGAAATGCTGCAAAAGTACGGCAATACAAAACCAAACGGCGCCGAGAATGCGTACGAGGTAAAGCTTCTGATGAAGGAAGGCGGACAGGATTTTCCGACAAAGGTAGCGGTGTATAAAAATGCAGTTTCAGAGATAGACGAAACTGCCGCCGCAAAACTCATAGAGACAGCGCAGAATTTAGCGGCGTCAGGTGCGTGCGTGAGTCTGGGCGAATTAAAGCTTGACGGGCGCGACCTCATGCCTATGGGTTTTTCCGGTCGTCAAATCGGCGCTGCTCTCGACGCCTTGTTGGACCGCGTCATGCGCGACGAGCTGGAAAACGACGCGGAGGCGTTAAAATCCGCTGCCGAACGTATCCGGGACGAAATTATAGCAAGGTAGGAAATTTTGCAAATATGAATGCAGAAAAGGATAAGAAAGTCAGCCAGCCCGCTAAACGCACCGTCAAAGCTGCGCCGTGCGAGAGCTGTGCGTACTATGATGTGATTGACGAGGACGGCGCGCTCGGCTGTACGGTGGACTTCGACGAAGACGAGATGTACAGCCTTGTCACAGGGCGCAGCGGCTGCCCGTACTATAAATTTTACGATGAATACAAGTCTGTCAGACGGCAGAATTAAGTATAAAATTAACATAAGGTTGGTGGCATGATGAAAGCAGCGATACCCAAAAAGGATGCCGGCGGGAAAGTGAAAATCGCTTTGCCGAATGTTTGCGAAAGACAGCGGGTCCACCTTATCAATCCCGTGTCCGGAATTGGAACGAGTAAAAAATCGGACAAGTATGCGAGTATCTGCGGGGCAGTAGAAAAATCGGTTGCGGAAAATGGCGGGAAAATCATAAAAAGTGAACATCCCGGACATATCGAAGAGCTTGCCGCCGAGGCTTGCGCAAAAGACCCGTTTGTACATATTGTGGCGTACGGCGGCGACGGAACCGTGTATGAAGTCGTGAACGGAATGATGAAATCCGGCGCAGCGTCCACCGCTTCGTTCTCCATTGTCCCGGTGGGCAGCGGAAACGATTTTTCTGCATATGCGAACGATTCCGGTGATTTCAATAAATCTGAGCTGAATAAAATTGATTTGATTCGTGTGAAATGCGGAAACAATATCCGCTATATCGCCAACATGATGAACATCGGCTTCGACTGCTCTGTGGTAAACGAAACGTATACGCTCAAGAACAAGCCGTTTCTCCGCGGAAGTGCCGCCTATATTGCGGGCGTGGCAAAAACGTTGATTTTTAAGAAGCCCCTCGCCGCAAAAGCGACCCTCGAGGGGATTGTCCCATTTGAAAATTGCGAAAAATCAACAAGAGAAAAAATAGAAAATACGGAAAAAGAAGTATTCGAACGGGATGCACTTCTTACTTTATCTGCCAATTCGCGGTACTGCGGCGGCGGATTCTGTGCCGCTCCCCTCGCCTCCCTGACCGACGGACTTATGGACGTGCTTTTCATCAATTATATTTCCCGTATCAAATTTATTTCCCTCGTCGGCGCGTACAAAGCGGGGAATTATATCGACCAAAACGGTGTGATGCATCCTCAATATGATAAAATATTAACCTATCGTAAGTGTAAAAAAATGACCATCGAGGGCGCCGCCATGTACTGTCTCGACGGCGAGATTTATAAGACCGACGACAGCCGGACGATTGAAGCGGAAATTGTTCCATCCGCTGTGTGGTACGCCGCCCTCTGAAAAGAAAAAACGGTCGGGAACGACTCCCGACCATTTGCCAGACTGCTTTACATTTCCGATTTCTTCCGCGGAATAAGCGCGATAATCACCACAATAAGCGCGATTGCAACCACAAGAGCGATAACGATTGCCGCCCAGTTTGTCCCTTTGTTATCATTAGCGGCAGTAGTCCCGTCGTTTGTTGTGTTGACGTTATTGTCGTCGTCGATCATTCCGTTTTCGTCGCCGCCTGCCTGACCGTCCTCAAGATAACCATTTCCGGCTGTGTTGTCGTCATTGGTTCCGTTTGTGCCGCCGTTATCATTCAAATTTCCATCGTTGTCCGCACCGTTTGTCCCGTCGCCCTTTGTGCCGTTGTTGTTTACCCCTGTGTCGGAATTAGACGGATTGCCCGAAATATCGTTTCCGGGGGTATCGTTCCCTATCGTGCCGTCTGTAACGCCGCCGAGGTTGGCGTCATCGTTTGTCATGCCGTCGTTGGGCGTATCTCCAGCGACCCCTGCGCCGCCTGCACCCGCTCCGGCGCCGCCGGCTCCGCCAACGTTTCCATTTGCGACTGAGGAGCTTATCGTATCAATCGCTGTGCTGCAAAGTACAATTCTTGACGCCGCGTCATCAGCCGGTACGGAGGATGCCGCAAAAATATTGACCGCGAGAGAGGCTGACATCACAATAACAGCTGCGACGGCCGCGGTGAGCTTTGTAGGACTTACCTTTTTCATGAAAAATACCATTCCTTCCTGATGTTAGAAAATATTGCCCTGCCAGACTTCACCGTTTATTGACGCGGCAGAGCTGTTTGTGAGAGAATCGCGGAGGACGCGGTTCACACTGCTATTTTCGCTTGATAGAAGGAAGGTTATTCACTTACTGTAAAATTTTATGAAAAAATCAGAAAATATCAATATGCAAAACGGCGGTAAAATATTATATCACCCATTAAGGAAATAAAAGATAACCAGAATTTTACGGAGAATGGATATGGAAACCAAACGATTTACGAAAAATGACAGTGGATTCGTGTGTGCAAACTGCGGATACGAGGTACCGCCGCTGAAATACACTTCGCGGAACCACTGCCCAAAATGCCTTTGCTCCCTGCATCTCGATGTAAATCCCGGAGACCGCGCGTCGGAGTGCGGCGGAATCATGGACGCCGTATTTGCGGAACCGGACCCAAAGCGCGGATTTGTCATCACACATAAGTGCAGAAAGTGCGGAGAGCTCAGGCGAAACAAGGCGGCTTTGGATGACGACCGCGATATGCTTATCGACCTGACGTCCCGCCGCGGATGAAAAGTTTTTGAAGGGGCATGGAGGTGACTTTTTTTCAAAAAGTCACCTCCATCGTTTTCCTATTCTCGTTCAGCCAACGGAATATAGTTCTTTTGTTCGCAGACACTGCCGTAGGCGGGGCGGATGATTTTGCCGTTGTTGATGATTTCTTCAAGACGATGAGCGCTCCAGCCGGCAACCCTTGAAACTGCAAACAGGGGCGTGAACAGCTCCGGCGGGAGCTCCAGCATGGTGTAGACAAAGCCGCTGTAAAAATCTATGTTGGGCGCGACGCCTTTGTAAATGCGTCGCTTTTCGCCGATGACGTCTACCGCCGCTTCGGCAACATTTTTATAAAGAAGATATTCGTTGTGACGGCCCTTTTCTTCCGATAACGCCTCTACATATGCCTTGAAAACGTTCGCACGCGGGTCGGACAGAGAATATACGGCGTGCCCTATTCCGTATATGAGTCCCGAGCGGTCGAATGCCTCTTTGTCGAGAATCTTTCCGAGATAATCTGCCACCGCGCCCTTGTCATTCCAATTGCTCACGTTTTCCTTGATGTTTTCAATCATCGCGACAACCTTGTTGTTCGCGCCGCCATGCCGGATTCCCTTCAGCGAGCACAGCGCCGCGGCGATGGCGGAATAAGTATCCGTACCCGACGAGGTCACAACGTGCGTCGTGAAGGTGGAGTTGTTTCCGCCGCCGTGCTCCGCGTGCAGAATCAATGCCAAATCCAAAATTTTCGCCTCAAGCGCCGTGTATGACTTGTCATGGCGCAGCATATACAAAATGTTCTCCGCCGTCGAAAGATTCTCCTCCGGCTTGTGTATCATCAGACTGTTGTGACGGATGTAGTGGTCGTATGCCTGATACGCATAAACTGCAAGAAGCGGGAACACCGAGATAAGCTGAATCGACTGCCGAAGCACGTTCTGCACAGACAGGTCGGTGGGATTTTCGTCATACGCATACAGCGTCAGCACGCCGCGTGCGAGCGTATTCATCATGTCACTGGACGGCGCCTTTAAAACAACGTCGCGCACGAAGTTTGTCGGCAGCGTCCGCAGGGACGATAAAATGCTGCGGAAGGACGCGAGTTCCTCCGCATTCGGCAGACAGCCGAACAGCAGCAGGTACACGACCTCTTCAAAGCCGAACCGCCCGCTTGAGGAAATATCGCGCACGATATCGTATATGTTGTATCCCCGGTAGTATAGCTCGCCTTCGCAAGGAACGGTGACGCCGTCAACAATTTTGGACGCGCGTATCTCGGAGATTTCGGTAAGTCCCGCAAGAACTCCCTGCCCGTTTATGTCTCGAAGGCCCCTTTTCACGTTTCTTTCCGTGTAAAGTTCCGGCCTGATTTGCGCTGCCGCAATACATTTATCGGTCAGCCCATATATTTTTTCCTTTAAAACATCGTAGTTACTTTCAAAATCTATATATCCCACTGAAATCCTCCTATATTTTTAGTGAAAAATAATAGGGGAGGTACTTTGTGTTGAAGTACCTCCCCGCGAAAAAACGAAAGACTTATTCGTCGTCTTCTCCGTCGCCCTCGTCTGTTTCCTCGTCGTCTTCACAGCAACATATGGGTTCGTAGTTTTCTTCTTCGTCGGTGAAGCAGTCGTCGTCGCATCCGTCGCATCCGTCGCATTCGAAAGTAACTTGGAAGTACTTTTTGAAAATGGTGTAAATTACCACCACAAGAGCCGCGAGACTAACGATTGCGCCAATGGCTATAAAAATACCTTTGAGAGAGTCCAAGGAATTCTTTTCGTGTTTCATATTACATTTATCCTTTCATTATCGTTTTTACATTTATTGTAGGGTATACGCCATTAGTATACCACATTTCGGATAAAATTCAATGGCTAAATGATTAAATCTTTATTAAAACGAAAGGATTATTTGACGATTTTGACACTTTTATGCACTGATTTCCCTTTATTTTCCTGATTTTACATATCGTTCAAGCACGAGAACAAGAGGCGGAACGATGAGCAGATGAACAATGATTCCGACCCAAGTGCCAGTAAACAGCTCGATGAATATCAGCCAGAGGGAGAATTCGCTTCCCGATAAACCGAGCGCCAGCGCTTTGACCAGCGCGTTCACGATGCGGCCGGCAATCATGGATGCGACGAGGGCGGTATACAGCGCAACGAGCCTTTTTCCGGAAATTTTGCCTTTTCCCTCATTGGATTTGCACAGGATTTTCGCAAGAATCTGATACAGGAAGCCGGACACAGCGGCATATGCTGCAAGCTCGAACGCCATTGGGATAGCGGTCATAATAGGAGGCATTTTGAACAGCAGGAAGCGGAGCAGGGGGGAGACGAATCCGACCGCGGCGCCCCACGCCGGTCCGCAGATTAATCCGCACAGGAAGGCGGGAATGTGCATGGGGGAGAGCAATTGTCCGATTTGCGGAATCTGACCCGTCAAAAAGGGCAGGACGAGGGCAAGCGCCAGAAACATGGCGGAGAAGGTGAGCTTTCTCACGGGAGAGTTGATTTTTGCATTATTTTTCATAGTAGCACCTCAGAATGTATATTTTGCAGGGGGATTCCGTGACAACAAAAAAAGGAGCCACGAAAAAGCAGGACACATCCTGCCGTTTACGGACACCTTCAAGTATCTCTCCACACGGCTACAGCCGCAACCTTATTATACCACGCCGATAGGTGATTGTCAAGAGCAAATAGACGCGGGGAGGCGCTTTATGAAGAAAGCATCTCCCCGTCCCACTCACGTTACACGAGCATTAGAAATTATTATTTGACCAAATGTCTCTTTATTTTCTTTGTCGTCGTCTTTTCGAATCCAACTTTGCGGAATTCGAGCTTGTGGATTTGTTTGAACGAAGGGAGCCGCTTGTTGAGAGCGGTGATTTGCTTCTGAATCTCCGCGCGGATTTCATTTTCGCTGAGGTCAGGGTACTTGTCGTATGAAGGATAGATAACCGCAACAAGCTTTGTTTCGGAGGATTCTTCATCCGTGCGCCCTACAACTACCGATTCGCAGATGGCGTCAATGCCCTCGAGGTATTCTTCGATTTCCTCCGGGAAAACGTTTTTGCCGTTGTCAAGAACGATGACCGATTTCTGACGACCTGTGATGTAAATGTAGCCTTCGTTGTCCATGTATCCTACGTCTCCCGTGCGGAACCATCCATCGTCTGTGAAGGCCGTTGCGTTCGCTTCGTAGTTCGCCATGTAGCCGAGCATGACGTTCTCGCCCTGTACTTGAATTTCGCCCGAGATGTAGCCCTGCTCGTTTGTCTCAACGCCCGAGATGCGGACCTTGCAGCACGGCACAGCCGGTCCGACCGAGCCGCATTTACGCTTGTAGTACGGCGTTACCGCTACCAGCGGCGCACATTCTGTAATGCCGTAGCCCTCGTAAATCGAGATGCCGAACGACTCAAATATTTCAATCATCTCCGGATTCAGCGCTGCGCCGCCCGAGATGATTTTTTCCAGTCTGCCGCCGAACGCTTCGCGCACGTCGCTGAACAGCTTTTCACTCATGTCAATGCCGAGGAAACTCAGGTAGTGTGCGATTTTGGTACCGACTGCCAGAATTTTATCCTTTCCGGAACGGTGCGCCTCCGACTGAATTTTCTTGTACATCGTCGTTACGAACAACGGTACCAGAACAAGCGCGGTCGGCTGATACTCCTTGAAGTTTTTGAGTACGTGCCGCAGTGAGTCGTTGATGCAGATTTTGCAGCCGTAGTTGCACGCGGCGAGGGTGCAGGCCAGCTCGTAGGTGTGGTGCAGCGGAAGAACCGACACCAGAACATCATCTTTATTGAAGTCAACTGACGCGCACGCGGAGGTAACGACCGAGAAAATGTTCCGTTGACACAGCATAACGCATTTCGACGACCCCGTCGTGCCTGACGTAAACAGGATTTCCGCCATGCGTTCCTTGTCGGCGTCCGGTGTGAACAAAAGCTCGCTGGCACGTCCCCGCAGGAGTACCTGGTCGTAGGAGAGAGTGGCAGGTTTGCCCGCCTGTTCTCCTTCGCTGTCGCTTTCTTCCGCATCCATAGGGATGAGCAGATTCAGCGTGCGGTGGACCTTTGCCATTTCGGGGAATACTTCATTAAATGTAGCCGAATATACAACCGCGACGGCGTCCGAGACGTCGAGGAATTTTGCGATTTCAGCGGGGTCAAGCTCCCTGTCCATGGGAAGCGCAACGTTGCCGGAGGAAATAATTCCCAGGTATGCGGCAATCCAGTAGGGCGAGGTCTCGCCGATAACTGCGACAACCCGCCGTGCGTTCTGACCGAACGTTTCGGTAAGACCGAGCGAAAAATCATGTACAAGAGTTGCAAATTCGCCGTAGGATAGCTGATGGTCGGCTCCTTTTTCTTTCCATGCAAAAATGGTCCGGTCGGCGTGGGAAGTCAGCGAGTCGTAAAAGTCGGCGCAGTCGGAAACGGGTGTGTAGATACGGTCAGACTTTTTGTGATTTCTGACCTTATATTGTTTCTTCATAGTTATCTCCAATATATTTTGGGTATCGTGAGGTGAAGTTTTCCCCAAAAACTTATATTCATATGATACGAATTTAAATTTTTTTTCATTATACCTGAAAAGGAATCCCGATACAAGGACTGTCGGAAAATTTTTACTTATGACAGTAAAAAAATTAAAAAAATTGGAACTATTTTTGAGCCGACGAAACGCCGACGTCCCTTTTAGCCGCCGACAGCATCAGTTTCAGGCGGTTTTCCTGATTCACCGCCGACGCTCCCGCATCGTAGTCGATTGCCACAATGTTCGCACCCGGGATTTTTTCTTTTATCGGTTTCATCATGCCCTTGCCGCAGATGTGGTTCGGCAGGCACCCGAAGGGCTGTGTGCAGACGATATTCATCACGCCGGAATCCGCAAGTTCGAGCATTTCCGCAGCCAGAAGCCAACCTTCGCCCATTTTCGTTCCGTGACCGATGAATCCCTTTGCCAGCTCGACTGTATGGGAAAAGGGAGTCATGGGACGGAAGGACCCTTCCTCTTTGATTGCGGCGATGATATCCGCCTGTTTGCGGCAGAGGAATTTATACGCGAAGCGGTTCAGGTACTGCTTGATGGGACCGCGACGGTACAGTTCGAAGTCCATGATTCCGTTGTACACGCAGTAGTTGAAGAAGTCGAGAAGGCCGGGGACGACAACTTCCGCTCCCTCGGATACCAGAAAGCTCTCGAGATTATTGTTCCCCAGCGGGGAGTATTTTACATAAATTTCCCCGACGACGCCGACCTTGACCGGATTTTTCTTCTCCCGCGGAATTTTCGCAAAGTCGCGGATGATAGCGCGGTAATTTTTCTTCACCTTCGCGTAGCTGATGTACATGGATTTCAGCTCCTCGACGAGTTTGTCTGCCCACTGGTCGCACAGAGCCGCCGCGTCGCCGCGATGGACTTCAACCGAGCGGATCTGATTGACGAGGGCCATCAGAAGGTCGCCGTAGAGGACCCCGTAAGCCATATGGTAATACATCGCCATGGAATTCGGGAAGCCCGGATGGGATTCAATGCCGGAGAAGCCAAGCGGAATTACCGGCACATACTCCATTCCGGCATTAATCAGGGCCTTGCGCATAAGGGAGACGTAATTTGATGCACGGCATCCGCCGCCGGTCTGGAACAGCAGGAGCGCGACCTTGTGCGGGTCGTATTTCCCGGACTGAAGCGCGTCGAGCATCTGCCCAATTACGAGAATGGCGGGATAGCATGTGTCGTTGTGGACATACTTGAGTCCCGTTTCCGCAATCTGAGGTCCGGTTGTCTCCAATAGGACCGCCTTATAGCCGTAATTCTCCAGCACACGCTTGATGAGCCGGAAGTGTATCGGAAGCATGTTCGGAATAAACAGAGTATGCGTTTCTTTCATGTCTTCCGTAAACTGAACGTAATTCTTATTCATTCTATATTTAATCCTTGCATAATCTTGTTAAATCTGCATTGAACTTTATTCTCTCATTTGTCTGGAAGTTTTGCGGAGGAGTGCGTTTTCTCATTCTATCACCGCCGCGAGGCTGCGGAGGCGGATTTTTACGGCGCCGAGATTTGTAATCTCATCAATCTTGATTTGCGTATAGTATTTTCCGGCGCTCTCGAGAATTCGTTTCACTTCGTCGGTCGTGATGGCGTCGACACCGCAGCCGAAGGAGACAAGTTGCACAAGCTGGATGTCCTTATTCTGCGATGCGAAGACGGCGCTGCGATAGAGACGTGCGTGGTAGGTCCATTGGTTCAGAACGTGTACGTCCGGCGTCTCCGCAAGACGGTACACGGAATCCTCCGACACCACCACAAAGCCGAGCGAGACCGCCAGCTTGTCGATGCCGTGACCGATTTCTGCGTCGGCGTGATACGGCCGTCCGGCAAGTATCATGATAGGCTTTCCATGCTCTCTTGCCCACTTGACTGCACGCTCGCCTTCCGCCGCGATATCATCCATATACGCGTGGTATTCCGTAAATCCCGCTTCGACCGCCGCGCGCACCTCCGACTTTGTTACGTTGTAGTGCTTCTTCAATTCACCGTACAGCTCACGCGCAAGCTCCTTCTTGTCGTTTATGCTGAGGTAAGGGTACAAAAACCGCTTTCCATGCAGGACGTCCATGTTTCCCTGCAAAAGTTCGCTGTAGTAAGCAACTACAGGACAGTTGTAGTAATTGTCGCTGTCGTGCTCGTCGATGTTCCACGTCAGTCTGGGATAAAAGATGGTATCGATTCCCATCGCGGAAAGCTGTTCGATGTGTCCGTGCATGATTTTTGCCGGATAACATGCGGTATCGGACGGGATGGAGAAGTGTCCGAGTTCATAGGTGTGTCGTGTGGATCCGCCGGAGATGACAGTTGTGAAGCCGAGGGATTCAAAAATTCCGTGCCATAAAGGGAGCAGCTCGAACATGCCCAGCGCCATTGGGAAGCCGATAAGACCGCGCCTGCTGATTTTTTCCGGCACTTTGTCAGGGCAGATTGACAGCAGCTTGCTGCGTTTATATTCGTGCAGATTCGGCACGTCTGCGGTTTCGTTCGCCAGTCCCGCGCCCTTTTCGCATTTGTTTCCGGAGATGAACCGCTCCCCGTTGCTGAAGGTGTTGACAGTCAGCAGACAATGGTTCGTGCATCCGCGGCAGGTTGTGGTTTTGGAGGTATGCGTAAAGTGTTCGAGATTTTCTGCGGCGATGAGCTTTGATTTTTCCGGAACGTGCGCTTTGGCGTAAAGAGACGCGCCGTACGCACCCATGAGTCCCGCGATGGCCGGACGGATGACGTCCCGCCCGATTTCACGCTCGAACGCACGGAGCACCGCGTCGTTGAGGAACGTCCCGCCCTGTACAACGATGTTTTGTCCGAGCTCGTCGGGCGAATGGGCGCGGATGACCTTATAGATTGCATTTTTCACGACGCTCTGTGACAGTCCGGCGGAGATATCTTCAACCGTCGCGCCATCCTTTTGGGACTGCTTGACCTGTGAGTTCATGAAAACGGTGCAGCGGCTGCCGAGATTCACCGGCGCGTTTGCGAACAATCCTTTTTTGGCGAATTCCTCCGGTGTGTAGTGCATCCCGCGTGCAAACGTTTCGATGAACGAGCCGCATCCGGACGAGCACGCTTCGTTCAGCATGATACTGTCGACCGCGCCGTTGCGGATACGGAAGCACTTGATATCCTGTCCGCCGATATCGAGGATGAAATCGACGTCGGGTTTAAAATACTTAGCGGCGGTATAGTGCGCGACGGTTTCGACGATACCGTGGTCCACACCGAGTGCGTGGCGGATGAGGTCTTCCCCGTATCCGGTGACAGCGGACGATTTGATTTTTACACGTCCGCTGCATTTTTTATAGATTTCTATGAGCTGTGTGCGCACGATTTCGACCGGATTCCCGTGGTTGGAGTCGTAGTATTTATATAAAATCCGGCAGTCGTCGCCGATTAACGTCAGCTTGGTGGTGGTGCTGCCGCAGTCGACGCCGAGGTAAGCGTCTCCGCTGTAGTCGTCCAGCGATGCTTCTTCGACGGCAGCGGCGGCATGGCGCGCAACAAACGCACGGTACTCTGCCTCATCTTTAAACAGAGGCTCAGTCCGTGCCGATGTGGAGGTGATTTTTGCGTTTTCAATGGCGTGGAGAAGGGACTCCACGGTAAATGTCGTATCGCACGCAGACTCGGAATACAGCGCCGCGCCGAGTGAGACCGCGATTCGCGCGTATTCGGGGAAAATAGCGTTTTCCGGCGAGAGCTTCAGCGTATCGATGAAACGTTCCCGCAGTCCTTTGCAGAAGTACAAGGGACCGCCGAGGAACATCACGCGTCCTTCGATTTTGCGTCCCTGCGCGAGTCCGGCGATGGTCTGGTTGACGACCGCTTGATAGATGCTCGCTGCCACATCAGCCTTTGCCGCGCCCTGATTGAGCAGCGGCTGTACGTCGGATTTTGCGAATACGCCGCAGCGCGAGGCGATAGGATAGATTTTCTGATGCTGCAAAGACAGTTCGTCAAGCTCGTCGGGGGTGACGTCGAGAAGGGAGGCCATCTGGTCGATGAATGCGCCGGTACCGCCCGCGCATGTACCGTTCATACGCTCGTCGCAGCCGCCGTCGAAAAAGATGATTTTGGCGTCCTCGCCGCCGAGCTCGATAACAGCAGAAGTATCCGGTTCAATGCGGCGGATAACCTCGCCGGTAGCCCATACTTCCTGTACGAACGGGATTCCGGCGGCGCTTGCGAGACCAAGTCCCGCGGAGCCGGACATTGCGGCGGTAAAGCTCTCGTCGCCGACAATCTCTCCGGCGTCGCGGATAAGCGCGGTCAGCGTTTCGCGGATTTTCGAATAGTGGCGTTCATACCGCTGATAAACGATTTCCCCCTTCCGCATGACTGCGATTTTAGCGGTCGTGGACCCAACGTCAATTCCAATGGCAGTCGATTTATTCAAAAGTGCGTTTTTTTCCAAATTTTCGCACCATCCTTTATATAAGCTATGCAAACTCACAATGTATGAGATATCATGTCAGTCTATATCATACATGAAAATATATAAAAAATCAAAGTTTTTTTTTGAACAAATATCGACAAACTGGAATTTGCTAATATTAATGTAGAAATTTGTGGGATTTTAGGAATACGGGGGCTTTTTTGCAGGCTTCCCTGACAAGAATTTCATGACGCTGCAGGCGCTCTATCCTATATTAAATCCCCCGCCCCAAAGAGGACATAAAACTTGGATTTTTAAATCCTATTTATATATTTTTAATAATTGACATATTAACAATCTTGTGGTAATATATAGGCATAAAATTGGATTTGGGGGAGCTGCGGATGGGAAGCGGCGGGAATATTCTTGAGGTGCGCGGGATTTCAAAATCCTTTGGGGAGACGTCGGTGATTCGTGACCTTTCGTTTGACGTAGCGAGAGGGGAGTTTTTGACCGTTCTCGGTTCGTCGGGGTGCGGAAAGACTACGCTTTTGCGGATTATCTGCGGTCTCGAAGAAGCAGACGCCGGACAGATTATCCTCGACGGCGTGGATGTGACGCGAATGGAACCCAATCTGCGTGCCGTGAATACCGTCTTCCAAAGCTATGCGCTGTTCCCCCATATGAACGTTTTCGATAATGTCGCGTATTCTTTGAAAATCGCCCACGCTCCGAAAGCGGAGATAAAGCAAAAAGTCGCCGACGCACTTACGCTTGTGCGGATGAGCGGGTACGAACGACGGTACCCTTCCGCCCTGTCCGGCGGACAGAAGCAGCGTATCGCCATCGCCCGTGCGGTGGTTGCAAAGCCGCGCGTTCTCTTGCTGGACGAACCCCTCGGCGCCCTTGATTTGAACCTGCGGCGGCAGATGCAGACCGAATTAAAACGGATGCAGCAAACGCTCGGCATCACTTTTATCTACATCACCCACGACCAGGAGGAAGCGCTCAATATGTCCGACCGGATTGCCGTGATGCGGGACGGGAATTTTGTGCAGCTCGGCACCCCGCCGGAAATTTACGATAGTCCCAAATCTGTCTATGTCGCCAGATTCGTCGGGGAAGCAAATGTTTTGCCCTGCACGTTTGTAAAAGAAGTGGACGACAGCGCGGCGATTGTTGATTTCGGCGGTACCCAGCTGACCGCCCGACGTTGTGGTAAAAAATACAGCGCGGGCGATATGGTTCACGCCGCCCTGCGTGGGGAGAAAATCAAAATTCTGACAGACCATGCCGGTGCGGACGGTGCAGCCATTGAAGGAACCGTGTCCGGTTTGACCTTCACGGGCGGCGTCATGCGCCTGACATTCGACTGCGCGGGAACCAAAATTACCGCAATGCGGTACGGGCTCGATACGTCCGTCAAGCAGGGCGACGCTGTCCGCTGCGTTATCCCGCCGATGGCCGCTGTGATTTGCGAGGGTGACACGCCATGACCAAAAAAAACAAACGCGCCGCCAACCTCGCCGTACTTCCCATGTATCTGTTTTCCCTCGTTTTTGTCGCGGGTCCGCTTGTCTACATGATTGCCTTGTCGTTTATGACGCGCGACGGCTTCAGCTTCGCGAACGCTTTTACCATTGAAAATTACTGCAAAATCTTCGATGAAGTTTACTTCAACACCTTTGTGGAATCCTTAAAATTGGCAGTGATTTCCACCGTGGCCGTCATCGTCCTCGGGTACCCTTTCGGGCTTATCACCGCGTTATTGCCGCGGAAATACGCACGATTTTTCCGCACCGCGCAGATGATACCTTATTTCGTCAATTCTCTGCTCAGACTGTGCGGCTGGATTATCATCTTTCGTGCAAACGGGCTTCTCGACCTTTTGTTGATGGGACTGCATATCACAAAAGAACCTCTTAAACTCCTGTATACTTACCCGACTGTCGTCGTGGGTATGATATACGTGCTCCTTCCGTTTATGTTTATGTCCGTGTATCAAGTGGCGGAAAAACTCGATTTGACCCTCGTCGAAGCGGCGCGTGACCTCGGTGCGGGACGCTTTCGTGCCTTTTGGTCCGTCACCCTTCCGCTTACCATGCCGGGGCTCAAAACGGGAATTATTCTCACCTTCATCCCGTCGATGGGATTGTTCTTTATCGCGTCTATACTTGGCGGGAATAAGGTGGTCCTCATCGGCAGCTTGATTGAAGAACAGCTCATGCGCGCGCATAATCAGCCGTTTGCGGCTGCTTTATCCGTTGCTTTGATGCTTCTGACCGGCGTCGTGTGCGGAATTTTGATGAAGAAACGGAGGTCGTGAGCAAGTATGAAGAAAAAAACACATTTCATTTACCCCCTTCTGATGACCGTCCTTACGTATCTGCCGATTCTGGTCGTTATTGTGTATTCTTTCAATGAAAGCAAGCTGTCGTCAAAATGGGACGGCTTTTCGCTGAAGTGGTACGCAGAGCTTTTCCGGGACGACTCGATTCTCGAAGCACTCGAAAATTCCATTTTTCTAGGAGTTACGGCGTCCCTGCTTGCCGCTGTTATCGCGACCGCGGCGGCAATCGGTATGAATCGCTCCAGTCTTCCGTTAAAAGGCGCCGTCGAAAAATTGGCCTTACTTCCTTTAATCATTCCGGAAATCGTCTTAGGCATGATTTTTCTGGCGTTCTTTTCCCTTCTCAATCTGCCGTTCGGTATGCTGACCCTCGTCATCGCCCACACAGCCTTCTGTATCCCTTATATTTATACAGAAGTTGCCGCATGTCTTGAGGGACTGGATTCTTCCGCCATCGAGGCGGCGCGGGATCTCGGCGCGGGGCGGATGACTGCGTTTTTTACCGTGACTTTACCTATGATATCCCCTGCCATCATCTCGGGCGTGTTTTTTTCCTTTGCCATGAGCTTTGACGACGTCATCATCAGCATTTTTGTCACCGGTGTTTCGGTCAATACCCTTCCGATTAAGGTATACACGCAAATCAAGACCGGGCTGTCGCCGAAGATAAACGCTCTATGCACCATTATGCTTGCCGTCGCAATCTTATGTCTTGCCGCCGCCACTCTCATCCGAAAAAAAATCCGGAAATAAATCCGGCTCAGGCAAAGCAAGTGTTCTGGCATTCAAAATTTTGTCAACTTTTTTTAAAGTAAAATAAATTAGGAGGATTCCCCAGTATGAAAAAACTCCCTCTTTTTCTTGCGATTCTTTTTCTCGCGTCGACCCTCGCCGTTGCCTTGACTGCGTGCGGCGGAGGGGCGGAGAACGGCACTCTGAACCTTTATACGTGGGAAGGCATGTTCCCCGACGAGGTGATTTCGGAGTTTGAGAGTACGTACGGCATCAAGGTGAACTACGTCAACTTTGATTACGACGAAACCATGCTCATGAAGCTCGAAGCGGCGGAGGGCGGCGACTATGACGTCATCATTGCGGATGACTACATCGTTGAGACTGCCATCGCGGAAGGTCTCGTCCAGAAGCTCGACAAGACAAAGCTGACAAACATCGGCAATATCAACCCGATGTACCAGGGACAATACTATGACCCAACCGACGAATACACCGTCCCCTACGGCGCGGGCGTGCAGACCATTGTGTATAATCCCGCGAACGTGGACATTGAAATCAACGGTTACGCTGACCTTTGGGATGCGTCCCTCGTGGATTCGGTAGGCGTCATTGCAAGCTACCGTGTCATAAACGGCATGGCGCTGAAGGTTCTCGGTAAGAGCTACAACACAACAGACATAGACGAAATCAAGGCGGCTGGTGCGAAGCTGAACGAGCTTGCCCCGAACATCCGCCTCATCAAGGATGACTATATCCAAGACGACCTCGTGTCAGGTGAGATCGACGCGGCAGTTATGTACACCTCCCAGGTAACAATGGCAAAGCTCGCCGACCCGTCTCTTGAGGTTGTATTCCCCGAGGAGGGCATTGGCTTTGGCATCATGGCGATGTTCGTGCCGTCTCAAGCGCCAAACGCGGACGCCGCTCATAAATTCATCGACTTCATCCTCGACGCAGAGCGCGGCGCAAAGTGCTATGAATATCTCGGCTACTATTGCACCTCCCTCGCTTCTGAGCCTTATATCTCCGAAGAATACCGCAGCTTCCTGACTCTTCCTTCCACTTTCGACAAATCCGACATGGAAATGATAGAAAACATCACTCCCGAAGCCGACGATACACATATCGCTGTGTGGGCCGAGTTTAAGGAACTGTGTGAGTGACCAACGCCAGATATCCCCGCATAAAAGTTTTAGAAGGGGTTTTAGGGGGGACTTTTTTCAAAAAGTCCCCCCTAACGTTTTTCCCTCACTTCACCGCTTCCAACGCGCGGATTTTGTCGCGGAGGTAAGCGGCTTCTTCGAAGCGGAGGTCTTTGGCGGCCTGTTTCATTTCTTCGCGTAGGCGCTCGATTTCTTCTGCTTTGGTCGAGGCCGGGGCGGAGGTTTTCTTTTTTGTGCGGGATTTCTTCTTGTTCTCGCTGTCTTCGGAAGGACTGTCGGCGGAGATTTTGATGAGGCCGCCGATTTTTTTCTCTATTGTTTTGGGGATAATATGGTTTTTCAGGTTGTATTCCAGCTGGATGGCGCGGCGCCGGTTCGTTTCCTCGATGGCTTCGTTCATGGACGCGGTCATTTTGTCCGCGTACAGGATGACTTTGCCTTCCGCATTGCGCGCCGCACGTCCTATCATCTGGATAAGGGAACGGGCGTTGCGGAAGAGGCCTTCTTTGTCCGCGTCAAGAATGGCGACCAGCGTCACTTCCGGCAGGTCGATGCCCTCGCGGAGAAGGTTGATTCCTACGAGAACGTCAAACAGCCCCATGCGGAGGTTGCGCAGAAGCTCCGTCCGCTCCATGGTATCTACGTTATGGTGGATGTACTTAACGCGGATTCCCCGTTCGTCGAGGTATTCCGTAAGGTCCTCCGCCATTTTTTTCGTGAGTGTTGTCACAAGTACGCGCTCGCCTTTTTGGACTCTTGCGCGGATTTCGATAAGCAGATCGTCGATTTGCGTCTCCACGGGGCGAACCTCTATTTCGGGGTCCACAAGCCCTGTCGGGCGGATGATTTGCTCTACCACCTGTTCGGCGTGCTCAGCTTCGTAATCCGCGGGGGTTGCCGATACCATGACGACCTGATTCACTTTTCCTTCGAATTCGTTGAAGGTGAGGGGGCGGTTGTCGTAAGCAGACGGGAGACGGAATCCGTAGTCCACGAGGTTTTGCTTTCGTGCACGGTCGCCGCCGCTCATGCCGCCAACCTGCGGGATGGTCACGTGGCTCTCGTCGATGAACATGATGTAGTCGTCGGGAAAATAGTCAAGCAGCGTGTACGGCGTTGACCCGGGGTTTCGTCCGGCGAACACGCGGGAATAGTTTTCCACACCGGAGCAATAGCCCACCTCGCGAAGCATTTCGAGGTCATAGCGGGTACGTTCCTCAATTCGCTGGGCTTCGAGCAGCTTGTTCTGCGAGCGGAACCACTCCACGCGCTCCTCCATTTCCGTCTCGATTTCCATAAAGGCGCGTTCTCGCATGGCCGGGTCGACGACGTAATGGGTCGCGGGATAAATTGCCACGTAGTTGATGTACGCTATCACCTGTCCGTTGATGGGGTTGAACTCGGAGAGGCGGTCGATTTCGTCGCCGAAAAATTCGGCGCGGATGGCGCGGTCCGTATATCCTGCGGGATAGATTTCGAGCGTATCCCCGCGTACGCGGAATTTATCGCGGACGAAGTTGACGTCGTTTCGTTCATAGCTGATTTCCACCAGACGCGCCATCAGCGCGCGCATGGAAATCTCCATGCCGGGGCGGAGACCGACGACTTGACCTGCATACTCCTCCGGCGGACCAAGGCTATAGATACATGACACGCTCGACACGATGATGACGTCACGCCGTTCGAACAGGGCGGAGGTTGCGCTGTGGCGGAGTTTATCGATTTCGTCATTGATGGAGGAGTCCTTCTCGATGTACATATCCTTGCCGGGGACATATGCTTCCGGCTGATAATAGTCGTAGTAGGACACGAAATACTCCACCGCATTCTCCGGGAAGAATTCGCGGAACTCGCAGCAGAGCTGTGCCGCCAGTGTTTTATTATGCGAGAGAACAATGGTCGGGCGGTTGACGTTGGCTATCACGTTCGCCATCGTGAACGTTTTGCCTGAGCCTGTGACGCCCAGCAGCGTCTGGTACTTCATGCCGGCTTCGAGCCCAGCGGTCAGTTTCGCGATGGCTTCCGGCTGGTCGCCGGTCGGCTTATAGGGGGCGACAAGTTTAAATGGTGTGTTTTTCATAGCGGTATTTTCATATATTATTTTTCATTTTTTATATTTAAGGATATTATACAATACTTTTCGCGGATATACAATATGTTTTTAAAAATCACTCGAATTTTCGTGTTCACGTGAGAGAAGTTTGCCGCAAGAACTTTTAAATACATTAACTGGGCAAGTCATCATGAAACAATAAATCAGGCTAACCGCATGAGCTAGGTGGGATTTTTACCCTACAGCTCCTGCGGTTAGCCTGAAAAGCGAGAGATTTGGTATTCTATCACATTGTCACATGTACGTCATATAATGCAGGGTCGAGCGGCGTGTCGTCCGCCAGCAGTTCGATTCCGCCGGAGCGGTCGAAGATAAGCCGCATAACATCTGCCATTATCCGCGCGTCGCAGAGCTGCACTGCCGCATTGCCGATGGTTCCGTCCACAATCGCGCCGTGGCGCCGGAAGGCCGGCTCATATTTGATATATTGTGCGGATACGTCCACGATTCCCTTCGCGCTGTGGCGCCGGATGGGGCGATTGATGACGTCCCCCGATTTCAGCCGGATTGTGGTGGCGACAGGCTCTTCCGAAAGCCGGTTCAAAACCCCGATGCGCTCCTCCACGGAGTGCAGATAGGTATCCCGATTGTGTTCCACGCCAATCAACAGGATTTTTCCGCCCATGTCATAAATTCTGCCATAGCATCCCGCGGGCGAGGTGGATGTGTCTACCATCACCTCACCGGCAATGTAATCCTCTGCTGCGCCCGGCTCGCCGGATTTTGTCTGTCCGTCAAAAACCGCCACGGAGTGCGTCGGATGCAAAGACCTGTGCGCCATCG
Organism: uncultured Ruminococcus sp.; assembly: GCA_964621755.1. Classification (GTDB taxonomy): domain Bacteria; phylum Bacillota; class Clostridia; order Oscillospirales; family CAG-272; genus UMGS1696. The sequence goes on along the minus strand of CAZUPI010000001.1, from coordinate 30,361 downwards.
GATGCAGCGCCGCAATGCTTGGCAGCGTCCCGATACAAGTCTCCGACGACCCCATGTCAAGCGTAGGCTTCGATAAATCGGACAGATTGTTCCACGTATGAGTCGGAATAATCAGCAGCCCGCCGTCCGCGGTAAAGTACTCCACAAGGGCGTCAAGGAATCCCTCTCCGCGCCCTTCGACTTCACCAACCGCCCGCAGAGACGTATGTACAAGCACCACGGAATCCCGCGGCGCACCCATCCGTTCGAGGTCGTCAAGTATGTTTTGTTTTGTATACATCGTGTTTTCCTCGGAATCAATTACAGTTCTTTTCTCAATCTTTCGACTGCTTCGAGGGTAGCTTCCCGGGAACCAAAGGAGGTGAGACGGAAGAAGCCTTCCCCGCACTCGCCGAAACCGGAACCGGGGGTGCCGACAACTTGCACGTTGTTGAGGAGGTAGTCAAAGAAATCCCACGACTTCATATTGTTGGGGCAGCGCATCCAAATGTAAGGGGAGGACTTGCCGCCGGTGTAGTAGATGCCCTTTTCGTCAAGCAGGTCGGCGATAATTTTAGCATTGCCCATGTAGTATGCGATTGATTTGCGGCATTCGGCGAGACCTGCGTCGGAGAGGGCCGCTTCTGCTGCGCGCTGGATAACGTATGCGACGCCGTTGAACTTTGTCGCTTGACGGCGGCTCCACATCTGGTTCAGGCTCATGCCGGCGGAGGTGAGTGCGGTCGGAACGACTGTCCAGCCGCAGCGGGTTCCGGTAAAGCCCGCTGTTTTCGAGAGGCTGCACACCTCAATTGCACACTCTTTTGCGCCCCTGATGCTATATATTGTGTGCGGGAGGTCGCCGGAGATGTACTGTTCGTATGCCGAGTCGAAAAGGATGAGCGAACCGGTTGAGAGGGCGTATGCGACCCACTTTTCGAGTGCGGATGCGGAGTAGACCGCGCCTGTCGGGTTATTCGGGGAGCACATGTAGATAATGATTGCCGTCCCCTTTACCGATTCCGGAATCTCCTCCGGCATGGGGAGAAAGCCGTTTTCCGGTGTTGCGCGGAGGTAGTTGATGTGGCGGCCGGACATGACGTTGCTGTCAATATAAACGGGATATACCGGGTCCGGAATGAGAATTTCGTTGTCGCCGAGAATGTCGACGAGGTTGCCGAGGTCTGACTTCGCGCCGTCGCTGATGAACACTTCGTCAGCGGCGATATCCGCGCCAAGGTCGGCGTAGTGCTTTGCTACTGCTTCACGGAGGAAATCGTATCCGTATTCAGGGGCATATCCACGGAAGGTAGAAGCGGACGCCATTTCGCAGGAGGCGGATTTCAGCGCGTCAACTACGATGGGGGACAGCGGAAGCGTTACGTCGCCGATGCCGAGGCGGATGATTTTCTTATCGGGGTTGGCAGCGGAGTACTCCCGTACGCGCTTTCCGATTTCGGAAAAAAGATAGCTCTGGGACACGTTCTTGTAATTTTCGTTTACGTTGATTTTCATGTTGATTCTCCAATCTTATTTTGTTAAGCCGTGGGGGAGGCATGCCCCATCCAAACCCTTTTGGAGGGGGAACTTGATTGTTCTTCGTTGTCAGATATAGGATACGCCGTCGTAGACGAGTGTTGCGCTGCCTTCCATGGTTACGCGCATATCGTCGGATATGGTTATCACCAGATCGCCGCCGCGGAGGTGAACGGTAATCGGCTCATTTGCTTTGCAGTATCCGCACAGGACGGCCGCCGCTGCTGATGCGCACGCGCCGGTACCGCAGGCGTAAGTCTCGCCGGATCCGCGCTCCCAGACGCGCATATTGAGCGTATTTTCGCCGGTCGCTTGCACGAACTCGGCGTTCACGCGTTCGGGGAACATGGGGTCGTTCTCAAATCCGGGGCCGATTTTCTCTAAGTCTATCTCATAGGGGTCGTCGGGGAGAGAGTCAGTATCGTTTGTGAAGATGACGCAGTGCGGGTTTCCCATAGATACGGCGGTTGCCTTGCATAAATATCCGCCGATTATGCAGGAATGTCCTATCATGGGACGGTCGCCGCCGTCATAGATGAGCGGGATTTTCGCAGGCTCGGTGACGGCATAGCCCATATCGACAGACGCGCCCTCGCAGATATCGTCGCGGATGGTAAGAGTGAGGTATTTCAGGCCCGAAAGGGTTTCAATCACGATTTTATCTTTTTTGATGATGCCGCGGTCATAGAGGAACTTTCCTACACAACGGATGGCGTTTCCGCACATTTTACCCTCGCTTCCGTCTGCATTGAACATGCGCATCTTTGCGTCGGCTGCGGGGTCGTCCGCGGGACATATGCAGACAATGCCGTCCGCGCCGACCGAAAAGTGGCGCCGCGACATTTCGACTGCAAGGTCTGGCGTATCATCAGGCGTCAGCCCCTTTGCGGGCGCAGTTTGATTCATATAGTTGAAGTAAATGTAATCGTTCCCGATGCCGTGCATCTTTGTAAACGCAATTTTTTTCATAGCGACCCCTCCCGGGCAGAATGATTTTTATACTATAATTATGCAATATTACAGGAAGAAAGTCAAGTGGAAAACCAAAAACAAAATGCACGATATTTGGGGCGGAAATGTTGTGATATTAGTGGGAAAATGTGATTGGATGGGCCTCTGGAGGAACCATTCCCCAAAAGTGTCCCCCAGATTCTTTTTTCCTAGGAAATGAAAGAAATAAATTTTAACATTATCATGCTTGCCTAATAGCGGATTTATGGTATAATATACGTGTTACCCTGTAAATAAAATATCTTTACATAAAGAAAGGGTTGGGTTATGACTGTTTCTGAATTAAAAAATAAGATTATAGCTGGAGGAATTGACGCATCTCTTACAGATGGGCTTTCGGTCCCGGCTGAAAAGATTCCGGCGCAGAGAGAACGGTATGCTAAGGCGGTTGACGAATTTGAAGCGCTCTATGGAGACGGCGAGGTATCGCTTTACTCAGTTGGCGGAAGAAGCGAAATTTCCGGAAACCACACGGACCACAACTTTGGACGCGTGATTGCGGCGAGCGTGAATCTCGATATTCTTGCAGTTGCGAAGAAGACAGAGGACGGCGTCATCCGAATCAAGAGTGAAGGATTCCCGGAGGATATCGTGGAACCTGCCGCTGTTGAGGCGCCGAACGAAAAGAAATTCTTTACTTCCGAAGCTATTATTGCAGGAATGGAAAAAGCATTCCTCAACGCAGGATATAAAATCGGCGGATTTGACGCGTACACCACATCGAACGTTTTGAAGGGTTCCGGTATCAGCTCGTCTGCAGCATTTGAGGTAATGGTGGGCAACATTCTCAACTATCTTTATAATGATGGTGTGGTATCGAATGTGGAAATTGCGAAGATGGCGCAGTTTGCGGAAAATCAATATTTCGGTAAGCCGTGCGGTTTGATGGACCAGACCGCATGTGCCGTTGGCGGATTTATTACAATTGACTTTGAAGACCCGACAGATCCGGTGATTGAGAAGCTTGATTTCGACCTTACCGCGGCAGGCTACAGCCTGTGCATTGTAAATACCGGCGGCAACCATGCGGACCTCAACGAGGATTACGCGTCCGTGCCTGCTGAGATGAAGGCCGTGGCGGCTGAACTGGGTGTTCCGGCGCTTCGCAAGACGAACCGCGACGCGCTTGATGCGGCAATGTCCGGCAAGAATGCGGCAGATTTCCGTGCAAAGCTGGGCGACCGTGCGATTCTGAGAGCATACCATTTCTTCGCGGAGAACGAAAGAGTGGCAGCGCAGGTGGAAGCACTGAAGTCTGGGGATGTCAACGGGTTCCTTGCAGGTGTTACAGCCAGCGGAAACTCCAGCTTCAAGTTCCTCCAGAACGTCTACACGACGAAGAACGTGCGCGAACAGGGACTTTCCCTTGCGCTGTGCATTGCAGAACGTGTAGTATCTGAGAACGGCGGCGCATGCAGAGTTCACGGCGGCGGTTTTGCCGGAACGATCCAGGCGTTTATCCCCACTGGCAAAACAGCGGATTTTGCCGTAAAGATGAATGCAATCTTTGGAGAGGGTGCAACGCACATTCTGAGCGTACGTAAGAACGGCGCATGCAAGATTTGCTGATAAGGACTGCATTCCTTCAAAAAATTTGGATGGAAAGGAAAATCCGCCGATGAAATCCAATGATAAGCTGCGTAAGCTCGGGATCGTGTTTATTAATTTCATATTGTTTTACACGCTGTTGAGACTGATTATTTTGCTGGCGGAGCGGACCGGAATTGTGTTGATATACTATATCGGGTCGGCTGTGTATATGATTGGTGCGGCGGCAGTATTTCTGACGTATTTCTGCTTAAACGGGTACACGCTGAACCGTCGGGAGTGGACAATTGACGAGCTCCCGGAAAAGTGGTCGGACGAGCAGAAGCAGCGGTTTATGGAGAGGCAGCCGAAACGCAAGAAAAAAGCGCAGCAGCTCATCTATATTTTGATGCCGGTCGTTGTGACTCTTTTCATCAACTACATCGAGCTGGCGTTCCTGAAGTGACGGTGGGACGATGCTGAAAGTTCGAATAATAGCGATGGGCAAGCTGACGGTGCGTTTTTTCCGCGAGGCATGCGACGATTACTTGAAGCGCATGTCCCGCGCCTACTCCGTAACCGTGACAGAGCCGAAGCCGGAGATGCTCCCGCGCGACCCCACGGAAGGGGATATTTCGCGTGCGCTGGAGCGGGAAGCCGAGCGGATTCTGGAGGCAATCCCCCCGCGCGCGGCGGTCGTAGCGATGTGCGTGGAGGGAAAGCAGCTTTCTTCTGAAGAGCTTGCCGCCAGGATGGAGAGCTATGCTTCCTCCGGGGTACCTGAGGTATGCTTTATCATCGGCTCCTCGCACGGTCTCCACGAGTCTGTCAAGCGCCGGGCCGTTCTCTGCCTTTCCGTCTCCAAAATGACTTTCCCCCACGAACTTTTCCGTGTTCTCCTCCTTGAGCAGCTCTACCGCTCCTCTGAAATCAACTCCGGGGGAAAGTATCATAAGTAGTCTGTATGTAATATGGGGCTCTGCCCCGCTTAGAAACCTTTTGAAAAAGGCTTTCTGAGAACTCCAAACTTTAATTTCTTTTTGGATTTGGGAAATTAAGATAAGTTAGAAGGGCGTATTTCCGTGAAATATTTTTTTACAAAGTTTAAAAAACAGCTTTTACGGCTTTTGACGGTCGTTCTCGTATTTGGAGTGACCTCTCTTGTGCTGCTGTATTTTCTCGGGTATTATGACCTCTCTTTTCTCGACCGTTATAAAATCCTTGGAGAGATTTTGGACGATTCTTCAGGGCAGCAGAGCGGCACGGCGCCGTTCTTTACGATACCGGATATTTCCGATTCTCTTGAGGCTGACGAGACGTCTGATTCCAATTTGGGGGGCGGCGAAACCAGTGGTGAACGAATGGAGTCGACAGATAACGGGTATCTTTATTATGAAACTGTATCCGTGAAAAGTGTGTTCGATGCCGATAAGCTGCCGGACAAGCTTATGACGACCGCAAAGTCCGGTGCAAAGACGGTTGCCGCGCTTGAAAGTGACGGTTACACCGCCATGGGAATTTCATATTCCGAAGCGGCTCTGCAAATGGAAGAAGACGATGCGATTCCCCAGACGATTTCGGCGTCGTATGTTCCGGGAGAGACGGTGCTGGGAAAGATGACGTTTGCTTTCAAGCTGCCGGACAGCTACTCGCTCAGACGGCGTCAGACTACGCGCGCGGTGATAAACTATCCCGAAGACGACGGCGAATACTATGTGACTTATGAAAATGTGCGCGAGATGCGTCCGGCCATTGAGATGTACATGGGGTACATCATGCTCGACAACGGCAGCGACCTCTATCTGATTGCGTCGGATGGAACGCCGCTTTGTATGATGGACGAGCGTGTCTATTATCCTGCCTACGCGCGTGATAAATACGACCGGCCTTTATTTTACCGCACCAGCGCAGATTCCGGAGAGAAGCTGTATTTTTATCTGTCGCCGGACGGCATGAATTTTGTGAACGAAGAGTATGACGAGGTTGCCGACGGGCGCGGACTAAACTTCGATTATCCCGCTTCGTACGGAAAATCAGATTCTACTGTTGTCTATACAGATAGGGACGAGGAAACGGGGCTGATGGGATATCTGGTAAAGGACGTTGGGATGCTGACGACGTACAAGTACACGACGGCGTACGCGTTTACGTCAAACCGGGGAGCTGTAACGACTACACAGAACCGCGGCGGGATGTTCTTTATTGACGAAAATGGCAAGCAGGCGTTTCCGACGTGGTATACTTATCTGAACGAATACGACCGGTATGTTTTCAACAATTTGATGCCTCCTGCAACGACTGGAATTGAGAACATTGGGTTCTACTATTTTGAATACGGGCTGACGATGGTGCGCCGCCAGATAATCGACAACTGGAACTGGTCGACATACAAGCGCGTACGCGTGGTAAGCGACGAGAATATTCTCATCCGGACAGACGGAAGCGAATACGATCTGCCCGTGGGGTATACCCTTGAGGGGTACTCGGACGGGATGATACTTTTATCGAAGGACGGCCGATACGGCTTCATGGACTACACAGGCGAGTGGATCGCGCAGCCGATATACGCAGCGGCGACGCCGTTTGTATGCGGTCTTGCAACGCTGACGACTGAGGACGGACGTATGGGCATGATTGACACGGAGGGCAATATTGTTTTGCAGTTTACGTTCGACTATATTTCACAGGTATCGGACGGTCTTATCGCGACCTACCGCGAAGAAAACGGGTGGACGATACTGAAAATGATGGAGAAGAAATAAAGAGAATCCTGTATATCATGTAACTTCATGCGCTTATACTGAAATAAAATTTAAAGAAACGAAGAGGAAAAACAAATGCCTATATTTGGTAAGAATAACAAAGATAAAAACAATCAGAGCAACCAGAATCAGCCCGAAGCTCCGGCGGAGAAAGCATCCGCGGCAGAGCCTGCCGCCGCGCCGGAAGCACAGAATCAGAATATAGCTCCTGCGGGACCTACAAGCGCGTCAAACACGGCGAAAAAGTACGAGACGCCGGAAGGCTTCGACTTCAACCGTTACTTCCTCGCAGAGCGCCGCATTGTACTTGAAAACGTAAGTTACGAGACTCACGTGATGCAGCCGAACGGCACGATGAAGCTGGCAGGCAAGGACACCATCGTAGCGCAGATTGTGGGACAGGCAGGCGTGAAGGTGACCTACAACCGCACTCTTCAGTTCGACCCGGAAGGACCGTTTTCTCTCTCGGTATCTTTCGCTGTTATGCTCGTCTTTAATCCGGGTACCCGCGACGAGATTGACTGGAAAACCATCGACGTAGCGAACGAATTCCGCAAGGCCTGCCCTGCCCTCGTCACCACCATGATGAGCCGCGCGACCCTCCTTGTTGCCGAAATTACCTCTGCATCCGGCGGCACTCCGATTATTCCGTTAAAGTAAAGGGGTACCCCTTGCTTTGTGCAAAAACCTCAAATCATTTTACAGAGATTAAAAGTTTTTGCGGGGGTCAGGGGGCGCTTTTTTCAAAAAGCCCCCTTGCGTTCTCCTCAAAATTAATATTATTACGAAAGATTAGCGTTGAATGAAGAAAAAAGAACAGTATAATAATCAGTCCATCACTTCCCTGAAGGGGCCGGACCGGGTGCGGAAAAGACCGGCGGTTATTTTCGGCTCAGATGGGCTTGAAGGATGTGAACATTCCGTTTTTGAAATTGTGTCGAACTCGGTCGATGAAGCGCGGGAGGGATTTGGCAGCGTTATCCATGTTACCGCTTACCGCGACAAGTCGATTGAGGTCGAGGATTTCGGACGCGGGCTTCCCCTTGGGTGGAACGAAGCCGAAAATCGCTGGAACTGGGATCTTGTGTACTGCGAACTGTACGCCGGCGGAAAATATAACAACAACTCCGGTGATTCGGTGTATGAGTATTCACTGGGCCTCAACGGGCTTGGCGCGTGCGCGACGCAGTATTCGAGCGAGTATTTTGAAGTGCGCTCATATGACGGGACGAATGTGTCCGAAATCCATTTTGCAAAGGGCGATCCGGTGACGGAGCTGACGGTCAGACCCCTTGAGAAAAAAGCGCGCCGAACCGGAACGATTCAGCGGTGGCGTCCCGACCTCGACGTTTTCACGGAGATTGATATCCCCCGCGAGTACTTTGCCGACATGCTTAAGAGGCAGGCGGTCGCCAATCCCGGAATCCGCTTTGTTTTCCGGTGGGAGGTTGACGCGCCGCAAGACGGATCCGCGCCAAAAAAGGCGAAAAAGCCAGAACCTTATTTTGAGACGGAAGAGTTTTACTACGAGCACGGAATCGTGGACTACATCGGTGAGATTGCAGGGAATACTGCCGAGACGAAAATTGCGCAGTTCCACCTCGAGACGAAGGGTCGTGACCGCGAGGACATGAAGGACTACAAGCTCATTGCCGATATCGCGTTCACAGTATCGAAGTCGGTTCACACGCTGGAGTATTACCATAATTCCAGCTTTCTTGAGCATGGCGGCTCGCCGGAGCGCGCTGTCAAGACCGCTTTCACGTACGCGGTCGATAAGAGACTCAAAACAACTGGAAAATACAATAAAAATGAAGCGAAAATCACGTTCCCGGATATCGAGGACTGCCTGATTCTCGTAACGAACAGCGTCTCGACGCAGGCTTCCTACGCAAACCAGACCAAAAAGGCCATAACGAACTCGTTTATCGCCTCCGCCATGACAGAATTTCTGAAGGAGCAGCTCGAGTACTTTTTCGCGGAGAACCCCATGGATGCGGACAAATTCGTCGCACAGGTGCTCGTCAACAAGCGTTCCCGCGAGCAGGCGGAGTCGACAAGACTGGACCTCAAAAAGAAGCTCACATCGTCAACAGATGTAGCAAACCGGGTAGAAAAGTTTGTGGCGTGCCGCTCGAAGGACCCGGAGATTCGCGAACTGTACATCGTGGAGGGCGACTCGGCACTGACGTCGTGTAAGCTCGCCAGAAACGCGGAGTTTCAGGCAATCATCCCGGTGCGCGGCAAAACGCTCAACTGCATGAAAGCGACATACGAACGGATTTTCAAGAGCGATATCATTGTCGACCTGCTTCGCGTTATCGGCTGCGGCGTTGAAATTCAGGCAAAGCACAAAGCGGACATGGTTCCGTTTGACATCAACAACCTGCGCTGGTCGAAAATCATCATCTGTACCGATGCGGACGAAGACGGATTCCAGATACGCACGCTCCTTTTGACCTTGTTTTACCGCCTGCTCCCGACCCTCCTGAAAGAAGGCAGAGTCTACATTGCGGAGTCGCCGCTTTATGAAATCACGCCGTCGAAGGGAGAAATCCTGTTCGCCTACAATGAGCCGGAGAAAGCGGAAATTATCAAAAAGTTCGAGTCTTTGAACCTCAAATACACCTTGCAGCGTTCAAAAGGACTGGGAGAAAACTCCGCGGACATGATGTCCAAAACGACCATGAATCCGGCGTCGCGCCGCCTCATCCGCGTTACCCCATCCGACGCTGCCGCGACCGCGCGCATTTTCGAACTCATGCTCGGCGACGATTTGTCCGGGCGCAAAAAATATATCGCAGAACACGGACGCGAATACCTGTCCGCAGCCGATATTTGAGGGGGAAGCTCCTTTCAAAAAAGCAGAAAAGTTCTTGCCCGGTTTCTTTCAAGGAGCCGCGTTTCCCCCTTTTTAGATTTTTGGATTTTAGTTCTATAGGAGGACTGTTTTATGAAAAAGTCAACTTTGAACCTGCATCCGGCGTTTACGGTCGGAGCGGTTGACCCGAGAATTTTTGGTTCGTTTATTGAGCATCTCGGTCGTGCCGTGTATCACGGAATCTATGAACCCGGGCATCCTACCGCAGATGAGGAAGGCTTCCGCGGCGATGTCATTGAAATGGTAAAGAAGCTCGGTGTGCCGATTGTGCGTTATCCGGGCGGAAACTTCGTATCCGGCTACCGTTGGGAAGATGGTACAGGCGATAAGGCGAAGAGACCGAGACGTCCCGAGCTTGCGTGGGGAACCACGGAAACGAACGAAGTCGGTATCGACGAATTCCAAAGCTGGTGCAAAAAGGCAAATACGGAAGTCATGATGGCTGTCAACCTCGGTACACGCGGTCCTGACGACGCCAGAAACCTGGTCGAATACTGCAACTTTAAAGGCGGGACATACTACAGCGATATGCGCCGTGCGAATGGATTCGAAGAGCCGTTCGGAGTTAAAGTATGGTGCCTCGGCAACGAAATGGACGGTCCGTGGCAGATGTGCGCGAAGACCGCAACGGAATACGGCCGCATCGCCGCTGAAGCGGCAAAGCTCATGAAGTGGACGGACCCGTCTATCGAGCTGGTTGCCTGCGGCTCATCCGGATACGGCATGTGCGGCGACTGGGAAGCAGAGGTCCTGCGCCATGTCTACGACCATGTGGATTATTTATCGCTGCATAATTATTACGGAAATCCGAGCAATGATACGCCCACGTTCCTCGCGTCCAATCTTGAGATGGATACGTTCATCAAGACCGTTTGCGGCATTGCCGACTACATCAAGAAGATAAAGCACTCGAAAAAGACCATGTACCTCTCGTTCGACGAATGGAACGTATGGTTCCACAGCAACGGCCGGCCGTTTGAGAAGTGGTCTGTCGCGCCGCCGCAGCTCGAGGATATTTATACATTCGAGGATGCGCTCGTTGTCGGATGCCTCCTGATGACGCTGCTTCGCCACTGCGACCGCGTGAAGATGGCCTGCCTTGCGCAGCTTGTCAACGTTATCGCACCGATTATGACGGAAAATACCGAAAACGGCGGCAGATGTTATGCTCAGACGATATTCTATCCGTTCATGCACCTGTCACAGTACGCACGCGGCACCGTTCTCGATACTCGCGTGACATGCGACACGTATTCCACCGACCGTGTCAAGAACGTTCCGTATATCGAATCCCTCGCTGTTCTGCATGAAGATACAAACGAGCTGGATATTTTTGCAGTTAACCGCTCTCTCGACGAAGACAGCGAATTCACCTGTGACCTTTCCGCTTTCGGCAAAAACGCCGCTGTCCTTGAGCACATCACCATGTCGAACGACGACATGAAGGCGATTAACACTGCTGACAACCCGAACGCCGTGATTCCCGAAGCGACCGGCAACGCGTCGGCAGACAAGACCGCAATTACCGCTACCCTCGGCAAGCACTCCTGGAATGTCATCCGAGTAAGCCTTGACTGAATCATACCTGTCCACAGATAACGTGAATTTGACGGGGAGATGCTTTTTCAAAAAGCATCTCCCCGAACCTCTTCGCAAATATATTTAAATGACTGTAAAGATTAGGGGGGAACTTTTTAGAAAAAAAGTTCTCCCCCCAAATTATGATCAATTTTTACTCGCTTCGCAGGGCTTCTACGGGGTCCTTTTTGGCAGCAAAGTTGGACGGGATGAGACCCGCGATAAGGGTAAGGGCCATACTGATAAGGACGAGGGCGACTCCGCCGACAATGGGGAGCTGCGCGAGACCGGAGATGTCCGTCAATTGCTTGATGATGATGTTGGCCGGAATACACAGGAGAAGGGTCACGACGATGCCGATGAGACCGGACGTCAGACCGACGAGAAGGGTCTCGGCGTTGAAGACACGCGAGATGTCACGCTTGGACGCACCGATTGCACGGAGAATGCCGATTTCTTTCGTACGCTCGAGGACCGAGATGTATGTGATGATTCCTATCATGATGGAGGATACCACCAGCGATATCGACACGAATGCGATGAGAACGTATGATATCACGTTGATGATGGTCGAGATGGACGACATCATCAGCGCTACGTAGTCCGTGTAGTTGATGACGTCTTCTTCACGTCCTTCGTCTGAGCAGCGCTTGTTGTAGTCCGATATGATATCCGCAATGGCGTCTTTCGACGCGAAGGTTTCTGCATAAATGCTCACCGAGGTCGGGGAGGTCTTGTCGCAGTAGCCGAACGCTTCCAGATTTTCCTCATACGTGGAGTCTGAGAACCACACGGGCATATATTCCCCAAATTTTTCGGCGACCTGCTCGTCAGACAGCGACTCAAGCATGACGTCGAGGGATTCCGCAAGCTCGTCCGTGGAGTGTGAGCCGAGCTGTGTTTCTATGTTCGCCGTGTAGGCGGCTTTTACCTGCGCGGCGATGATGCTCAGTGCGGTGTTCGCAAAATCCTCTTCCGACATCGACGCGAGGTACGCCGATACCGTCGATTCGTCCATGCCGCTCTGCTCCGTCATAACGCTGCGCACCATCTCTGTCACCGCGTCAGCGGGCATGGCGGCGAGTTGCTCTGCGGCGGATGCGGCTGCTTCCTCATCGGACATCGTGGAGACCTGTTTTGTGTAAATTGCCGCTTTGTCCGCAGAGCTCATTGCGGATATCGCTTCCTTGATATACGGCGCCATGTCCGCACCGGTCGGTACTTCGGTGGTTCCGTCGTCAAAAGGAAGTCCGGTGAGAACGTCGGTTTTCTCATCCGCAAGCTGCGCCAGAACAATTTCGGCGTCTGCGGCCTGGTCTATCAAATAGTCCGTCAGCGCGGATGTGTATCCAATGGCTCCGGTCATGGATGTGGCTACCGCTTCGGAGTTCGGACGCACGATGCCGGAAATCTTCAGCTTCTGTGCATTTTCAATCACAACCTTCATGTACGCTTCGTTGTCTCCCATATAGGTAAACGTGCCGTCGTCGTTTTTCTGGTAGCAGTCAGAGGGGAGCACCAGCGCAAATTCGTGATTCAGGATTTCGTCGTACGACCAGCTTTCGTCGTCTGCGTTGAATTTTTCGCCTGCCGCAACTGCGGACATCATATCCTTCAGTTCCGCACTGTCCTTGAATCCAAGGGCATAAAGGTAAATATCATTTATTTCATTGTTCTCATCGACTACGAGGACTACCTCATCAAAGGTTTTGGGCCAGTGTCCCGCGATGACGTCGTACTGCTCGGACATGAGCTGCTCATTGTCAATCATCTTCTGCCAGATGTCCATACCGGATGCGCTGGCCATTATGCTGCTTATGGACGAGCTCTCGCCGTCTGCGTTCATGCCCATTCCCATGGCGGAAAACAGACTCAACGGGTTCAGCTGGGTCACGCCGTCCGTGGTATCAGCAGAATAGATATTCAGTGGCACGTCGTAACCATACATAATGATAGACGCGTACTCGGATATGCCGGACTCGTCGCTTTCGATAAACGAGATAAAGTCAGTGAGGTTGTTTTGATGTACATCGGTGGACATCATCGTGTCCATGAGTTCGTACATCATGGCGTTGGAGTATACCCTGCCCGCTTCATGCGACTCGAGCTTTTCTTCACGAGACGCCACCAGCGAGGACATGAGCGAGGACATATCGACGGTCGTCTGCGTGATGGAGATGGGATAGGTGGACAGCGTGTCCGTCTGCACTTTCTCAATGTAGAGGTTGATTCCGTTCGACAAAGACAGAATCAGTGCGATTCCGATGATGCCGATGCTTCCGGCGAACGCGGTGAGGAACGTGCGTCCCTTTTTGGTCATAAGGTTGTTCAAGGAAAGTGATACAGCGGTCGCGAACGACATGGAGGTGCGTCCGGGTTTGGCGGATTCAGCGGGCGCCGCGTTGGATTGGTCTGCGGCATGAACCTCCGCCGCCTCTTCTGCCGGGTCATACGGGTCGGAGTCGGAGAGGACCTTGCCGTCGAGCAGACGAATGATTCTGGTGGAATATTTGTCTGCCAGATCCGGATTGTGCGTCACCATGATGATGAGCTTCCGCTCGGCGATTTTGCGTAGAATTTCCATGATTTGGACGCTTGTTTCAGAATCCAGCGCGCCGGTAGGCTCGTCCGCGAGGAGAATGTCTGGGTCGTTGACGAGCGCACGAGCGATTGCGACGCGCTGCATCTGACCGCCGGACATCTGGCTTGGCTTTTTCTTAAGCTGGTCGCCCAGTCCAACAGACTCAAGTGCCTCCACTGCTCGTTTTCTGCGTTCGGAGCGCGAGACGCCGGACAGCGTGAGGGCGAGCTCGACGTTTGCAAGTACAGTCTGATGTGGGATGAGGTTGTAGCTTTGAAAGACGAATCCGATAGAGTGGTTGCGGTAGCTGTCCCAGTCGCGGTCGCGGAAGTCAGTTGTCGGAACGCCGCACACAGAAAGCTCACCGGAGGTATAGCGGTCAAGTCCACCGATGATGTTTAAGAGGGTCGTTTTTCCGCATCCGGACGGTCCGAGAATCGATACAAATTCACTGGGACGGAAAGCAATCGACACCCCGCGCAGCGCTGTAACATCGCTTAAAGGATACGTTTTGGTTATATTCGTAAGACGTAGCATGTAATTCACCTGTATTCTGTGAGAATGAGAGTTTTGTTTGCATTCATGTTATAATAGTATAAAACTACAGGACTTTTCATTCTACAGATAAAATGTAAAGAAAACATAAATATGCCTTTCGCTGCAAGGCATATTTGGAAAACTTTTGTTCATTTATGAACCATACGAAGGGAAACAATAGGGGGACGCTTCTTTAGAAGCGTCCCCCGTATGGTTATCCTTACCATCCTATCGGATGCGTACACAAAAACTCAGCGAATTTAATAATAGGAAGGAGAGTCAGAACAGAGACGAGGGAGGTAGAACCGACGAGCTCTGCTGCGCAGCCGGGAGAGATGCCGTACATTTCGCCGAACATGGTGATGACTGCGGCGGTCGGCATTGCTGACATGACGCAGGAGAAGATAATCATGTAGTCAGGTGCGCCGATGAGCCACATGACGGTCGTTACGGCGAGCGGAATCAGGATGAGACGAGTGATGTTTGTCAGGTAGACGGCCGGGTTTGTGAGCATGGATTTCAGGCCGCGGCGGCTGAGGTTTGCGCCGGTAATGAGCATTGAGATAGGGGTACACAGGCCGGCGATGTAGGCGGTGAAGTCCGTTGCGAATACGGGCAGGCGAAGACCGCTGAGAAAAATGAGGATGCCGATGAGAGAGGGAATCGTGCCGTAGTTTATGAAAATCTTGCGCGGCGTGATTTTGATGTCGTCTCGTCCGCGGGCGAGAATGGCGATGCCCCACGTCCAGGTAAACAGGTGGAAGCTGACGATGTAGAACGCGCCGTAGAATAGTCCGGTTTCTCCAAAGATGGACTCAAGGATTGGGAAGCCGATGAAGCCGCAGTTGGTAAACAGCATACCGAATTCGGTCAGCTTTCTCTCGTCAGGAAGGCGTATCGGCTTTGCGAGAAAGTGTGCGATGACCGCCATAAAAATGTGAAGGGCGAGCCCGAGTCCCAGCATCAGGAAACCGGTGCGCACATTTTCCGGCGTCGGTTCGAGTTTGATGAGGGCGTTGATAATAAGAAACGGCTGCCCGACTTTTACAATAAGGGACGACAAGCGTTCGGTGGAACGTTCGTCGACTACGCCGAGCTTTCCGGTGACAATCCCGCACGCAAGCAGAAGCGCAAGCGTGGCAATGGTCGACAGCAGCGATGTGAATGACATACGATTACCTCGAATCATAATATTATATAAAAGGAATAACAGGACGTGCGATTTTGGAAAACTCAGATTTTACTTTTGGCTGTGAAGCTCTTCTTTTTCCTCATTTTCGTAATACGTTTCCGTCTTTCGGCGGATTTCCGACAGCTTTTTCTGATGGCGGTGATGGTATACGACAATAACCGGAATTGCGATGAGCTGTATCAGAATTACGCACAGGATAATTGCCGCTGCCGGGTTTTGGAATATCGACAAAAGGTTTCGGCGCGTGATTTCCTCCGTAATCTCCTGCCCGCAGATTTGGCAGACTTTTGTGAGGATGTGCTGGGTTTCTTCCTTTATTATATATGTATGCCCGATGGCAGGTCTGTTCTCGATAAATTTCGCTCCGCAGACAGAGCATTCCGCGCGGTAGTAGCCCTCGTTTTCGCAGGTCGGGGGAACATCCATCATGACGGTCAGCGTATGCCCCGTCGCCGGAAGGATTTCCTCATGAACATATCCGCATTTGGAACACGTCTCGCTGATTTTTCCGTTTGTTTCGCAGGTTGCGGGCGTTTCTATCCGGTTCGTGTATTCGTGCTCGCATGCCGACAGGATTTCGCGCTTCTCTTCCCCGCAGGTCCGGCATTTGTATAGGATATATCCGTTTGTGTCGCCGGAGATTTCCACCCGTTCGATTTCCTCAAAATCATGCCCGAGCGCAGGTATGGTTTCGGTATAGGAATCGCCGCACACCGTACAGGCGTAGGCGACGCCGCCATCCTCCGTACACGTCGGGGGAATGTTGGCTGTGATTTCGTATTGGTGCGGGTCGCCGGGGCGTACCTCCTCGATGACGTCGCCGCAGTACAGGCATTTTTGGATGTAGTGACCATCCTTTCCGTGTCCCGCCTGCGTATCTTCGATGACTTGATAATTGTGCCCTGTTTCGGGGAGGGTTGCCGTATAGTAGTGTACCTCGCAGGGGTATCCCTTGCTGTTTAGGTTGTCCGATATTTGGCAGATATATTCGATATATCCGTCTTCTGTACAGGTTGCGGCGAGACTTGCAGTTTGTCTCCAATAGTGGGTATCAGGGGCCGCCGGGAGGGATTCCGTGGCAGATTTCATGCCGCAGATTTGGCAACGATATGATTTTGTCCCGGTGAGCGTGCAGTTTGACGGATAGTCGACGGTTTTTTCCGACGGCCACTGGTGTGTGTGACCTGTATAGAAATCGATGACGGCCTGTGCTTCAGCGTAGGCGATTTTTTTAAGATTTTCGTCGCTGTCAAGAATTTCGCGGTCATGGGCATTGGAAACGTACCCATGCTCGACAATGATGGAAGGCGTTCCGAACTTGGAGGACCATGTATTGATGCTGAAATAATCGCTGACGGTTCCGGAAGAACGTTCGCCGGGCATATCCCACTGGTATTCGTCGTTCCAATAGTACACGCCGAGGGAATCGCCGGTATCTTCACGGGTTGCGACATTGCCGCAGTTGATATCTACAGCGCTGCTGATAGCGTCAAGGATTTTTCCGGCGAGGGTGGAGGCGTTGAATTTATCAATCACTGAGACGAGCGCCATATTTCCTTTTACGGACGAATCCTCGTTGCTGTTGCAATGGAGACTGATTAATATATCGGCATTGTATTCGCGTATGTACAAGGCGCGCTCAAGAAATTGCAGGTAGGTATCATCCTCTCGCGTGAGGCGGACCTCAAAATTTCCATTGGCGCGCAGGGCTTCTGCGACATACTGGGCGAGAATCAGGTTATATTCCTTTTCGGTACGGATTCCTTTATCCGAGCCGCCGTCCATACCGCCGTGTCCCGCGTCAAGGATAACGACAATTTTTTCCGAATCCGCGCAGACCGGCGTGGGAAGCGCGGGAAGGAAGACTTGAAGAAGGAGAAGTATTATAATAAAGGAAGAAAATCTTTTGACAACGCGTTTTTTAAACATTGGTTTATGTGCTCCGCGGAGAAATTTACAATCATGGTTATTATACGACAAATATTCCAAAATTGCAATAGAAAAATGTGCGTTATAAATAAGATGCGCCAGTTCCTTTCGCGCGTTTATATTGACTCTGGCAAAACAGCGGTTTTTTACGTTCTGCGCGGCAGAAATCGTCTGCGAGGGACATAAAACTTGACATTTTCCAGCCTTTCATGTCAAAAAAAGCTTCAATATAATACATTTGTGTCCCTTTCCAATATTAAGCAGGGTTTAATATTTCACTTACATTACATCTTAAGGAAAACTCTTGAAATATAAAACAGGATGTGGTAAGATATCGGCGTAGGGTACAGACGAAACGGCGTTATACCCACAAAAACAATTATCATTATAAGGAGCACAGAAAAAGATGAAAAAAGTTCTTTCTCTGATTCTTGCCCTTGTGATGTCTGCTTCATGCGCATCCTATATCCTTGCTGACGAAGCTATCGCTGACGAAGCTCCGGAAGAGGACGCTGCTATTGAAGTTGCAGAAGAGGAAGAAGAAGCCGGTCCTTACGACAAGGCTGTCACATTCCTCAACGCATATGGCATTTACAAGGGAAAAGCCGTTGACAATCTCGCGGCTGAAGACGACATCGAACGTTGGCAGATGGCTCTGCTCGTAGCTCGTATCTCCACAGGTTGGGTTGACGACGAGCAGTGGGAAGATGGTCCGGAAAATAAGTCTATCTTCACAGACGTAGACGAAGAACCCGCAGCCAGCTACCTCGGCGCTATCTCCTACGCAAACCAGAAGGGCATTATCGAAGGCTACGGCAACGGTAAGTTTGGCCCGACAGACGGTATTACATACCAGAACGCTCTCACAATGGTAGTTCGTACCCTTGGTTACCAGGGTCTCGAATGGCCGTGGGGCTACATCGAAAAGGCCGTTAACCTCGGTCTGACCGATGGTATCACAGGAGTTGCTTACACTGACGTTCTTACACGTGGTGAAGTTTGTCAGATTCTCTACAATGCCCTCTTTGCAACAACAAAGAACGGCACAACTCTCGCACTCCAGTCCTTCGGTATTGAATTCGGTTGGGAAAAGATTGTTATCGTAGCTTCCGACCTCAACACATTCATCCAGGACAATAAGGATGCAACAAAGGCGCTTGAATCCGATTATGCTTACAACTACTTCAAGAATTCTGTTAAGACAGATGATTCCGGTAAGAACGGCTCTATCGTTGCTTTCAAGCTTCTCAATGACGACGGAACACTCGGCGACGATACATACTATGCATACGCCGAAGAATTCGGTCTCTCCAAGGCAAATCATTCTCACGACGACGAAGCAGTAGTTGGTGATTCCTACTACGTTCTCTTCGAAAAGGATGCAGATTCCAACCTCGTTAGTATCTATACTTACGAATCTCTCCTTATCGATACTCTCTGGAACCTCGGTCTCACAGACGATAAAGGCAAGGCTCAGGAATATCCTATCGAGAACTTCAAGAACGACTACGCTCTCGTTTCCAAGTACTCCTCCAAGTCCTATGTAAACGTAACCGCTTCCACAAAGCCGGAAGTTATCGTATTCACCGCTAACAACGTTATTAAGGAAGAATACGTTTCCAAGAACCTGATCGCTATCGACTGGACTACCGGCGATATTCTGCAGCCTGTAGAAGATGAAGATGAAGACGACGGTCTCGCTAAGGACGACGACGGAAACATTCTCTACGAAGTAGCATGGTACTACAACGAACTCCTCAACAGATACTATGATTATCAGACAACTTCCGATGGCACAATCATTGGTATTAACTGGATGTCCGAAGATGAATTCGTAGAATTCTACAACAGCGACCTCCTCAATGTTGTAAGGACTCGTGAATATGCAGGCTTCGAAACAGCTACCACAAGCATTGCTAAGTCCGCTTACGCTTCTCTCAAGCTGTTTGATACAAACCTTGACGGCGTTGCTGACCGTGGTATCTACGAATCCTACAAGCTTGGTTACTTCTCCAACTCCACCGTTTATTGCAGCTCTTGCGGCGTAAACAAGGCTTCCTATAAGATTGCCAACCTCAATTCTTATGCCGCTGTTGCTGCAAAGACACAGAGTATCGACCTTTCTGACACATACGCATTCAACACAATCATTGAAGGCACAGCATGCGCTCACATCGTTCCCAGAGCATGGTTTGTTGAAGGTTATGAACCTCTCACCGACGAAGACGGCGACTATGTTGACGGTTATGTAATTTACAGCTACGACGCTGAAACAGGCGCTATCAAGGTTGTGAAGAACATTGAAGACGGCACGGATGCTGATACATTCGCTTCTACAGGCGTTGTTCGCGCTTACAATGTAAGCAATGCAACCGTTACAATCGGCGATACTCAGTATAAGATTGATTATGATGAACTCGCCGGCACAGGCTTCTACCATGTAAACGCAACGGCTGCTACAAAGGCTGCTTACACCGGACTGCTTCGTTCCCTCTTCAACCAGTTTGTTGAGTACGTTGTAGTTGACGGCAAGCTCGTTTATGTAACACCTGTTGGCGCTACAAAGACTGAACTCATCGTTGTTGACAGCTATGCAGGCCTCTCCTCCGATGGTTACATCGTGATAAACGGCTACTCCACATCTGACCTCAAGTATGAACAGTTCAGAATCGGCTCTTACAACAACTGGATGAAGGGCGACTACTACTACTACCTCACGGATGCTAAGGCTCGTGAATCCTTCAGCCAGGGTGCTATCTACGCTATTTCCTCTTATGACGAAAAAGAAGATGTATACTATGTACAGCTTGCAGGTGAATTCACTAGCGATGGCACGTACGAAGTAGACACCGATTATGCAACCCTTACAAACGTTTCTATCAAAGCTACTAGCGACGGTTACATGACCTACACTGTCAAAGGCACAGCTTCTGATAAGAAGATGAAGGATGAAGACAAGTATGTAATTATCCCTGAAAATATTACCGGTTCTCTCGTATACGCTCCTATCTATGTATACGAAGGCAAACTCCAGGATGGCTGGGCAGTTACCGGTCAGGAACTCGGCTCTACGACTGACAGAGTTTACGTTATCGTAAATGCTACTGATATCACCGGCTTCCAGGATACATACAAGACAAGTCTTGTTATTCTTCTTGACGACACTTACTACTCCGCTAACTACAACGGAGCTGACTCCGACAGCTGGTACCTCCTTGGCGCAACTACCGTTGAGGTTGCCGTATTCGATGTTATGACCGGCACAACAAATAAGGTTTATGTCGGAACAAACGTTGACCTCAAGGAAGGCCATATGTACTACGCAGTAGACGGCGTTCTCGTTGAGGATGTAGGCGTGGCAGACGCTACGGCTATTGTAAAGGAAGTTAACACCGCTTACCCCGACGCTGATACCTACTATGCAGCTTCTGTTACACTCGTAGATGGGTCGCATTACAATGTAAAGGATGCTACACGTTTCGATGAGATCGAAGACGACTTCCTTGTTGGTAAGGTTACTGCTGACGGTTATGCAAACTTCCACGGCGATAAGGTTACCAGTACAGCGTACTTCATCGTAACATATAACACGAAGGGCGTTATCACAGGCATTGAATCGATTGCTCAGGATAAGATTGATGATTATGTTGAAAAGAACAATATCACAACCCTCACCGCTTCTCTTGTATTCGATGTAAATACCAATAAGGCAATCTTCTACATCAATCCTGACGAAGTTACAACTACAGTAACTTCCGAAGAACAGTATAGCGACGAGTTCGACGTAGTTGTGCTTGACGACGCTAAGATCGTTGGTCAGGTTATCTACACTGAGACTACTGTAAGCGTTGGCGGCGTTGATGTTTCTAAGACTCTTAACATCCTCGGCGTTAAGTACTCCTTCGAAGGCGATGCTGTAGAAGGCATCCACGCTAAGATTGCTGAGGCAGGCTATGCATTCGGTACAACGGGCGATCATATAGATGAACGTTACACTGCAACATACTCCATCGGTGATAAGAAGGTTAACGTCGTTCCTACAACTGTAATTTATGACAGCATCGTTGCTGCTGAATATGCAGATGCAGACGTTCCTACAAAGGATTGCGCTGATTGCGAACTTGTTCAGTCTGTTGAATTCAGATTCAATGAAGATGATGTTCAGACTCTCAGAGTAACAATTAATGACAATGGTGACTATACCTATGGGGATGATATCCACATTCTGGTTAAGATTACAGATACTGATGGAACCGTAGTATTTGAATCCAATGTTCTGAACCATATTACTGCTGGCGAGTACTACTACGCAGCACTTGATGATGGTACAACACAGACTTTTGTACCCGCTACTTATATTACAGGTCACTCCGTTGAAACTATTGTCGACGCCATTCTTGGTGAATAATAATTTTCATCTTTAAAGTACACCTTATAACTTTAAGATAAGAAAGACCCCCGGGCCGTTTACCGGGGGCCTTTTTCTTTTGCTGCTGACATTGTATTTGAGCATACCCGTTTTTCGCAAGCGATTGACAGTCCGCGCTTCGTGTGATATAATAAACGAGATTCATTTGCCATTTCTATCTTGAAAAGGGTTCCGGGAGGGTGTGGTTTTCCCCTGAAAGCGCCCCACAAATCTCTCCCCAAAACAAAATATTATGAAAATTTTGATGGTAACCATGTCGATGAATATCGGCGGGGCGGAAACGCACATTCTGGAGCTGTGCCGGGAGCTTCAGCGGGACGGACATGACGTGACGCTTGCCTCCTTTGGCGGCGTCTATGCCGACGAGTTGACTTCTTTCGGCGTCAAACATGTCGCGCTTCCCCTGCACACCAAAAAACCGGTATCTGTGGTCAGGGCGTACTGCGGGCTCGGGCGGCTCATTCGTAACGGCGGTTTCGATATCGTCCACGCGCATGCGAGGATCCCCTCGTTTATCTGCGGGATGCTTTGCGATAAGCTGAAGTTCCGCTTTGTCACGACTGCGCATCTCAACTTTTCGATGAACCCCCTGTGGCGGAAAATTGCCAGATGGGGCGACCGCGTGATGGCTGTCTCGGACGACATTGCAGACTACCTCGTTCGCGAGTACGGTTATCCGCGCGAGAGAATCTACCTGACCATCAACGGCATCGACACGCGCAAATTCTCACCGGATGTGCCGTATGACGCTCTGCTCGATTCCCTCGAATTGAACAAAAACCACCGCAGAATCGTCTCGATTAGCCGGCTCGACGCCGACCGTGCGGATCCGGCGTATAAGCTTATCCGTATCGCTCCGCGAATCGCCGAGAATTTTCCCGATACCGATATTATTATCGTCGGAGGCGGGACGGAGTTCGATACGCTTTGCCGTATGGCTGACGAAGTAAACAGAATCGCCGGACGAAAACTGGTCACAATGGCGGGCGCGGTATCCAATATCAATGAATACACCGCTGCTGCGGACATATTTATCGCAGTCTCACGGTCGGCGCTCGAGGCAATGTCGGCGGCAAAGCCGGTTATCGTCGCCGGAGGACAGGGAGCGCTCGGCATTTTTGATGAATCCATTATCGAACCGGCAGTCGACACCAACTTCTGCTGCCGCGGCTTCGATTTGGCGGACGAGGATACCTTGTATGCGTGGGCGGCTTGTCTGATGAAAAAATCACCGGAAGAACTGACGCGTATGGGAGAGTTCAACCGGGAATTCATTCTCCGCCACTATACCGCCCGCAGGATGGCGGAGGATTATACGGAGATGTACCGTGCCGAAATGGCCGCGCCCGTACCGTATCACGGAGACCCCGATATTGTGGTGAGCGGCTACTACGGATTCGGCAACCTCGGCGACGAAAGTCTGCTCGACGTGATTGCGGCAACCCTTGCCGATGAGATTCCGGATGTCAAAATCGCCGCCCTGACCCGTCATCCGAAAGCCGATACCAGGCGAACCGGACTGCGGTGCATTTCCCGTTTTCACTTTCCTGCGGTTTACCGGACAATCTCACATGCAAAGCTGCTTCTGTCCGGCGGCGGAAGCCTGCTGCAGGACGCGACAAGTAAGCGGAGTTTGAAATATTACGCGGCAGTCATCAGAATTGCGGAGAAATGCGGGGTAAAATCGTACATTTATGCAAACGGCGTCGGACCGGTGCGGTATAAGTCGAACCGCAAGCTGACCGCGCGTGTAGTCAGTTGCGCAACGGAGGTTTCGGTGCGCGATGCGGATTCAGCGGAGGAGCTTCGCCGGATTGGAGTAGTGCGGGACAAAATCAACGTGACTGCGGACCCGGCTTATTTGATAAAACCGTATGACGAGCACAGACTGACGCGTACAATGGAACGAATCGGAGTGAAAAGCGGATTCTTTGTTGTATCTCTGCGGCCGTTTCAGTCTGCGGCGTCTTCTGACCCGATGTACGTTGCGAACGAAACGGCAAAGGTATGTGCGCAGATATCGGAAAAGTATGGGTTCATACCGTTTATCATTCCGATGCAGCCTGCGCAGGACAGCGAGGTCTGCGCTCGTTTTGCGGAGGTCTACGGCGGAATAATGAAGCAAAAAGCTGCGGACGGCGGAAAACAATACGCCGCTGTGACATATTTGCCGGAAAACGCACCGGAGCTTATCGGCGTACTGTCGAAGGCGGAATTTGTCATTAGTATGCGGCTGCACGCGATAATTTTTGCTTCCTCTGCGGAAATTCCCGTAGTCGGCCTTGCGTACGACCCGAAGGTTTCGTCGCTGATGCGGTCGCTTGGGCAGCCGTACGTGGTGTCGCTGGATAGCGGCGGTATTGCCGGAAGCACGATGGAGTGCGTCCAGCGCATTATCAAGAATCATGCGGAAATCAGGAAAAGTCTTGCTGAACACGCGGCAGTCATGCGGGAGCGTTGCCGCGAGGATTTAAAGACTGTACACGGGCTGCTTTCCGAAAATAGACAGTAGGTGATTGTGTCACGAAGCAGCTCTGCAACGTCCCGAGGGGATGCTTTTTTCGAAAACCTCCACCGTATCCCCTCTTTCCCAAAAGGGAAACTGCTGTCGTGCGATTTTTGCGATACTCTTGACACAGTCTCCAAAATGTAGTACAATATAGTAAATTTGTAGTTATCTAACAGGCCGCGGGTCGCGTATGTTTTTACTTGGAAAGGAATTAAGAAGCTAACGTGGAAATTCTTTACGAAAATATCTTACAGCTCGACTTCCGCTACGTTATCATGTGGATAATCGGCGGAATCCTCATTTACCTTGCCATCAAAAAGGATATGGAGCCTACGTTGCTCCTCCCCATTGGATTCGGTACGATTCTTGTAAATCTCCCCAACTCCGGCGCGATTACGCAGGTCCTCGAAAACGGCGAAACTGAGGCCGGCGCGCTGACAACACTGTTCAACGCCGGAATCGCAAACGAGCTGTTTCCTCTGATACTATTCATCGGCATCGGCGCGATGATTGACTTCGGGCCGCTTCTTGCAAACCCGAAGCTGATGATTTTCGGCGCGGCAGCGCAGTTCGGAATCTTCTTCACCCTATGTCTTGCATCGATTTTCTTCGACCAGAACGACGCGGCTTCCATTGCCATCATCGGCGCGGCAGACGGGCCTACCGCGATTGTCGTTGCGAATAAGCTGCATTCGCAGTACCTTGCTCCGATTATGGTGGCGGCGTATTCGTACATGGCTCTTGTACCGATAATCCAGCCCCCGGTCATCCGGCTGCTTACGACAAAAAAAGAACGCATGATTCGCATGACGTACGAGGGAAAAGAAGTTTCAAAGGTTACAAAAATACTCTTCCCTATCATTATTACGGTTGTAGCAGGACTTGTCGCACCGGCGTCCGTTTCTCTTATCGGGTTCTTGATGTTCGGCAATCTTATCCGCGAATGCGGCGTGCTGAATTCGCTGTCCGAGACGGCGCAGAAGGTGCTTGCAAACCTTATTACGATTTTCCTTGGCATCACGATTGCGTCGCAGATGAACGCAGAGCAGTTTTTGACGTTCGATACGATTCTGATTCTGGTGCTCGGTCTGGTTGCGTTTATTTTCGATACGGCGGGCGGCGTTCTGTTCGCAAAGTTTTTGAACCTGTTCCTCAAAAAGAAAATCAATCCAATGATTGGAGCGGCGGGTATTTCGGCTTTCCCGATGTCCGGCCGAATCGTCCACAAAATGGGTCTCAAAGAGGATCCGCAGAACTTCCTTCTGATGCACTCTATTGGGGTAAATGTGTCCGGACAGATAGCCTCTGTCATAGCGGGCGGATTGATTTTGAGTTTCTTTATGTAAGAAGATACGCATGCCCTCTTAAACCTTTAGGCTGGGCGGCAGGATATTGAAATCGAGAGGTGGATTATATGAAGTTACTGGTATTTTTGTCTTCCTTTTTCGCGGATTTTGCGTTTCATCCTGAAAATTTCGTTTCAAATTTAAAATATATGGGGCTGGGGATGCTGTGTATCTTCATTGTGATCGGTGTGATTATCGGTGTGGTGATGATTCTGGAGCGTTTCACAGCGCAAAAAAAGTCGAATAAAGAATCATCTGCTGAGTGAGGGAAAAAGCGGCATTTTTATGCCGTTTTTTGATTCTGGAAATAGAATGTTATGAAAATTAAGCGTTTTTCCCCGGCTAAAGTGATTGCGTGCGGTTTTTTAGCGGTGATCGTGGTCGGGACGGCTTTGTTGATGCTTCCTGCCGCACACACCGGAAGGACGGAGATTTCTTTGCTTGACGCGCTTTTTACAGCGGTCAGCGCGGTCTGTGTGACGGGACTGAATACTCTTGACCCGGGACTTGACTTCTCTATGTTCGGGCAGGTCGTTCTTATTTTGCTGATTCAGATTGGGGGACTTGGTCTTACCTCTCTTGGGGTTGGCTTGATCGCTTTGTTGGGAGGACGACTGAATCAGCGGGAATACAATCTGGTACGGGAGGCGCTCAACTATCCTACTTTTAAGGATGTGATGCCGCTTATCCGCGCTGTGGTGGCGCTCACGTTTTCAATCGAATTCCTTGGAGCGGCGATGTCGTTTTTTACGTTTATCCGAGAATATCCGCTTAGACGCGCGGTCTGGCTTTCTGTTTTTCACTCGATTGCTTCCTTCAATAATGCCGGATTTGATATTTTTGGCGGCGGCGTCAGCCTGACCGGTTATGCAGATGATGTGTGGATGAATGTGACGACGGCGTTTCTCGTTTTGGCGGGCGGGCTTGGATTTTATGTGATACGCGATCTTTTCGCATATATCCGCGCGACGGTGAAGATACGTCGTTTGAGAAAAGCTGACAAAATCAGTGAGAGAAAATTCTATCGCGAGCAGCCGAAGCTGTCCCTCCATACGAAGGTGGCGCTGCTGATGACGGCAGTGCTGTTTTTCGGGGGAGGGCTGCTCATTAAGCTGACGGAGAGAGAGAACATCACGTGGATGGGCGCATTTTTCGCGAGCGTGACCGCCAGAACGGCGGGATTTACGACGTTCCCGTTCACAAAATTTTCCACGTCTGGCGTTTTTGTGATGTGCATTCTCATGTTTATCGGCGCGTCTCCGGGCTCGACGGGCGGCGGTATGAAAACAACAACGATGTTTGTGCTGATAAAATCGCTCATCTCCACGGCAACGGGACGAGAAGCGGTGGTTTTTGGCAAAAAGCTGAAGGATGACACCTTGCATAAGGCGTTTATTATTGTCTCTCTCGGATTAAGTTGGGTGATTTTTGCTTCTTTTATAGTATCTTTGATTGAGCCGCAGTTGACTATGGCGCAGGTGCTGTTTGAAATGATATCCGCCGTCGCGACAGTCGGCTTGTCCATGGACGTAACCCCAACCATATGCGCGGCATCTAAAATTATCATTATTCTCACAATGTACATCGGCAGGCTTGGACCAATGACAATCGCGACCATGTGGGTGAACAGCGCGCCTCCTAAAATATCCAGACCGGAGGAAGATATTCCGATTGGCTGAGGAGCACATGGTTTTGCAAAGGGAATACAAAAAGGGAGGACTGGTAAATATATGGCAAAACGAAAAAAATCGGATAAATTATATGCAATTGTAGGACTTGGACGGTTTGGCTTTGCATTAGCGAAGGAGCTTGCGGCGAAAGGTTGTGATGTGCTTGCAATCGACCGTGACCGTGCGAAAATCACGGCGGCTTCCGAATTTACGGACAATGCGTTTGTTATAAGCGAAATGACAAAAGAAAGTCTGGAAGCGACCGGAATTGCGGAGGCAGACGTGGCGGTGATTTGCATCGGCGATAAAATTGACGTGAGTATCTTGACAACCTTGACAGTACTTCGGCTCGGCGTACCGCGCGTTATTTCAAAAGCGACGAGTCCAGAGCAAGGCGAGGTCTTAAGCATGCTTGGCGCGGAGGTCGTATATCCCGAACACGATATGGCTATCCGGCTCGCAGGCAAACTGATTTCTCCGAACGTGCTCGAATACATATCATTGAGCGATGAAGTGGATATTATGGAAATCAAGCTGAGTGAAAAGGTGGAGGGAAAGACGGTCATAGACTTGAATCTCCGCAGACAATATGGATTAAACATCATTGCACGCAAGCATGATGGAAAAATATCGACTGACATTCTCCCCAATATGGTCCTCCACGCTGAAGACAGCATAACCGTAATCGGCAAAACCGAATCTATCCATAAGTTCGAAGACGATATCCATCAATAAAAAATAGAAAGGATGACTCTATGTTAGATTTAGCACCACGCAAAGCCACTCACTCGACCCCGGATGTTTCCCAATCTGATGGAAATCCGCGGAACAGTGAGGGCTCGTTTCTCCGCCTCCGGGACGGACGCATCGCATATGCGTACAGCCGCTACCGTGGGAACGACTCTGGCGACCATGCCTATGCGGAAATTGCGGCGATTTTCTCGCGTGACAATGGCGAAACGTTCAGCGAACCGCGGATTTTGGTAAAGCCGAATCTTGACGAAGCCGCGGACGAAACAAACTGCATGAGCGTGTCTCTCTACCGCCTGCAAAACGGCGACGTCGGACTGTTCTATCTGCTCAAACGCCACAATATTGTCTCCGAAGTCCTGCTTAGACGCTCCGCAGACGAAATGGAATCTTTCGGCGAACCGGTAAGGTGCGTGTCAGACTACCCCGGGTACTACGTAGTCAATAACGACCGTGTCGTCCGAACCTCTGCGGGACGGCTGCTCATCCCTGCGGCAATTCATCCGTCTGCTATGGGACGCTACGGGCCAAACGCACGCTATGACGGGCGCGCACGCGCGGCATTTTATGCCTCCGACGACGACGGCTATACGTGGCGGCAAATCTCGGATATGATTGCCCTCACCGGCGGCGCCTATTCGGGAACGGGCTTGCAGGAGCCTGGACTGGTCGAGTTTGCTCCCGGAGTTTTGTATGCGTACTTCCGAACCGATTTGGGAAGACATTACGAAAGTGTCTCGATTGACGGCGGAACAACGTGGTTTGCACCGCAGCCGTCGCGGTTCACAGGACCTGCGTCGCCGCTGCTGATTAAGAAAAACGAGTATTCCGGCAAGTATTACGCTGTGTGGAATCCTGTTCCGGAGTATTTCGGCCGTGCACACGCGCGGGTCTGGACGGGCGGCCGCACCCCACTGGTGATTGCGGAAGGGACGCTCGACGGATTCGGGATTCACTGGGGTGCGCCGAAGGTCATCGAGGACGACCCGAACGCCGGCTTCTGTTATCCCGCGATAATGTTCCTTGACGAGCATGAGGCGATTCTGGCATACTGCGCGGGCGGGGTCTCTGAGGAGGATGCGTCCTGCTTGGCGCGCACGCGAATAAGGAAAATCGAACTTTAAATTGTCTGAAAATTGTGGAACTTTTGGCGCGGTATGAACGTCTAAGGAATATATGGGGAGCGGGAAACCGACACTTCTGTTAAAATTCTGTTAAAATATTGTAAATTTTATGAATAAGCGCTCCTTTTTGGCTTGCGTTGTGATATGATTATCCTGTAGAAGTGTCTGCCTTGCGCGGGCATATATAAATATATAAAGAAAATAAATAGAAAGTGAGGAAATAAAATGAAAAAGAAAATTTTGAGTTTTGTCTTTCTTCTTCTCGCAGTTGCTATCATCCTGCCTGCGACCGTGTTTGCGGAGGAAGCTGAAACTCCTGCTATCACAATAGCAGCTGATAAAACCGAAATTTATAACGGCGGCAACAATAATAAAATAATTT
This sequence comes from uncultured Ruminococcus sp., assembly GCA_964621755.1. Classification (GTDB taxonomy): domain Bacteria; phylum Bacillota; class Clostridia; order Oscillospirales; family CAG-272; genus UMGS1696. Next base: position 638 of record CAZUPI010000001.1, on the reverse strand, counting down.
TGACCCTTACCGCTAATGTAGACATCAATGAATCGGACATCGTGTGGTATTCAACCGTTCGATCCGTTGCTTCTGTTTCTGATTCGGGAAAAACATGCACAGTGACAGGTCTTTCAGAGGGAACTGCGAAAATATGGGCGCTGTGTGGGGAGCTGAAATCCAATGAGATAACTGTGACCGTTAAAGAGAGAAAAATCGAAGAGAATGGATTTAAAGTTGAGGAAAACAACTACATTCAGAGACACTATTATGAAGGTGACAGTTTCGATACAAAGGGTATTACTGTCAGCGTAAAGTACAACGATAGCGATGAGTGGATAGAGACGAGCAACTATACAGTAAGCCCGTCGACATTGTCTGCCACTGACACAAAGGTAACAATCGCGGTTCCAGGGACAAGCTTCACAAAGGAAATTTCTGTTACGGTAGATAAAATTGCAGTGGAAACTGTTACCATCACCTCTCCTGTTAATAACTATGAGATTCAAAGTGGTGGAAAGATTAGCAGTGTAACGGTCAATGTTACCTACAACAATGGTACCACGGTCACGAAAACCACATCCAGCGGCGTTACTATAACTGGCTATACGCTTGGCTCTGCGATAACAAAGAATACTTCTTTTACCGCAACATATGGT